>NZ_AOIN01000001.1 GCF_000337135.1 Natrialba chahannaoensis JCM 10990
GGCAACACTATCGCCGCCGACAACTGGGACAACCCTGACCCAGCATGGCCCGACGAGTGGGTCAAACCAGACGTCTCCGCACCCGGCGAGAACGTCCTCAGCGCAATGCCAGACGACGAGTACGACCATCTCTCGGGAACCTCGATGGCCGCACCCCACGTCTCCGGTGTGATCGCCCTCATGCTCTCGGCCAACGACGACCTCACCCAGGAGGAAATCGAGGAGAC
>NZ_AOIN01000002.1 GCF_000337135.1 Natrialba chahannaoensis JCM 10990
GCCGAAATCGATTCCGCGGGGGTGGTCGTCGGTGAAGCCCTCTACAACATGGAGTTCGTCGCCAGTCTCGAAATCCAAGATGTAGAGGTCCATCCCACTGCAGAATGCGACCATCGTCTCGTCGGGTGATTTTGCGAGTTCGCCCGTGCCGTGGCCAGTCGACCAGATCTGATCGCCGCTCGCATCAGGGTCCCCAGGAGTGACACCGAATCCGATGACAGTATCAGCCCCAGCCGCGACCACAACATTACCGTTTGCGAGTGGGTTGCGGATACTGCCATCAAATGTGCTTTCGCGCTCCTCCAGCAATTCTTCGCCAGTAGCAACGTCGTACACGTTCAGCCGGTCAGAAGCCGATATTCGAGACTGCACAGCAGCGATTCGGCCGTCGCCCGAGATACCGATTTCTTGGCCATTGGCATCCGTGATGTTCTGGACGACTTCGCCAGACTCATAATCGACAATGGCAAGACCGTCGTCGCGATCACTTACCAGAAGTGGGAGGCCGGTTGCGTACGTCTCACCAGCGTT
>NZ_AOIN01000003.1 GCF_000337135.1 Natrialba chahannaoensis JCM 10990
ATCCAGAGGCACTGGCTGCGGTGCTTGAATCTGGCGGGAACGCCCTCGTTGGCTTCGAGTACGAAGGCTATCGCGTCGTGATCGGACCCGGACCTGACGACGTGGCGGTGGAGGTGATCGACGAGAAGCGGTAGCGGGTCGAAGACAGGGAGTGGCTGTTGATCACCGCGTTTTTTCTCAGTGTTATCAGTTCGGCCAGCGCCTCAAGGTTGCTCGCCGAGTAGCGTTTGCACGCTTCGTAGAGATGGTCGCGCTCAAGTTTACCATCGACGGGGGCGAAGGCGTCGGTTTCGCCCGCGAAGGCGTCCGTCTCTTCGAGCGCTTCGAGTTCGTCGAGTTCGTCGATATCGTCGACATCAGTCCCCGTCCGACAGAGATACCGGGCGGTTTTGACTGCTCGACGGATGTCACGCTGTGGCAGCCGGAAGTTCGTCGCGACGTTGCCAACGAGGTAGTCAT
>NZ_AOIN01000004.1 GCF_000337135.1 Natrialba chahannaoensis JCM 10990
ACGGAATCAGTGGCTCAGAGAACGTATGTTTAAGCCCCAAGGGCCGAGATGTCGGGATGGTTCCAGTACTACCCTTGTGGGCTCGAAGCCTTGGTGTAGAGGACCCACAAAACACTCCATACGGGTTCCAGTACTACCCTTGTGGGCTCGAAGCGGTTGCGTGCTGATCTCGCTCGTCTTGGTCGGTGCCCGTTCCAGTACTACCCTTGTGG
>NZ_AOIN01000005.1 GCF_000337135.1 Natrialba chahannaoensis JCM 10990
GAGGAGATCGTCCACGATGTCGGCCCGCTTTCGACCACGTTCGACCGGGATCGCATCAAGGATTAGCGGCACATCGTGGCCGACGAGTTTGATGACGGCCCACTGGAAGAACGGTCCGTTCTCGCCCTTGTACCCCAGAATCCACGGCTCCTTGTTCTTCCCGCTGCTGTCGCGCGTGACCTGGCCGCACCACGGGTTGCCCTTCGTGAGGTCCAGAGCCGCCATCTGCGTGCGCCCCATCGTGTCCGTCGATTT
>NZ_AOIN01000006.1 GCF_000337135.1 Natrialba chahannaoensis JCM 10990
ATTACCCGCCCGATCTGGTGCTTCATCTCCCGTTCGTCAGCGGGATCGACGTCTACCCACGGCAGGTTCGTCTCGAAGGGTACCGTCGGCGCTTCGACTCGTGCCGGCTCGTCGATCTCCTCCTCGTCCGCTACTTCATCGAGAAGATTGCTCAACGGCGAGTCGCTATCACGATCCGCCGAGAGCGGTGTTGTATCGCCGATCTCCTCGAAGTCTTCGATGAGTTCCTGGCGAATCGTCACGTCCGTGCCGTCATCGGCCTCGTCTTCTCGTTCCCACTCGCGCTTCGGGAGGTAGACCGCCT
>NZ_AOIN01000007.1 GCF_000337135.1 Natrialba chahannaoensis JCM 10990
CCTCCGAGCCGGCACACGTCTCACGTGCGCTTCAGGAAATGCGGGCAGACATCGCTGATGAACTCACCAGTGCTCGCGAGGAGTACAACGGACACCCTGACGAATTAACGCCCGTCGTTGAAGGCGTGTGGATTCGCATCGACGGAGCCGACGCCTGGAAAGGCGCGTGGTTCACCGCGAACAAACTCAGCAACGCCGACGAGTTCGCGGATGACACGATCATGAGCTTCCAGTACGAGTCGAACGACGGCGCGGACTCGAGGTCTGAGTTCGAAGTCGACTTCGAGGGTCGACCGGATGTCTTTGCGAGCCATCTTCGGTTCAACATGGAGCCTGAAGATCTGGCAAACCCGAACGGCGGTCGAACCGCAGAAGCAGAGTTCGCCATCGAGTTTAAAAATGAAGACGATCGAATCTATGGGGAGATGTTTGACGCCCTCGACGAGTTGCTCGCAGTCGACAATGCGTTCACGGTTACGATGCACACGCAAATCCGCGTGATCGAGTCCAGTGAGGTAACCCAGCTATGAGCAAGGGAGTAGCTGAGGGGAATTCGTTCGCCTTCACCACCGGTGCGTACGGGAATCGGCCTACATTTGTGCTGACACGCGAACGTGTAGAGGATCAGCACGAGATTTCACTGTACGAACTGGCTCCTCGTGATATCGCGACTGCTCGTCGGGAACGATTCGAGAGAGCGCGAAAGTCAGTGACTGTCTCAGTGTGCGAGTTGGAGGACGCGATCGTCGGTGAGAACTCCCCGTCCGAGCTCCCTGGTGCAGATGACACGGCCTATGACTGGGATGACTGGTGTGCGATCCGTATCGCCACTTTGCGTGGTGTGGCGTTTAACGAGGTAAGTTTCCTCATTGAATCCACCTTCCGTGAAATAAGCATAGATCCCGAGATAGTGTGTACAGGCGAGCCAGCAAGCGTCAGTCTCCCTGAGGCTGCTGGTGTCCGACTCTCGATTGCGTTTCGTGCGATGAAGCCGATGCGTCGCCGGGATCGCCTTCGAGAAGTAGCAAAAGGGATCGACCAGATGAGCCTCGGCGAATGCTATTACTGGCACGCCAAGGCCCGGTCACCGACGTCTCCGAGCGGAGTAAAGGCTCTACGAATACTACTAGCAGATCATATTAACTGATTCAGACAATGACCGAAAAAACCACTGGGGAACAAGAGATTTCAGTTGCACCGGACAAAGTCGCAATTGAGGGTAAGTTACCGTTGGCGGCAATCGATATTGAGAGTCAGAAAGATATGGGTAGTGGCGGTTGCCATCCTCTATTGAGTTTGCATAAGTGGTTTGCAGCTCGGCCAACACCTGTCTCTCGTGCTGCGGTTCTAGGTTCTGTGATTCCTGGTGATGTTGATCATGATGAATTTCTAAAATTGATGCAGATTGGTCCAAAAGGAATGCAAGATGGGATATCAGAGCATCTTCAAAAGAAGTTCTCTGAGACAAAGAGTGGATCTTACGAAAACCACTATGAGTGTGTCATAGAAAGCGTCACGTACGAAGCAGCAGGGTGCGCGAAGTGTGTCCAACACAAGCGCAACCCTGCAAGACGTAGCTTC
>NZ_AOIN01000008.1 GCF_000337135.1 Natrialba chahannaoensis JCM 10990
CCTAACGGACACCGCTGACGCGGTGTCCTTGCTCTCTTCGATTCCACAGCGACAACTGACCAGTATCAACAATCTCCTACAGAAGAGCGCATTACAAAAGTCGGTCTTGAATACGCTGCCAACATCGGTTCACTTCAACCAGAACTGGAAGAGTATCGTGACAAGATACATAAAGAGGCAAAAAAGAATATTGAACCCTACTATCCTACAGAAAAACCTGGTCATGAAATCCATAACTCCGCACTCACTCATATAATTCAGTGCACGTCTTGCGGTGGTAGCATTCCCCTTGTCCGGAACTGGTGGATAAACAGCCAATCAGGTGATGCTGTAAAGCCAACATATAATGACGGTGATATTGATTTTTCCCATATAGTTCCAGGTGATAATCCTTCAAACGACTTTGAACCCAAAGATGGAACTGTTACCCGGGGAGGTGCTGAATGTCCACACTGTGGTGTCGTCAAACAAACAGACGAGATTCGGAAAATCATTAAGAACGGTAATTTTGAGTATAAGATTTATGGTGTTAGTTATGCAGATTCACAAGGAGACTGGCACTATCGTGCAGGATCTAACGTTGACAGCGAAGGTATGAAGAAGGCATTTGATCGAGTAGAATCGGATTTTGATATGTTAGATTTCTTGGCTGAACCAATTCCAAGCGGTTTCAACACAACACAAATTAAACGTTATGGGATGGACGAGTGGAAAGATATATTCACTCCACGGCAACTCATTACTCACTACGAGTATCTGCAAGCCTTCAAAAAATATGTCTCAGAAATTAGAGATAGATATGATGATAAAAAAGGCGACGCGATACTGACAATTCTAGCCCTTTCTTCAAGTAGAGTTATAGAGTTCAATTGTCGTCTAGCAAGGTGGCGTATGCGGCGGGGAACAGGAAGCCGAGTATTCACTGACAATAATCTTGCTCTCAAATTTACTGCTGTAGATAATAACATCTCCGCACCAAGGAGAGGGTACATCGATAGATCAGATCAGGTTATAGAAGCATACGAAGACCTTGTTACCCATTTGCCAAGCAATCCCACGGTTGAGACCTCTTCACTAGATGCTGCAGATCTCAACCAACGGTGGGAACAGGGAAGTGTTGACGTTGCAGTTGTTGATCCCCCATACTATAGCAGTATACAATATTCAGAATTGTCGGACGTGTTCTATGTGGTTTTAAAAAGATATCTGGGAGAGGTACACTCATCTCTCTTTTCTTCACAACTTTCTAACAAAGAAGACGAAGCAGTTGCTAATCCGACCCGGTTTGAGGGGGTTGCTTCGGATGACAAATCCATGAAAAGGTTAGCCGATGAAAAATATGAAGAGAAAATGGAAGAGATATTCTCTGAGATACATACCTTATTAGCTAAAAATGGTGTGATTACAGTCATGTTCACTCATCGAGATATGGACGCTTGGGACACCCTCTCTACTGCGTTTATAAACGCAGGGTTCACCATAACAGCAACCCATCCTGTCAAAACCGAACGGAAAGATCGGGTCGGACTACAGGGAAAGGCTAGTGCAGATAGTTCAATCCTTTTGATTGGGAGAAAGCGAAAAAAGACCTCTAACAAAGATAGCCGCACTTTGTGGGAAGATGTCAGGCAGAGCATTCATCAAGCTGCTCGGGATGAAGCAGAAGAAATTCTTGATTCAGGATACAATATATCGAAAACAGATACTGCTATTGCCGCCTATGGACCAACACTCCAAAGATATGCTGAGGAGTATCCAGTTGTGAACAAGAAAGGCAAAACGGTACGGCCTCGAGAAGCACTTAGCGAAGCCCGAAAAGCAGTGACTAGTGTTCTTGCTGATCAGTTCCTTGACACTGAAGGAATTGAGGAACTTGACGCACTCACACGTTGGTATATTCTAGCGTGGCTCATTTATGAACTCGATACATTCCCCTATGATGAAGGCCGGCAACTTGGTGTTGCAGCAGGAATTGATATTGACGAAATAAAATCGTCAACTAAGATTTGGGGGAAGAGTAAAGGAGATATCCAACTCAAAACGCACTCAGATCGGGTCCAAGATATTGTCATGCTTAAAAGCCCGAGTGCAGATAATCCTTCCTCACGAAAGTACCCCGTAAACCCCACTGAAACCAGGTTCACATATACGATTGATACTGTCCATGCAGCACTTCATGTCTACGAACGAGACGGTGCCAGAGCAGCATGGGATTGGCTCTCTGAACGAGGACTCAAATCAGATGGTTCGTTTAAAATAGCAGTCACTGCACTTCTTGAAGTCTTGCCATCTGATTCTGACATGTATGACACACTTGTTAACCTTATTTCAGGCGAGACTGGAGAATACCTTGACGTAAACCTTGATCATATAGATATGTCTGGGATAGAGCATCAAAGTGAACTAAGTGACCATACACAATGACTCTTCAGGACGTCTCATGGGAGCCGGTGTACGAGAGCGAGTTCCGGACTAACCGGACGCTCATGGAGACGTTCTACCGGCCGTTCCTCGACGAAGTGATTCGGTATGACCGTCTCGCTGGGTACCTCAGTCTACGCAGCCTTGCGTACGCCCTTGAGGGTGTTGACTCGCTTCTCGAGACCGATGGAACTGTCCGCGTCATTGCTGGTGCAGACCTCCAAAAACGTGAGAAAGGAGCAATGTTCCCTGATGCGGATGAGCCCCTCGAACCGTGGGTCGAATCCCAACTCACGATTATTGCTACCCTCCTCGATCGCGGTGACCTCCAGATTAAAGTCGGTAATCCAAAAGGGGGTGATGGACTCTTTCATCCGAAGCTCGGCATCGGCGTTGATCGCGAAGGCAACAAGATCAGCTTCGAAGGGAGCATCAACGAGACGCTCAGCGCGTGGCAATACAACTACGAACGCTTCAAAGTCCACCGATCGTGGAGCCGTGGTGAAGCGAAGTACGTCGACGAGGACATCTCCACGTTCAACGCTCTCTGGAACGGGTTCCATCCCTCTGTTAATGTCTATCCACTCGACGAGGCCGCCCGCCAGGACCTCATCGAATGGAAAGACACCGATGGATCGCTCGACGAGCACGTCGAACGCGTCAAGAACCACGATCCCCAGACGACGGTTCCAGAAGACGATACTGCTGGTGTCGTCTCACTTGCTGGACGGACGCCTGGTGGAATACATCTCGCGGAGGAGATCAGTACTGTCACGCCCTGGCCACATCAACGGACGATCTCCGATACGGCAGTCAGTATCTACCCAAACAACCTCCTGTTCTGTGATGAAGTCGGTCTCGGGAAAACCATCGAGGCGGGCCTGACGCTCTCACGGTTGATGCAGATCGGCGAGGTGGAGAACGCCCTCTTTCTGGTTCCTGCCGGACTAGTTCAGCAGTGGCAAAACGAACTCCTTGATCGGTTCAATATCCACGCCTACTACCACGAACGATCCTACGACGGCGACTATATGATCGGCCCCCTTGGAAGCGCAGAAGCCGACCGGATACCAACGACCGGGACCGTTGACGCGGACGACTGGGAAAACACGCCGATCGGATCGTTCGTTACTGGGAGAGACGAGCGGACCGTCGTGATCGAATCGTGGCACACTGCCCGCCGTGAGAACAATCAGGAACACGTTGGTCCCGAGATCGACGAGGACGTGTGGGATCTTACGGTAGTAGACGAGGCACACAGTGCCCGCGAAGAGACGAAACTCTATGACCTCCTTGGACAGGTTGAAGACGTCTCACAGTGTCTCTATGCCCTCACAGCGACCCCTATGCAGTTGAACATTGGCGAGCTCTATGATCTCCTCAGACTGTGTGACCTCCCCCCAGGTTGGGACGACAAGGAACGGTTCGTCGAATTTTTCGAGACACGGCAAGCACTTGAGGATAGTCTCGACACCGTCGGCTCTCGCTATCAGACCCTTATGGATGGACAGCAACAAGTCCTCCAGCAGTTTCGGAAGGAACTAGATCTCGAAGAGGGAGAAGGACGGCCCAGAATCAAACGCTTCGGACAGCTGCTCCACGAACACCTTACGTCGAACCCTGGCTACGACGACCAGGCGAACGATCTAGTCGATTCGACGGAGACAGCGTCGATCCAACAACGCAAAGCCCTCGAGAAACTCGTCGGCGTGCGAGAGACTTCGGCTCGGTTCGACGATCCGCGCTCACTCATATTCGACTGTGGCCCAACGGAATGGGCTGCCCTAGTTGAGGCGTCCCAGTGGGCGACACCGGTTCAGTCCCGAATTTTCCGGAATACTCGTGCGGTTTTGGAACAGTGTCAAGACCTTGGGTTACTCGATGACACTGTCCCAACACGCAATGTCGAGACGAAACGGATCGAACTGGGGAATGCAGAGCCGCTGTATGACCAAGTTGAGCAGTACATCGATGAGACGTACAAGCAGTCACAGAAGGTACTGACCGGGAAGGAGAAGCTCGCGTTGGGGTTCGTGATGACAACGTACCGCCAACGCCTGACGAGCAGTCTACACGCAATCAAGCAGAGTCTCCAGCGCCGGATGGAGAAGCTTGATGAGAAGGTCGAAGACATGACTGAAGAAGTCTCCGAGCTGAGCAAGGACGCTGGTGTGACGGAGGCGACGATCGACGAATCGATCGGCCAGGCATCTCTAGACGCGTATCAGCCAAGTAGCCGTGGGGCAACGGATGTGGTTCAGGCTGAACGGGCTGCCCTTCAGGAATTCGTCGACGATCTTAAGCAGGCTCATACTGATCCGAAAGTAGCTCAACTGCGGCGGGACATCCGCTCGCTCCGACAGAGCGCTCGGGACAACATTATCATCTTCACACAGTACCACGACACCCTCGAACATACTCGTGAAACCTTGACGGATACGCATCCGAATGTCGGTACATACAGTGGCGGAGGCGGGATGCAGTACGATGAGACGACAGGCGAATGGGTTAACGTCGGCAAAGAAGCGATCAAGCGTGATTTCACTGATGGGGACACCAATATCCTGATCTGTACAGACAGCGCGAGTGAAGGGTTGAATCTCCAGACTGCAGATGCATTGATCAACTTTGACTTGCCGTGGAATCCGATGCGTGTCGAACAACGTATCGGTCGAATCGACCGCATTGGACAGAAAAACAAGGTAGTGAAGATCATCAATTACGCGTACAAAGACAGCATTGACGGCGACATCTATGAGGAACTGGAGGGCCGTTTGCAGTTATTCGAGAACGTAGTCGGCCCGATGCGTCCCGTTCTGAACAGCATTGAACAGGATATCAAAGAGGCCGTGATGGGTAGTTCAGACACGAGTGACTCTCAAGAGCCTAGTAAACAGGTCGTCGAAGAGGCGGACTCTCGAGCGCAACGTGCTCAACAAAAAGCCGAAGAAACCGGTTTGGCGGGTGAAGAAGATAGCGTAGCGACGAAAGAAGCGATTATCGAGAGTGCTGGACTTGACGGTTGGGAGCCGTACTGCTATCCAGCATTCGACGAGATCGGGACCGGCGATCGATCGTATGAGCCCTTGGTGAGCTTGGAAACAATCGAGACACTCCTTACGCAGAGCAATGAGCTCGAAGAAGCTGGGTGGACATTCACTGCTCTCCGAAATCATGCTCGCGCTGAGGACTTCGACGGCATTGTCGATGACGCGTATGTGCTGGAGTTACCAGATGATAGCGTGATACGGATGCCGGAGTCGCTGGACGAGACAGCACAGGCAGAACTTGGAGATGGTAACGGTATTGTGATAACGTTCAATCCAAAGATCGCAGAGCAGCTTCCATCGATCCGATTACTACTACCGGGTGATCCGCTCTTTGAGGCACTCATCCGAGAGGTCACTCCTGAGGTCGTCGATAGCCTGGAGTTTATTTGTGGGAAGCCTGGACCGGGTGGATCCTCAACTACTCGAAGTAGCCGCATAGCTGAGATAACACAGGCAGCTGTGGTAGAGCCAGCAGTAACGAGCGAAGCAGAGAAACATCTGTTAGGTGGAACACGCCCGATTTCGGATCCCGATGATGCTGAGCAGACTGTCCTCAATTGGTTATCGGAGTTACCTGCAGCAGATTAACCCTTCATCGATTTCACTTCGTTTTCCTCTATCAGCGGAGCGGATCAGAAGCCGAGAACAGCTGAAAAAGAGCGTGGATGTGATTAAATATACAACTAATTCATGACGGGAACGGTATCTGTCGCTAAGTCATCATACAGCGTCAATTCTGATTTCAACCGATCCAGAAGTAAGTCCTCTCGCTCATTCCAGAATTCCCCAAACCGATCATACGTATACCTCTTAGATACTAACCAGGGGAGACAGTGAATCTCAGCGAGTGTCTCCAACCCTTTCCTATCCGTACTCACTTCCTGAAGCCAGTCCGCCGGATCAGTATCACCCTTCGATTGGTTCTCTGGAATGAGTTGGAGATTACCCAACTGGTGACGATTATCTTGGTCAGTGCTTTCGAGATCTCGCTTCTCCAGCTCAGAGTCCTCGTCAGGGTTTAGCTTATTCTGTGGGTATATGTGATCGACTTGTATCTGACTGGTAGCATTATCACCCACTTCAACGAGTTCGCCGCTGATCCGTGAGTCCTGGGTAGCTCTCGTAAGCAAAAAGTGTTTGACGGATCCACTGTGGTAGTCTGTCTCCTCTACGAGCGTTTCTAAGCGATCTTCTGTGAGTTTTAATTGGATTCCACGGCCCTCAAACTCGCCAACTATGTCTAAGACAGGAAACGAATCTTCGGTGATGTAGTCTTGGGCTCGCCGAAGCACAGTATCAGAACCAAGTGTGAATAGGTTGTTACAGACAGTAACTGACAGCCAGTACTCCATTCGGTCCAGAATCTCTTTTGATGGATTTACGCACGAACGATCCGTGTCTGTGAGCGTTAGATAGCAATAGTAGAGGATGGGAAGCATTGCATTGTTTGACGTCAGGCATTTTCGACCTAACCCGAGTTCGTCAGTAACCAGACGGAACGCCTCGGACATCGCCTGTTTGTACGCCTCATCAACCCAGATGTCCTCTAACTTCTCAATGTTATTCGGAATAAGGTACTCCCGTCGGAAACTTGGAGAAGTGTCTCCAGTCAGCATCAACAGTGATCGAATAATGAACCCCTTGCTGAATCCGAAGCCATAGGTTCCCCAGTCCGCTTCAAGATCATCCACGTAAGATTCGATGGCTTCCTTTGGATCATCGTCTTCAAGCGTCCAATAAACGCTCATCTGAGAGAAGGCGATGTCCGAGTTACTGAGTGACTCACCGCCATCATTCCGCCGTACAAAAAGATGCAATGCGATTTCACTCTCCATCTCTGTAACATGCTCAATTACGAGATGGTCGTCTTCATATATCGCTTCGTAGAGTCGAGAAAGGTTTGACTCAATTGCATGCTCTTCTTGAGGGGACTCAGCAACCTCCGCTTGAAGATTATTGATCTCAGTGTTGATATTGTCGAGTTCCCAGAGCTTGGTTACTGGCCACCAGAAGTTGCCGGCACTGGTTCTTTGGCCGCCTGAGGTTCTGAATTTGAACTCGTATCGCAGGTCGGATTCGGTTGTGTCGTACTCTGAAGGATATGAGAGGAGGTTGAGATACAGTTTACGCTCAGTGTAGGAGTGTAGTTTCGTTCTGTATTTCTGGCCTTTGTATCGATAATGGGTACCTCGGAGACCAATAAGGAAAGAGGTCAATCGTTGCTGGCCATCCAGCGCAAATGTGTACTGATCAGGGATCTTGTCACTATTAGTGAGCTGTTTGCTCTTATTCCGGACGTATCGGTCGTCCTTCTCGTACTTTTTCTGGGTTGGATAGGCGGATTCTTCAGCGTAATGTTTAATGAACTTATAGGAGGCTTCATCTGCGGCAGTGCTTCCACTTACTTTCCAAAGGAGAAGCGAACCAAGAGGAAGGCCGCGAAGGAGGGAATCGAACAGTTTTTCAATTTGAGTATGACTCCAACAGAACTCACGCTGGAGCGACGGAATGTATATCGGATTGTCTAGTTCGGTCTTGGTGGAGTCGTTCTCATCGGCGGCAAGGCGTTCAACAAGGTCAGCTACAGATTTTGACTGTGGGGTGAAATATATCATTAGTATACATTTCTGCCAGCCAATGTTAAAACACTGATTGTACACAGTCGCTGATTACGGGCGCTCCAGACCTTACTGCGGTTCGGATGTGGATGTGAATTTTGGGGACCACCACACCATTCCTCGAGCACCAACTTTCTTGCTATCAAGTACTCCTTCTCGCTCAAGTTTCTCCAATCGATCTCGAACACCGCGATGCGTGATATCAAAATTCGAAGCCACTTCTGACGTAGTCAGAACGGGATCAGAACTCGAACGAAAGACATCGAGGATATCGTCATCAGTGACTGTAGGTTTCCGACCAGGGCCATCGCTCATTATGAAAATCCCTGGTTAGATCGTAGTTAGCCATTTATTCTCTTGAGAGAACTAACTATCATTAGTTCTTTCAAAAGAACTAATTTGGTGAATGGGTTTGCAAACGTCCATGCAAGAGACCACTTTGAAAATCCCCTTCGGAGCACAGCCGACCCGCTCTCCCAAGTCCAATCAACGAATTCACTATGGGACGTAACAACTGCGGTGACGACTATCTCTCGAGGGTGTATCACTCCCTCAGAGCGCCACGACGCCGTTATGTGATTGAGTTGGTTGCAGAGAGCGATAACGACCTCTCGGTTCGCACGCTCGCTCGAGAAATCGCTGCTCGAGAACAAGATGTCCCAATGGACTGTGCAACCGGTGAACCGTACCGCAACGTGTACAACGCGCTCTCCCAAACGCATCTATCGACGCTTTCGGACGCCGATGTTATCATCTATGACCCCGAGCGCCAGACCGTTGCTCCAGGCCCAGATCTCACAATAGCTCTCCTTCTAAGCAATCTTAATCAGGCTGCGTTTCAGACGCTTCGGAATCTCGAGGAGTGAGGTGACCAATCTAAAGTGGCTTCGTAAAATCCTCTCCTGGTCTATGAGTTCCTTGGAACGGCAGACACAGATTTGCGTAATAAGCATGGAATTAGAGGATATATTTTGGGTAGGTGAAGAAATATATGGGCTAGTCTCGTTGATCAAAGTATGACAGACAACACACGCCGCGAAGGGCCGCCCCCATTCGACAGACCGTTCGAAGATGAGGACACGAAGCAGCGCGTATACGGGACGGTGTTGCACGCTCGAGAGCCGATGACGGCCGCTGAGATTGCCGAGCAAGCAGACTGTTCGGCGGAGTCGGCACGGACCCATTTGTCGTTCTACGCTGACCTCGGTATCGTTATTCGGCATGAAGGGCGACCAGTCAGGTACGAGCGCAACGATGACTACTTCGAGTGGCGTCGAGTGAACGAGTTAGCGCGGGAGAATACCGTCGACGAGTTGCAGGCCCGTGTCTCAGCGCTGACCGATCGAATTGAGGAGTATCGCGACGAATACGACGTCGATTCACCCGCCGAGGTCGACGTCCTCGAGTTCGACGCGGCGCGGATCGACGATGTGTATGTCGAACTCGGTGATTGGGCCACCGCTATTGAGGAGCGCCGTCATCACGAACGTGCCCGGAGAAAGGCCGCCAGTTCAACGACTCCGTCCCACAGCTGACATGGTACCAGTGAATGACGGTCGGAGCCCTGCGCCAATCGACCGATCGGTGTTAGAGCGACTTCGATCCCAATTTCTCGGCAGCCGTATGTTTCAATCGGCAGAAATCGTTACAGCTGGAAAGCTACACCTTCGTGTCGATCTGTCCGACGAGTACTACCCGAACGAAGTGTCCGCTCGCCTCGAGATCCGCTGGTACCGAAACGACGATTTTAATTTCCACTATCAGGAGGAACGCCAAGTTAGTGCGTGGAAGTGCCGATGGGATCGGCATCCAAACGCGCACAACTCGAGAGATCACTTCCATCCGCCGCCGGCTGCGAGTCGCAGTGACGCACAAAACGAGCAGTGGCCAGCTGACCATCGCGACGTGAGCCGTCTCGTCCTCGACCGCATCGAGGAGCGAATCGAAGTACTGTGGGAGCAACAATAAGAAGAGAGAGAGGGACTCTGTTGAAATCCCTCTTTGGCGTCGCCAACGAATGCGCCGTCGCGCGTCTGCTGATGCCCAGCACTTCCGATATTTGGTTGCGGAAACACCCGTTGAGGGGTCTGTTGAAACCCTTAGCCGGTGATAGGTTTTAGGAGTCGTGCTGAATACATAGCGCATAGTCAGTAGATAGCCAGCCGAGGGTTCTACCTACACCGCTTACTAATCACAGATATCTTCTTGATATGCGATGATTCCCTTATTGATGTGCTCATAATTGTTATGTAGCTCAGATAATTCATCAGACTTTGCCTGAAGCTCTTGATGATCTAAGGTACGTTCACCCCAAGGAAGCCAAGCAATCGTCTGCTCGGTCTCCTCAAGATACTTTTCTAGCAAGTCCTTCCGAATATACAATAGCCAAGAATCGTACCGTGCGTTATCGCATTGGAATTCCCTATAGATCGTAGCCCTGTTTCCATTTGAGTCAAATAGATCGAATGTCTCATTGTGATTAATCAGATCTATATGTTCACTCAGCGCAGGGGCGGGGAACCTCATTCCACTTACTTGATTCAGTTGGCTGTGATGTGACTCCCAGGCAAAGACATGTACTGGGATTTCTACCTCCACGCCGTTGCTACTACCTCTGTGAGAGCCAAATGCTTTTTCCACGTTCTTCTTTGCTGAACCATTGTCTTCACGCAAATAAGACCCGTACCGATCAGACCACGGGATTTCGCCGGCGTATGTGTAGTAATCCTCCAGTGGATCCGGGATGTTCCTATTCCCTGGATATTCCGTTTCTCGCAGCTCCTGTTTCAACACAGAAACATCCTCTTCCGCTACTAGAACTCCTCTCAAGAAGGTAAATATCCTGAGTGCATCCAGGGAAGCTTGCTCAATCTTCCCATCAAGCAATACCCAGGGCCCATCCACACCATCAACCGTATCTTTCACAAACAGGTCTTCATAACTTGGGTTTGGGCCGCCTGAAATCCAATCACAATACTCCGAATATTCTGTTTCAAATAGCTCGGGTAACTTGGGCTTCCACTCTTTAATTTCAGTTGGGAAGCTCGGATCGATGTCACAGTCCGGCGGGCGCACTTCGTTTTCATAAGTTGGTAAAACGCCTTCATCAACACGTTTTCCATACATCTCAAAATAGGCAATCCAAGAGTACTTTTTCCCGTACCGATCTACCTTCGTCTTATCTCTTCCTCGTGTATTTCGCCGATCAATTTCATTATCAATTGACTCGAAGTCCTCATACGTATATCCGAGATCTTGGACCCGGTTTTTAATCTGTTTTAGAACAGCTTGGTACTCGGGATGATCGTCGACATAGTTTCCTCTATCTGGAACTAATCCGCCGACGGTATAGTTACTGAAGTCCATATGAAAAGCTGACTCAACATCTTCGAGCGCATCCTCATCAATCGAATCAGAGTCTCGGAACGGAGAGTCAATTTGATTTAATGGAGGATCGGTCAGATCAATCTCACCCTGTGAGATGCAGTCACCGCCGATTCTCCTAGCAAGCTCAATAACACCTCCCGCATATTGCCGTGACAAGACATGTTTGGTGCCGTAATCCGAGTCCTCCTGGAACATTTTCTTAACCAGTTCTCCTGCAAACTCTGGAATTTCACTCCTTAGAGTGTCTCCGTCCGGGTCTGCCCACATCGACATTGCAACTCCATAGCAACTCGCTAGCATCCGTTCTCGGACATAAGGGTCATTGAAAGAGAGTGCTCGAAGAGTTTCTTCAAAGAGGAGTCCAGGATGGGCCAGTCCCACTAAGTACAGTTTATGCGTAACCCGGTCCCGTAGATGTCTGTCCGTAGTTGTGAGGAATGTAGACAGTAGAGTAATCGCATTCCGTGCTGTGTTCTCGGAAAACTCGTCAACCGGAGCTGTTTCTACCCATTTTATAATCCTATGAATAGTTGAGTAATCAGTTGTTCGCCGCAGATATTCAGACCAATGCTCATCGCGTTCAGCCATCTCCATATCATCCAAATATCCATACAGCCGATCCGCATCATATGGATGACCGGGACGAGACGCAAGACCAACCAGAACATCAAACGTTTCTCTCTGAACCCTTTCGTCTAACTCTTCCAAGTAGAAACCAACCAGATCGTCAGTCTGGTCGGTGAAAGAATCCGCACTCCGCCAATACAGACCATCTAGGAATATATCTTTAATTGGTTCTCCATATTGGCGTTTCTTTGGAATGTAGAAAGCGAGTTCCCTTTCCTCCTTTGGGAGAACTCGCTTTACCCGTCGAGGGAACTCAACCATGATCGCCTCCGCTAGACCCGGTTCGGCAAATCGCAGATTATTACCCACTAACTCGAATATTTGTCCTAATGGCCTGTTCACGTAGAAGCTTCGCCGCACAGCTGTTTCCGAGTCAGTCTTCAGATACTCTGCCAAGAGGTGGCGTGCAATGATGTGATCTCCAAATCGCTGATACGGAAAACGAACAACCTCCGTTGTCCCCTGGTTGCGGTGGAGTGTTTCAGCCAGTAAACCATCGGAGATCATACGATCGAGTAAGTCCCAAGCTTCTGGATCTGAGAGAGAAGTTTCGTCTTTGATTGCATCGATAGCATCTTCCTTCGTAACGAACTCCTGCATCTCATCAGCCATGATACCAGCAATCCCTGACCTGTGGGTAGGACCTGTAGATGTCCCCTTCATTATTCTCCAACAGGCCTTTCGTATAAGGCCGAAGTCAGCCTCGATATCTTCACCTATTTCCCGAGCAAAGTGTTCCAAAATATCGGTCATACTTCGCTGGCCGGAGGCAACACTCCTCAGGTAACCCTGCTGATCAGATTGATCTCTTCGAGTTATCGCCTCACAAAGTATTTTTAGAAAGAGTGGACGCGAGAATTCCGGTGTCAGTAGGGGTACGTGGGGTGCCGGAACATTGTAGTAATCAAAGAACTCAATCTGTGCATCAAACTCGTTCTCCTCGAACCCACGGTGTTCAACCTGAACAAGATGGTTTTCGGCCTCGCTCGTTAAAATCTGTTCATCGAACGGAGTGCGACAACTGAGTGTCAGACCAACATGAGAATAATCCTCAACCTGCTCAGCAACGGAGGCTAACTCATCTCTCCACAGTTCCCGATCAGCTTCGTTTATTCCATCAATTAGCAAAAGAGATCTTTTCCCAACCTCTTCGCCAAATGATTGTAGTTCGGTAAGTAGTTGCTCTGGACTCGACACTGAATCAATTAACTGGCAGATTCCTTCAAGGGGAGGAACATCATCTGGGAGAGTTTCTGCTAAAACAAGAAGCGTTGGAAGCTCCAAATCCATCCTTATTTCAGCAAGGTCACACAAAAAGTGTGTTTTACCAGTTCCCCATTCTCCCTTGAGGAACAGGGTCTTGTCCCGTAAAAGAGGGAGTTCCGGCCCCTCAACAACGGTAGAAACTCTTTCCAAAGATTGGGACAAATTTTGATTAAGCGAAATTTTGTTGTTTATGTCTCGCTGTTTCTCCTCATCTGCCTCACGATGCTGAGATCGCAGTTTCTGGCTGACTTCACTGGTTTTGCCCTTAGCAAACCTTGTTGCACGTGTAAGTTGGCGGAGTTCCGTCTTGTCATCATTAGGTGATCTGTTTGATATTGACCTCAGAAGTTCGACCACCCGCTCCGGAGACTGTTTTCGACGCTTGAACGCTTCTTTTGCTTCCACCGGTGCTCTATTCCATTCCTCCCCCAATTCATCAGCTAAATTGGCTAGCCGCTCTTCCAGTCTCTTAGAATAAGCTAACGCATCAAATGGCTGTAGAACTTCTGAGACCTGTATGTTCGGAGCTTCAGGATCAATTTGAGGAGTATATCGAGCGCCAGCGTGATTGATCTGTTCCTTATTGACTTCGTTGAGATTTGAGAGTTCCATTTAGTCTACCAGACTAACTTTGCTTTAATAGTCTTTTTCAACATTCTGGCGTAGAGTCGGGTGATCAGGAAAATGGCCTTGATGATGTCCTAAGCAACTGGTGAATCAGAGCTAGGTCGCTGCTGCTCCTGAATCCTGCTGTTGTGCTATTCGTACGTATTCATTCAGACAGGCGTTGCAGAGAGCGTAGAAGGAGACGAAAAAGTGGATTGACAGTGTTCGGCTATCTTCGATCACATCTCCGTGTGCTATCCTGTTTCGACGTTGTCTAACTGTCTCGTGGAGATATTCGCTGAATACGCCGTCGAAGAACTGGGAGATCAGGTTATCCAGGTTCTTTCGCTTCTGCGAGCGATGTTTCCCTGGCATCTTGAACTCAGTCTTACCGTCCTCTTCGACGATGTCGCCCCCTGCCTCCTCTACTAGGTCAGCAAGGACTCCTTCGAACTGTAGTACGATTCCAGCGAGGAAACCTCTGTAGTGACCCTCTTCGAACTCCATAAGCAGATCATCCAGAAGCTCTCGTCTTTCCTCGAAGAACTCTACGTTCCGGAAGGTCTGACGTGCCTGGTCCAGGAGTTCCTGATCAAACCGGTCAATGACGAACTCTTGAGCCTGTTTACGATCAGATTCAAGCAGTTCCTGGAACTCATCGAACTCGGGCAGGGTCAAGAACCAAGACCAGGCAAAGTTGTCTCTGGAAGCTAAATACCGCCGTAAGGCCTGCTTCTCCCTCTCTGTCTCATAACTTTCAATCAGAATGTGGTTCAACTTGACGAGGTCGTTATCATCTTCCGGCGGGAAGAAAGGCTCCAGTCTGTCGAAGGTGTCCTCATTCAACGCCTGCTCAATGATCGGGATTTCCCTTAGCTGGGTGATGTGGATACGGTACCAGTTCAGATCCATTGACTTCGCGTACGTTTGGAAAAACTCTCTGTATAGAGGGGTGTTCAACAGCCGGGCTAAAGCATCCCTGCGTTGTTCCCCATCAACTTGGACACCGATTACCGTCGAATCAAACACTGCATCATCAACCTCAACAGTATAGCAGACCGGCTCGTCGAAAAATTTAGGGATTATCAAATTCGGATTCTGGAACTTACCAAGATAGTTTGGTATGAACGAAAACCCATTTCCTTGGTGGTGAAGCGGACTACTCTCTACATACTCTACCAGTTCTGTGTAGCCGTCATTCTCCAACTCTTCAAGCACCCTTTGCTCCGTCAAATCCATTCCTTTTGCCTCCAGAGTTTCTATGTATCGAGTGAGATCCAGCAGATAGAGATTGATAACATCCTCAGAAATAGAACGTATATCGTCAGGAGGATTCTTGATGACGGGACGGAAGAAACGTTCATCGATACCTGACTCCTCCTTCTCACTCGAATCAAAGTAGAAGATATCGTTATTGCCTGTAGACACGCCGCTCCCAATCTCGACGCCGGAAAGCTCACCAAGCTTGGTGAAACCTTCAGATGTGAGGATGTCGTAGATTGACGGGTTAGAAAGCATTCTCAAGATATTTCTTCCTTCCAAGTCCGCGTGAGAGGTCTTCACCAATTCCGCGTCATAGTGATTATACCTGTTTTCGAGTATGGCGTCTAACGGTTGTTGGAAAAGGCCTCGTGCGTTGTCGGGCAGTTCCATCTGGTTGAATCGTGCGATTCCGGTCTTCTTGGCCTGAGGATCACGCTCCTCCTTGACCAAGGTTAGGATGACTAACTCGACTGAGTGGGAATCTGCGAAGAGTCCCAACGGCAGTTCAACTATTCTATGGATACTGCATGATTCAGTAAGTTGGTTGAGGAGGCCGTCTTTCAGGGCCATCTTCGGGAGTACGAATGCTCCGCGCCCACCGTCTTTGAGATGGGATACTGCTTTAGCGACAAAAGCGGCAGCAAGTGAGGGCCTTGTTCCTTGGACCCATTTACTGATTGTTTGTCGCTGTTTTGGTGGCAAGAAGCTTGCTATCGGTGGGTTTCCAACGACTACATCGTATTTCCTCCGGGAATGTTCATCCGGGCGTTCCTTGACCAATTCTGATTGTTCAGGGGTTCTCCAGTCGAAGAAGTCCTTATTAATGATCTCCGCGTTGTCTATGTCCCTGACTCTGATTTTTGCTAGTTTAGCGATGAACGGGTATATTTCGACTCCAGTCAAGCGGTTTGAACCTTTTTCGGTATCGAGTCTGGTCACAGCTTGTTTGAGAAGACTACCTGATCCTGTAGCGATATCGAGAACAGAGTCGTTCTCTGATGATATTGCCCAGCCCGTGAGAAGTTCAGCAATAGACTCCGGCGTATAGCCGTGTACATAACCAGCTTCGGATAGGATTCTTGAGGTCTCTTCGATCTTTAATTCCCTGTACACTGTCTCACCAATCAATACCCGTCTGAGAAGTTCTCCGTATTCGTGGACATCTCCCAATTCATAGAGCAGGATATCTTCGTCCCGGAACTCAAGAAAGCCATTTTGAACAGTTATCAGTACTCGGTCCGCAGACTCCGGTATCTCCGTTATCTGTTTATGAGGCCCGCCAGACTCAAAGATGTAGAAAGCCTGGTTCGCTGTATCGACGACTAATCCGCCACCGCGCATCTCCGCAGCATTAACCGCGGGAGAGTCCTCTACCTCTTGAGAAAGCAAATACAGATCCAGGTTAGGAGAGTGACGACTGGACATCCTTACAGGGGTTATAACATCCAAATCACATTAACATTAGGTCGTCCGGTTGCTCTTGATCGAATCTGCGGAGCCCTGTGCATGCAGGTATTTATCCTTCTTGTTCGAATAGTTTCTCTTGGGGTTGCTATGAGGTGTATTTGTTCGCTGGCGGTCATTTCTTCCAATGCATCTTCGTAGTGGCTTACTGTTTGGCGCAAGACGCCGATTTCTTCGACTGTGTCCAACTGCTTAGTTGTATGATTGCGTCGGATAGAGAGCGGGATTGAATCGTTCTTAGGGTTAGATAGCAGGGCTAGCGGAATAAAATGCCAACTACGCCGCTGAATGTACCTCTGCATTCAGCACCCGGATTCTATCAGCCATCGAGGATTTCAACAAAGTCGGGAGAGAAAGAGTATCGACAACACCGCTTTAGTACGTTTTCTATCGATTGAATCGACAGAATTGATTTGAACACCTTTGCGTAAGTAAGTCCCTTTCAGCTATCTAAATTATCGACATTACTGCCGCTCCGTAACCACAACTGGCGATTGATCAAGTGGCTTCTCGTTGGCACTCACCTGTATGATTCGTAACCAAATCAGCAGCCGAGAGGGTCAACATGGGAGAAGTAGATAGGGAGACGACTAGAACCGGGACGTCTGAGATCAATCTGGTCGACGGAATCTCTGGGAAGCAGTTTCGAGACTGGTATCAGGAGCGGAAATTCCGGAAAAACATCGAAAACGGAAAGCCGTATTTCAACAGGCCACCGTCGGTTCCGTCACCCCGAAAACATAGTCCAAGCCAGATACTGCAGTGCCACCGAAAAATCGCATACCGTCAACACAATGCGCCGGCAGAAAAACCAAATCCAACAGGGATCTTTTGGTTTGGGTCACGGTTCGAGGAAGATCTCGTGGTGAAATTTCTCAAAGAGACTGTTGTTAACGACCAGGAATATGTCACGAACTCGCTGTGGGTTGATTTTACTGCCCAGACGGATATCGGCGACATTCAGATCAAAGGAGAAACGGATCCAGTAATCGTGGATACAGATGGAGAACCGTTGCTTCTCACGGAAATCAAGACCAAGCAATCGGTAGAAAACGTCCGGTCGCCCAACAAGCACCATCGAGCTCAAGCGCATGCGTACATGAAAGGATTGTCCGAGAAATACGATCGGACAGTGTCGGAGGCCGTCATCCTGTACGGAAGCCGAAAAACGTTCAACGCCAAAGCGTTCCATATCGAATTCGACCCATGGTTTTGGCGCAACACGGTTCTAAATTGGGTGGAGACACACACGACGTACCGTCTCAACGAAGACCTGCCACCAGCAGCCCCGGAGTACAGTTGGGAATGTAGCTCTTGCTCTTATAGAGAGCGATGCGGACGAGGTAGTGCAAGTTACGAGGACGTAGACGCTACTGGATTGCTCCCTCTCCATGAGTACCCGGAGAGGGTGGTTAGAAGGTATTTAGAGGGTCATAAGGATGTAAAGCTCACACCAACCCTTTCAGAACGGTATCCAGAATTAGCGGACAAATTTGGGGTACACGATTGGCGATGTGAGCGTTGCGATGGAACCTATCCACACGATTCACCTGACTGGACTGGGAACGTTTCGGAACCGCCTCTCTGCCCGTCTTGCTGCGACGATGGTGTACCAGCTACGTTAAGAGGAGACTCCATCGACACTCAGAAAATAGAAGAAGGTCACCATGTCGCGGAATAGTTGGCTACATCTCGATGACCTTCGAGAGAGCTGGCTGTTCCTCATCGCTGGCGGGACTGAACAATCAGGCCAGCCAGAAGGTTCGCAGAATTCTGCTGGAGAGATTGAGTACTGGGAGATTGGCGTTGGGAACCCAGAGAAGTTAGTCGAAACAGCGGCGTCGAGTTTGGCTGGCGAACACGTCCACTCCCAAGATAATCTTCTCACCGAACTCCATAACGAACTGAGAGCATATCGCTATCAAGACACGCTACTCGTCACACTGGACCAAGAGATGATGCAGCAACTTCGAGCGGAGCTCATAGTATCAGAGATCGAGATGCCATCCCTTCGAGGATTCACACACGTTGATATCGAGTCGCAACTGCAGACACAGTTTGGGCAGTCACTCGCTGACTATGGACTTACTGAAGAAGAGCGACGTCGACCGCGTGTAACGGATGACACGAAACAACAGGTCGTGAGCAACGGAACAGCAGAACGTGTCTGGGAGATCTGGACGCGCCTATATCGGTTAGTTCCAAGCACTGAACTCGAGGGAACACCGCTATGATCAGAGTTAACATCCTCTCGACTCCGGTCTTCCTGAGTATCATACTCAGTGAGTTGCTATGAACGAAGCAGACCCGACGTTTGTCCGTCGGAAATTCACAATCACGGAGAGACTTGACCAAACATTACAGGAAATGGCTGCGCGTCACTATCAGGGGAATGTGAGCCTGTGTCTGCGCGCAGCGATCGAAAGTCATCGAGAAACTCTCGAGGGAGATGGCCAATTTGCAGTTCGTCAAGTCGTGCGGCAGTTAGATACACTCCAACAGGCAATGCAGGAACTCCAAGCTGATGTCGATAATGCCCTCGTGGAGAGGGACGAAGTTCAGAAGGAAACACAGCTACGTTCAGCTGTATGGGGCGTCGAGTTGACGGAGGGGATGCAGACCATAATTGATGCTTTGAACAGTTCTGGGTCACCGTTACGGATAGAGGATCTCCTCGAGCAGACCGAACTGAATCCACCGCAGCTTCAGAAAAACCTAGGGCGGCTGGTTGACCTAGGATTCGTGGTCGAGACAACTGATGGAAAACAACGATACGGACGTGCTGGCCAGATCAATGCCTCGAAGAATCGGGGAGGGTTACAGTGACACAAGATATCGATATCAGCTGCCGTCGAGTACCGGACAAATACGCGAAAGAGTATCTGCAGCACGCAGCGGGTCTAAAGCTGGCGTCCAGTACCACAAAGACGTACGAATCCCATCTCAGAGGATACGTTACATTTCTTCACGACGATAATACCTCTGTCCTCGAGGCGACGTTCACAGATGTCCTAGAGTTCGTCGAGAAGTGCGTCCGGCTCGGGAATCGTCGATCGACAATTGAGGGAAAAGTAACGACGATTAGTGAGCTGTACAAGTACATTCGACTCCGAACGGAGGAAGGTGATGACCTACAATTAGAACCCTTACGGGTAGAAAATATCGATATAAGCCGCTACCAGACGCCAGAGCCGATCAAGCGAGAAGCGCTCTCTCGGGAAGAGTTACGCCGGTTGTTCGATGCCTTTGATTCCTATCGAAATCGGCTCATGGCAGTGGTTGCAGTTGAGACTGGCCTTCGAAACTCAGATTTGCGAGAACTCAAAATCACAGATATAGATTTTGATTGTTTACGAATTCACGTATCTGATCCGAAGGGATCGAAACCTTACGATGTCCCGATAAGCGACGAGTTGGTGTACGAATTGGAGTTCTGGCTTCGACATCATCGAACTGGCTATGCGAGGTCAGATGAGAGTCCATATGTGTTTCCAAGCCAGTGTGGTTTGAAATTAGAAACGAACGGTAGTTTTAATCAGATAGTTCGTGACGCAGCTGAGCAGGCTGGATTGCAAGAGGTAGTCGGTGAATCACAGATTCAGCGGAATGACGGATCAATGCTGGAAAAGGATACACGACAATGGCATCGAGTGACACCCCATACGCTCCGCCATTCGTTTATCACTCTTCTCGCGGATTCAGGCGTGGAAGTATCATATAGACAACTAGTGGCTAATCACGCGAGCGCAGAAACGACGCGCAAGTACACCCATCTGACTGAAGATCGTTTTTCTACGATCCGGGATAGATTCGTGCCACCAAGGTAGGACTGGGCACCCTATAGAGGTCATACTGAACACCTATTTATCCGGTTCAGGTTTGGATTTTAAAGTTCTCTGAAACATAGTAAGGGTGTCCCAATCGACTACCTTTCCCTTATTATGATAATGGTATTTATAATAGATTTTTGAATAATTCTATTTGGCCACTTATTCCCTCCATATATTGGATTGCTCTGCCTATAGGATTTCTTTTGGAAGTTTTAATTCGCAAAACCCAACAAAAATAAGGTCCTGGGCAGAGAACAATTGTCTGTCGCATAGCGGAAACTCTGTGTGGCCATGCTCCGACCGCGCATCTCCCTTACCAATAGCCACGGGTGTGGTCTACTTGCTGGGAGAGACCGGGGTGCTACAACACCCCGGAAGCGGAGTCTACGATCATGACAACCGAGAACTCCGATAAGGACATTCAGTTGTACAGAAATAAGCCCTACGGGCTGTATAGAAATAGCTGTTCAGAACGCCAAACTCCTACACAAAAAGTCACCAAATATCTCTATAAAGCACCGCTAAAGAAGGGTGACTTGAGTTGACCCGGGATTTTTCACCATCGGTTGGTGTTTCTTCTGGGGACCAGACAGGGAATTCCTCCTCCGATGTTGTCCGACCAAGTGTGACGATTCTGGAACGACATATGCAATTGCTTGATCAAATGGCAACCGAGAGATATGCTGGGAATCGAAGTGCGTGTCTACGAGCGGCCATAGAGGATCATGCAAGATCACTTGAAGGAGAGAATGAATTTGAGGTTGAACAGCTAGTAGTGGCCGTACAAGATTTGGAGGAAAGAGTAAGTGATGTTCAAAGATCATTGCAAGAGAATTTAGAGGAAAAGCCAACTGGTGAGGACCTCAAGCAAACTCCCCAGCACCAGAACAAGGATTCAGAGAGGCAACATCAAATTTATGAACTCATTTCCAGTCAGGGATCAATCTCACTCAATCAGATCGCATCGCATGTTGATGCACCTCTGGTGGAGCTCGAGAGTACACTACAAACCTTGTGTGATCGAGGTTTAGTCAATAAAACTAGCTCCTCGGGGCGCTTGGAATACGAAATTGATGTATCTGGGGTGTCAAATAATGAGTGAGAAAAACAGCGAGATCAAAGATGGGCTAGAGCTAAAGACGGGGTCTAAACTAGCAACTGAATATCTGCATTCTGAGTGCGGGGCAACAATATCTAGAAACACTGCGAAAACCTATCAGTCGTATTTGAGAGGGTATATCGAGCATTTAGATGAGATTTCGGTGGAAGTTCTCTCAGCAAAATCTCAGAATGTACGGTCTTACTTGAAAAAGAGAGCTCGACACGGTAGGCGAGAAGGCACACTTAGATTAGATTTAACAGTAATCAAGGGATTGTACAAATGGATTCGGTTGGAAACAGAAAAAGAGGCTCTAATTGATTATCTTTCTCTCGAGAACATTGATATTGGGAGGTTCCGCACACCTCCAACGATCGAACGAGAGCCCCTAAATAAAGACGAGTTAGAGGCTTTGTATGATGAACTGGATACTTTTCGAGATCGGCTGATGGTCACAGTTGGAGCAGAACTGGGTCCACGTAATATCGACCTCCGAAAAATTAGAGTTGGAGACGTTGACTTTGAGGGCAGAACAATCAGCCTATCAGACTCAAAGGCACGTGATAGGTACTCTCTCCCAATCAGTGATACCCTAGCAGTGGAACTAAAACACTGGCTGACTGTGTATCGACCAACGTATCCGTTTTCAGAGGATCACGATTACGTGTTCCCCTCCAACCAAGGCGGACACCTCTCCGATAGTCGTCTATTGGCAATTGTTAAAGAAGCTGCTCGGAATGCAGGAATACAGGAAAGTCTCGGAGAGTCGTGGATGTCTGAGCGACAAAAAGATGCACTCGGTACTGACGCAGATATTCGAGAATGGAAAAAAGTGACAGTCCATGCACTTCGTCATACCTTCGGTCATCTAATGGAAGAAGCAGGGCTCTCGCCTGAAGCCCGACGTGACGCTCTAAACCATAAGTCTACAGAAACCACTGAAAAATATTATTCAAGCAATGCAACGGAGTACAAAGAATTAATAAGAGAGTTGCTGCACAAGGAACGGGACAACGACGACAACTAACCCTATCATTCGCTTCTATACTCTTTTCATAGAGATCGCTGTCAGATAACGAACCTTAACCGCCATCTGGAGATCACCTCCCAAGATACACTTAGACAGTACCCACTGAGTGACCACTGCACTTCTACGAACATGCATTCTTGGAACCGGAGTGGTCACTCAGTGACCACTCATCAGAGAGCACCCTGAAATGGCATAATTTCAGCTCAAGGCTCTATCTTAGTCGAACAATTCTGGAGGTGATACAATGACCTGCTTTGAGCAGGTTGAGGGAGCGAGTGACTCTTTTGAGTCTCTTGACAGTGCAACTGAATCATATCTGAGTGAATTGTCAAGCAGTGTTCCCGACTCTACGTTTTGGTCCCATCAAACTGCAATCATTAAACTCGGAGAGTGGTTCCCAGAATCCAATTTTTCTGAAGTTTGGTTAGAAGACCATCATCTATGCCGATTCATTGAATACTTGATAGAGAGCTCTACTCAAGATATTACTACGATCTGTGGATACATAAACTCCTTAATAAATTTCCGATCATACGTTCACCAAGAAGATCCTACCATCCTCAAAGCAAGATTGCTATCGAGGATGAAATCATCCGATGTGATAGAGTACAGCGAGATCAATGAACACGTTCTCGGCATCTCTACACGTGCTGACAGCCAGAATCTATCCGATCAGATTTCATCGTTGGTAACCTACCTCCGTGAGCGTCAGTTCGGTACTCGAGTTCACGCATATGTTGAACTCATACTTGATACATGTAGCCAACCTGGGTGTGTGCGATATCTCGACCTTGAGGACGTCAACTCGGATAACGTTACAGTCGTAATCTCGATCCCAGAAACGCATCTCGTAAGCAGGGCTGGTCTTGTAACACAGAGAGTTGCAAATATTTCACCAGAAACTTCGGAGGCTCTTGAAGAGTTCATAGCCTATGAACGGAAAGAGCCTACAGAATCCTCTGATAGCCCATTATTGACAACCTCCCATGGGAGGGCGAGTGAATCGACGCTTCGGCGGGAAATGAAACAAGCCAGTGAAAGTGCAGAAGAATATCCTGGTGTAACGTCACCTCTCACACGACACCAAACTAGTTGCGTCGTCCCCAGTGAAATCTGGCAGTATTCGATTTTGCAGCTCCTGGAGGAACAATGAACGAGAATATTGTCCGTCTGCTGTCGGAGATCGATGATCCTGAGACCATCGAAAAAGTGCTGAAGCAAATGGATGTGGACGATACGTCTCAAGAGAATTCTACTCGAAATAGCTTTGCTCGAGCCACCCTCTCTGATCTCTACAAGCGATTTCTCTCGCGCAGGCAGAATCGAAGCCCGTCAACGCGGGCCCAATACAAGCGAACGATTCCTCGATTCGTTGAATTCGCGGAAGACAACGACATTACGTACCCAGTAGAGATCTCTTCACCGTTGGTTGATGCGTACGTCGACTACTTACAGTCGGAATATGACTCTGACTCAACGATCCTTACGTATACGAAGAACGCACGCACATGGCTTCGGTGGCTCAGCCAACGGGAACTATGCGACGAATCAATTTACAGGATCCTCGATAAGGAGGAACTCGGTTTGACTCCAAGAGCTCGTGACGAGGCGATTCCGAAATCTGAAGCCACAGGTCTCCTTCATCGACTCCGGCGACGTCGACGAGGTTCTGGTATGCATGCTCTCACAGAACTTCTTTGGAATGGTGGACCACGTATTGGTGGCGTACACTCTCTTGATGTCCCGGATTTTGACCCCGAGAAGAAAGAACTCCGCTTCCGTCACAGACCGGAAACAGGAACGAGGCTAAAGAACGGGAGCGAAAACTCGAACACGGCTGGTGATGGTGAACGAAACATTGTGATAAAAGACGAGGTCGTAAGCGCAATTCAATTGTATATCGAGACAGAACGGCCTGACGTTACTGACGAGTACGGCCGAGAGCCGTTATTTGCGACAGAATACGGACGGGCATCTCGGTCGACACTTCGGCGATGGGTGTACGAAGCTACGAGCTGCCGCTGGAATCCAAAAGATGCGGATGATTGCTCGTGTGATGGTAGCTGTAATCCTGATTCGAACGTATGCCCGGAGTCATATTACCCACACGCGATCCGTCGAGGATCGATTGTCAGCCATCTCAGCGGTGGCCTCCGGAGAGAGCGAGCAAGTGAGCGATTTGACGTCTCTGTGAAGGTGATCAAGAAGCACTACGACCCTCGCACGGAACAAGATCGTCTCAACGATCGACGCGAAGCAGTCAAGCGTTCGTGGAATTGAGCTACGATACTATTAGATTGAAATGGCTCTGTTGAGGCCCATTCGTTCTCAACGACCGAAGGAAGCGAGTAAGGCGGGGTAGTTCACAGATCCAATCGCTGGATACAGATTGCCGGGAACTGGGGACGACGGTCCACGAATTCACACTTTTTTGTTTTCTATTTCGGTTTTCAGATCCTCTATCAGTACTGGTTTCCTGTTTTGATTGATGACGTCTATCTTCGTAAGACCAATCCGTTGAGCAACTGCCACTGTTAGTTCTCCTTCAACGATCTGGTATGGCCCTGTTGGATCTGGCTCGACAACAGGCGGTGGAAGCAGTGGAATTCCATCTTCTACCCAGAATGCTAACCGTCCAATGATCTCTTCCTCTGGTATATCTGGTGGCTGTATATATTTCGGAGATAGCTCCATGTTAGATAATTGCTCTTCTCGAACTGGCTGGGTCATGATGTATCTCTCTTCACCCTCTTCGTGGAATTCGTCCTCAGATTCCTGCCTGAACTCGTCTAATAGAGATCTATCCGCTACTGGTTCTGACCAGAATTCGAACGTTTCATACTGGTCCATAGGATATCCAATGAGATCTGCTACGTCACGACGTACTATCCACCAGTCGTCCTCAAGATCAACATTGTACTTGTTAACATGGTGGATTGCCTCTTTGCGAAGTTCGTCACTATCTGGGCTATAATGGCCCTCACAAATGTCCTCTATAGCATCCTCAAAGAGCTCGAAATTTTGTACGAAATCAAGCCAAAAGCGCCAATCATGATCCGGCGTTTCCAAGTGCGAGACTTCGTGTGCGAGAATAACTAGATTCTTCTCAAAAGTCGATGCTCGCCACTTTCCAATATCGATTAGCAAATGCAACTCATCGTAATCCGTGTCCAATCCGCCATGTACTGCTGCAACACGGTCTTTGTTGTCTTCCTCTCCGTCTTCTGTCTGGGTAGTTATCTCAGAGAAGAATTTTACTATAACTCGATCTTCGACCTCTCCTGGATCGGTAATGTATCTGCAATTTGGATAGCAGATTTCGATCAACCGCTTAAAGAGGATAAAAATCTCATCACGTTCGTCCTCAGTTGGATCAGCAATCTCATCGTAGGGCATTAATTCATGTTTTAGGATGTATTCCAATCAGATAAATGAACCTCTGGAGATGTAATCATTTGACGATGGGCTGTCTTGATGACAGCGCTTGTGGAGTCTGTTGGGTTGAACTGTCCGTCCCCATTGGAGTATCGCTCAGAGGATACTGGACCTATAAAGGGGTAGGAAATTGATGTTATGCATCCGCAGAACGGATTCGATTGTACGGGTGCACAATGGATGGCACTATTGATTTTGATTCTCGTGGAAATACTGCTCACTACATTTGACATTGGTCAGCCCTGTTTAAATACTTAGTAAGTTATATTTTCAGTCGGTAGTTTGCGTAGATGCAGACCCTCCCAAAGTCTCGGTTGCTCCAGTTTGTCGAGGAAGCATTTTAGTTAGCGAAACACGCTGTGTCTCGATACTCCTCGAAGTTCTCGAAGCAACGCTACACGCTCCATCAGCACATCGTTCTCCTGTGTCTCAAAATTCGAACGTGTCCACGATAACAGCGCTCTTCGTATTACCGCAATCCAACTCGGACACCCTGTTCAGTATGCACGTGTAGTGTTCAGTAGATTCGCGTGAACAATTCTCTAAAGAAGAGAATTTCAACAGAGCCGAGAAAGCTTATATGTTACGTGACCAATAGTAGATATAAATGGACCGAACTCCTGTCTCGTCAAGTAACTTGAGGAGCGTTGGGTATGATCCGGAAAGCCAGACACTCGAGATCGCGTTCAACAGCGGAGGCGTCTATCAGTACTACGATGTCCCGGAATCTGTCTATCGTGGGCTGATGAACGCAGCCTCCCACGGCAAGTATCACGCACGTCATATCAAGGACCGGTTTCGCTATGCAAAGGTCGGATGATGAGTTCCTCGAGTTCGACAAAATAGACGAACCTGAGATCACAGGTGAAGACTTTGCTGATCTGTCTAACGAGGAGATCGAACGGATCGAACGTGCGGCAACGGCGCTAACTCGGTATGAGTCAGCAGTAGCAGAACGTGAACGCGCAGCTACAGACCGAGAGAGCGCACAAGCAAAGCGAGTCATATTCGAGCGGATCGGGAAACGGTACATTCCGTTTGCGATCTTTCTTCTATCTGGGTTCCCGGCCTTCGTCTACGGTGTAACCCAGATTCTGCAATATACAGATATCCGACTCTGGATCGGGAGTTCACTACTTGCTCTTGGCCTCCTCACTGCAATCGGATTACTGGCTGCTGCCAACCAGGATCAGATTTCGAACCTTTTCGATCGATAAGACGGATTACTCGTTAGCATGAGCTTCGAGTTCGCCCTTTAGGCTCGCGAACCGGAACAGGAAGACAGCGAGTGAGACGATCGCTAAGACTGGTCCCGTTTCCGGCGTCACCTCGTAGATAAGCAAGAAAATTCCCCAGACCATCAACATCAGTCCGTACTCTAACGCCATCTCTTGAAGAGTCAAGACGATTCGATACGTCAACGTCAGCTCGTGAGCAAATGCAGCGATCAATAGGAACCCGAATGCAGCTACGAATATCTCTATCTGCAGAACGTACTGATCGGGACTATCTGATAAAATAATTGCTAACCCTGCGAAAACCAGGCTGGCTACTGCCAGTGCAGTCCCTCGTTGATCCTGCGAGATCTCATCATAAAGATCGTGATCTTCAACGATCCCAAATTGGTGGTCCCAGTTCAGATATAGCTTGCCGCTGATCTCGATCACGAAGAGGATCAATAGGAACCACTGAACAAACAGAACCCCAAGCTGGGAGAGCATCCCTACGGTTTGTGACCGCAATTACTACACCGTTTCTTCCCCCCAGATTGGGTGAGATTTGTTGATCCACACTCAGAACACTTCCACTGACGCGCTTCCTCAGGAATCCTATCATCAGACATGATTAGAACTTATATCTGCACTTGCATTTTTCTTTCTGTCTCAACACACTTCGACCACACTCAGGGCAAGTTTTTGTCTTTTCTTGATGCCACGGCCCATAAGGCCAGATTGACAACAATAGTTGATAAATGAGGTTGTTCCAACGAAAGTGTATCTTTCACAAGGACTAATCCCCCCGACCCCATTTTCCGACCGCCACGAGCATTGTGTGGGCGTTCCACTCCCGCTGTAGTGGTCGCCGAAGCCGTAGTTGCGCTTGATGCTCAGTGGTGTATCGCCCTCTTCGAACCGGTGATCGAGCTTGTACCGCTCCCTGGCTTCAGTATCGTTTTATAGTTCACGTTGTTAGTTGTTGGTCAATGAGAAGTTCTCCGCCGATTCGTGGTGTGCGGTTTTACACGACGTTTGGCGGGGAAACGGACTTTTTCTCCAGCGTGTTGATCCCGACGTGTGTGATCATTGCAGGTGTCGTGCTTGCTATTATTCAGTTTCTGCCGACGGATATCGCGTTCCACGAGGCAAATATACTGAGGATATCCACAGTCGGTGTCACTGCGGGGATCGTGATACTGGCGTATCTTATCGGGACTGCCGGGAAGTATACGGATCAGGCGGTGTTCCACAGTTACTGGGGCGTAGTACTGTCGCTCGTGCTGTATCTGCTGATCAGTGTGGTCGCGGTGGTTGTCAGTTTTGGGATTGCGGAGTTCGTGACCGCTCAGACGCTTCTGACGTCGCTTGACTGGCCCACCGTCCTGCACGGACTGGCTGAAGGACATATCGTCATGCTCGGGGCCGTTATCGCGACGCTGTCGTCGATCGTGTTAGCGGCCGAGAACCGGCGACGACTCGCTCAACAGTATCTTGGTATGACGGAGGTAAAACACCTCTTTAAGGAGGAAACGGAGCAGTCACTAGCTCATATCGAGAACGAGATCTCGGGGGTGGGTCATATTGAGCGGACGGAAACCAACCGCCTCCGAGAGGTGGTCAGGCAGACGGATCATGCGATGCTTCTCGGGGATGGCGGAGTGGGAAAAAGCGGGATCCTCAAGACGGTCGCGGACGACTGTGAGAAACCGATCCTGTTCTTGGATCTGACCCGGTATCCAGGGATCCAGACCAAATCCGATCTGGCGGAGAAGATCGGTGTCAACGGGAATATCGACCATGCGATCACGCAGGTTGGTCTCGATGCAGGACTGGTGGTGTTCATCGATCAACTGGACGATGTTGGTGGGACGGAGGTACAGGTCGTCACCAACTTCGTGTTTGACACCATCGGGATAGACGGGGTTTCGGTTATCTTTGCCTGTCGAGAACATGATTTGGAAACCCATCCGGAGTACGCGTCTCTGCGTAACCCATCGGAATTCACGGTCCGCTCCACCGTCCAGCGGTTGAACCCAGCGACAGCAAAGCGACAGATAGAGTCGTTGACGGGTACAGAGCCGTCGGAGGATTTGGTTGAAGTGGGACGGAATCTCCAGTACCTCGATGTGATTGCGGAGTTGGCGGACGACGGTGTTGATCTGACGAACATTTCGGGGAAGGCCGCGGTCTGGGAGAAGTATCGGGAGAGCCTCGAAGAGGAATATCAGCCGGGCGATGATGACCGGCGTGGTGGTCGGGTACTCCAGCGTGCCGTTGACTATGCCGTGGAGGCGACCGAGGACGATTCGAATATCTTCTCGGTGCCGCCCGACCAGGACTGGGCGGACAACCAGCTCTTGAATCGTGGTGTGATCATCGCGTCTAGTACGGAACGCGGGAACAGGCGGCACCGGTTCCGACATCCTGATTTTCAGACATACCTGTACGCGTGGGACGCGGTACAGGACGGGGAGGGCTTGAAGGCGGTGACTGACCGACTGGATGATCGTCTGGGCAAGGACGTGTTCCGGTGGATGCTGTTGCTGTATATCCAGAGTGATACGGCACTTGAGGATCAGTTCCCGAACCTGAGTCAGACGCCGATGACCGGGGATGCAACCCAGTCGTTCCTGGAAGAACTGCTCGATGCAGATAATGGGCTGGGATATTATGCGACGACTGCAATCCTTGACGAGATCAAGACCTGGGATGCCGAGACCAATCCGGAGCTCGCGGACACGGTACTCGCAAAGCTCGAGGGACGCGAGGAACTCTACCGGTATTTCTTCGGGCCTGATACAGATCCGTCGTGGGCGTATGCCCTGCTTGAACGCGGCTCATTCGATGATCCGGGTCCCGTGGCGATAGGGTTCCTTGGTGACATCGCCCCGGAACATCCGGAAACGGTCAGTGAGCTTGTGGCTGCCGTCGAAACCCAGGATCTGGCGTTACAGGGACTTCTCATCTCTGTGATCCGCGAGCTTCCGGTCGACGACGCAGCGTCTCATACAGATTTGGTGGTGGATCTGTTTGCCGAGTCGCAGCTGGAACGCGACAGGGTCAGTTTCAGGGCCGTCCAGTTGCTGGGAGATTTTATCAAGAAGGGGCGACCGGATGCCGGTCTGGATCTTCTCGCGGTCGTTACCGAGCCGCACCGACCGGACGATGGCAGGAAGCCCGTTGCCAAGGTCGAACTTCATACACTGAGTAACTTACTTGAGGATACGCTGGAAACGCTGATCGACGAGCATCCCGTTCGGTGTATCGATGTGCTGGAGGCGAATCTGCGTGATACCGTGCGTATGGAAGCTGACTTGAAGGAATGGGAGGTGAATACTGTTGTCGGATATTCTCAGTCCCCGATCGCCAGCTCTGATTTCGACCGTCCGGGACACCATCATCTACGTGGGTTGTTAACTGGGACGTTGCGGGAGGCGTCAGAGATCTGGCTTGATGGTGAATCGGCCGATATGCGCCGTGAAACGATCGAGGCATATCTCACGGGTATTGCTCTCTTCCGGCGGCTGGGGTTCCATCTCCTGAACCGGTATGCGGATAGCTGTCCGGATCTGGTGCGCCGAGAGTTACAGGATCAGGAGAACTACCGGGAGCACCTGACCCAGCAGGACTTTCTCAAGCTTCTTCGGGACCAGTTCGCTGATCTGTCCGACTCGGACCACGAACAGGTTGTCCAGGTTATCTGTTCGGTCCCTGTTGAAGACGATCTGGAAGAACTTGCCGAGCAGCGAAGCGAACAGTACGAGGACTATACCGCCGAGGAGCTCTTTGAACAGCGTCGGGATCACTGGCTCCGTGAACGATTGTGGTTAATCCGGTCGGATCTACCGCAGGCGGGTGAACAGGTCCTGTCCCGTCTTCTGGATAAGTATGACGATGAACCCGGTGATTTGCTCTCCTCGGGCCGTGCGCGGATGGGGGCCATCTCGCAAGAGGCTCCGAGGCCGACCGACGAACTGCGGACGATGGCACCCGGGGAGTTACTCCGGTTCTGCATCGAGTGGGAGCCTGATACCAATCAGGGCTGGGAAGAAGCCGATGATGGCGGATTCCGGGAGGTGAGTCGTCGGGGACTGGCCGAGGCGGCTGTGGAGGTGATGCTTGAAGATCCGTCCCGGTACGAGGGGCAGATCCCGAGGCTTCGACAGGCTGATTCGATCTACGCGACCGAACTGCTGAACCAGGTGCGCAAGACCCTCGATGACGATCCCGAGTCGTTGCGCGACGGCTTCCCGTGGGGACCGGTGTTCGAGCTCTGCGATGTGATCGCGGCGAACCCAAGCGACTGGGATGATTCGGCACGGATCGCGGCAGCCCGTCTGCTCAAAGCAGGGGTGACGACGGATGCCTACCGGTATCTACTGGAGTACGGGGAGCTGAAGGCGCTGCTCGTCGCATTTCTCGATGATCCGGACCCGTCACCGGAACGAGATCGGCCACCGGAGGGGCATGCTGGACACAACAACCCATTCCAGGTCGCGCTCAATGCAGTACGGTCGCTCGCACTTGATGGTCTGATCATTTACGCCGTTCGCACCGCCACCCAGCGGGAGTTCGACGGGTACGCGGAGGAGAGAGTGTCCGGGATCGATCAGGATGTCCGGGAGCAGTTGATATCGATGCTCGACGACACGTCATTGGCTGTGAGGGCGGTATACGGCCACAGGCTACAGAAAATCTGGTGGCTGGACCATGACTTCGTCCACGAACATCTTGAAACACTGTTCCCACGGCAACAGAACACCGAGAGCCGGAACCGGTTCTCCGCTGCCTGGGATGCCTATGTTTCGTTCAACACATTTCATGTTAACCTGTATCCTGTGCTGCGCCCGTACTATTTCCACAGTATTGATCTCGTCGCCGAAGACGCCACCACGGACATCAACCAAGCGCCCGAAGGTCTTGCGTACAACATCCTCTTGGCGTACATCCATGGCTACGAAGAGTTGGATGACACAAACAGCCTCGTCACCTATCTTTATGACCGGGATGCTCCTGACTTTGCCAGGCAGATGGCGTGGGGGGTATGGCGGTCAGGAAAAGACAACGACGAGGTCCGGCAGAAATGGCACAGGGTAGAAGCACTCTGGAAGATGCGACTCGAGCAGATCGACGATGTTGAGGCACACATCAGCGAGATACAGTGGTTCGTCGAATGGTTGACGCTCATCCAAGAGCAGGTCGCATTTGAGGACATCTCCAAGTTGATCGGCCGTTCACTGCCTTTCATCGCGAAACAGCGGCGCATGTGGGAAACGGTCGAAAACTATCTGGCGACGCAGGCATCTGATCATCCGGAGACCGTTGTCACTCTTTATCGGGAGCTGATGGATCAGGAAGCCAGCCCCTATCCTGTTCGTTTCAGTGAGGAGACTGCAACTGTCCTCAAGCCAGCCCTCGACGAACCCGATGTTCGCGGATACGCGCTCGATATCGCGGAACAGTTCGCCAAACACGGTGATGACGATGCGCGATCTTTTCTCGAAAACAACACCTGAACCGGTGAAACGCGTGTGTAGGGGCTGGGACAGACCGAGTATGTGACGGTACGGGAAGTACTAACTCGAATCCAAGCGATAATCAGCTACTTCGTTGGAATCAGGCGAGAGTTCTAACTGTCCTGATCTGACCGAAGAACCCTCTCACACCCGTCTAAATCCAGCAAGTCGCAGAAAAACCTGATTGCGTAAATCACGGACACATCGGAGAAAACAGCTTCTTGAAAAATGGAGTGCACCAGTCGGGTATGCTCCTCGACATGGCAAGAACGTCTCTGGGTTTCAAAACCGGTTTCTGAGTACACAGTGCAGTTTGGAAGGTCGGGTGAAATACCGGGCGCTTGCTGGTGCGGGGCGTACTCTGTTTCAAAACTAAGTCCCTTCTCTGTCTCCAACTCTTCCGTCCGCTTATCTCTCCGCCGAGCCTCTCCCATCCGATCCAACAGACCTGAGACGTACTCTTCGCTGCAACTGTTGAACATAATGATACTGTCAGCATTATGGAACTGTAACAGATTTACCTCATCCACCACCCTGGTTTCCTCAAGTACGACTTGTTGTTTCGAATTACAGTCAAAACCATAGACCGCCGGATCATACAGCAATAGAACACGGTGCGGTCCGATAGGACAGAAAATCTGTAATCCACGGTTCGCTAACCCTATCGTTCCTGGTCCCCGAACCTGTTTAAATCGGAGATTGTCGTGGATTACGGGAGCGTCAGATACTACGAATTCTTTGCTGGTTGTGTTCCGAAGCATCACAGCTGAAAGATCTGATAAGCCGATAAAACCGAAAATCCCTCTAACTACGTGCTGATGGTGGATTCCTAGGAGATTACCGTCTACCAGTTGCTCTTTCTTCTCCTCGTCAGTTAGATTATCTGTCCACGTGATCTTGTCCTCGTACCTGCCGTGTTCCAGGTCGTCTTCCACTCCTTCTTTGAGAAATTCCTCCCCGGCCTCGATATCAGACTTCACGGACTTGGTTCGGAGGCGCTGAGTGGTAACGAAGGAGTACAACAATTTGAGGTACGTATCCGATAAATCGGTGAGAGAACTGGTTTTTCGGAGTTCCTTGATAGGCCAAGAATGGTACCCTTCCAGATTTGCAAGTTCTCCTTCGACGACTGGGTTGCCGTAGAAGTAGTTCCGGGCGCACACCTCGGTCAAATGCTGATTGAACACATCACCCGATTCTAAAACAAGGGTGTCTACCATTTCGTCGGTAGCCCAGGCATCCAGATAGAATTGGGGTACGTAGTGTTGGTTCTTCCGCTCCGGCATCGAACTTCTTATCCAGGGATTATTCCTTACCGGTATAAACCTGCGCACAATGTGTTTCTGTAGCGGTTCAGGATTCCTCTGGTGCTTGGATTGCTAACTCGTTGATCATGGTGTGGATTTGCCGCCCTTTGAACTTGAACTGCTACTGGATACAGATTAAGCTGAAAATGGGCAGCAATACTATGACCGACTCAGCTACGAAGGGGTTCGGGAGCTGGTTCTGTAGGTACAATCTTGCCGCTACGGTTATTACGTAAAGCACTACCCCTACGAACAGGAGCGATAAAAGGCTCTGACTTGATATATTCTCTGGAACTTTAGTCGCTAAAAGATACACAGAGTATGAGGCGGGTTCTATGGTACGGTCTGCCAGATAGCAATAATAGATAAAATATTTCTGACTACTTTTAGAGTTTGTGAACTTGTAGCGGCTCTGAAGTCGATCTTATCATCATGAGTACCGACAATACCTTTATCTCTGAGCGGATTTAGACTCTATGTATACTGAGCGGCTATGGGACCAACAAACGAATCTGAGACTCAAAGAAAGAGTCTGTCGACGCGGGAATCCCAAGCTCTCTCGCGACTTGCAAGCGAGGGACGACAAATCATCACTATCGATGATATCGAGAATACATTGGACATTCCTCGAAAATCAGCGAAAGACATGGCATACTCTCTCAAAGAGAAAGGTTGGTTGGAGCGTCTCGCCCACGGGAAGTACATGATCCTGCCGCTCTCTGCTGGAGAGAATGCAGTATATACAGAACACGAGTTCGTCATTGCCTCAGCACTCGTGGACCCGATGTACATTGGCTACTGGAGCGCGATGAATCATCATGGTTTAACGGAGCAACTGTCGCGGACAGTGTATCTTGTGACGACAGAAAGAGTGCAACCACGCGAGATCCATGGTGTTGAGTATCGGCCGGTGTCGGTCACTGAGCAGAAATTCTTCGGCTATCAACCGTCAGCGGTCGGATCGACGCAGGTAAACATCGCCAGTATCGAAAAGACGCTCGTCGACTGCGCCGATCATCCCGAATTCTGCGGTGGAATCGATGAACTCGTCAAAGCGATGGAAAGAGCGACGGAGAAGCGTTGTTCATGGGAAACTGTCGTCGAATATCTCCACCGAGTCGGGAACGGTGCTGCAACGAAACGCATCGTCTACCTCGCTGACCAACTCGATATCGAGCTCCCAGAGTACCGGGATCTCGTCGAGAATTTCACGACCGGATATCCACTTCTCGATCCAACCCGAGAAGCGACGGGTACCCGAGACAGCAAGTATCAGCTGCGGCTGAATGTAGAACCTGAAGCGTTCCTTCCAGACGGCCTTACATGATTTCCGATACACGACTAAGACAGTTAGCCAGAGAACTAGACGTTCGCCTGGGTTACGCGGAGAAGAATTACGTCAACTCGTGGATCCTGTGGGCGATCTATACTAGTTCGTATGGCGACAATTTGCTGTTCAAGGGCGGCACCGCTCTCAGCAAGCTCTACTTCCCAGAGACGTGGCGATATTCAGAAGACCTCGATCTCGGTGTCCAAGGGGACTATCAGGGTAGTGAGGAGGAGCTGGCGATTGCATTGGACGATGCAGCAAGGCGATCCGGGATCGACTTCGAAGTCACCCAACATCGCGAGTTGCGGAATGAGGGCTATCCAACTCATTACGTCGACATCGACATCCAGTATAACGCCGTTCTTGGTCACAGGAATACGACGAGCTTGGACGTCATGATTGACGAGTACGTAGCGTTCGATTCCGTGGATCACACGCACCAGTATGAGGACACGCCTGAGTTCACTTTGACTGCGTACAGCCTCGAGGAGATCTTTGCAGAGAAACTGCGAGCGCTCTACCAGCGGTCACAAGCGCGTGACTACTACGACCTCTATCGGATGATTACAGAAGCCGACGTTGATGATTCTGTTATCGTGCCAGCTTTCACGAGGAAGTGTGAACACGACGGCTTGGAAATCAACCTCGAGGACGGACTTCCGAGCGAGAAGCGTGCTGAGATTCGTGATGGCTGGCAGAATACGCTCCCTGATCTCGTTGCCGATCTCCCCGAGTTCGATTCTGTCTACGAAATACTCGAGGACTATATTGAATCACTGACGTAACTCCGCTAGATTGAATCCGTCTGCTCGAGTGCGTTGATTGGCTCGCCAGTGAGATCAATTCGAACAGGGTAAAAGCCGCGTTTCGTGGAGGTCTGGGACTGAAACAACAGGCTCGTGCTTACAGATCGTCACCCGTTTTTCCCTGGTTGTCCTCAAGGTCCATGATTAGGCGCTCGGCCTCTGCGTCGACGGTTGTCGAGTCTCGGGTTTCAGCAGTAGCCGGTTCGTCGTCTGGATTGATACTCGATAGTTCCTCTTCCCATCCTTCTTTGGCGTAGGCGTCGTCGTCCGGCGTAGAATCGAAGAGTCTAACGGCTGCATCGAGCGATTCAAGTCGCTGCCGCAATACCTCTGAGCGCTCGGGTTCGACGTAGTATGCCCCGTTCGATCGTCTGACGAGATCCTTTTCAAAAAGACGTGCCATCGTTTTCGACGCGCTTGACTTGCTGATGTTGGTGTGGTCTGCAACCTCGAGAGGAGTGAATCCGTACTTCCGGTTGGCGACGAGGAAGCGAAGCGCTTCGTATTCGTTCGTATCTGGTTTGACTGGGAAGGGTTCGTCGTTCGTGAGTTCATCCACGGGGTCTGGCATTCTTGTCACTGCTTGTCATCGGATGTCATTGAGATTTTCGCCCGTTAGTCTTGACTGGAGATCATGGATGATTTGACTTATATTCCTCCGTAGTCCACAGAGTCTTCATCGTCGTTCCTGTTTTCGATCTCGCTATTGGTGTCAATCAGTTCGATGATACTCTCCTCAAGTCTCTTCGAGCGAGGATTATATTCTTATAGTCATCTAGTGATTGAGCTACGTTACGCTTCAGGAACCCATGACGTTGAGTTGTGAATGACACGAAATGTTCATGGGCTGTATCGCATGCGCCGACCCATAGAATAAATGATGAGTAACAGTCAGTTCAAATGAGGACCTTAGTCCTACCAGCAGATGCTACGAACACAGTCCGTGGAACTTCAATGTCGAATCTGAAAGGTTGGTGTCCTCAGGACACTTCCACGACCTGATCGTTGGGATCGCCAATAATGCGTAGTTCTGTATCAACCGCCTCTAACCACTCCTTGCAAGTCAGCAGTAGCGTATTGATGTTATTCCGCAATCTAGCTTTCTCGTGGTCCAGTCCAGGTTGAACGATGTATACTCTGAAACTCCACTCATTCGGCTGAAACCGTGTCTCGATTTCATCAAACCCCTCCTCGTTTAGTTTGAAACCCTCGACACCGGTATTCTCTTGACGGTAGCGAATCCGCTTTGGAAGCCCACTGTTCTTAATCCACGCTATACTCCGGAATACCTGATCAACGACATCACGAACGTCTTCGAGACGAGCACCACTCTTGTTGCCCTTTTTGCACGCCTTACAGTGGTAAAGGCTAATATGCTTTTGTGACGGCTCAAATTGGACATAGTCTGCGATCTCACCGCTCGAATGATCACGGAATAGGACCTGTTCACTCTCGCCGTTTGCTTCGATAAAGTCCTCTACCCAAGCGTGAACATGAATGAGTTCTTCAGGATCTGAGTCATCATCAATCGAGTATTCTCTCCACGTAGCACATTCTGACCAATCTATCTTTGATTCATCAACGAAGCAAGTTGACGGAACCTCTGAGAGTTCCTGTTTGACCTTGTGTCCACGCCCGTTATAGACTAGGGTCCCATCACCTGTACAGAAGTACAACGGATAACGGTTAAAAAACACATCTCCTGTCAGCTCACTTATCTTATCACCACCATCTACCCTGAATTGACAGTTAGCGAGTTGTCCAATTAGTTTATTATCCTTAATGTTGTATGTGCCAGATAGCGATTGCGCTGTTTCTTCAGGAAGATAGGAAAATTCGACAGCAGTGGGCTCATCGGCCCGGTAGTTGATGTCTTCCAGAACAGACTTCTTCATAGGTTGCCACCCACCCTCCTCATGTACTTCGCTTGTATCAATCTCAACGTTGAGTTGCTGAATCGCAGGATTGTGAGTTCCGTATACTGGCTTTGCGGGGAACTCGTCGATTCGGCTAATCTCGCCTAACCCCAATTTTGGTGCGGCAGACTCAAATTCATATCTTTCAAGTTTGCCAGCAAGTCCCCGGCACCACGAAATGAAATCACCAATTCCTTCTCTACCAGTGGACCACACTCGTCCCTGATCGTTACTGATACCAATAATCTCTCCATCAACCTCTGCAACTGCATGGCCTTGAGCAAAGGCCTGTGCATCTGTTTGTCGTACAGCTCCCTCTACTCGGTCACCGAGATACATTTTATAGGACGGCAGACTCCCAGATGGCCCCAGTGCATTGGCTAGTCCTGCGACTTGGTATTCGATATCAACTTCTGCCTGCAGCATTCGGACGAGGGACTCACCACCATAGAGTTCAATCTCATCAGATACTATCTGGCTACGAATATGGCTGGCAAGCGTATCTGATGAAGATGCCTCAAACAAGGTTTTGGTTTCGCCATGGTAGTAGTATAGATGAAGGTCATATTGCCGGTACACAAGAGGAGTCCTGGTTCCCCAGGTCGGTTTATCGACCTGCTCGGTAATTAGCCCAAGAAATACATCGTCGGATCGGGGGAGTTTGTAGACGATGGTGTCATTATCGAGTGAAACATCAGCACCCAAGTCGATATCAGACTCTGTGCTCTTGTAGAGTCTAGTACTGCGATATGGCTGGAGGTCTTGCTCATTGACCCCTCGGAGCATGTCTTGTCCGGCAGTAGTCGCTGCTACGTTTGTCTCAATGTATTTGTCGACGAGTTCTGGAATGAGCTGTCGCCAGCCTGCATCCTCATGGTATAATCGCTTGACAACGTCATCGACTCCAACCTCACGCAATTTATCTGGATCGGCGATTACTGTTGCTGCGATATCTGAATTCTCCGTAGGCCGAGTGACTCGACCGATGAGCTGGAGTGTGAAAGCAAACGATTTCGGGGGCTGATGAAGTACTGCAACTTTCAGATCAGTAATGTCTACTCCTTCTCCGAGCATGCCAACAGCAATGACTCCATCGAGATTCCCTTCTCGAAGTGCGCTGATCGTCTCCGCATTTTGCTTGGAGGTGCGGTCTGAGTGAATCGCTTCAACTTCCAAGTCGTGGTTACTATAGACCTTTTCCAGATCCCGAGCAGTATTGATCTGGTCACACCGTATTAGAAGCTTAGCGCTGGAATAGTCCGTTCTAATATCTGCCAACTTGGTAGCTGCCTCTGCTGCCAATTTGCTATCAGGATCGTCAGCGCGATGCGTTGAGACTTCAGTCAAAGACAGTGGCTGGTACAACCGTTCTTCCATCGCATTGCTCAGAGGATAGTGATACACCATCCGACCGGGTAGCGTCTGACGGTCACGGCGAAATGGAGTCGCGGTCAACAGCACTCGCTTAGCACTATTCACGCTCTCAAGTAGCTCCATCCAGCTGGGAGCACGGATGTGATGCGCCTCATCGAAAAAGACGAGGTCAAATTTCTCTTCGGGAGGGCTAACGATAGAATTTGGATACTGGTCTGAGTCATAGACCTTGCTGATATTGTGAGGGAGAGTAACTACTACATCCTCATCTAACTCATTCCACGTCTCCTCGTCGGTGATCCTTGAGGTAACTGTTGTAACAGAGGGGGCCTCCAGTTTGTCATCAACAACGTTGGCTTGCCTCAGTCCATCCAGTTGTTCGAATTTCGCTGCAGTTTGGGTACGAAGCACGTCAGATGCGGTCACGATGAGTACTTGCTTCTCGCTCAGTCCAAACGCCAGCAACATCATCAGTGCTGTCTTCCCAGAACCCGTTGGCATCGACACTAGCGCTGGCTCATCTTCGTATGCAGTGAAGTGACTCTTTACACCCCAGAACCCGCCTGCTTGGCAGGAACGAACCCCCTTGATACCTTCTGAGCCAAACTGCTGAAAATCGATCTGATCAGCGTGATCGGAGAAATAGCCCATTGATTACTGTCAATAAGGCCGATATGTAATGAAGCTACTGTTGGGCCATTTTGCCTCACTCGGGGAGAGTCGACAGGGATATTTCGCAATTGTTAGAATATTAGTCCTCTCTCACCAATTAGGGATGGGACCTTCTTTGCGATGCATGAAATTCAGCTGATATTAGACCGAAAACAAGGAACCGGGAGAGTTGGGCTATATGGGCTCACCACCCCAGGTGAAGTCGCACGTATCATTAAGAAACGTTATCAACAATGCAATTATATTTGTCGTTACTATCTTTAGCTACAGTAGTTGGGGCCACAATAGTTGAGGCTACACTATATGATGGCTATATAGCCACGGGGATAAATGCCAGAATATGTCCAAGTTCATCAACCGAGCGGCAGAACTCGCTCGTCTGAGAGAACTATACGCGAGCGACGGCGCGGAACTCGCTGTTGTCTGGGGTCGGCGTCGGATCGGGAAGACTCGGCTAGTCTCCGAATCGCTTCGAGATCGCAATGACGCCGTATATCACCAAGCGACGGAGACAACCGCGAAATGCCAACTCAAGGCATTTGTGGCGGATGCGAGCGAAGTGTACCCAGATATTACGCGCCTCCAACATGATTGGGAGATTCTACTAGAGTATCTCGTCAACCAAGATGCGATTATCGTCCTTGACGAGTTCCCATATCTTGCCGACGCTGATGAACAACTTCCATCACTCATCCAACGACTGTGGGATCACGACATCGTAGACTCGAGCACAACGCTCGTTCTTACTGGCTCAGCGATCGGGATGATGCACGATCTCATTCTCAATGGGACTGCACCAATGTACGGGCGTATCTCACAAAATCCGAGCGGGAAATTTCCGATTGACCAGCTCGCGTTCGGGGCAGCTATGGAGTTTTTCCCTGAATACGATCCTGAAGAACAGATCTTCGCCTATGGCGTCTACGGAGGCGTTCCACACTACTTTCAAACAGTTGATGACACACAGTCGCTTGAAGAGAACATCACGCGTACGTTGTTGGCCCAGCAGGGTAGTCTCCACGAGGAGCCCGAGCTAACACTTCGAATGGAAGTCAATGAAGTAAAGCGGTTCTTCGCCATTTTCCAGGCCATCGCGAAAGGAAACCGGACCCGGAACGAAATCGCCGGCGATGCGGGTATCGACGCGAATAGTTCGAGCTACTATCTCGACCGATTGGAGGATTTAGAGTTGATCGAACCAGACTACCCAGTGACAGCAGATCCAACCCGCAGCCGGAAACGTCGATATCGGATTAGTGATCATCTCTTTCGTTTCTGGTTCCGGTTCGTCCACGGTCGCGGGGGACGATATGAGATGTACGGAGACACAGCGTATAGCGAACTCGTTGAGCCCGAACTCCCTGATTTCGTGAGCGATACTTTCGAACAGCTCTGTCTGCAGGCAGTCCCAACGCTGTATCCCGACCTTCGATTTACTAATTTCCCCGGACGCTGGTGGCATCAGGAACACGAAATTGACATCGTTGGACTCACTGCTGAGGAAACGTTACTCGTGGGTGAAGTGAAGTTCACCAGCCAGCCGGTCGGGTATTCGGATCTCTCTCGCCTTCGGGCAGAAGCCCAGCACATTGACTGGACGCCACCAGCAGGCGGAGACCCCCAGTACGAATACGCATTGTTCAGTCGCAGTGGGTTCAACCAGTCTGTGCAAGAAGCAGCAACAGAGGATGAAATGTTGCGCCTCTTCACGCTGGAAGAAGTCGTAGAAGAGTTACATTCGGTTGACGTGTAGATCGGCTGCTGGCCTATTTATCGGTCTGAATTGCTGGGAAGATATTGTCGTCGCTGTCGCAACTTCTCACGCTCAGACCGTTGATCATAATGACGGTCAAGAACTGCCCTATTAGCATCCATACGATCGCTGACTGCGTTTTCAGGAACATCTGATTGGAGAAAGTGAGTGATCGCTCCTTGATGCACTGGGTGTGGGCTGAGTGACGAAGCACACGCGTGCGAACGCTCAGTGGGCAACGCATCACACTCCGCAAGATCTTGGTCGTGAGGACAACTATGGGTGTCTCGCCCGCTGAATTTGTTGAGATTGTCAATACCGTCCTGTTCACACCACTGCACGAATTGCTTGAGTCGATATCGGTGAGACTGGATTGTCGCGCCCGCAAGTTCGTGACTCCGTTCACCGAGATACATCTGCATAGCCTCTGCTGGGGAGAGTGGTTCAAGGTTGTCTGTCATGGTTCTCTCACTGAAGACCGAAGACAGCGAGTTCTAAACGCCACTCTTGACGCTTTTCCCACGTACTAACAGCTAGCTGAGGGCCCGAAGATTCTGGATAATCCCCGTCAGGGCCCATGGCACCCGTAAAATTGTCCCTGAGGCGTTGAGGAAGCTAAATTTGGCATTTTGGTCATTTCTGACCGAGGAGATCATTCAAAATTTGCGGAGTTCTGAGTCAGTGGAATTTGGCACTTTGCAGCCCTCTCGACTCGAACTCTCTCCCTATCTAGCGCGGTGAACTCGATGCGTTCAATATGGGATGCACCGAAAGACACAGTATTCTGTGCACACATAGACTCCTGTATGCCCAGTATCACGGTCAACGTGGATGACCACCTCAAAGAGCGAATGGAAAAGCACCCAGAGATCAACTGGAGCGAGGTCACGCGACAGGCTATTCAGGAGAAGATCGAGGCGCTCGAAATGATGGACGAACTCACCAGTGAGAGCGAACTCACCGAGCGCGACGTTCAGGAGATCGCCGATAGAATCAACGAACGTGGACGCAAGCGCGTCGAAGAAGAGTCGGCGTAAACGCGACGAATGAAGCTGGTCATCGACGCCAACGTCGTCATCTCTGCACTCATCGCTGATTCGAAGACGCGGGAGCTCATCGTGACACTCGAACCAGATCTCTTGACGCCTGCGTTTGTCCACGACGAAGTCGAGAACTACGAAGACCTGATCGTGGAAAAGTCGGGAATGGGACCAGATCGAGTGACACAATTCATTGAGCTCTTATTCCAGTACATTGAGGTCATTCCTGCCGACGACTTCTATCCGGCTATCGAGAGGGCAGACGAAGCAATCGGAGACACCGACCCCGACGACGTGCTGTATCTCGCGTGTGCGATTGCCAGCGATGGGGCCATCTGGAGCGACGATTCTGACTTCACTGAACAGGATTTGGTCGATACGTACTCGACAGGTGACGTGGTCTCCTCGTTTGATACGTTCTAACTCCGTGAATCCTTCTCTCAGTTTCACGTACGTACACGCAATGATGACTGAATTACCACTATACAGCGTCCAAAATAGGTCAGTATAGGGATACTATGCAATCCGCGAAGTTGAATATATAGGTCCACTGGCAAAAACAGCGTACAACATCCAGAGTATGGGTGCGTCAATCCAACTTCATTCATTCCAATCGAACTGCGCTGAATTACATGGTCAGTAGACCTGCTGATCGACCTCAACGACAACGGCAGTGGCCGGTCCATCACTCCCTCTATCTACCGCTCGCGCAAAATGGTCAACTGTTCAGCCGCTCGGTCGGACGTCAATGAGCGCGGCGTCAACGCGATCGTCGTCAGTCTCGAGGTCGAGGTACCAGCGTCGACGCTCGTCTGATTGGTGAATCGTCGAGAGGGTCTGCTTCGTCACATTCGGTGTGTCGCCCCCACCGATCGGTAGCTATCGCCGTTCTCGTGGTACTCGAGGAGTCGTCGAACGTGTCGCGGTCGGCGCTCGCCCCCGAGGCGGGGCCATCGCGATAGACCTCGACGTCTCCGAGGGAAAGGTCGCGGTGGTCGAGCCACTCGCGAATGTCTTCGACTTGGTGCTCCTCGCTATGATCGTCGGTCGAGCGTCTGAGATAGATGCCGACATGGTCTCTGAGGTCGGTCATATCTTGCTTTCAGCTTACCACGACAGTCACTTAAAAAGAATAGTGGGCCGCTTACAGTCTGTAAATGATCCCCCGATGGGTTACCGGCTAATCCGACTGTCTTTTTTACTAGCAGACGACGGAAGTTGTACTAGCGGAAGATGAGTACCTCAGTCGAACAAAAAGAGCGGTTTGTAGGGGAATCTGATGAGAGTTCATGACCTATCCCCTTTCCAGAAACCAATTCTAAGGAAGGTTTCGACGATTTCCTTTCGGGTCGAATGTACAGCGAGTAGAAGGTAAGCAAACCAGAATATAACCAAAATCTGCCAAATGTGGGTCCCGGTTTCGGACACGAAACCCGAAAACGGGAGCAAGATGATGAAGACCGCACCGACCAGAAGCGTGATCCTGACATTCTTCGTGAAGAATATCTCGGTAGCATAGAAGACGAGGAGGCCAGCCATCGCGAGAATTACTAAGTTGCTGTTTACGATAGAGTAGAACACGGTCAAAAATATTCCAGCGGCAAGGTACGTCAATGAATCACTTTCTAGCCGTGGGCGGTTGCTCACTAAATAACAGCTACCCGGAATCCATTTGCGAACCAATCCGAACTCAGGAACAGCTGCGATGGAGTAAACCAAGGTTGCACCGACGATAACGAGATAAACCACTACGGACTCCGACCCCATCATTACGAAAGCGAGCGGATTCGCTTGAGCGGTGGCCTGTACTGCCTCTGTGAGCATCAGACCGACCAATATCGGCATCAAGCTACGGACCAACGGCCTGTTCGCCGCCTGTTTCTCAAGATCATAATCGTATTTTGAACCCCCTCGCCAGTAGGTGACCGAGTCGGGAACCCGAGTCAGGAAGGACATCCAGTGAATGATAACCACTCCAAAGAAAATCATCTGAAAGAGTGCGGTAAAGTAGAGAAGGGCTCCCGATGGACTGGCAAGCACATCCTGTGTGAAAACAAGGGAAATAAAAAATGGGAAGAGTTCGGTTAGAGTTGTGAGGTTGAGGAATAGTCCTGCATAAATCAGTCCGGACGTTGCAATTCCTTCTGGATATTTCCCAGCGAGAAGAATGGTACGGAAAAGGATTTCGTCGGGCCCTTGTGGCAATTCGGTGCGCTCAATTCTTCCTGAAAACTTGGCGTAAAGCGCATATGCACCAACTCCAGCTAAAACGACATCTAGTACCAATCCAAGTTCGAGTAGTAAACCTGCCGTCAAGGCGAGTAGTGCCGTCAAACAAGCGTATCGGACGCTCATCGAAAGGCTTTGCTCCGGAGTGAAGCCTACCAGAAGGAGCATCACAATCGAAAGGACAGTCAAGCCAACAAGTGAGGAAAGATAATACAGGAATCCCACTTGATGGCCAATGACAAAAGATAACAGAAGTCCAACGGTACCGAAGAAAAATGCATAGCCTTGATTCAATGTGTTCGCTTCTGGTTCGAATCTACTGATAACGATCGCTAGAAGAATTACAAAGAGCGCAAAGTTAAGTCCCAACTCTGCACCGAACACGTCCACCGTCGGTAGATCGACAACCCACAAAGTAATTGGAAGAAGCAACTCGAGTGGCGTGAGCCAGTCGCTTAATTTCACCGTGAGACGGGCAATTAGGGCGAACAGATACGCGAAAAGGACGAAGAGAAATACGTAGTATCGGTTCATCTCAGGGATTGATCTCGCCATGCTTCGAACAATATTCGTATCAGAGGTCGGGCGTATGTGCCCGGTAGTCGCATCGACCTGGTCACCACCACCACGATTCTTCAACCTCTACTGAGTCAGGGAGGTGATCCTGATCGACGGTCTCGTAGCATTTAATGCATTGAACAACGTCCTTAGTCCGGCCGGTATCAGCCCAACTGTGATTACCACCTTCGTCGCATGGGTCAATTGGAGTTTGATTCCCCTGTTGCTTCCGTTGCGAACTTTTATCCTCGATCTCAGCTGAATCGGGAAGACGCTCCCTTGTGACGGTCGTGTAGCATCGGTTGCACTGAACCGTACCGTACTCGTTATATTTGACCCAGTTGTGCTCGATGGTATCGTGTAGGATTGAGTCGCACGGCGGGATCTCTGCGGTCGTGGTAGTGCTCTGGTTGTTGAGTTTCTGTGTAACCGATCCCGGGAGTCTATCCATGTCGACCGAGACACCACATTTCCGACAACTGGCTTCGTGCTGATCTGCCCAGTGTTCTCCCCAATCATGTTCCCCGTAGTCGCAGTCAGGGATCCCGTGAGGATCCCACCCTCCGTAGCCGTGTTGCGCTCCAGTCGTCTCCACGGTGGTCGACGACTGCGTGTTCGTATGTTCAGGGGGATCGGGATCAGGCACCTTCGGAACGTCCGGGCGCTCGAGAGGGCTCAAGAAGCCCATGTTGTCGTATAGATATCGCGTTCGTTCGTGACTGTACGTACGGTTTATCCGGCAGCGAGCGCAGTACTCGAGCTCGTCGAACTCCTTCCAGACGTGATCACAATCGGGGATCGGATCCTGCCAGAGGAGATCGGTCTCGGCGACGTCCTCGAGGTCGCCTTTGTTGAAACGGGAGACAGAGTGAGCGAATGCCGTATCTGATTTGAACGCTGTCTCGAGGCGATCGAATTTGAACTCCGTTTCCGCAAAATCACGGGGGAGTGCCCAGTAGACACTGTACTCGCACTCGAGGTAGTCACGTGTCACGATCGGGATGTCTTTCCCCTTGTTCCGAAACTGGACTTCGACAATAAGACCCGACTCATAGACAGGATGTACATGATTGAACTCGACGAACGCGTCTGCTCGACGGAACTCTGCACCTGAGGCCGTATGTGATACATCGAGGTGGACCTCCGGGGCACACCGGGCGAACTCGCCGTCGAACTCTTGACGAAGCTTTGAGACTGCCAGCGATTTCATTTTCCGATGCTCATCCGATTCACCCTTTCCATCACATGAGTCAGCATCACGTGAATGGACGAAGTGACGAGCTCGTCCGTTGACGGATGGCCCTCGAGGTGACATCTTGCTTCCACACGACAGGCATGTCACCGTCTCACCATCAGAGACTTGCTCTGGAATGACTCGCTCCCCGTCGCGTTCAGCTAGGAATGCCATCTCTCACCACCTGTTCGTACCAAGACATTATAAATCCAAATCAAAACTGAATCGGAATCTCCAGCCCCTTTCCGGGTGCGCTCGGTAGACAAGTGACGTGAGTCGCCATCAGTTGGAGTTTTGCGAAGATAACACCTCCCGGTAGAGACGCGATTTATTATGATCTAACGATAGATCGATCGTCGCTCTAGTCAGTCTCGTACGGAATAACGGTTCGCTTGATGTGGAACTTCAGTACAAGGGCGAATGTCGCAGGAGATTCGGCATGGTTTACAAAGATAGTTATTTCCCACCACGAAGAAAACATACAGGAGTAAAAGAAGCTAAGGAAGAGATATTTCAACTAATATTGAAAATGATCCCGTCAAGGCTTTTTGATCAGTGGCTCGCACTGTTCACTCCACGCTGATCAATGCTGTCGTCTTCTTGGCACCGGGTGCGTTCGCTATGGACCGGATCACTGGCCTCAACCGCACATCGAGAAATTCGAGGTCGGTGCCGAACTCCTCGTCAAACGGTATCCGAAGTTCCGGAACCTCTTCGGCTATCACGAGACGCCTTTCTTGTTTTCTATTCGAAATCTGCAAAAGCACGTTATACCGACAGGATGAATCTACTGATCCACTGAATGACTGGTTCGTTGACTCTGCCGTGAGACCACAGAAATGTTGGTGCTGAACTCATCCTCTATATTTAGCAGGCGACTTTTGGCAGAGTTCGGATAGATCGATAGCCACATCAGTAACTGCTTGCCGCTCGTCGGGTATTCGTGGAGAAGGGATCAACCAGTTCGATGACATCCTCTTCCCCATCGAGTGGGAAATAAGAGTTCCCATGGGTAGTCTCACTTCCCACCTTGAGACGATCATACGATTGCAATCCTATCTGGGGAGACCACAGAACGTCTACACGGCTACTGTATAGCGGTCTCTTGTAAGAGTAACAAATCGGGAAGGAAACATTTCCCACAGCCAACTAACCAACTACTCACCTCGAACTATTCAGTTCGTTCTGTACCTTCTCGACCGACCGGTTACTGTTCCAATCTGCGAGACACTACGTCATCTTGTAGGTATTATCCATCTGGAAGGTACTGTCGGCGTTGTTCGAGTTTTTCTCGAGCGGACCGTTGATCGTAATGTCGCTCCAGTACGTCCATCCCAACGTCCATCCGATCACTCACGATGCGTTCAGGGGTATCTGATTGGAGATGATGCGTGATGGACCCCCGACGAACAGGATGTGGACTCAGTGCTGACGGACACTTGTGAGCATACTCTGTCGGGTGTGCTTCACACTCGCCGATATTCCGGTCGTGTGGACACTTATTCTCGTATACACACGGGCGTGTATATTGGTACGTGATCGTTCGTCCGCGGTTACGGCTGAGGCGACTGCGCTTCGTCGCAAATAGCGGAGTTCGACCATGGTCATCGACTACCCCTGGATGGTTGACCTCGAGCCAGTCGTCCAGGACCAGACAGACGCGATCATTCAACGCAACCAGCCGCTCGCTTTTCGAGCCGTTCTTGAGAGAGGTCCCCTCGTCTGGTCTGTGTACTAGAGCCAGGTATTGATCATCGGATCTGTAGTCCTCGACATCGATTCCGGTCGCAGCACCGATGCGAAGCCCAGTGTGCCAGAGTACTTCGAGCAGCGCGTGCTCGAGTCTTGCATAGCGATATCGCTCGAGGTGATCCAGAATTTTCTGAGCGCGATCTCTGCTGAGTAACTCGTCGCGTGCGTCGTCAGCTGTGGTCGTCGGCAGGATGATTTTCTCATCGAGTCCTGCTTGCACTGCATCGATACTCGCACAGAACCGGAGGAAGACACGCAAGGTCGCCAGTTGTCCCTTCATCGACGCAGTGGCGAGTTCGTCTTCGTTCCGTCGTTTGACGCGGAACCGGTGGATATCGCGTGCGGAGAACTCGTTCAGGTTGTCAATCTCCTCGTTTTCACACCACTGTACGAACTGCTTGAACCGGTACTGATGAGACTGGGTCGTCGCGTCCGTGAGTTCGTGCTGTCGTTCGTCGAGGTACATTTGCATAGCCTCTGCTGGTGCGAGGGGTTCGGGGGTGTCTGTCATGGTCTCTCATTGAAGGCAGAAGACAACGAGTTCTAAACGCCCGATTGAGCGTTTCTCGCGTTTACTAACAGCTGGCTGAGAGCCCCAAAGATTCTGGATGGATCACTCTATCCTATCAGCGCTTGTAACTGTTCGATTGTCATTCATCTCAGTGGCGGACTCCGGTTGGATCTGGCCAGCGAACGATTTGATGTCTCGCCGCGAGCTTTGAAGAAGCACTACGATCCGCGTATAAAGGAGAAGCAGATGGTAGACCGATCAGATGTAGTTCGAAAAGCCTGGGCAGAAGGGTAAGTTTCCAACTGGACTGATTGATCCATTGTTCTTCTCTATCCTTTTGCGTACTTCGAACGGCATTTGAGTCTAATCTCCTCTAAGAAGGCAATATACTACTAACTAGAAATCAACGCTACAAAAATGGGATCATATCAATGCGATAACTGCGGTGAACCATTTTGCACACTAACTAGGCTTCGTCTCCACGAGGATAATTGTGAAGATATAAATATGGAAATTGATAGTTCCCGCGTTACTGCACTCTCTCAAGTTGGAACTGGGAGTCAATTCCAGTCACAAATGGATCGACGACGAAACCGGTTGGAAGAGCATGGCATCGACTCTATTACTGAGGCTGTTCAGCAGCTTAGAAGGAATATTCATGAACACGGTCCTCAAGAATTTGTTAAAGAACTTTGGTATCATGAACTTATTCGGTCCACTTCCTACGAGATGTTAGACGAAGATACAGGATTGCCACCCAAGATGGTCGAGTACCTCTTTGGACTTGCCACAACAATTCCACCAACCGAGCAACAATCTTCAGCGGTCAATTTCTACGATGTAATCGACTCGCTATCTTTAGTATATGATCAGCTTAGACTGAAGCAAGACGAGGTGCTAGCTAACGCAGATTCAGCGGAGGAGCGACGAAAAGCGCACGTTCAGCACAGTCAACTGGAACGAGAACTAACCACTGGACGATTTGCTCATGGAACACAACGTCGGGAGTTTACACGCCGAGTCTACTCACGTGTAGACGAAGAACTATCGGATATTTTGGGACTTAGTGCATCGGAGGCTGTCTCACTTGCCGATGATCTCCTTCGCTTCCATCAGGCAACACTGGGGGACAAACAACTCGCCCCAATTATACAGCACGTTGTTGACATCGGTGATGGACCGTTTCAGGTGCAATCTGAAGACGCCATAGCAAAAGCCCAAACCGATCCTCGGTCAGCTTTCCCCTCCATTTGGGTTAATGTAGCTAAATATGATAATCATCGACTCAATCCACTAGGATCAGATTTTGAAAACGGGGAATATGAGAGATATGAAGATACATTTGGGACAATTCGGGAGGTCGTCCCTGAACTAGGGTTTACTTCTACTGAGTTCCGCGAAACGCTAGAGGGGGAACTGAATAATCTAGACTCGTTCTTCGAATCAATGAGTATCGGTATCGGCGAGTATGAAAGTAATCCAGAGGACTTGTCTGGTTCATTTTCGAAGTTTGATTACCCATTTGACCATAACCCCATTCATGAATACCCTCTTTTGAGTGATCAGGACGGTCGTTTCTATCTTGGACCTCAGAACTCCCTCTGGTTTTCTCTTTCAACCAGGTTTCGCTATAATATCCTTGACAGCAAACATGAAGGGATCGGCACAAGGAAGATTGGAGAAGGTGCAGAGGACTGGGTAGGAGAATGTCTCGAAAACGTCAATGATGAAAATGTGTGTATATTAACTAGCGTTGACTATGATTATCGGGATGGCGAATCAGATTTTGTGCTGCTATACGACGATACAGTAGTTGTTATTGAAGTCAAAACTAGAGGATTACGACTTGGCTCTCGCCTCGGTCCGTTTGATTCGTTTGAGAAAATTCAGCAAGATGCTGAAGAAGTCATTGGTGAACCCTATGAGGAACAAGCCTTGAAATTGCTTAATGGGATTAAGGATGGTAATGTAACTAACCTTCAAGGCGATGAAGGGTCTGTTCGGGTCGATCCTGACCGTTTTTCGGATTATGTCCCCGTCCTTGTAGTTGCTCGTCCACTAGACTATGCAGGGACGATTCTCCATACAGATCTCCTTGATCTAGGAGAGAACCCACCATATATTACAGATATCTATAGCCTGCAAACCATTTGCCAACACCTCTCTGGGAGTGGTGCCCTACTCAACTACATTAAAAAACGAATCAAGGTTGGAGTTACTGGAAGAGCTCTCAGTATTGACGAGATCGACTACCTTGGTGAGTACCTTGATCATGGCTTAGAGTATCCCGAAGTCCCTGAAGAGGGGTTGGTCAATATAATACACGCTGGTTCTCATTTGGAAAGGATCTATGACACCGGCTTAGTGGATGACATGGAACACTTGTGATTAATTTCTAAATGGGACGTCTCTAATTTGGGGGCTAATATCCCCGTTAGTGGGAAACCTGGCTTCCATGAGGGGATTTCTCTTTCCCGTGGTTTGGAAGAGGCCGCCATGCTGAACGCATTCTCTGGGCCTCGTTTAGACGCAACGGAAAACGACTCTAACGCTTTGTTCTCAAAATGTGAATTTGTACCACGAGGTGCTCGCTACTGTATTTTGCTCGGCCGAAATGACTCCTGACCCGCCCATTCGGGAGCGTCTAAACAGGACCCCATTCTCTGTATCTTACAAATTGTTTTTATCGCCTTCCTTGAACCGACCGTTCGGCGAAAAAGTTTGATCAAAAGGTGAGTCCGAAAATTCATCAATTTAAATACACCAAGGGTGTAAGAGGCGACATGTCCCAATATCAAAGATCTCCGTATAATACTCTTTGGCAGTACCATTTCCCATTTGAGTACTGGTATAACCGTCTGGAGAAAATTAACCCACATAACGACGCCGACCGTTTAGAAGCCCTTTATTCTCTCGTCAAACTTACAGAGATTTACTCACGGGCTTTCTCAGCTGCAGTTCAAAACCCAAACCATCCTTGGTACTACCTTGATGAGCACGTTCATCTCGGCGATGTTGATGACACATTTGATATCCTGTGGACCAACGGAAACACTGCTATTGGGAGAGTACCCCAGAACTCAGATGACACGACTACTGTCGATGCTGAAGACGATCTGAGCCTTGATAAGGCAGACGCTATTACAGCAAGCTTGTTGGGTGTTCCTTACCAAATTGATGATACAGGAAAAGTTGAGCTACAGGAGTCACCAGCACTTCACCGCGATATCTGTCAGATAATCTTGAACGCTTTTAAGGAGCAATCTTTTCTGCATCAAAGCTTTAATCAGGGATTCTGTGTACTTCCAGTATCACCGGATACTGTTGAGGTCACTATCGAATCATTTGGACTGTTAAACGATGAGAATAGAGCGCAATTTCAGAGTCAGATTGACACTCTCAAAGAGCGATATAACGAAGATCAATGGCCTATGACATTCGCCCAGCTCGGAAAGCAAGCCACCGATCAAGGGGAGGTATCCCAACTGCGAATCTACCAGGTTGATGTGTGGATCTGCTACAAGTTTGCAGAGGTAGTACTAGATGCACTGTTTAACCTGATTTCCCCAGGTCCAGGGATTAGGTTACAAGGTAGCCTCTCAGATGTACCAGTAGAAAATCTCGAAAAAGAAGCAAATTTCACTGAATTGATTTTTGAGGTTGAAACTCCGATTCAGGGTCAACTAACGCGTATTGTGACCGAGGAAACGTTTCAGACACAGTAGTCGTACGTATGCTTGGTTCAATAGCTCTTAGCCTAATGCTGATGCATAAGTTGTACTAGAAGGAACGAAGCAATATGCACCCTCGTCAGGATTCCCCGTTCAAATCGCTCTGGCAGTCACGATATCCCTTCGAGTACTGGTCAAACCGCCTTGAGAAAATCAATCCGTACAATCAGGCGGATCGACTAGAGGCCCTCTACAGCTTGGTCCAAATATCAGACATATATGTTCATATTTTCGCGGCCTACGCGCAAAACCCGGACATGCCATGGTTCTTTCTTAAAGAGAACACACGTCGATGGCATATTGACGATGTCCTTGACCAGCTCCGAATGAATGGCATAATCACTGTGGGTGGCTTAGTAAACGACGGCGAGGGAACCATTACGGTCGATACCCGTGACGAGTTTGATCTTCACGAGATGGACGCTGTTGCCGCCGGTGTGCTGGGATGTCCGTACACCGTTGACGAGGAGTCGAAATCGGTCCTCTTCGAGGAGCCGCCAGAATTACATCGCGGAGTCGCAAACGCCATCCTCAATTTTGCTGATGAAAATAGAGCGCTCCTCAATGATTTCAAGCACGGATTCAGAGTACTTCCAGTAACTCCCGACGATATCGAATCGATGCTTCAGTCGTCTTTCCGACTGGATGAGGAAGATCAAGAAGAATTCAAGACTAAACTCGAAGCGCTTCGGAAGCGCCAAGAGCGGGATGATTGGGGGTTCAGCTTCGTTCGAATCCATGCCGATGAGCAAGACTACGGCTATGATCTTCAATTGGATCTCTATCACGTAGATGCCTGGACTTGCTATAAGTTCGCAGACCTAACGTTGGTTGCACTCCACAACCTGATCAGTCCTGGTCATGGCGAACATCTCGAAGAGAGTCTATTAGAAGTGCCAATTGACATGCTGGAAGGTAACAATTCATTCATCGAGCATATCTTCGGATTCGGTCTTCCAATCCGGAACAATCCAGAGATCGTCGTGCCCTATGATGAATTTCAATCATAGCACCAAAAATCAGTCCCACAGTGGGTCGGACGATCCACGACCACACGTCGTCACTTGGTGCCTCGACCTCGCCGGCGCACTACAACGGGGAATATTTCTGGTGGCCTACGCGTGGTATGCAGGGAAACGCTGCTGCTTACGGGTGGGGAAGCCGGTGAATAGGGGTCGATCAATACTGGAATGATTGCGCGGCCGCTCTACCGTTTTGATGTGCCTTCAACACTTAATCGGAAGAACGTCAATATGGTAGATGATTATGGATAGTCACCGCTATTGATTAAGTATCTCAAGAATAAAGTTACTCAGCCAAATTTCAAACTCATCAGATGGTTCTGCATCTCCATCTATAATGTCAAAACTATAGTATTGCAATTCATTATCCCTTTCAACATACCATTCAAATATTTCTTCTAGTAGAAATGGATTATCTTTACCATAAGAATTAATAGTGCGATTCATACTATTGAACCATAAATCCCAATTGGAATCGCCGTACTGTTCTACTTCTGAGAATAGGTATGCTGTTTCAAGATATAAAGCAATTAATCGTAGTCCAGATTCCTTATCACAGTTTAGATATACTGCTTCGCATAAATCTGAAAGGGCAGAACTCAGCGAGAGATGAAGGTCAATTGATGAATCGAACTCCAATGATTCATCATAAATCCATACTATAGCACTTAGTAGATTTTCCTGGACTTGTTTTAGACGGTCGCTCTCCGACTCAACCCCCGATGTGATTTTCATTCCATTGCTATTTTGATCTGGAAGTGGTATTGTTGGTAAATTATAATTCTCTGAGAGAATCCGATAAATACCTTCATACGTGGAAACCAGAGTGCTTGAAATGTATGTGAAATTCTCCGGATCTCTCTTCCCAAAAGAGGAGTCTTGCAGTGTTTTAATAGGGAAGTGGGATAAAGAAATAATAGTACTCTTTGACACGGACTCTAAATCATTTCTTTGGAGTTCATCAACCGCTTCATAATATATGTCCATGTACACTATCCAATTACCAAAGTTACCTGATTGTGAATGAAAAACAGTATCAATTCTGCTTATCGACTTTGAGGTTGACTGTAGGATTGACACAGAATCATGACATGTACCTTCAACTGCAGCGGTTAGAACAATGTCTCTAAGATACATATGTAACTCTTCAGCCTCATTATCAATGGTCAACTTCACTAATCCCGGTATTCTAGTTAGAATTAGCCTGTCAACGTTCGAGGATATCTCCCAAGGTTGATGACCGCTCTCAGATACGACTGATTTGGCCAATGGCCTATGTGCTAATAATAGCCGTCTTCCTGTGTCGATATCGTTTCGGTTTATTGCATTTTGGGTACCTTTCGTTGTTTCATCTATCGCTGTTTCATTATCTACCAGAGCATTAGTACTCTCAATATACCCCCTAATCGAAATCAGTCGGGGGAAAGTTGACAGACTAGCTAATAGTAAAAATAAAGTTAAAAAGCCTAGTGATAGAACGATTGTTAAAATAAGTTCCTGATATACTCTCTGAAAATTCTGGATGAAACTATAAGTTAGAAGTTCAAACACTGTTGCTGTCACAATCATAACGATAGTCAATCTTAATATGGGAACGCTGAAGATTCTTCTAGACAGTGACGATTCTAGATTATTACTTACATTCTGAACACCCAAAATAATGAGCGAAAATAGAATGGATAGTGTTATGAGCTGAATTGACGCTAATGTAAGTAACAAATTGAACGCTTGTTCCAGACCAATGGTCAAGCCAAGCAACTTCCCCAAAATATATGCTATAAAACTTACCACAACGACCGTAATTACAAATCCTGCGTAGCATTTTATGGGTTCCTCAAGTGCTATCTCCTCAAGTCTCGGAATGATCAAGAATTTATTATGTTTAGATAACATTACTATGTGTGGAATGATTGTTCAATAGTATTTGTTCTTTTTCAATGTGGGAGATAACGACGTCGCTGTCGAAGCTTTTCGCGTTCTGACCGCTGGTCATAGTGGCGGTCCAGAACAGTCTCGCTGGCGTCCATCCGATCACTCACGACGTTCTCAGGAACGTCAGATTTGAGAAAATGAGTGATCGCACCTCGTCGAACTGGATGAGGACTCAACGAGGAAGGACAGGCATGCGAGCGCTCGGTAGGTAGCGCGTCACAACTGTTGAGATTCCGATCATGAGGGCAGCTATCAGTGTAGACGCACGGGCGCGTGTACTGATAGACGATCGTCCGACCACGGGTCCGACTCAAGCGATCGATTTTCGTCGCAAACAGCGGCTTTCGGTCGTACTGATCAACGACGCCCGGATGATTGACCGAGAGCCAGTCATCTAATACCTCGCAGACTGGGTCACTCAGTGCGACGAGTCGTTCGCTCTTTCGCCCGTTCTTGAGAGAAGTCCCCTCCTCAGGCCGATGAACGAGTGTGAGATACTGCTCGTCAGCGTTGTAGTCTTCAATATCGAGCCCAATTGCTGCGCCGATACGAAGTCCCGTGTGCCAGAGAACTTCCATCAATGCGTGTTCTAAGCGCGCGTATCGGTATTGATCGAGAAATTCTAAGATCTGCTGGGCACGATCCGGATTCAGCAACTCGGATCGAGCATCGGCTTCGGTCGTGGTCGGAAGGATGATCTTCTCGTCGAGCCCTTGCTCTACTGCATCGATCGTCGCACAGAAGCGGAGGAACATTCGCAAGGTTGCGAGTTGCCCTTTCATGCTGGCTGTTGCGAGCTCATCTTCGTTTCGTCGTTTGACGCGGAAGCGATGGATATCTCGCCCGCCGAACTCGTTGAGATTGTCGATACCGTCCTGTTCACACCACTGGACGAACTGCTTGAGACGATACCGGTGAGACTGGATCGTCGCGTCCGCGAGTTCGTGGCTTCGTTCGTTGAGATACATCTGCATCGCCTCTGCTGGGGCGAGTGGTTCGAGGTTGTCTGTCATGGTCTCTCACTGAAGGCCGAAGACAGCGAGTTCTAAACGCTACTCTTAGCGCTTTTCGCGTCTACGAACAGCTGGCTGAGAGTCCCGAAGATTCTGGATAATCCCCGTCAGGGCCCATCCAGAAACTGCACGGTTCTGAGCCAACGTGTTTTTGGGATACTACGCTTATACTCCTTATTTTCTGATTTCGAGTAGTGATTGACCCTCAAGTTGTGTGCAGAGTTCATCTATAGTAACAACTACAACTATTTACACACTGATCGTACAGCTGTCGGTCGATCAGGTGTGCAGTGACTTGCAGTAGCTACTATAGCTGTTAGACGAGGGTTGATGTCGATGCGACAGAAACGGCATTCGTCGAACGCGTCGGCGAACCCGAGCAACAGTGGCTGAACACAACTCACCATCCAGTAATCCGGTCACGAACCAGTTAGCTGACTCTTATAGCTAACCAAGGGTAACTGGGTAACACATGGTGATCATATCGTGACGGCAGCCGCCACTCAGTCGGACGAACAACGCTACGACATCGTCGTCGTTGGCGGCGGCCCGGCAGGCCTAACGACTGCCCTCTACGGGGCCCGTCTCGGCCACGAAACCGCGGTGTTCGACCGCGGCGGCGGCCGTGCGGCGATGATGCAGGACACGCACAACGTCATCGGCGTTCCCGAATCCGTCTCCGGAAACGAGTTCCTCGAGACGGCACGCGATCAGCTCCGATCGTACGGCGGGGCGTACCGCCGCGAGTTCGTGACGGCTATCGACCGCCACGGAGAGGCGTTCGAAGTTGAGACGACTGACGGATCAGTCCTCGCGGACCGCGTCGTCCTTGCGACCGGCTTCTCCGACGCACGTCCCGAGCCGCCCTTGCCACGAACCGGGCGCGGACTGCACTACTGCCTTCACTGCGACGCGTACATGTTCGTCGACGAGCCGGTGTACGTGATGGGCCACGGCGACAGCGCCGCATACGTCGCTATGATCATGCTGAATTTCACATCCGACGTCGATCTGCTCCTTCGCGGTGCGGAGCCAACGTGGAGCGACGAGACGGACGCACTGCTTTCGGAACACCCCGTCGACATCGTTCACGAGGAGGTCACCGGCGTCCGAAACGGTGAGGGCGGCTGGCTCGAGGCACTGAAGTTCGAAAACGGGGCAGCTCGCGACTATCGAGGCGGGTTCGCGATGTACGGTGCCGAGTACAACAACGATCTGGCGGTGTCACTTGACGCCGAACTGAACGATGACGGGACGGTTGTCGTCGACGATCACGGTCGAACGTCGGTCGACGGCCTCTACGCCGTCGGCGACCTCACACCTGGGCACAATCAGGTCCCGGTCGCGATGGGACAGGGTGCGAAAGCGGGGCTCACACTCCACAAGAGTCTCCGCGCGTTTCCGAAATCCCTCGATGAACTCGAGACGGACGGTCGCGTGACGCAGGCTGACGTCCCCGCGATTGCCGACGCGTTGCGACGACAGGCTGGTGCGCACTCGAGTGCGGAAGGGGACTGATTATCAGGAGCGGACGGAACAGATTATTCGTCCGAAAGTACCGGTAAGTAGTCTCGAGGCTACTGGCTGTGTGTGCCGTTCACGATTGGCTTTCCGAGTCGGATTCCCATCGGTGCCGGACCTGGCGTCCCGTTCCCGAGAGCGTATCCGAGGTACAGGGCACTGTTGACGATTCCGATGTGACTGAACGCCTGCGGGAAATTCCCGAGGTGCGCCCCGGTTTCCGCGTCTATCTCCTCGGCGACGAGTCCGAGCGGACTCAGGTACTCGAGTAACGCTTCGAATCGAGATCGTGCATCGTCTACGCGTCCGGAGAGCGCAAGGGCGTTGACGAGCCAGCACGACCCTCGAAGACGACATCCCGAACGCCGATCTCGTCGGCCTGAACGATTCGAATCACTGGGTGCCGGAAGATCGGTCGGCAGCCTATCTCGAGCATCTCGAGGCGTTTCTCGCAGCATAGTACCAAGTTACTGCACGTGTCCGGAGAGCACCTTCGCGGCGACGAGCACCGGATCCCACGTCGTGTTGAACGGTGGGGCGTACGCGAGGTCGTAGTTCTCGAGGTCGGAGACGATCGCTGCCTCCGTAAGCGCCGCGACGATCGCGTGGCTACGGTGGACGGCCCCCTCGCCGAACTTGCTGACGAGACTCGCACCGAGGACGCGTCCCGTCTCGCGGTCGGCGGTCAGCGTGATCGTCACCGTCCCGCCCTCCGGATAGTAGCCCGCACGGGAGTTCGCCGTAATGGTTTCGCTCACCGGGTCGAAGCCGGCCGCTCGAGCGTCATCGTGGTCCAGAAGTCCGGTCCGCGCCGCTTCAACGTCGAACGCCTTGACGGCCGCCGTGCCGGCGATCGCACCGCCGTCGGTCGGCTGTCCGGTGACCGTCTGGCCGACTGCACGACCGTGGCGGTTGGCAGTCAGTGCGAGCGGGACGTACGCTGGTTCGTCCGTGACGACGTGGGTTGACTCGGCGCAGTCGCCCGCTGCATAGATGTCGGGAGCGTTCGTCTCTCGATATGTATCGGTCGCTATTGCGCCAGTCTCACCGAGTTCGATGCCAGCGTCCTCGGCGAGCCCCGTTCGCGGTCGGACACCGGTTCCGAGCAGCGCCATCTCGACCGCAATCCGGTCGTCGTCGGTGACGACGGCTTCGATACGGTCATCGCCCGAAAGCGTCTGTACGTCGGCTCCGAGGTGTAACGCAACGTCTTGCTCCCGGAGGTGGTCCGCGACGGCATCGCTCGTCGCATCACTGAACCCCTTCAGCACGCGATCGCCACGCTGGAACAGGTTGACTTCGAACCCGTTCGCGGCCAGCGCTTCGGCCATTTCGACGCCGATGTAGCCGCCGCCAACGATCCCGACTGGTCCGGCACAGTCTTCGAGGTATCGACAGGCCGGCCCTCTGTCGGGCTGTTGAAGCGTGCCTCCGTCTCGTGCCCTCGCGACGTATTCGCGGAGTTCCTTCCCGTCGCTCATCGATCCCAGCGTGTACACGCCCTCGAGGTCCGTGCCATCGATCGGCGGCACTACCGACTCCGATCCCGTCGCGATCAGCAACTGGTCGTATGGCTGGACTGTCCGTCCCCCATCGGATTCGGCCGTGACCGTTTTGTCGTCGGGATCGATCGCGACGGCCTCGTGTCCCGTCCGGAGGTCGATGTCGCGTTCTTCGCGAAATTCCTCTGGTGTCACCGAAACGAGGTGTTCGAGCGACTGGATCTCGCCTTTGACGTAATATGGCAACCCGCAGGCACCGTAAGACACCCACTGCCCCTTCTCGAAAACGACAACTTCCAGATCAGGGTCCTCGCGTTTCGCTTTGCTCGCGGCGGACATTCCCGCTGCATCACCACCGACGATAACGAACGTCTCAGTCATCGGTGAACCCTCGCCGGGCTGTGAATTCTGGATCGAGATACAAGACAGCTGTCGTTTTGGATACAGAATCGTTCGGTAGGCACTGTCTAGTTTAGCACCTCCGCTGGCGTCTGTCCGTTGAGTGATTGATGTGGTCGTTGTGTGTTGTAGTAGTGTACAAACNGGCACTGTCTAGTTTAGCACCTCCGCTGGCGTCTGTCCGTTGAGTGATTGATGTGGTCGTTGTGTGTTGTAGTAGTGTACAAACTGCTCAAGCCATTCTCTGACGCTCGCCCGACTGCCCACCCACGAGTTATGGAAGCGGTCAACTCTCATCTTCAAGGTGTGAAACCACTTTTCGATCAGGTTTCGATCAACGTAGTCGAGCTGACCGCTCAATCCTAATCGAGAGAGGGCAGTCAGATATCCATAGCCATCAGCGAGAAACACGGTATTGGATAGATCATGTTTCTCGGTCAACCGATGCAGAAACGCAGCAGCTGGATCGGTGCCTCGACGTCCGAACACTGCGACATCGAGAATTAGTTTTGAGTCCAAGTCTATTGCAGCGTATACCCAAGACCAGTCTCCGTTAATCCTGACAGCGGTTTCATCAATGGCGACCCGCGACGGCTTCGCCGTCGGCGGGTCTGGAACGCTGTCAGCCAGCCGATGTACCCAGTTCCAGATCGCTTGATGGGAGCGTTCCACACCGATCAAGCGAAGAATTGCTTGTGTCTCTCGAAGAGAACAACCGGTCGCGTGGAGACGGACGGCGAACCCCCTGACGGGCGTCGCCGTCCGCTCACGCTCCCAACATTCATCAAATTCCGCCGCGTAGCTCTCGCTGAGCAGGTCTACGAGCATTGTTCCAAACTAACTCTACGACCTGCTCACTTCTCAAACTGGCCTAACTAGACACTGCCNTAGCTCTCGCTGAGCAGGTCTACGAGCATTGTTCCAAACTAACTCTACGACCTGCTCACTTCTCAAACTGGCCTAACTAGACACTGCCGTCAGTGTCGTCACTTTCAGCGTCTGAACGCTATTCCCGGATCGCTGGCGGTAGTACGATGAAGCAGCGCGTCGATCGAAGAACGTACTGTCGAGAGCGACGTGTCCAGACTGCGGGTGTTGTTGCGCTGAAACGCGCAGCAACGCCCGCCACACCCACATTTTCAGCCGATCGAACGACTTGTAGATCGTGCTGTAATCCGGCAGCTCGTCCTGATCTAGGCCAAGTACGTCACGAACCTCAGACATGTACTTCAGCCGGTTCGGCGTTTCACGGTAGCTATGTCCTCTTCGAGCCGAAAACAGTGCAAAACGACATGTACCCAGCGGGCGAACCCGCGTGCTTCCCCAACGCTTGTTTGGCTAGGTCTCGACACTGCTCAACGAAGTCGAGGATATCGATTTCCATATCCACCTCGATTTCCTCGACTTCATCCTTCTAACCCGTGATATCAGCTGATTAGATCGCTCTTCAACAGAGGAAGTTAAGCAGATTTTTCATCAGTTTCCCAGGCAATTTCACTTCCACTTGAGCCATAATTCTTGTCGAACATCTCTAATGCAAGGACTATCCAATCAGCAACAGCATCTATCTCGTCAGTGGCGAGTGAGATCACAATCTTGTCTTGTTGTGTGTCTACTGATATTTTTTCCTCGAATTCTCGCCGACCAAACATACTAAATGCAGCTGATAATAAATCCAAGTCAAATGTCTCAAACTGAATTCCATCCTCATGGAAAACACGCAAAATAACCCATGATCTCCCGTCGATAACTCCGCCGACACCTGATGCTTTGCAGCCAGGAACTGCTATTTCTCGATCAATTTCAATTCTGGGCTCGTTATCTACTATCCTGTCCTCAAGTATTTTATATTTCGGATCGGGTAAATCAACAACTGGTTTTTCTTCTTCATCTAAGTTCGTAATATCGTCGTTAGACGTACTTGCATCGGCATCAATTACGTCTGTCCCAGGGATGTATTCAAAGCCATCTTCATTTTCTGTTTCATCTGTCTCATCTGTCTCATCTGTCTCATCTATCTCATCTATCTCATCTTCTTTGTCTGACTCATCTGTCCCATCTGTCTCGTCTGGCTCAGTTTGTGCTTCGTTCTCCAAACCTAGCGCTTCGTCTCCACCAGTATCTACATTACCGGTCCCAACCGTTTCGGATCCACCATCTGTTTTCCTGTTGTTGTGGTCATCTCGAGACCTCTCTACTAAACGGTGTAGTAGGTTCGTCGACTCTCTTGTATTTCTTTCAATATTATCTAATTTGTTCCCGAGATTTTCATTTATCCTGGCCAACTCATTTTCAATCCCGTTAAGACTAGTCGACATTCTATACAGGAATACGGAGATTATAGAAAGGAAACCTATGAACGCACTTATCGCGATCCCAACTAGAGCATCTACACCAATCTCAACCATGTCTGTGTGGTAAGATGTGGTAGTTGCTAGGGGGACTAAATCCTTTCTGAAATGTTAATTATACACAAGTGAGAAGTAGATCAGGAGCTGAGAATGTCACCAATCGCTACCTTTGCTTGCTCAGTTCTGCGGTGATCGCCGCCACCGTGCCACCAGAGTAACGGAAGGTCGCACGAACGAACCATCTTATCCTGGAGGCTCGTCAGCCCCGATCGCCATGTGGTCGGTAGACGACGAAACAGTACCAGCCGTCGTGTCGCCGTGCGTCTCTCGACGGTCGTGCCGAAGTGGTTCGCTCGCTCCGAACGATTCACACGGACCACCGCTCGCGTGCCGATAGATTCCGTCTATGCGCCGCCACTGGTGGTGGACAGACTTGTTGTACACTTCCGCTAGTCTCGTCGTCCTCTCGAGAGATGAGACAGAGACAGTAGACGCTCTAAAGAGCACCTTCATCAGCTACGTATGTTTGAATGATACGAGACCCAGACTTGGGAGAATCAGCAGGGAACAGTGTTCATCTATCGCGTTGGGCATCGCGCTGGAGCACCGACTCGTAGTAGGCACCAAGCCGGTGACTTCCAGTCTCAGGCGCAATAACATCAGTCGTCATGACGTTCGTGAAGGCGTTACCTAAGCCGTAGTAACGGGAGTGGACCGGACGAACCACCGCCAGTGTCGCCCTTGTGAATCTCTCTGGGATGTGGATCACTCTGTTCGACTGTTCCAGTGCGTCAAACGCGACCGTTGCGATCTCGTTGTACGACATCGTCTCAGGACCACCGGTGTGAATCGTTTCCTCGTCACTAGCTATGGCATCAGCACATACGGCTGCGAGGTCACTGCCGTGGATTGGGTTCACCTGCGCACGTCCGTCGCCAACAAGGACGACCAACCCTCGCTCGGCCATCCGAAGCACCGCCGTCATGTCTGAGAAGTAACCTGTCGGGCGGACGATCACGTGGGAGATTGATTCCGCTTCGAGTTCCGAAACTAGGCGTTCTCGGGGCTTGATCAACTCTTCCCACAGTTGCGGTTCCGCCACAGAAACGAATATAAATTGGTCGACACCAGCGTTCATCGCCAGATCTAGTATCGTTCGGTTAGCCTTGTAGTCGACCGCCCACCGACTGGCCGACTGACGGGTTACCCCAAGCGAGGAGATCACGACGTCAATGTCGTCACAGAGCCCCGCGAGCGATCGGGGCTCGGTGGCCGAACCTACAAAAAGGTCGTCCACATGTGAGTCAACGGCCGGCTCAAGATGAGTGCCAGTGGACGAAAGTTTTTCGACCGAACCGGGCCGCGATAGTGCTCGCACCCAGTGGCCGCGGTTCGTACATGTTTCAACAATGTGACGACCGAGATACCCGGTCGCTCCCGCAACGAGCACGCGCGTCATGGCGAGTTCACCACCGCCTGGACTGACGATACAGGCGTTGCACTGCTCCGGCTCATCCGTTCCTCAATACCTCTTCGTGGATGGAGGTACCGTTACCATCCTTTGGTTCCCACTCCCACCGATCTTCAACACGTATTCATCCATCAGGAAGAATCTCTGCTGTTCCAACTGAATGGCCAGTGGCGGTTTCGCCGTCCGTCGTAATCTGAACGTAGCGAATATTCCATTCTTGCTCATCAAACGTTCCAACTAAATGTCCGTCCGCGATCTGCCCACCACAGTTATGAGCGTAGATACGTTCTCCGGTCTGTTCAAACTGAAAGACGGTGTCCGCACTTACCGCTCCGTCATCGTTTTCGATTCCGACTAGCTTTTTTCCGTCCAAGTTGATATGTTCTGGCATGAATTGAGTGAAAACGGTAAGGCGTTCTGATGATTGCGTTTCGTTAGATAGCGTTCTAATACTTAGATTGTAACGCACAAATGTGGATTCGGGAACTGTGATCCTGCTTCTTCGGGTTGGGTGAGGTCTCAATGATAGAGGACAAGAATGCGTGCGCTCGGCGGATACGTTCCAAACACCCGTTAGGCACTTCCCAAGTATACTAACAGCTGTCTGAGACTCTGACGGTTTGGACGGTCCCAACCAAGGCCAACATTAGTACCCACTACAACCGAGACACCCAGTGTGCAATCACACTCCAACTCGAGTTCGGTTCCCATCGCGTGAAGCGACACGAAGGGCATCGTGGCAGGTGGAAAGCGGCCAGCGCGGAGAAACCGCACCAGCGTTCAGCATTGACTCGCGAGGAGACGTTACTGCGTCTCTTGAACGGCATCAAATCGGAGCCAGCTCAGACCGGCGTTCCAAAGGCGTACATCGTCTCGTGGGCCGTCACTTCGAGATCGACGAAGTCGCCGGGCTCGAGGCCGTACTCGCTCGCGTTCTGGACGATGATCTGCCGGTACGCGGCGTCACGGCACTTCACGGAGTCCGCAGTGCCCTCCTCGACGACCAGCACGCCCTCGCGGATCTCGCCGACCATATCCCCGTAGGCCTCGCCAACGATGTCGCGCTTCGCCGCGCTCATCTCCTTCGACCGGTCCTTCTTGACCTGGCCGCCAAGGCCTTTCATTTCCGCCGCGTCGGTTCCCGGTCGCTTCGAGAACCGCGTGACGTTGACCTTCTCCGGGCGTGTCTCGCGCAACAGCGCCATCGACTGCTCGTGGTCGTGTTCCGTCTCCGTCGGGAACCCCACGATGAAGTCCGTCGACAGCGTCCAGTACTCGAGTACATCGTCGAACGTCTCGATCACCTCGAGGTACTCGCTCACCTGGTGTTGGCGGCGCATGTCGCCGAGGACATCGTCGCTGCCGGACTGGACGGGGGCGTGCAGGAAGTTGTAGAGTTCGTCGTTGGCGGCGAACACGTCGGCCAGTTCCTCGCGGATGCCGTGGACACCCTTCGGATTGGCCATGCCGACGCGGACGCGGAAGTCGCCCTCGATGGCACAGATGTCTTCGAGCAGGCGGTGGAGCTTGCGCTCGCCCTCGTCCCAGCCGTAGACGCCGGTGTCCTGGCCGGTAATGCGAATTTCCTTCGCGCCGGCGTGGATGAGCGCGCGGGCCTTTTCGACGTTTTCCTCGATTGAGGGGGAGTCGATCTTGCCGGTCGCCTTCTTCGTGATACAGTAAGAGCAATCGGACATACAGCCCCGGGCGATGGGGAGGATGCCGACGACGCCGTCGAGAATCGGCTCGGCGTCGGGGGTCGTCGTCGGACACTCGCCGTTGGTGACGGCCTCGGGGACTTCGTCCCAGTGAAGCACCTGGCCGTCGACATCGGCCTGTGCGAACTCCTCGCCCTGCGCGAGGGCCATACAGCCGGTGATGAAGAGGTCCGCCGTCTCCGCGGAGAGCTCCTCGGCACGGCGAAGCATGTTGCGCTCGGTCTTCTCGACGACGGTGCAGGTGTTCAGAATGGCGACGTCGGCGTCGTCTGGTCCGTCGACCCGGTAGTGGCCCGCATCGCGGAGCCGTCGCTCGATCTCGCGACTCTCTCCGCGATTGGACGTACAGCCGTACGTTTCGATGTGATACCGGGCCATCGTCGTACACCGGTATCGGATCCGGGCGGCCAAAAGCCCGACGGATCGCGGCCGCGGTGCACGCCGGTTCTAGGCAGAGATGACCGTCACACAACATTTTTGGTAATTCACTGCGAACCTACAGGAAATCCCTCCATGCGCCTCCGCCTCCGGATCGCTGCCGTCCTCGGCGTCTTCGTCGCGGTAAACGCCCTCTTCGTCCTCGCAGTCGTGTGGGCGTACGGCGTCTTGCTCCCGGCGATCGTCGGCGGCACGTTTGTCCTCCTCTCCGACGGCCGTCTCGCCCTCTCACTACTCCAGTTTCCCGTCTCGTGGCCGACTGCCCTCCTCCTCGTCGGCCTCTTTCTCGCCGGCCAGCTCTACTACGGCTACCGGCGAGTACTCGCACACGCCGGCCAACAAACCGGCGACAGCGGGGCTGGGACAAGCGAAACGGACGACCACAACGTCGACCGAATCGTCCGTCGACTCTCGATGACCGCCGACATCCCAGAACCCACGATCCGCGTCGTCGACGACGACACCCCCAGCTGCTACACCATCGGCCGGTTCACCGACGCGACCATCGTCGTCACGACGGGACTTGTCGCCCGGCTCGATGCAACTGAACTCGAGTCCGTTCTCGCACACGAAATCGGCCACATCGCAAACCGTGATGTGACCCTGATGACGGTTACGACGCTATTTCTGGAGATCACGGACCGGGTCTATCACAGCTCGATGGTGGCACGGCGGGCGGTGTTGAACCCCGACAGCCTCTCAGGGCAGGATCGGGCAGCGCTGACGTGGTTCCTGCCGCTCGTCGCGCTCACGTCGGTGTTCATCGCGCCGATTCTCTGGCTGTTTCCGCGGGTGGCCGACTGGGCGACGCGAACGCTCTCTCAGACACGGGAGTTCGCCGCCGACGCCGCAGCAGCCGAAATCGCAGGCAACCCGCTCGCGCTCGCGACTGCACTGATCGATCTTACGGACGCATCGGAGACGCCCGCGGCGGACCTCCGGACAGCCAAAATCCGCGCGTTGTGTATCGTTCCCTCAGAGCTCGTGAACGGCCGCGAAACGTCGTCATTACCGCCGATTTCGGCGGCGTCGGACGACGAAGATCGTGAACAGCGAGTTCGCTCGTGGCTCGACGGAACGACGCCGTCGTCGGTCGATGAGACGGCGGGTGAAACGCAGACGCACCCGCCGGTCGACGAGCGTGTTGAACGGCTCGCCGCGCTCGCAGCTGACGAAGAGCAGACACGAACGCGGGTGGGACGGGCGTGAGCGACGCCCGGCGACTCCTGTTCGTCGCGGGCTGTCTCGTCTGCCTGCTCGCGGCCGCCAGCGCGCTCCCGGCAGCCGATCCCCGACTCGATGCACCGGGGAGCGACGAGAACGTCTCGACGACCGGGAGTTGGGACACCCTCGCGGAGTCCGCTGATCCGATAGAGATGGTTACCAACGTCTCCGACACAGGGGACAGCTCATCGGAGTCAGCGCCCGAAGACGCTGGCCCATCACACGCGATTGAACTCAAAGGCGACCCCGAGCCAGGAGGGGAACTCACGGTCGTGATCGCGGATAGTAGTCCCGTCACTGACCGGACGATCGAAGTCGACGGCGAGCGCGCCGGCGAAACCGAACACGACGGCCGGGTCGATATCACCGTCCCATACGCCGAGGAGATGACGATCGATGTCGTCGAGACGAACCAGTCGCGAACGGTCGACATCGAGACGGACGCGGCTATCGAGCCAGCGCCCGGTGCGGCACCGAACCGAGACCTCGAAATCGCGGCGGCTGTCGGGTCGACGCCGGTCGAGAGCGGAACGGTCTACCTCGATGACGAGCAGATTGGAACGACCGCCGAAAACGGAACGGCGACCGTGCCACTGCCAGAAACCGCGGAGCCAACGACGGTGCGCGTCGAACGTGGCCCCGTGAGTGGCGAGCGAACGATCGACGTCCAGGAACCGACCGTCGAGTTCGCCTCACCGCTGTTGCTTCCCGGGATGCCGGCCCCGGTGCAGGTCTCCGCGGACGGCACCGGCGTCCCGAACGCGAGTGTCGTCACTGAGTCGGGCAGTTCGGCGACGACCGGTGACGATGGGACAGCGCGGATCCGCCTCCCGTTCGACGACGAGGCGACCGTGACCAGCACAGTCGGTGCGGAGACCGCGACGGCGAGCGTCGACGACCTCTATCTCCGGCTAACGACCCTCGTCGTGATCGTCCCCGGATTCGTTCTCGGTGCGGTCGTGACGTACGTCCGCGTCGTTCCGTCCAAGCACAAGCACAACCGACAGCAGCTCTCGGCACTCTTCGTCGGCCTCGCGGGCATATTCGACGATCTCGCAACCGTCGTTGGCAAGATCTCTCACAGTCTGCGAAACGCCTCCCTGCCCAGGGTAGGTCCCACTTTGAAACGCCTCCTCTCACTGCGGCACCTCGGCCGGTCACTGCCGCGTCTCGTCCCGTCCCTCCCGTCTACCCCGTCAGTCGGCAGTCTGCTGCCGTCGATCTGGTCGCTCAGCTGGGGTCGTTCGTCCGATCGGAAGCGCCGACTTGGCTCGATTCTCAGTCGCAGGCGTGACACTGACGACGCCGACAACGACACTGCCGACGACCACACCGACACCGAGTCAGCCGCTACCGGGTCCCTGTACAGCGAGGAACCACTCGAGCCCCGCTCTCCTCGGTCCGAAGTGCGCGCCATCTGGCACGCCGTCCTCGACCGACTCAGGGTGCACAATCGCGAAACCCAGACGCCCGGCGAGGTCACCCGCGATGCCCTCGAGCGAGGATATCCCAGCGTGAGCATGCGCCGACTTGCTACCGTCTTCCGGGAACTCGAGTACGGTGACCGCGAGCCGTCAGCCGATCGCGTGCTGAGTGCGCGCGCTGCGGCGGCGAACGTGATGGAGTCCGATCCCGACGAGACCGCCGCGTCTGCCGACACGACGGGGGCAGAGGAGACGGACAGCGCTAACGAGGAGGGGGAAGACCAATGAGTCGGAGTCGGCTGCGAAGGCGAGCGAGTGCGATCGATACTGATCGACTCGCGATCGGACTCGTCGGCGTCGGCAGTCTGGGGACGATCGCAGTAATCGCACTTGGTGGGTACCTTCCGGGAGTCGGCTCACAGTTCGTTGGGCTACTGTATCCGTTCGCGCTGTTGTTCCCCGCGTTCGGACTGGGTGTGCTCGTGCTCACGCTCTGGTGGGTGTGGAACACGAGCTACGTGTCGCCACAACCGATTCACCGCGGTCCGGCTCCCGAACAGGGAGAGACGGGACACCTCGAGCCGGTCGGCCGCAGCACGGAACACAGCCTCGAGATCGCCGCAACGGCCCAGTATCGCTGTAGTGCATCCAGTTCTGCCTACGAGATCCGGACGCGACTCACCGAGAACGCAGTTCGCATCGTGCGGACGAGACGCGGGCTCGATCGCGAGACAGCCCGCGAGCGGGTCGAAAACGGGACGTGGACCGACGACCGGGTCGCTGCAGCGTTCCTCTCGGCGGATCAGCCACAGCCACTCGGCGAGCAGTTCCGAAATGCGGTCGATCCTGGCACCGCCTACTACCGCCGGGTCGATCGAACAATTGCGGCAATCAGTGCAATCAGCCACGACGACGGCGCTGTAACGACCGACCGTTCCGGCACAGCGACCGCGATCACGACGGACGAGGAGTTCGAGGACGGCGAGGTGAACCGATGAGCGAGACTGAAGCGACGGTCGAAGACGATGCGCGTGAGATGGAGAATGAGCATGGACGGAAAGCGGAGACCGACCGTGATGAGCGTGAGACGAGTATCGACAACGATGGACGCAGGAACGAGACCGAACACAATCGGGAGATGAAAGACACAGACCGCCAGAGACGTGGACGCGGGCCTACCCGCGGGTCCACACACGATCGCACACGTGAGCAATATCGTGTTGACCGCGGTGAGTGGGCGCTGTTCGCTGTGCTCGCACTCGCAGGGACGGGGCTGCTCCTGGGTGCACAGGTGCTCGTCGCCGCGGCGACGGTGCCGCTTTGCTACGTTGCGGCGGCGGTGTTTCGGACGCGACAGGATCTCTCTGTTCGGATGCATCGAACGTTCCATACGGCAACCAGTGCCGACGGCGGCGTCCCTGTCGCTACCGAGAGCGACACCGCCGACACCACCCTCACCAGCGGTCCCGGCGACACCATCACCGTCCGGACCACCGTCGAAAACGCCAGCGACGCATCGCTCGTCGACCTCCGAGTCGTCGACGGCGTTCCCGGCGCTCTCCCCGTCGTCGACGGCACGCCGCGACTGGCGACGACACTCGAACCCGGGGCGACAGCGACACTCGAGTACGATGTCGAACTGCGCAGGGGTGAACACGAGTTCGGTGCCGCGGCGATACGGGCGCGTGATCTAACGGGGACGGTCGCAGCGACGCGAACGAAGTCGGTCGCGGGTGGCACGCGAATGCGATGCTGGCCGACGGTCGCGGACGTGCCCCTGACGAGCGGGATCGACGAGTACGCGGGTGAAGTGCCGACGAACGAGAGCGGGAGCGGTGTCGAGTTCCACTCGGTTCGAGAGTACGCCGCAGGCGATCCGGCACGGTCGATCGACTGGCGACGGTACGGACGGACGCGGGAGTTGGCGACAGTCGAGTACCGGGCAGAGCGGACGGCACGGGTTGTCTGTGTCGTCGACGACCGGACGAGTCAACGGCGAGCATCGGTGGTGAGCGAGCTGTCGGCCGCCGAGCTGTCGGCGAGTGCGGCAGAACGGACAAGTGAGTCGTTGCTCGATGCGGGGTATCCGACCGGCCTGGCGACGCTACACGTTCGACGGGTGTTCGGCGTCTCGCCTGGGACCAGTGCGGAGACACGACGGCGGGTCACAGGGCACCTACAGAACGTTCGGACACAACAGACGAGCAAGGCCGACTGGATACAGTCACTGTTCGGGTCGCCGGTCGAGACCCTTCCGCGGGTGCTCCCTGGTGAGGCACAGGTGGTGTTCTTCTCGTCGTTCGTCGACGACGACGCACTCGCGGTCGTCGAGCGGCTGCGGACGGTCGGATACGAGGTGCGAGTTGTGAGTCCAGATGTGATGGGGAGTGTGGTGGATAGTACGGACGAGAAAGACGAGACTCCCAACGAGAGCGGACCAACGGACACGAAACGCGAGACTGGAGCCCGACTCGAAGCGCTCGACCGCAACGCCAGACTCGCCCAGGCGCGGGCAACGGGTGCTCGTGTCGTCGACTGGGACCTGGAGCGGCCGATCGGGCTCGTCCTGCAGGAGACACTCGCGGAGGTGCAGCCCCGATGAGCGCGCCCACGCGCCTCCCACAGACGACTGCACGCGCGATTGCGGTCATTGCCGCTGGGGGGACCGCCGCGCTGGCGAGTGTCGAACCGGCGGTCGCCGTCGCCGCCCTCTGTGGACTGGCCCTCAGCGGGACGGTTGTGCGATTCGAAGGGGCACACCGCCAGATCACACTCGCTGCAGCGTTGGTGCCTGCACTCGCGCTAGTGACTACCGCGGTCGTCGTCCAGCCGGGCACGCGAGCAGCCGTCGCGCTCACCGTCATTGGCGTCTTCCTCGGGGCCGGCGTCGGCGGAACGCTCTTCGGATCGTCCTCGACCGTCGCACGAGACCGCGTTGCAGTCGCAATGGTCCTCGCCGCTGCGCTCACCGCCATCGCCGCACTCGCCGTCTTCGCGATTCAGAGCATCGGTAGCTGGCAGGGTGTACTCGAGTCCCTCCTCTGGCAAACCGGTGACGGAGTGGGTGGGCTGTTCATTGCATTCGTCGTGACAGCGCTCGCGGGCGTCGCTGCCGTCGCGGCGCTTCCGGACGCAGTGTTCACGACCGCACGACGGCGCGACGAGGCGACCGCGATACGGTATGCACTGACGAGTTCGATCGGTGTGCTTCTGGTCGCGACGCTCGTGGGCGGGACGGCGCTGGTCGTTATCGGCTGGTATTTGCCACCGGTCGGCTGGCTGGTCGAACGGGTGCTTGCCAGTGATCTCGTTCGTGGGGTACTCTTCGCCCTCACGCTCGTCGGTGTCACCATCGCGGCACTCGGAGGCGTCGTCCGCCGGTTCTGGGACCAGACAACTGGTGCGAGCGAGACGTCTGCGATCGTGCCGGTCGTCGTGGGAACCACGGTCGGAACAGGACTGACCGTCCTGCTCGCAGGTGGCGTCGGGATACGACTGGGATCGACAGCGGTCGAGACGGTCGGCGCGTTGTTCGCCGTCACGATGATCGTGCTGGCGATTGTGAGTGTCATCGTCTGGCACGCAGGGGCGCTGGGTAACGGATCACTGTCGAAGTCGCCGTACGTCGTCGCGACAACGCTCGCGGCGGGCGGTCTCATCCTCGGCGTGCTCGCCGAACAGGAGCTGACGGGGACCGGACTAGCTGCCGTCCGGGCCGGACTGCCGACGTTCGTCGTGATCGGCGCAGCGCTGCTGTGTTACGATCTCGGCCGCCACGGACGGAGTCTCGCGCGAGAAATCGGTCCCATCGGTGCGTCACCGACACCCCAACTCGTCCGAATCGGCTGGAGTGGCGCTGTCGCAAGCGGTGGCGTCGTGGCGGCCGTGTGTGGGTTCTGGCTCGCGACGATGTTCCAGCCGACGCTATCCGTGCCAGCGACGGTCGGCGTCGTCGTCGGCTTCGGTGTGCTCGTCGTCGGCGCTCGTGTCCTACTGCGCTGACGGCGTTTCCGTACCCTCTACTGCGGTCTCTGTATCGACATCTGCCTCCATGGCCGGCACCTCGACGGTATCGAGTACGCTGTCAATAACGGCACGGCGGCTCAGGCCCTGCATGCTCGCCTCCGGGTCGAGGACGAGACGATGGGCCAACGAGGGAGCGGCGATGCGCTTGACATCGTCGGGAACGACGTACTCGCGACCGGCGAGCACGGCGCGAGCACGGCTCACTTCGAACAGTCGCTGGACGCCACGTGGGGAGACGCCGACATCGACGCGGCCGTCGGTTCGCGTCGCTCGACAGAGGCTCCCGATGTACTCTCGGAGCGGCCCCTCGACGGTGACGGTTTCGGGCACCTGCTGGAGCGAGCGAACTGCCTCGCGGTCGACAACCGGTTCGACAGTCGGATCTGGCCGGTCACGGTCGGCACGGCGGTCGATCAGCTCCCGTGTCCCGTCGGCGTCGGGATAGCCAAGCGAGGTCTTGATCATGAAACGGTCGCGCTGGGCCTCCGGCAGTTCGAAGGTCCCCTCCTGCTCGACAGGGTTCTGCGTCGCGATGACGATGAAGGGGTCTGGAAGCTCGTGGGTCTCGCCGTCGACCGTTACCTGCCCTTCTTCCATCGCCTCGAGCAACGCTGACTGCGTCTTCGGTGGCGCGCGGTTGATCTCGTCGGCAAGGACGACATTTGCGAACACCGGCCCCGGCGTGAAGTGAAAGTCCGCGGTCTCCTCCTCGAAGACGTACGAACCGGTGACGTCCGCGGGCATGAGGTCCGGCGTGAACTGAATCCGAGAGAACTCGAGTCCGAGTGCCGTTGCGAACGAGCGGGCGGTGAGGGTCTTTCCGGTACCCGGAACGTCTTCCAAGAGCACGTGGCCGCGGGTGAGCACGCCAGCGACAATGTCTTCGAGCACGGTGCGGTCGGCGACAACGGCGGAGAGGATTTCCTCGACGACGGTGTCGGCCGTCGTCGCGGCATCGGGGACTGACTGCGTCATACCGAGCATCGGTGCGCCCGGAAACTTATACCTCCCGACACGTCTGCTGGAGGCTGGGTGGAGACGGTGACACGCACGGCGTTTCCAGTCACGGCCCACAAGTCACAGCCCACAGTCACGGCGTCACGTCATCCCGTGCTCTTCCTCGAGCCGGTCGTAATCCTCGTCCAGCACTTCGAGGACAGTGATTAACGCACCGACGACAACCGGCCCGAAGAACAGCCCCATGATGCCGAAGGCGTAAATCCCGCCGAGAACGCCGAGAATGATCACCGCCGGGCTAATCTCGGCGTAGCGGTCGACGACAACCGGTCGGAGATAGTCGTCTGCGATACCAACGACGATCGCGCTGTAGATCGCCAACCCGGCCGCGAGCAGCGGCTCGCCGATCACCACGAGGTAGATCGAGGCGGGAATCCACACGAGCGGCGCACCGATCAGCGGCACCAGCGACAGGATCACCATGATGAACGTCCAGAACGCGGCGTTTGGAATGCCCACGACGAACAGGGCGAGACCCGCGATCACGCCCTCGATAATCGCGATCAGGACGTGGCCGACGAGGACCGCCCACATTACGTCGTTCAACTCACCGTAGAGGTCGTCCTGCACGTCCATCGGTAGCGGCGTCATTTTGCGGATCCACTCGAGTAGGTTGTCGCCGTTCTTGAGCAGGTAGTAGAGCAAGAACAGGGCCAATCCGAGTCCGATGAGAGCGTGTATGAGTGCACTGAACCACGCGGTCGCCTGCTCGAGGACCATGGTGCCAACCTCCTGTGCGGAGTCGGCAGCCGTTTCCAGCAGGTCCACCTCGATTCCGGTCTGGTCTTCGATGGCTGACTCAAGTGCGCTCACCTGCAGCGTCTCTGCGTCGAGCGATTGCAGCAAGTTTGCCGCGTCGTCCGCGATGACGGCGGCGACGAGGAGAAACGGGACGATGAAGCCGACGATGGCGAGGAGAACGAGCGCCAGTGCGGCGAGCATCGGCGAAATGTACGATTCGAGCCGTTGCTGGAGCGGAAACAGGAGGAACGCGAGGAGGACCGCGAGCAGGACGTACTGCAGGAAGGGGACGACCAGCTGCCAGGAGAGATACGCGAAGATGAGCACGAGCGTCAGGAGATAGCCCTTGCTGATGTTCACGGGCAAACAGACCACGAGCGGCGAGATAAAACCGGACCCGGCATCGGTCAGAACGCGACGACGACGGACATGCAACGAAGCCACCAATACGTGACACAGGACACACGACAGACGACGAACGATACCCCACCGGCAGACGACGGCACCACGACCACAGCCAACAGCGACATCTACAAGACGCTCGCTTCAGTATCTGACACCAATCCAATGAGTTCTGGTCCCCGCCAACGCGTACTCGAGTGGCTCACGGACGAGCAGTTGCGAGTGGCAACGCTCGTCGGGTTGCTCGCGATTCCGTTCATCGTCGCCCTCTCCTTGGAGACGGTGAACGATCCAACCAGGGCCGCTGGAGGATCGATTTCGGGAACACCGATCCTCCTGGCCGGGTTCATCGTCGGCTACTACTACAGTGACCGGCCAACGCCAACCCGGGAAGCAAGTGTTCGAACCGGGCTCATGAGTTCGATTGGTGTTCTGGTCATCCATCTCGGGACGGCGTACACGACGATGCTCACGGAGCCGGTCGAGATTGTCATCGTCGCATCGATCCTCACACCGATTCTGGGATTGCTCGGTGTCGGGATTACGGTCGTGCTGACAGTAGTTGCGGCGGTTCTCGGCGAATGGTTCGCAAACAGGGGTGCGCCCGGACCGAACCCAGAGCAGATAGACGCCGACGCGACAGCGCCGATGACGACGACCAAGTCCGGCCACATCACCCAGCGATCGCGCTCGTGGCTATTTGTCGCCGCCTACGGCGTAATCGTCCCGCCGGCCCTTGTCTACACGCTAGTCGTGAACCCCGAAGCCGGGCCGGGAGTTGCGGTCGTCGGGCTCTCGATGTTCGCGATGGTGTTCGGCTCGGTGGGAACGATGCTCGCACTCGCGAAGGATATCGGAACGCTCGGCCCGTCGAGAACGGCCAACTGGGCTGACTGGCGACTGCACGTCCTTGGAGCAGGCGGCCCAACCGCGGTTGTCTATGCCGCGGCATACTACCAGGGCGTCTCGTATCCGCCCGGCTACGCCATCTTCACGTTCATCGGTGCAGTCTGGCTCGTTGCAGTCACCTACCTGATCTGCCGGCATCGATACACTGGGAAGCGGCCGAGGAGCGGCTCTCCGGCAGGATAACGGTTTGTCGGTCGTGTTGCCGTCTGATTCGGTCCGATTCCGAACCGCTCGCCAGATTCTGTCCTGTCACGACCTCACCCCTCACGCTCCGATCACTCGTCAGTCTCGACCACCGTCGCCGTCGGAACCGCCCGCCGAACCCCACGAACCGCACGCTCGGCGTTCGCCCGAGAGGTGTACCCCTCGCCGCTGTCTGCGATAATGTTGCCGTTCCAGTGCACTAGCCGCCACCGCCACTCATCAGCGCGATCCTGATACACTTCGAAGCGACTCGTTCGACTGCGTTCGGCTGTCGACTCTGAACCGGTCTCGTCAATCGCCTCGCTGTCGTCGGGCGAGCCGGTAGCCTCAGTCGGGGAGAGAACGACCGACTCCGGTTCAGATTCTCGCTCCTGCTCTGCTCCTTCTTCCTTCTCGTCCTCTGTCTCCTCTGCTGCCTCCAGTGATTCAACCCGCACACTCAGATCGTCGACTGGCTCGTCCCACTCGAGTTCGATCTCGAGTTCGTTGGTGACAGTGTGGGGGGTGTCGGTGTCGTCGGCTTCGGTGGGTGCGTCGGTTTCTGTGTCTGTGTCAGCATCGCCGGCTGCGTCCTCATCTTTGTCTGCATCTTCTGCAACCGACTCGTACTCGCGTTCGACTTCGATTTCGAGGTCGACGTGCGAGGGGATCGTCACGGAGACGGTCTGGTCGTCGTTGTCGAGGAAGTGGAGCGGCCGCTCGTGGTCGAGCGCGACGGCGAGGTCCTGAAAGAGGGCGACGAGTGCGTCGCGGTCGACAGTGCGTTCGTGTTCGATCTCTACCTCGTCCGGTACGGGGTCGGACGTCTGTGTCTCGTCGGAGTCCATAGGGACGCTACAACGGCTATCGGCGTAACGGTTGCCGGCGATGTGCCGGGGACGGGTTGAGTCGCCATCGAAATCGAATCCGAACTCAAGCGTAGGGAGGCCGGAGCGTTTTTGTCGGCGCGCTGTCTTCGCTCGCTCGTGACTTCCCGCGAGCGCCGCGTTGATCAGAACCAGGGCCAGGACCAGGACCAGAGCCGAAGCATCGTGTTCGACCGAGACGAATACACCTGTCAGCACTGCGGACAGGCGAGCGACGACGCATCGTTGCGGGCACTTGCGGTCGACGACCTGGTGACGGGATCGGCGACCAAGACCGATCCCAACGTGGCTACGGAGTCGGGACACGTCAGTACGTTCACGACCGTCTGCGCCCCGTGTGCAGCGGTACTCGACGGTGACGGCACAACCGAAGGAGCGGTCGAACAGACCCAGGAAATCGAGAAGGCGATCAGCGCCGACACAGAAGCCCCCATGACGAGCGAGCAACTATTCACCCTCGTCCGCGAGACGACGCAGCAACAGGGCGAAACCGTCTCCGATGTCGCCGCATTCGCCTCACTCACGACGACGCTCCCGGCGAAGATTGCAGACGCCGGTGCAGCAAACAACGAGTCCAAATCTGGCTCTACCGTCGACGATAGCAGCGAAACCGATAGCGAAGATAGCGAGGACAGCGAAAACAGCGAAGACACCGAGCGTGTCGAGGCGAACCCAACAACAGCACTCGCCGAAACCGCACAGCAGTTCGTCGCAACCCGACGATCCCTGCTGCTCGCCATCGCCAGCGTCGACCAGCGACTCACACGACTGGACGAACTCGAGTACGACGCGGCAACGGCAACTGGCGACACCAACCCTGGTGATCAGACGCCCGCGTTCGCGGCGTTTCTCGAGACGGCGACGGAGTTACAGGAGACACTTCGGGGACTCGTCTCGCTCGCCGAGCAGGTAACCGCGGGGCTGGGACGGTGTCACGGCTGTTTCGGGGGGCTCTCCGAGAGCGCAATTCCGGTGACGCCCACGGCCTGCCCGACATGCGGGCGAACGAGTGCAGAGACGAGCGAGTGGCAGCAGTCGGCGGCCGATTCAACGACTGTCGACTTCGAGCGGCTCTTTTCGGCACTGAACGACGCGCTTCGGGAGGCGTCCGCGACAACCGAACGGCTCACTGATCGGACGACAGCGCTCGCGACTGAACTGGTTGCAGCACAGTAACGCCAAAAGAGAGTCGTTACGACCGGCTACAGTTCGGTGGCCGACTCGAGTGCGATGTCGATCGCGCGGGCGACGTTGTTCTTCGCCTTTGCTGGCAGTTCGTCGTCCTCGGTGTCGGTTCCCTTCTGGGTCCCTTCCACGAGGTTGCCGTCAACAGTACAGATTGCGCCGGCGCGCAGGCCCTTGCGGCGGGCGAGCGTGAAGATTGCGGCGGCTTCCATCTCGACACAGAGCAGGCCGGCTGCCTCCCAGTCGTCGACTGCCTCGTCCGTTTCGGCGTAGTAGGCGTCGTCGGAGGCGATCGGGCCGACGTGGATGTCCTCGTCATTGGCTTCTGCGGCGTCGACGAGCGAGGAGAGTACGTCGTACGATGGGACGGCGGGGTACTCCACGTCCTCGTAGCGCTTCGAGGTGCCTTCGTTCTTCGCTGCGCCGCTGGCGACGACCATATCACCGATTTCGATGCCGGACTGGAGCGCACCGGTCGTGCCGACGCGGACGAACGTCTCGACGCCGACGTTTGCGAGTTCTTCGATCGCGATTGCCGCAGACGGGCAGCCGATTCCGGTCGAACAGATCGTCAGCTCTCGGCCCTCGTAGGTGGCGTTGACGACCTTGTACTCGCGATTCTGTGCGACGGTTTCGGCCTCGTCACAGTGATCTGCGATGCGGTCGACACGGCCCGGGTCACCCGGAAGCAGTGCGATATCGGTCAGGTCTCCCTTGTCGACCAGCAGATGCGGTTGCGTTGCCATACCGTCGCCTTCCGCGGGTGGCGAGAAAAAAGGTTCGAGAATATGGCGTCTGTGGGCGGCAAACGTGAGTGACCAGCCGATAGTTCGAGCCGATTGCGGGCGGCGAGCGATCAGTGGAGGACCGAGTCGACTGTGGACGACGAACGACAACCGTCAGTTCGAAGCGACGAGTACTTCGTCGGGATGAACCGTAACGACGGCATCACCGACGTGGAACGTCACCTGCTCGACGGTGCGTTCGCGACCCATGTTCGTCGACTCGAAAAGCGAATCGAGCGCTTCCGGATCGACGTAATCGTAGAGCCGCGTACTCGCCTCCGTCACGTCCTCGTCCTGGTACTGCGCCAGCGCCGTTGCGACGGCGATACTCGGTGGTTCCGATGCTGTGCGGTCATACCGGACGCGCCGACCGAGTTCGCATCCGTGGGACTTGGGTGGCCTGTGTTCTGTCATGTCTCTCCGTCACGTCTCCGTGACTATCTATTCAGGTGGCCAACGGCGCGGCCCATATAGCTACCGTCAGACAACATGGGGTGAGAACCGCATGACGGCACCACCACTGGTGTCAGACGCTCGTATGACGTATTTTGCGGTTAGAATCTCGTACTGAGAAACTCGGTCACCCGCGATAGCGTCGGTGCACTTCGGGCCCCTTCTTCGCTCGCCGTCAACGCGCCACAGGCGTTTGCGAACTCGAGTGCCCGTTCGATATCCACGCCAGACACCGTCGGCACCGGCGGCATCGACATATCGTCGGCAGTGAGCGACTCACCCTCACACTGCTCGAGAAGCGTCGCAATGAACCCCGCGGCGAATGCATCGCCGGCACCGGCTGTGTCGACGGTGTCGACGTCGAATCCGGGGTGGACGTAGGAGCCGTCTGGCGTGTGGACTTTTGCGCCGTCCCCGCCGTGCTTGACGACGACGATCCGGTCGTCGAACGCCGAGCCGACGTACTCGTCTTCGAGGAGGCTGGCGATTTCCTGATCGTTCGCGAAGACGATGTCGGCGACGGCGAGCGCGTCGGTGTAGTCACGGTCACAGAGTCGCCGTCCCGGATCGAAGCTGACGCTGACGCCGGCCTCGTTCGCTGTCTGGGCGATCGCACCAGCGGTCTCGGGTCGTTGACTCGTGAGATGGACGTGGTCTGCGTCGCGAATCCGATCGTGGTCGAGATCTGCGGGCGTAACGGCCTCGTTGACGCCGTCGTTCCCGAGGACGGCGACCTCGCCCTCGTCGTCGACGAGCAAATACTTGACCGCAGTGTCCGCACCCTCGACGACCCGGAGCCCGTCGAGCGAGACGCCGACGGACTCGAGTTCCCGACTGGCCAGCAGGCCGTTGTCGTCGTCGCCGACGCTGCCGATGAGACCGGTATCGAGAGAGAGGTTCGCGAGGGCGGCGGCGACGTTCGCGGCGCTGCCACCGCCGGAGCGGTGCTGGGATCGGATTACCGACTCACAGTCGGCTTCGGGGAGCCGATCGACACGAAGGGTCACATCCCAGTTAACGTGACCGGCAGTGAGCACCCTGACCATTCATCGGAACGACGACCGCGGGTGAGAAAAGTCTAGGCAACTGCGAACAGGAGCACGTTGTGTGCGCCCGGACCGAGGCCGACGGCGGCGATGAACGCGAGCACGAGTCGCGCCTGCCGTGGAGCCTCCTCGACGTACTCGCGGAAGAGACCGAGGATGACCATCGCGAGCGCGAGTTTGACGACGATGAACAGCCAGCCGCCACCGATGTACTCGGCTGTCGGCAGTGCGTGACCGGCGTTGAGGACAAGTTCCGAAAGTGGGACTTCCTCACCAGCGCCGAGAATGTCGTAGCCGATTGCGGTCGAGACGCCGTCGAGTGCGTGGCCGAAGACAACGAGCACGCCCGTCGCCCCCGTGATTGCTGCGACATCAGTGAACCAGAGGCCGAGAATTAGCCAAGCGAGCGCGGTGACGACGCCGGAGATGACGATGGCGATCACGGGCCAGAACGGTTCGAACGTTCCGAGTTCGACGCTCTCGACCAGCAGAAACATCGTGAAGACGGCGAAGAATCCGGTTCCAATGGTCCCGAGCGGCCGCTCGATCGTCTCCTGCAGGCCGCCGCTGTAGAGGAAGATTGACAGCACCCAGGCAACTCCCGCAATCGTCGCCGTCACCAGATAGACACTCGGCGCGGCAAACAGTACTTCTATCGAGTCAGGATACGCCTCGGTCCGGTGAAGAACGTGCAACGTCGACCCGAACAGCATCCACGGCGCAAACGCAAGCACCGTCCGGTCGGTGACTGGCGGCCCCAACGCCCACAGCAGCGCAACGACACCTCCGAGCACGGCGAGGAGTGGTACGAGAAGGTACCACGCCGGGAGGACGAAACCCTCAGGCAATACCATATCCCTACTGTTGACACCAGTAACTAACACTTTCCGATCAGTGATGGTCCGTCTGACGGGAGCAAACACACTCTTCCCAGGGTTCTGCCGTCGTCTCGCCGAACAACTCGCGCATCAGCGTGACAATACTCTCAGGTGGGAACTGCCCGCGTTCGGTGACGATAGCGTCGATGTACCGCGGCGGCGTCACGTCGAACGCGGGGTTTTCGACAGTGAGATCGCTCTCGCTTTGGCTACTGTCTTTGTCGTCGTTCCCGTCTACGGCAGTCGATCGGGACTCGGCCCCCTCACTGGGAGACTCGATCTCCACCCGTTCCTCCAGCGAGAGCACCTCCTGCTCGTCGCGCATCTCGATCGCAACCGTATGCCCCGTCATCGTATCCGGATGTAACTTGATCGTCTGAGCCGCCACCATCACCGGCACGCCGCGTTCGCGTGCGTTCACCGCCAGCCCACTTGTCCCGATCTTGTTGATCACGCTTCCGTCCGCCGCGATGCTGTCGGCTCCGACCAGCACGTGATCCGCCTCGTCCAGATACCGCCGCGCCGCGTTGTCCACGATCAGCGTCACCGGAACACCCAGCTCGCGCAACTGGCGCGCCGTAATATGGCCCTGCTTTCTCGGTCGGGTTTCCTTGACTATTGCTTCGATATGCGTGCCGGACTCGAGTGCGGCCTCGATACACGACAGGGCGTCCGTCGAGTGACAGTGTGTCATTACCACGTCGCCGTCGCGGAGGCGGTTCGCGCCGATCTCGCCGAGCGTCGACTGGGCTTGCTCGAGTTCGGTGCGAAACGTGTCGGCGCGCTCGATGGTCGATTTGCGGAGGGCAGCGACGGTTTCGCCCTCCACCCCACGGAGGACGTATCGGAGGGCGTTTGGGAGGCTGACAGCGGTGGGGCGTGTTTCATAGAGTTCGCGTGCACCGGCGCGGAGGTTGCGCTCAAAGGCCGCCGGATCGGTTGCCGTGGAGCGTTCGGCCTGTGTCGCGAGCGCCGCGGCGGCCGCGTCTGCGATCGTCGCAGCGCCGCGAATCCGCATGGTTGCGATGTCGGCGGCCGTGTCGGTGACGGCCGGATCGACGGCGGGTTGGTTCGGGTCCGGATCCGATTCCATGTCATGGAGTTACACGCCCCCGGCCAAAAGTAATCGGGCGGGTTTTTGATCGTTCGACGAGTCGGTCCGCTATGGCTCCGGAACTGGATCGCGCCGAACTTGCGCCGTTGATCGACCACACCGTCCTCGGTCCCGAGACGACGACCGACGACGTGACTGCCGTGCTGGAGGAGGCAGCTGAACACGGTATGAACGCCTGTATTCCGCCCTACGCGGTCGAGGACGCCGCTGCAGCCCACGAGGAGCTGACGATTGCAACGGTCATCGGCTTCCCACACGGCCAGCAGACACACGAGATCAAGCGCCGCGAGGGCGTCGAGGCCTGGAAAGCCGGTGCGGACGAACTCGATGTCGTCATCAACATCGGCCGGCTGAAAGCCGGCGAGGACGACGTGGTCCGAGCCGAACTGGCCGAACTCGTCGCCGCAGTCCCGATTCCGGTCAAGGTCATCATCGAAACCGCACTCCTCACCGAAGAGGAGAAACACCGGGCCTGCGAGGCCGCCGTGGCCGCAGACGCGACGATGGTGAAAACCTCGACTGGATTCGCGAGCGTTGATCCGGAGGATCAACGAGCGAACGGTGAAACCGTGAGCGGGGGCGCGACGATCGCGGACGTCGAACTGATGAGCGAGTACTTGCCAGTCAAGGCAAGCGGTGGCATCGGCAACTACGACGAGGCGATGTCGATGATCGAGGCCGGGGCCGAGCGGATCGGGGCCTCGAGTGGGATCGATATTTTGTCGGGTGCGCCGACAGCAGAGAGGAAGTAGACACCCGGCTACCCTGTGTTGTATTCAGCAGACGACGGTGGCCCAACAAAGAATCGCGCGTACGCTATGAGACGGCAGTAGAAAATATTATTTTACCAACGTATGGAAACCCACAAATAGATGTGGAGAACCCTTCGTCGCTCGCCGGCAACGGTTGCCTTTCTCGTCATCGCCTGGTCGCTGTATGCTGGCCGACTGGTCGTTACACACCAGTTCGGTCAGGAGGCTGCCCACTCGCTGTTCGTCGTCCGAGACACCCACTTGCAGTACGTGTGGACGTGGCTAACGGCCCCATTTGGCCACGGAAACGTTGTGCATCTCGTCGTCAACAGTCTTTTCGCAGCCTCTATCGGTCCAACTGCGGAGCGGACGTTCGGGTCCAAACTAACCAGTGTCGGGTTTCTGGTGAGCGGGTTGCTGGCAGCTTCGCTCGGAACAGTGCTGGTTGTCGCCGTTCGGAATCCGTTTCTTAGTGACCCCGTCACCGCTGCCGCACTCGGCTCGAGTATGGGGCTGTTCGGACTGGTCGGCATGGTCTGTGAACGGTACCGGTCGCACGTCGTCCCACTTCCCGGATTGCAGCGGGCTGGCGTTCGCAACCAGACGTTTTTCTGGCTCCTGCTCGGTGTGAGCGTCCTCGGAATGCTGGTCGATCTCTGGACGTCGATGGCAGACGTGTCTGTCCCGGGACTCGGACACCACTTCCATCTCGTCGGCCTTCTCGTTGGCTGGGTGCTGAGCCGGGAAGTTCGGTAGGACAGTCAGCTCACGTCTGCAGATTTAAATCGCACGTATCCAATGGCGAGCGGTGCGACGATCCACGCACAGAGGACGACGGGTGCAAACTCCGGTTGGACGTAGAACGGCGCGTCGGCTGGCGGGAGACTACCCGCCGCGATGTCAACGTCAATCGTCCGTGTGATCTGAAAGAGCGCTTCGCTGGGGAGGAGTTGCGAAACAAAACGGTACAGCATGGGCGCTTCGGCGAAGCCGAGTACGTCTACGTGGATCCGCCGTACCAGATACCCAGCCGAGACGAACAGTGTGAACACGTTGAGCGTGACGTACACGCCGAAGCCGGCGGCCGCTGCACGGGCCTTACTGGCGACCGACGCAGAGATACCGATCGCGATGGCGACGTAGATGACGGCGTAGAGGGCCACCATCCCCACCGTGGCGAGATACGTCCCAACCGGGAAAACCGGATACAGCGCAAGCAGCGAGACAGCGACGACGAGCGAGGCACAGGCGACGCCGAGTACGATCACCGCACTTCGGCTCAGGAACTTGCCTACGACGACATCCCGGCGCGTGTTCGGCAACCCGAGCAGGAACGCGATACTGCCGGTCTCTCGCTCGCCGGCGATGGCAAGGTAGGCCACGACCAGCGCGACGACGGGAATCAGGAGCGAGCCAATCGTAGCGACGCCGGCCAGAACCGAAACGACACCCTCGCGGGCAGTGTCGTGAAACCGTACCTGGCTTCTCTGTATGAACATGAAGAATCCGACAAACCCGACGTAGATGGCAACGGCGAGCCAGACGATCTTCGATCGACGGGCGTCCAGAAAGTCCTTCCGAGCAACGTCGAGCGCACTCATACTGATACCTCCGTGGACGACTGGCGACCATCGCCAGTTCCGTCGTCAGTAGCGCCACTACCACCACCACCGCTGCCACCGACATCACCACTACCGCCACTACCACTACCGACATCACCACTGCCACCCCCGTCAGGAACATCTCCCGTGTAGCGATTGAACAACTCCTCCATCGAAGCCGGTTCAGAGATAATGTCCGCAACCGACGCCCGCTCGTCGACGTGCCTCACCACGTCCACCTTCGCAGCCGCATCGTGGCAGTCAACGCGGAGCTCCGATCCCTCGAGTGCAACCGTCTCGATGGCGGGCCGTTGAGCGAGGTCAGCGGTGATCGACTCCGGCACCGACTCGAGTACCAGCCGAATTTGCGACGATTGCTCCAGGTCGTCGCGGAGCGCCTCGATGTTGTCGAGGGCGACCAACCGCCCGCCGGACATGATGGCGACGCGATCACAGACAGCTTCGACCTCGGAGAGGACGTGACTCGAAAAGAAGACGGTCGTCCCGTCGGCAGCGAGTTCCTGAATTATCGCACGCAACTCCTGAACCCCGGTTGGATCGAGTCCGGACGACGGCTCATCGAGGACGAGAAGATCCGGATCGCCGACGAGCGCCATCCCGAAAGCGAGTCGCTGGCACATGCCTTTCGAGAAGCCGCCGGCGCGACGGTCCGCTGCGTCGGCGATGCCGACCCGTTCGAGGATGGTGTGGGGGTCGTCGGCTGCGTCTTTCGTTCGGATGACCCACTCGAGATGCTCACGAGCGGTCAGCCTGTCGTAGAGGCTGTAGCCGTCGGGGAGGACGCCGATTCGTTTGCGGGTCGGTGCGAACTCGCCGCTGACATCCTGGCCGAGCACCGTGGCGCGACCGGCAGTCGGGGCAACGTAGCCGAGGAGGATATTGATCGTCGTCGACTTTCCCGCGCCGTTGGGGCCGAGAAAGCCGAATATCTCGCCTTCGTCGACGCTGAAGGAGAGGTCATCGACGGCGAGGACGCCGCCCGCAAATTCTTTCCGAAGACTGTTTACTTCGAGAGGCGACATATCTCATCTTGTGCCCACAATGGAAATAGCTACCCGATATACCCACATCAAAAAGGCATATATAGTTCGGGGTTAAAATAATTGTAATGAATTCGTACCGAAGGCGGGATGTTATGTTTGGTGCTGGCATTAGTGTCTGTTTCCTGTCAGGGTGTGTTGGTAATCAAGAGTCAAATGGAAAGACATACACCCTTTCCACATCAAAACCGTTTAATACAGATTATATAGGGATCATAAATTATAAAGTGGACGAGAACGTGGACGATTTTCAAATAACTTCCTTTTTAGAGACACATTCGGACGATTTAGATACTATATCCGTATATGATGAAAATGATTATCGGGTTGGTAGCTTTGAAATCAGTGATGGAGAGACGCAAATCACTTGGACAGTTAGTGAACAGCCCACAGACACAACATTCAAATTGGTTGTATATGGTGACAATATGGAAATTGACCGGAGTATACTTCACACAGAGTATAAGTAGACAATCTTGTGACTTTCAATGATCTAATTGAATAGATCCCCCATACTAGAGGATTTCAGAGGTTTATTTGTGACATCCCTAAAATATACAATTAGCCGAAGTATTTAATTTCGTATAGTAGCTCCAGTCTAAAGTATACTGCGAGATACTGCTAGCAGAGGTAGTGAGAAGTGTCAGTCCGTTCATTATCTCTGTACCGTTGTCTCCCGTGGTACACCCATCAAACTCAAGTTCATACTTTGATCCACTTCCTGTTGAAGTGTTATTTGTAGTTCGAACTGTTCCACCACCAACAGTAAGCGTTGTTCCTAATGACATGCTTCCGGCACCTCCAGCTGCGCCAATACTTACATCAAGATCTTGACCTCCATCAGAAACAGTATCTTGGGGCTCGTACGTGTACAACGACCAATTGCTGGGTAGATCAATGAAATTTTCCATTTCCTCTACCTTTGTATTCCAGTCGTCAATATCTCCAAAGTCCGCTCTAGACATATGCCACAAGAAATACACATTGTCTCCGTCCGCAGACTCAAAGTCTCCTTTATACACCGACACCTGATGGCGAGTTTCACCAATCTTAATACCAGCAGTACCAGTTATGTCTTCAACCCCCGTATCCCACGTATCCTCGTGCGTAATACGCTGTGGGTCATCAGGAGATGTTGCTTGAATACCGATCTCGTCAGAGTCTACCACATCATTAACAACACCTGGAGGAATAGTCGCTTTTGATCCCTCTGAACTTGCCTTATTCAGTTCTTCTTTTGTATACTCTTCAAGTTCTTTGTCACTCATCGAATTATCTTCATCAAGTTTAAGTGAGCCACTAAATTCTCCTGCACCCGCATGCTCTTTTTTGTCTGACTCAGCACCCACAGTACCAGTTGTTGCAAGGAGTCCAACGCTTCCTAGAACGGCTGAGTTTTTCAATACATTACGCCGATTGAATCCTTCGTTTTCTGAAGTCATCAGTCTACAATTAGTTCATTATAACATATATCTATCGGTAATTAGTATTTCCAATATACGTAACAAATTATATCATAAGGACCAGGTGCCATACGAGAAGGTGAGAGAATCCTATAATTTGATACGGGTCATTTACACGAATGTTGGAATGCTAATAGATACAAGATCACGCTTACTCCGTCTCGAGTAGCCGCGAAACCACGGGCGACTCATCGGACCCGAGCGCCGACCGGACGAGCAGGTGGCCGCCGAGTTCGGCGAGGCTGATGACATCGTCGGCACCGGCGCGCTTGAGTTTTGCCGTGTTCTCGCGATCGGTTGCGGCAGTGACGATGCGAACATCCGGCCGGAGTTCGCGGGCGGTGAGAACCGCCAGCGCGTCTTCAGCATCGTTGTTCGTTGCGACGAGCACGGTGCGTGCGCTCTCGATTTTCGCCCGTTGAAGCGGCCCTTCGTCGCTTGGGTTCCCGGAAAGGACACGGATATCGCGCTCTGTCAATTCGCTTGCAGCCGTTTCGTCTCTGGTGACGACGAGGAACTGTTCGTCCGCGTCGGCGAGTTTGTTGACGATCGGTTCGGTCAGGTCCCCGTAGCCGAGGACGAGCACGTGGTTCTCGAGGAGTTCGAGTTCTGAATCGGTCATAATTCCGAGTGTCTTTGAAATCCGGGCCTGGATTGCCGGGCCGACGAGCGCACCGATGGCGATACCGAAGCTTGCGACGCCGAGAACGACGACAGTCATAGTGAAGACGATGGCCATCTCAGTCTCGGGCCCGATATCGCCGTAGCCGACGGTGCTCGACGTGATCAGGGTGAAGTAGAAGGCGTCGAGCAGCGTTTCGATGCCGTCGAACTCGTCGGCCAGCGCGTACGCGCCGAAGGTGCCGTAGGCCTGCACACCGACGAGCGCGCCGCCCGCAGCGAGTTGCGTCGTCGTCAGCGAGAGTGACCGGTCGAACCGCCGACGCGTCAACAACAGTGTCGGCATCGAGACGAGCGAGAGCACGACTAGCGGATAGGAGTACTGACTGGCCTGGAGCAGCCCCTGGGCTGCCGTCAGCGGCATGAGAAGCAGGGTCGCCCACCAGCCAGCACGCAGCCCCCGGCGAAGTGCGAGCGCGCTTCCGACCATCAAAAAGCCAGTCAACGCGCCGGTAAAGCCTGCGCCATCCTGCACGGATTCTGGGACGTGCGGTGCGAGCGGTCCTGAGACGCCCCCCGTTTCGATGTTAATAATCCCGATGACGACGGAGAGCATCGCGACGAGCAAGGCGAGACCAACGGCTGCGCGCGTCGTCACGATCCAGCGCCAGTTCTCCGGCAATCGTTCGGTCACCCACTCACCGACCATCTATACACACCGTTCCAGTCTGGGCATAGTTAAGCGTCTCCGTCCACCACAGGCGTCGAGCAACAGGACAGCACCACTGTGCACTGTGCACTGTACACTGAACATGTACACCGCGGAGCGGTAGCTACTTGCCTCCGGCACCGATATCGCCATCTATGCCAACGGAGTGGAAACTGTTCGCAGACCTCGCCGAACGCGCTGGGGACAAACAGGTCACCGTCGATGCATCCGCCGGCGACACCGTCGACGACGCGCTCGTCGAACTGGTTGAGGACCGACCCGCTGTCGGCGACCGCGTCCTCACCGACGACGGCGACCTGCGATCGCAAATCAACGTTATGCGAAACGGGACGAACGTGCTCGTCGAAGAGGAGGGACTCGAGACGGAACTCGAGGAGGGCGATGAACTTGCGCTGTTCCCGCCGGTCAGCGGTGGCTAACTAGAGCGGACCGCTGAGGACGAAGTCCGGTTCTTCGGAGATGGTCGCGCCCGCGTAGGAGGCGTCACTGACGACGGCAGCCGTCTCCGGGATCAGTACTCGTGTTCGATCAGCGCCGAGAGCGGCGGCGTCACGGCTGATGGCGGCGAACAGCGATCGGGCCGCGTCGACATCTTCCCAGGCACCGACACCGTACTCGGCCCACGTTTCGGACTCACCGTCGTCGTTTTCGCGCTCGTCGGTTCGGAGCCGGTAGGAGGCACCGACGTATCGACGGTCGCGTTCGACGGCGAAGACCTCGGTGTCGTTAGCTGCAGTATTCGCGAAGTCCAGAAAGTCCTGCCGTGTGAGTTCGCGCATAGCCCACGTCTCCTCCGGCGCGTAGCCAAGCCCGTTCAGGTGCTCGCATGCGTCGCTGTGCGTCCAGTACCGCCAGGCGGTAGCGGGGTCATTGGTTACCGTGTCTGGGCCCGAGGCGTCGGGGTCCGGTTTCGGGTGCGCAAATCGGAACTCCGTCGCTGGGCCGAGGCCGCTCTTTCGCGCCGCACCGAGCGAGGCCGCGTTCCACGAGAAAATCATTACGCGACCGACGGTCGCGCCCTGCTCGCTCGCCCACTCGAAACAAGCGTTGTTGAGCCGGCCGCTCAAACCCTGACGCTGGTAATCGGGATTGACGCGCATTCCCTGAAACCAGGCCTCGTCGGGCGAGATCATCACAGCCTGGACGATGCCTGCGACATCGTCGCCGGCGTCGGCGAGAAACGTCTTCTTGTGGTCCTCGTCGTCGTCCTCGAGCCAATCGTGGTAGATCTGTGGGATGTAGTCGCCGCCGCGCCCTTCCCAGAGATCCTCGGTAAAGGCCTTGACGCCCTCGTAATCGTCGTGCGTCGCTCGCCGGATGTGAATCCCTACCGACATCGAGATCACTCCCAGGGGACCGACCGCTCTTGCAGTTCGCCGGCGATCGAGGTCTGCATCGTCTCTGTGACCGATTCCTCGTTCGCGAGCGCCCACATCAGCTTCACTTTTGCCGTCCCTGGGAGGGTGTCACCAGCCTCGATGACACCGGCGTCAAGGAGGTCCCGACCCGTATCGTAGACACGGTCACAGACTCGCCCCTCGAGACACTGGCTGGTCATAACGACAGTCGTGCCGTCTGCGACCAGTTCCTCGATTCGCGGAATCAGGTCCGTGTGGACGTGTCCGAGCCCAGTTCCCTCGATGACCAGTCCGTCAGCACCCTCGACTACGTCGAGGAACGCCGGGTCCATTCCCGGCGTGAACTTCAGCAGTTCTACGTCGGACTCGAGTGCAGCCGAGAGTTCGAGGGCGACCTCGCCGCGTTGCTGGTAGTCGCGGCAGAAGCTAACGGTTTCACTGTCGTAGTCGACGGTACCGAGTGGCTCTGCACCGATGGTTTCGAAGGCGTCGCGGCGGGAGGTGTGGTTCTTTCGGACGCGGGTGCCCCGGTGGAGCGCACAGATGTCGTCCGACTCGGAGCCATGCATACAGACGAGGACCTCCGCACAGTCGCTCTTTGCGGCTTCCACGGCCGAGACGGCGTTCATCACGTTATCTGAAGAGGGCCGATCGGCCGAGCGCTGGCTGCCCGTAAAGACGATCGGAACCGGCGTCTCGAGCATAAAGGAGAGCGCCGAGGCGGAGTACTGCATCGTGTCCGTGCCGTGCATGACGACGACGCCGTCCGCGCCGTTTTCGATTTCCTCCTGGACCGCCTGAGCGAGGTCCTGCCAGATCGGCGGCTCCATGTTCTCGGAGAGGATGTTCGCGACGACACGCCCGCGGTAGTTCGCGCGGCCAGCCAGGTCGGGAACGGCGCGTAGCACGTCCTCGGCGTCGAACTGGGCGGTCACCGCGCCAGTTCGGTAGTCGACCGTCGAGGCGATGGTGCCGCCGGTCGAGATGAGCGAGATGGTCGGGAGGTCGTCGTCGAACTCGACTTCGTCGCTGGCGTCTTCGTCAGCAGCGTCCTCCGCATCGTCAGCATCACTATCGCCGTCAATCTCGTACACATCTTCCGCGAGAACTGAAACGTCGGCATCGTCCCGGTCAACGCCGACGTTGTATCCGCCCTCGAGTTTCACCACGAGCTGCTCGTCCGTGCTAGAGGGAAGCAACACGCCTTCGTACGCGCGATCCGCGCGGTCGACGCGAACGCGATCGCCTGGATTCATACAAACGCGTTGCGCGTCGGCGGACTTGAAGGCACGCTTTCCACCCAACGGTAACCGACTCTCGAACCGTAGCCGTTAGCCGGCGACACCGATGACGATGAGTCCGAGTCCGGCGAGCAAGAGAACGCCCGCTATCATCGCCGTTAGCAATCGGACCGTCGCCAGCGCGTCCTCGGATAACTCGAGCCGGGGGTAGAAGTGACGAGCCGCAGAGAGGGCCCCCAGCCCGATCGCGATGGCGATGATCCCGAAGGCGACCAGATCGACGTTCACATTCCCCTCTACCAGCCCGTTCGTCATAAACGTCGTCCGTGTCGGTGACGACGGTCACGGCTGGGAACTGAAACTGAACCACTGGTGTGGCACGCACCACTCGAGTGGGTCGGTCACGAACGGCGAGTGTGCCAGTCACGAAAGGTGACAGTACAGGGAAAAGACCATGGTGCCAGCCGCCCAGCGTTCGCATATGAACGACCGCTCGGACGAGGTGACCGAGCAGCGAGACGGTGATCCCCGCTCGACTGATGACCTTCTCTCGGAAACGGAGCGGCTGCTTTCGGAGACGGGTGGTGGCGGTGGTTCTGGCGGTACCGGTGGTTCTGATGATGTCGGTAGAACAGCCACCACAGACACCACATCGAGCAACACTGCCGATCCAGGAATGGACGATCTCGCGGGGTTTGGCTCCAGTCCGAAGGGGGAACCCGAACCCGAATCGCGCAAACGGGCGGAGACCGACTCAGGTGGCTCTCGCCTTGGCAAGCTCACAGGCGGGCGCTCGCTCGAGGAATACTTCTCCCCGAAGGCGTTTCTCGCCCTCGTGCTAACCCTCGGTGTTGGCCTGTTCGCCGGCGGGGCAGTGATCCCCGTTGCCGGACAGCTTATCGGTATCTTCGCCGCTGCCTTCCTGATCGGCGTAGTTACGTCCAAACGCCGGTATCTGGAGCTAACGAGCGCTGGTATCACTGCCGGGATGCTGACGACGCTGGACCCAGTCTACTTCGCACTCGGCTCCGGCCTGACACTGCTCGGAATCGGTGCGGCGATCGGGTTCGTCGCCTCCGTCGCCGGCTACTATTTCGGTCGCGACCTTCGCGATGGATTGGTCCGAGACGTGCCGTAAGCCGTCACTCGTATCCCTCTGCGTCAGGTTTCAGAAATCAACACACATGTCGCAGGAGTACGACAAACTCGTTCGGGACGACATTCCGGAGATAATCGTGGATAGTGGAGAAACGCCAGTCACACGAACCGCCAGCGACGCGGAGTACGAAACATACCTCTGCAAGAAACTGCGCGAAGAAGTCGAGGAGTACGTCACCGATCGGGACGTAGACGAGTTAGCCGACGTACTCGAGGTACTCCACGCGATACGGAAGTTCGAGGGTATCTCCGAACAGGAGCTGCACAATCGCAGAGAGCGAAAGGCCGATGACAGAGGCAGGTTCGACGAGCGACTCATTCTCGAGCGCGTGACGGAGTGAGCACCCGTTACCCGTTCCCGTTACCCGTTCGTCGTCAGCTCCCAGCCCCGCTCCGTCCGCTGAACGATTCCCTCATCGGCCATCGATTCTAGCAGCTCAGCGATGATCTCTCGCGGCGCATCGAGCTCCCGACCCAGCTCACCAACCGACTTCGGCTCCGTCCGGATCGTCGCCAGCAGGTCGGCATAAATCCGGCTCTCTGGACCATCTCCAACTGTTTCTGAAATCTGGTCGAGCACATCGTACAGCTGGCTTTGGACCCAGCGCTGGGCCAGCGACAGTTCGTTTTCGAGTCGCTCCAGGTCCTCGAGTGCACCGAGGAATTCGTCGAGTTCGTCGAGTTCGTCGCAAGCGACATCGAGGGAGAGGTGGCGACAGGTGGTGATGTCGAAGCTGTTGTTGGTCGGGTAGGCGCTCTTGCTGGCGAAGCCGTAGGGAGAGACGGTGACCTCGAGGCGGACGTTGCGGGCGATGTGGAAGTATTTCCGGCGCTGGTCGTCGACGTGGCTCTCGATCAGGCCGGCCTCCTCGAGTTTGCGGAGGTGTTCGATGACTGCCTTGGGACTGACGCCGATGTATTCGGAGATTTCAGTCACGTAACAGGGTTTGCGAGCGAGAAGACGGAGGATGCGCCTCCGATTCTCGTTTCCCAGTAGATCCAACAAGGCGGCGGAGTCCATCGTGGGAGGGTATGGTATCACCGCTGAAAAGCGTGTCTGCTCGGGGGAGAAGGCGTGACGGACACCCACACGGAGAGGTCGGACGACGGTGGCGAGACACCGGTAGTGCCTGTCCCTGAAGCTATATTTGTGTCAGTGGCTGTCTGTACCTGTGGCTGTGACTGTGGTTGATCTGTAGCTCTGGCCGTATCAAATTCAGTAGTTTCTGCTCAGTTTGATGGACCGGGTTCGGACTCCGTCTGATCCGACGCCGACGATTGATTGCGTTCTGTCGGCTCCGCAGGTGAGACACCGTTCGACTCTGGGGCGGCGTTTTCGTTCGACGAGTCGTCGCCGCTACCGGTCGTGTCGCCTCCGGAACCGGGTTGAGAGCCGGGACTGTCATCTGACTGATCAGATGCTGTCTCCGAGCCCTGGCTGGTGTTCTGATCCGATCCGTTCGTATGAGTGTCGTCCTGTCCATTTCCGTGTCCGACTCGCTGATCAGGGTGGTCAGAAGCAGCCGTTGGCGTTTCGTTGGCACCGTTCCCCTGGTTCTGATCCTGCCCTTGTCCCCGATCTGGGCCCTGACCGGGCCGCTGGTCCTGATCAGGATCGGGTCCGGAACCAGCGCCAGCTCCCTGATTCCCGGACGAACTGTCAGTGCCTTGCTGTCCGTCGGCGCTATCTGGACCCGCATGTGCCGGTGGACCGCCGCCTACGCCAGGATGATCCTCGAAACCGGGGAGTCCACGCGCAGTCGTCGCCACTTCCGGACCGGTGAGCGACGACGCGTTCTCCTGAAGGATTTCGAACCGCGTCGGATCGTGACCGACCGCGACGCCTTTCGGCTTCGTTCGCTCGATCGAGTCGTTTAACGAGGCAATTTCGACCGTCAGCCGCGTCAGTCGTGCCTGATACGCAGCCGACGAGAGGTCATCTTTCTGGTCGCGTAACTCCTCGCGTTCGGCTTCGAGTTGGGCGAGGCGATTGTCGAACGACGCCGCGCGCTCGTTGACCAACCGTGATTTCGACTCGTTGTCGGCCGTCTCGTACGTTACCTCGAACAACCCGTTGTCGACCGTGTGCTCGGCGTCTGCGGCCGTTGACTGCATGAAGTCGGCAACGGTCGTGTTGGCACTCGAGTTCGAATTCTCGCTCGACTCCCCATCCGATTCCGACACCGATGCTTCCGCGTTACTCGTCTCGTTCTCGGCGGCTAGGTTCCAGACCGCGTCCGTCTGTGCATCCGTGTCCCCCATCTGGTCGGGCGTCGCAGGAACGACAGCCGCACCCGAAACGGGAGCAACCGTCAGTCCGATGACGGCAAGAAGGACGAAACCGACGACCCGAGTAGTACTCATCGTGTTCACTAGCGTCTCTCTCGGAACGTCCTAAAAAGCCGAACCTTCGTTCGAACCGTTCAATCACCAACGGTGAGCAATACACTACGTTCTGAACGGTTCACCGGTCGTCCACGTCGGGTTCTGAAGCCTCCGGTTTCGGCCAGCACGGGGCGAAACCGGTGGCTGAAACCGATGTGAAATGTGAAACAGTAGCCCATGTGAACTACCCCACCCTACCGCTCGCCTTTCGGCTCGCGCTTGAGGGTAGGGCTTCCTGTTTCCACGACGCGCTTTGTAACGGGTGGCGGACGTGAAAGAGCTCTGATAGCGGACCGGGATAAGCCTGTTCGCCAATAGTTATGTTACCTCGGACCATGGTTACTAGTGTCATGTTCGAGGCCTTCTCGCGGAACTACTACCTCGGGCGTCTCTACGTGACCCCGACCGACGGGGATCGCGCACTCATGCACAGCGATCAGCACGAACAAATCAACGAAGCGGTGTACGCGACCGGTGACGGCGTCGAGCCGCTCGATACACCGCTCGTGATGAAACTCGAGACACAACACTTCCCCGTCCACGGCGACGCTGCCGTCCCAGCGGACACATTGGCCCTCCCTGAATCGGTACTCGAGAACACCGAGATCAGAAACCCACCCTCGCTGCGAGAGGTACTCCTCGCGCGCCGTGAGTGTGCTACGCAGTTGCTGTCGCTCTTCCCAGGACTCGACCAAGCAGGGCTGAACCAGCACCGCGACGGGGCCGGATCGGGTCTCGAGGACGACTTCCCGGGTGCCGGAACCTAGGTTTAGAAGTACTCTCGGATCACCTGTTCGGTCAGATGCTCGATGAGTTGCTCGGCCGCGCGTCGTTGAAGGAACGCATCGACGAACTCGAGGAGGAGCGTGACAATCTGGAAGCGCGCTACGAGGCCGAATCCGAGCGCCGAGCCGATGCTGCAACGGCCAGACAGGAGGCCGAAGCGGAGGTCAACCGGCTCGAAGACCGCATCGCACAACTCGAGGGCGAACTCGAGCGCCTGGAGGACGATGACGCGGCGACGACGGGACTCGAGTACACCCGCCAGGAAACACTTCGCGGCGGGCGGCTTGAGGAGGTACTGGACCGGCTCGAGTCGGTGCGGACAGAGCCGGAAGGAGCGTTGACGGCGGTAGTATCGGGCGAGGACGACTTGCGGTCGACAGGGCAACGCGAGCGCCACGGGCCGCAGTTCGACAGCGATCTCGCGGCGGTGCTGGGTGAGCGAACGGTGCTCGTCGACGAGGCCGCGCCGTGTCTGCTCTGTGTCGACGATGCTGGGCTCGTTTCGGTGGTACTCGAGCCGCCGGTGCTGCCGGCCGAGTTCGGTTCGGGTGCTGGTGGTCGCAATAGCACTCGAAACAGCAATAGCAACAACAACGCCAACGCCAGCACCAGCGCCGCCACCACCGGTGACTTCGAGTCAGGCTGGCGAGACCACTTCGCACTCGAGCGCGAGTGGTTCCTACCGACGGGACGCTCGGTGCTCGCACTCGTCAGAACCGACCTGTTTGCGGTCGGTATCTACGACGGCGATGAGCGCGTCGCCTACCGCGGATTCGAGAGCGAGGTGAAAGGAAGTCACTCCAAAGGCGGCTTCTCACAGGCCCGTTTCGAACGGATTCGTGACGGACAGATCGACGACCACCTCGACGACTGCCGGGACGCGCTCGCCGACATCCTCGCAGACGAACCCAACGCACGACTCTTTCTCACGGGTCAGCGCGGCGTCATCGAAACGCTGGCCGAGGAGTCGCAGTTCGAGCCGGACGCAACTGCAGCCGTCGACGCGACCGGCGATCCGAAGGATGCACTCGAGGACGCCTACGGCTCGTTCTGGACGACTGAACTGTCGATGCTGTAGCGGTCAGTGGCCAGTCGAGCGTGGAGGCGGGTGCCCAGTCGAGTGTAGTGGTCGATTTCCTATCAAGTTGGACAAGCAACAGCTCACAGCGGACGTCACAGGAGAAAACAGTCATCGCCTGCTGCGAACTCCATCGTTAAGTACCCCCCAGTGCATTCGTCGGTATGCGCGTCGCAATTCTCGCACACGAACAGTTCCCCGGGCAGGCCAAGACAGCGCTTGGCATCCTCCGATACGCCGACTACGACGTGGCCGCGGTCCTCGACCGCGACACGGCCGGCGATCGGGTGAACGACTATGTCCCTGACGTCCAGGACGCCCCAATCGTCGAAAGCATGGACGCCCTCGCGGACGACGACCTCGACGCTCTCATCATCGGTATCGCCCCTATCGGCGGCGGCCTCGAGGAGAGCTGGCGCGACGACATCCGGACCGCACTCGAGTCCGGCTGCGACGTTATCTCGGGACTACACCACTTCCTCTCGGAGGACGAGGAGTTCAGCACGCTCGCGGACGAGCACGGCTGTGAGTTGCAGGACGTGCGCAAGCCGCCCGAAGACCTGACCGTGAGCCAGGGCATCGCCGACGAGGTCGACGCAGAGGTCATTCTCACCGTCGGTACGGACTGTTCAGTCGGCAAGATGACCGTCTCGATGGAACTCGCTCGTGACGCTCGCGACGCCGGCTACGATGCTGCCATCATCCCGACGGGCCAGACCGGTATCATGATCGAGGGCTGGGGGAACCCGATCGACCGCGTCGTCTCGGACTTCACCGCCGGCGCAGTCGAAGAGATGATCCTCGAGAAGGGTGACGAACACGACTACCTCTTCGTCGAGGGCCAAGGTAGCATCGTCCACCCGGCCTACTCGGCGGTCACCTGCGGCATTCTCCACGGCGCAATGCCAGACAAGCTCATCCTCTGTGACGAGGCCGGCCGCGAGGCCATCCACGGCTACGAATCGGTCTCGCTCCCGCCGATCCAGACCTACGTCGACCTCTACGAGGACCTCGCTGCTCCCGTCTCCGAGACAGAGACCGAAATCGTCGCCGGCGCACTCAACACGGCCGACCTCGACGACGAGGCAGCCCGCGAGGCCGTCGACGCCTACGCCGACGACCTCGGCGCACCCGCCGTCGACGTCATCCGTCAGGACACCGACGAGGTTCTGGAGGCGCTGCTATGAGTCTTCGCACAAGCTTCCAGCGGCGCACGCTGCCACTCGAGTACCCCTTCACCATTTCCCGCGGAACGAAGACGGAGACGGAGACCGTCACGGTTCACATCGAGGACGACGAGGGCAACGTGGGCATCGGCGGCGCAGGGCCGTCCGAACACTACGGTGAGACGCTCGATACGGTCGAGGCACTCCTGCCGGATCTGCTCGCGGTCGTCGAGGACGAAGACGATCCCCAGCAACTCGCCCGCATCGAGCGCCGGCTGCGCGAAACCGTCGAACGCAATCCATCGGCCCGCTGTGCAGTCAGCATCGCGCTACACGACCTCGTCGCGAAGCGCCACGACGAGCCGCTGTACCGGTACTGGGGACTGGATCCCGAGGAGACGATCCAGAGCTCCTACACCATCGGAATCGACGACACGGAGACGATGCGCGAGAAGACCGAAACCGCCGTCGAGCGCGGCTATGGAACCCTGAAGGTCAAGCTCGGCACCGACCGAGACATCGAAATCATTCGGACGCTTCGCGAGGTCGCGCCGGACGCGCGCCTCTACGTCGACGCCAACGAGGCCTGGACGCCTCGCGAGGCCGTCTCGAAGATCGATCGTCTCGCCGAGTTCGACCTCGAGTTCGTCGAGCAGCCGATTCCGGCCGAGAACGTCGAGGGCCAGCGCTTCGTCTACGAGAATGCGGCGCTCCCGATTGCAGCCGACGAGTCCTGTATCACGGTCGATGACGTGCCCCAGATCGCAGGCCGCTACGACATCGCGAACCTGAAACTGATGAAGTGTGGCGGCCTGCAGGAGGCAACGCGCATCATCCACACCGCTCGCGCCCACGGCATGCAGGTGATGTGTGGCTGTATGAACGAGTCGAACGCCTCCATCGCGGCGGCCTGCCACCTCGCGCCGATACTCGACTACGCCGACCTCGACGGCTCGCTGCTGCTTGCAGAGGACCCCTACGACGGCGTTCCGATGCCGAACGGCACGATTGATCTCGCCGCACTCGACGTGCCGGGAACTGGTGCCCGACTCGAGTAGAGCCCTCAACCAGTACACCGACAACCACGACGGCGCAGTCCCACCCATTTCTGCTGACACGCGTTTTCGAGAGAAAAGACGGTCTTGCTGAGCGCCAACATGGTTTACAACGCCAGTTGCTGTGGTGATGTTGGCATGAGTGAGGACGACAGCGAGCGGGTGCGTATCTCTCGGCGGACAGTACTGCAAGCATCCGGGAGCGCCGTTGCACTTCCGGTTTTCGGCGCAAATCAGGTGAGCGCGGACGGCGCGAACGGAGCGGGCGAGGTCCACGTGGCGTTCGAGCGTTGCCCCGATGCCACGATCAGGCCGAGTATGGGTCACTGTGAGGGGGCGAGTATGGAGGGCTGTGCCGACGACCACCACGTGACGATCGAGCTACGGGAGGCGGTCCAGCAGACACTCGAAAGGGAGTATCCGGACGCGGGTGCGTTGCTCGACGCGGGGTTCAAACCGTACTTCGACACGCTCGACGTGGCCGACAAAGACGGCTGGTCCCACTGGCTTAATCCGGAGTTCATCGGCGATGACGACGTTCTGGACCCGGAGCGACCGGAGTCCGTCCTCGTCGATAACAGCTCCTGGCGCTCTATCGGGGTTATGTTCATCGCGACGCGGGACGGAGAGGCTGTTGAGCCGCCGGTGGTGTACGACGACGGCGGTGCTGGTCGGGATGACGAGCGCGAGGACAACGACCACGAAGCACACCACGGGGACGGAAACGGGGTGGGTGATAGTCACGGTCACGGGGATGGACACGAGCACGAGCACGGGAACGGGCACGAACACGAGCACGAGCACGGGAACGGGCACGAACACGAGCACGAGCACGGGAACGGGCACGAANACGAACACGAGCACGAGCACGGGAACGGGCACGAACACGAGCACGAGCACGGGAACGGGCACGAACACGAGCACGAGCACGGGAACGGGAACGGGCACGAGCACGAGCACGGCGATGATGAGCACAGGCACGACGACCACGGACACGACGAACATGACGAACACGGGCACGAAAACGACACCCACTGCTCACCCTGGCACTACCACGCCGGACTCCCCGGTCGCTTCGCGTGGTGGTTCTACCAGCAGGCCTACGAAAACGAGTTCACCGACGACGGGAAATCCCTTCCCTGTCGCACACCCTGCATGATGCACGTCTGGACGATCGACCACCCCGAGGGCGTCTACGCACACGACGCACCACCGGCCGAGTACCGCGAACAGCCGCCCGTCGCCGAAGCCGGCTTCGAAACCGACGCTAACCCCGGCACGGACGACCTCGGTTGGGACGCCCTCCCGGAACAGGAGCGTCCCGCACAACTGCCACACGAAATTCAACTCCCGCTGCTAGACCGGTTTCTTCCCTAGCTGTTCGCATCACTATCGCTCGCTAGCGATTCTACACTCACTGTCACTGCCACGACCGAATCGTAGCAGCCACGCGCTCAACCGCCTCTGACACTGCACAGTCGTCCGTCTCAATTCGCACATCCGCAGCCGGCTCGCTGAACTCCCGATACACCACGTGCACACCCTGCTCGTCGATTCGATCCGCTTCGTCTCGGGCACGGTTTCGCGCCAGACACGTCTCGAGACTCGCCGTCACGTGGACGAACCGAACGTCTGGCAATGACTGAAACCGCGTCTGCCACCGCCGCCGGTAGAACGTCCCATCGACGATCGCAATCTCGTCGCTTGCGGTATCGCGAACCTCCTCGTAAAGCCGCTCGTACGTGCGTCGCGAGTAGTCGTCCGAGTGAGTGAGGGTAATCGTGTGGGCAGGGTACTCGAGTGCCAGCGCCTGGTGAAGACGAGTAGCGATACTCGTTTTTCCGGCACCCGGTGGCCCGCAGATGACGACGATCACGGCTGTCGGGTGGGTGTAGGGGCTGGGGGTATAGGTTGGTGTTGGTGTCGGTGTCGGTGCTGATGTCGTCGTATTGGTGTCGGCGTCGGTGTTGGTACCGACTACGTTGTCGAGGGTCCATCGGTGTCGACCTGACTGACCGCGACGAGACGTGACAGGTCAAACCACTGTTGTAGTTCAAAGGGGTGCTATACGCCCGTTTCACAACGTCGGCGACCACCATGTTTATTCCCCAGCAGGATTGCATGTAGATATGGATCGGGTTTCTCGCCGTCGGTTTCTCGCGACCAGCAGCGTTGGACTCGCTGTGGTTGCTGGGTGTCAGACCCCGCTTGACCGAGACGCCGAGACTTCGGATGTTTCAGTGGGGTATTCTGTGACAAGTCCACCGGAAACCGACGCGGGTGAGCCCGGCTGGATACTCATTGCTCGGACAGAGGGTGCGTATACTGTTACATTCGACATGCGAGTGTGTGGGTCTGTCGAAGAAATTGTTGCCACTGCGTCGAGTGGACAGGAGTATACAGTCAACTTCAGTGGGGAGTTGACCGACGACGAGACGTGCCAACCCGAACGCGTCCTCGGGACGGTTGAGGCACCAACAACGACACTGCAATTATCACTCCGTGTGACAGTCAATGGTGAGCAGTTGACAGTGATCGAACGGGACGGCACAACCACGTCTCTGCATCAGATACCCGATCTTCTCACAGAAGACACGAGTGGTGAGTGACGGTGTTGTGTCAGTGTTGTTGTCTGTCGTTTCGGGTATAAGCACTCAATACGTCACTTTCCTACCGGAGACGTTGAGCGCCTGGCTCGTAGTGGGGGACACCCATGCGACTCAGCCAAGATCCTCTTCCCGCTCGGACTCACGGAGGATGAACGGCCCCATTGCGAGTGTTCGCTTTGCAATCGTCGCAATCCGGAGAATGTACGCGATAAACAGTACGAACGGCGAAATACCGATCACAAAGCCCGCGCTGGTGAGCCAGACGAGGTTGTCGACGCCAAGCGTGGTTCCCGGCAACGCACTCGCGTCAATGTACATGATCATAATCGCCATCACCGTTAGTGCAGGCACCGCGATGTAGAGCAGTCCCCGCGAGAGATTGATCAGTTCCCACTGGAAGTACAGCGTCTTGAAGTGCTCGCGAGCCGGTCCGAACAGTTTGAGGGTCTCGATCATCTCGTCGAGTCGGTCGTTCGCTTCTTCAGAGAGTGAGCTCTGGTGGTCGACGCGGATCTTACGCGCGTCGTAAATCTTCCGCGAGTAGTTGTACTTGAGCGCGCCCCAGATGACCTCGAACGTTCCGAATTGGGCGTCTTTGAGGTCCTCTTTGACGTGTTTTGCGTTCTCTCGAACGTTCTCGGTATAGTCGTCGATCGCTGCCCGAAGCTCCTCGTCCCGTTCGTCCTCGACGGCGGACTCGAGTTCGTTTGCTCGCTCTTGGACACCGTCGACGAGTTCAAAGAGGAAGCCGGCCGGCTCTGGGGGACTGATGTCCTCGCTGATCGTCTCCTCGGTGTCCTGTCGGAAGCCAACGGACGCTTGCATCCGGCTGCGCTGGCTCCCGACTGCACCGAGTTCCTGGGAGAGGACGAGCTGGTTGATCGTGACGACGATCGAGGTGCCGGTGATGATCGCGCCGATGAACGCGGAGAAGAGGAATTCGATCCCATCCTGATTAGCGACGATCTCACGCAACGGCGTTAGACCGATCTGGCTCGTGACGACCAAGAGTACGAACACGGCGAGGAGGATGCTCGCCGTGAGAATGAGTCGGTTGATCCGAAGCAAGAGCCACAGTTTCAGCCCACCGAGACGCTCGGTGCTTTCCGTATCACCTGGCCCGCTCGCCGACCCATTGCCATCGCCATCATCATCGTCTGTCGAGCCCGAATTCGCGTTGCTCATCGACTGTAGCGGACCAACCACGTCGATCAATAAAAACGGTCGGCCGGAAGTCGACGGGAAATTTGCCCGTGAAAACGGCTCCACAGCGTATCTCGTGAGTGCTCCCTCGGATGCTACCTCGGGTCTTCCGGTTTGACACCGTAGAAATCCTGCACACGATCCACGATGGTGTTGTGAAAGACGACGAGCAGCGCGACAGAGACGACAATAATCACCCCCTCAAGAACTGTCGACATGAGCCCCAGCGCAACGATCAGCGTCGTCGCGCAGGCTGCCGGATGGTTCGTGTTCGACCAGAGCATACCGACCGTCGTGAGCAACATTGCAACGATGCCACTAATGACGAGTCTGCCGACCTCACTCGAGAAGGGGTCGCCCTGTTCGAAGGCGTCGACGACGACGATGCCGTCGGCGAAGAGGACGTAGGCGATGAGCCCACAGAGTGTTGCAACGGCGTGGCCGCCAATAACGTGGTATGGGCCCTCTGCGCGGTCTTTCTCACCGGTCGCGAGGAGGTACGCAGACGGCCCGAGACTTGGAAAGAGGAACGGTTGCCCGGACGCCCAGGCGAGCCCGCCGAGAAAGAGGAAGTGAAGGGTGACGTTCGTGCCAGCGCTCAAGTCGTCTCGAACGTTGATCGTCTCTTCCGTGCTGGCACGGACCTTGTCCCAAAAGCCCATCGACTGTTGGTGAACACGACCGACGGTATAAGTATCAGCCCGGAAGGCGCACCGAACAAACAGAGAGCAGTGACTGGTCGGAACGAGCAACGGCAGTGGACAGCAAATCAATAGCTGAGACCGAGACCAAGACTGTAACTGGACTGATACCGAAGCCAAGACCGCTCCCTACTCGAGTTCCTCGCTTCCAGAGGTGGAAAACGGGCCGCTATCTGGCTCTTTCTGGGGCATCATCGGCCCGACTGATGCGGTCCGGCGCGTCACGGACGCGGTCCGGAGAATGTACGCTGCGAGCAGGGCCAGCGGCGCGACCACGACCGCGACGAGCGCGCTGACGACGTACGGCAGGTAGGCGATAGTCATGCTTGCGCCACCGAAGTCCGCATAGATGAAGCCGATGAGCATCGCCGCTAGGATCGCCGGCACGCCCGTATAGATCGTCAACTGCGAGAAGCGCGTTAGTTCGCGCTGGAGATACGTCGTCTTGAAGTGCTCGCGGGCAGTTGCAAACAGCGTCAAGTCGTCGATCAGGTCGTCGAGCGCACCGGTAGACTCGTCCGAGAGCTCGTCCTCGTGGCGATTTCGAAGCTGGCGGGCGACATACAGCTGCCACGGCGCGTTGTAGCCGATCGCCGCCGACAGCGCGGTAAACGCGTCGAGTTCCGAGTGTTCGAGTGTGTCGTCGAGACGATCGCTGCTCTCGAACACCGACTGCGTGAACTGGCCGATCAATGTTTCGAGATTCTCGTTCTCGTGGCCCGCAGCCGATTCGGAGAGCGTCGACGCACTCGAGTAGATCGACTCGGCGAGCAACTCGAGAAAGGCTGCCGGTGATGCCGGTGGTGCTGGTGCGTCAGCGGTGTCGGAGACGTCCGTCCGAAACGAGAGGACGCCCTCAATCTGGGTGCGGGCGTCGTCAGCGGACGCGAACTCCTGTGAGAGGATGAGCTGGTTAATCGAGACGACGAGGGTGACGAGCGAGAACGTCCCGGCGATCATGCCGCCGGCCAGGCGGGTGATCGAATCGTCGTTGACGAACGAGATCAGGCCGAGTTCGTTCAGGAGCACGAAGAAGACGAACACACCGAGCGAGATGAGCGCTGCGACGAGCAACCGATCGCCATCGACCAGTAGCCACTCTCGAACCCGTGTCAGTGAGTTCGTTCGCTGACCCATATCCGTTCCATACGACTCGAGCGCCTCGTCTGCCTCCGGAGCCGCCATAGCTGGCGTTCCATCGACGTGACAATAAGCGCCTGCGTTGCATATCCTGCTCTCACGGGTTCGTGAGCGCTCAAGCCGGTGTGCGTGTGTCGCCCGGCGGAGCAGGGACGACTGCGAGACCGTCAGGCTGACCGTTCAGGGCCTACACTAAAATGCGTCGCCGGTGTCGCTCCCATCAACGATGCCCCTATCCGTCCAGAGAGAACGGCTGGTAGCCCATCGGCGGTGGCCAAGATGACCTCATCAAGCACGTCCAGTCGTCGTGATGGCAAGAACAGAACGGCGACGCGGCGACGACTGCTTGCCGCACTCGGCGTCGGTGTCCCCACATCACTCGCCGGCTGTACCGACGCCGGCCTCGGCCTCGGTGTCGAAACCGGCCCGACGTACGAAGACGGAACCATTGACGTCCCCGACGATGCCGAGGAACGCTCGGTCGAAGAGATGGCAACCGCCGAAGCACTCGCCGAACTCGAGAGTCAGGAAGGTGTAACGCCGCTCGAACGCCTCTCGATCGTCGATCACGAGTACATCTTCGAGGACGACTTCCGTGGCTCGACGGTGCAAGGGACTGTCGAAAACACCGACGAACGCGTCGAACTCGCCGAAGTTCGCGTCCGCGTCTACAACGACGACGACGAGCAACTCGGACACTACCTCGACATCACCGGTGACCTCGATCAGGGCGGCAAGTGGGCGTTCGAAGTGATCCTACTCGAGTCTCCGGACGATATCGCGTCCTACGATATTGCAGTTATCGGGACGCCAACGTAAGCGGCACTTGCAAACAGAAGGGGTCGTTACGAATTCTCTTCGTCCTGCAGTTCTGCGAGTTCGGATTCGATCTCGGAGTCGTTGACGTCGGTGTCAATGTCTGACTCGTCGAGATCGACATCGCTGGTGGGTTCGGTGGCTGCCTCGGACTCGGTTTCGGTTTCGGTTTCAGTTTCCGGTTCCGTTTCGACGTTGGTCTCGCCTGTCCCAGCATCCGCGGCGGCCTCACCCTTCCCCATATCGGACTTCAGCGTCTCGAGTTCGGCCTCGACACCACTGCCCGTCGAAAGGTCCTCGAGCTCGCGGTCGATCTTGTCCTTGTCGGACATGACATCGTCGAACGCACCGGTCTCGTGGAGCTCGTCGAGGGCGGCCGCGCGGGCCTCCATATCCTCGGTCTGCTCTTCGGCACGCTCGATGGCGCGGCCGACATCTTCGAACTCCTCACCGGTCGCAGTCATCGCTTCGGAAACGGTCGAACTGGCCTCGGCAGCCTCGTAGCGGGCCTTCATCGTCTCCTTCTTCGTGCGGAACTCCTCGATGCGGTTCTGGAGTTCGTCCTTCTGGTCGATGAGCTGATCTTGCTGGTTCTGGAGTTCCGAAATCTGGCGCTCCAGATCCTCGATCTGGTTCATCTTCGTCTTCTTCTTTTCAAGTGCACGCCGAGCCAGATCCTCGCGGTCCTGCTGGACTGCGGTTCGTGCCTGGTCGTTGTGCTTGTCGACGTTCTCCTCGAGCCGCCGCTTTTGCATCTCGAGACGTTTCTTCTGGGTGGTGAGATCGGCAATGCCGCGTTTGACCTCCTGCAGCTGGTCGCGCATCTGCTCGTACGAGTAATCAAGCGTCTGCGTCGGGTCCTCAGCCCGGTTTAGCAGGGAGTTGATCTTCGACCGGATGACATAGGAGGTCCGAGAGAGGATGCCCATACTCCTACGTAACGCTCGTCACCCTTAAAAACATCACATCAACGACAGACGGAGACGAAATTCCTGCCAGTGCGTCGTCTCTCGCCGATTTGATTAGCCGGCGGCGCGAACGATCGGCCATGACTGAGAGTGACGTACTCGTTCCCGGCGGCCGAGATGTACGTGGGACACTCACGGAGCCCGACGAGGAGGCAACCACAATCGTCGTCGCCTGTCCCCCTCATCCCCAACACGGCGGCTCACGAAGCGACAGCCGACTCGTCGCCGTCGCAGAACGGCTTCAGGAGAACGGCATTGCCTGTCTCCGATTCGACTACGGCGCGTGGGACAACGGCTACGGCGAACGCGAAGACGTGCGAAACGCCATCCGCTGGGCTGGCGACCACTACGAGCGCGTTGGCCTCTTCGGCTTCAGTTTCGGCGCGAGTCTCAGCCTGCTCGCGGCTGCGAGTATCGATGTCACAATCATCGCCGTCGCCGCCCTCGCCCCAACCGCCAGACTCGGTCCCGACGACGACCTCGACGCAGCAGCGGCACTCGAGTCACTCGAGTGTCCGGTCCAGATCGTCGTCGGCGAGCGAGATACAACGGCAGCGTGGGAGCCGGTGGTTGAGCGGGCACAGGAGCTAGCCGACGAGAAAGAGACTGGAAGTGAAGACGAAATTGAGGTCATCACCCTTTCTGCGGATCACTTCTTCGTTGGGCAGACGGATACCGTCGCTGAGACGGTGGGACCGTTTCTCGAATCGGCGTTCCGCATGGAGTAAGCGGGGCAGCCAGTCAGCTAATCTGCAGATCTGCTTGGCAACAAGCCTGGCAGTTAGTCCCGACCGTGGCGTGTCAAACACTTCGAGAGCCCGATCAACTCGACGGGGTCGGAGTTATCCGGCGAATAGACGACCATCTGGCCCTTTTCCATGTAGGGAACCTTCGATTCGAGATTGCTCGGAATGTTCACACTCTTGATGGCGTCCTCGTCACCCAGGTTGAGGACGATTGTGGTGTTGATCTGCTTGAACACCGCGTCGTGGATATCCTGTGGGTCCTGTGTGATGAGGAAGAGACCGAGTCGCTCTTTGCGGCCTTGTTTCGCGGCCTCGGTGAACTTCGTGATGACCTTCCCCGCCTGCACCGAGTCCGCGTCGGTGAGGAAGTTATGCGCCTCGTCCATGCCGAGGACGAGCGGCGTCTCCTTGATCCGGTCGTAGGTCGGGTCGTTCGAGAGTTTCTGGTCGATCAGCAGCGAGGAGAGCGCGAGCACGACCGTCTCCGTCGCCCGCGTATCGTTGATGTGGTAGGTCGGCACCACGGTCAGTCCGCCGGGGCGGACGAACTCGTGGACCAGGTCGGTGATCGGCCGCGCGTCCTGGTCGAAGACGTGGCCGAAGCCGAGCACACGCCGGCGAACAGCGTCGAAAGTGGCCTCGTGGACGCGGCCAGATTCGTCTAGCTCCTCGCGCAGGGCAGGATCGTCGAGGAATCGCGTGAACTCATCGTAGGTCGCGTCGGGGCCGTACTGCTCGCGGAAGCGTGGCAGCAGCACGCTGACGAGTGCGCCGTACTGGTTGTCGTTCAGCCCGCTGCTCGCGACGAGCCACGGGTTCTCGTGGACCATCGAGAATGGAATCGTAAACTCGACCTGCTCCGCGCGATGGTGGCCCGCAGCGTAGGACGACGACCCCACTTTGGGGACAAACGCCGTCGTGTCGTCGACGCCACCGTGGGCAACGCCCTCCCGCTCGAGTCGACGAGCGAACTCGTCGTCCAGGTCGGGGTTATCGTCGTGCATCTGGGCGTACTCGTCCTGGGGGTCAAACTGGACGACGGCGGGGCCGACCTCGCGGCCGTCTTCCATGGGATACCGGCGTTCCTCGGCGAGATACTGCCGAAGGACGTTCTTCGCGCCGTGGGTCTTCCCCGACCCCGTGCCCCCAGCGACGAGTGTGTGCCGGAACACAAGTGGGTCACCGGCCTCGTAGTCGTCTTTCAGCCGGTAGTCGATGGTGGGTGGCGAAGCGGCCGTCCGGACCTTCTCGCCACCGACCGAGAGATGACCAAGGAAGACGCCGTCGTCTGGCATCTTTAGCCCGGTCTTGATCGCCTCGGTGTCGTCAGCCTCACGGATCACCGTCTGGGGCTTGGGAACGCGGTCTGTCATCCGACGCTTGAGTTCACCGTCATCGTCGTAGAGGATAGCGACCGGCTCCAGATTCGCGACGAACTTGTAATCAGCCTCCTCGATACCGTCCGAGCGCATCGCACGGCGGGCGTGAATCTCCGTCGCGTCGTCTGCGTGATACTGCTGGGCGTACTCGAGTCCGGTGATGCGACAGAACAGCGTCTCGCCGGCCCCGCCCGGATACGGCGCAAGCAGGTAGCTGCCGATGCGGATCGACGAGCGGTTGCCACGGGTGACGTAGGCGCGCAACTCGGTGTCGTCGCTGTCTTCGGCGATTCGCAATCCCTGAGAGACACAGAGTGCACCGATACCGACATCGTCGCCACTCGGTTCGACGGCTGTCGTTTCGAACGCGTCAGTGTTGTCGCCCGAGGCGGAGGTGGAGGTGGAGGTGGAGTCAGAGTCTGCCCCTGTGTCGGGCCCCGTCGAACTCGAGTGCGCGGTCGATGAGCCGCGCCCGGTTGCTCCGTCCGCGGACGCACCAGCATCGGCAGCGCTGCCGGCGTCAGCCTCGTTGCCGTCGGCATCGCTGCCCGCGTCGAAGTCGCCAAAGTCACCCAGATCGGTCATACTCACTTCATCTGACCGGTTCCTAAAACGCGTTTCCCTCCCAGGCTGAGTGTTCAACGGGACGAGGTGACGACGGCTGATCACGGAGACGAACCGCCAGAAGTGCACACAGCAGTATGAGACCAACGCCGACAGCGACCGCGGGCACGAGCGCCAGTCCGTTCGAGGCGAGTCCACTCACAAATCCGGTCTCCTCTTCGTCGGTGGTCGTGTCGGTGTCGGTGTCGGTGTCGGTATCGGTCTCACCCCCACTCTGGGACTCGTCGTCCGACGGACCGTCACCGAGACCGGATTCGGCCGCTGACTCGTCGTGCTCGAACGACTCGAGTTCCGCGCCACCGTCACCGATCACGATCGGCGTCGAGCCGCCAACGACAGGAACCGGCCAGTCGCTCTCCAGTTCGATATTTGTCTCGCCGAACTCGAGTGTGGTCTCGCCGTCCGGAGCGTCGGGTGCGACGGCGACGGTCACCGTGGCGACGGTGTCCATGCCGGTTGCACCGCCGGCGGCGGGCTCGCGCCACTGTTCGAGGGTGGCGATTCCCTCGTCGTGGGCGAGCGTCTGTTCAGTGGTGATGTCGGTCGTGTCGCCCTGTTCGAGCCACGGCCCGCGCTCGATATCGGTCACCTCGAGATAGTCGGGGTGATACTGTGCGATGACGGCGAGGGCGACGACGCCGTCGTCACCGTGGCCGCCCTCCGCATAGAGGGTGAGATCGATCGTGAATTCCTCGCCGGGTTCGACGTGATGTGCGCCGTTTCTGTCTCCGTCTTCGTCACTATCTTCCGTCGAAAGAATCGCAACCTGATCAGCACCGGCCGCAGGGCTGATAGCCGTGACTCCAACGAAAAGCAAGCCCGTGACCACGAGCACAACCGCGAGACAAACTGTAAGCGCGGATCGACGGCAAGCGATGGCACGAAAACGCGATGAGAATAGCTGTAATCGATGGGGGGCCGCCATGTCGGGACCAGACATGTGGCAGTCGTTCGTGCTCTGCCGACATATGCGTCCCGGCGACGAGCTTCGTTCAGTCGTTCAGTGAGTGGTCGGTACCTAGGTCGACCTGCATCACGGATGCAGTTCTGGCGTGTCGTACCAGTCACCAATCTGGAGACACAGACACGGACGGTGTACGCATCACCTGGTGTACGCATCACCGAGTGCTGCACGGACGCCATCCACTCAGTACCGAGTGCCGTACAGACGCCCTCTCACTCACCGTGCAGGCGGCGACGACGCTGATACCTGCTGTGCCTCACGATCGTAGTCGATTGCATCAATCTCCGCAAGCGCTGGCAGGTGGTTGTGGTGCAGCTCGATCGTCGCCTTGTAGGCATCGGTCGGACCAACCGACAGCGTCGTCGCGAGCGCCGTCGCCAACTCATCCACCGACATCGTTTTGTCAGCGTTCTCAATGTACTCGAGTAGTTCCAGACGGACGGGGTGGACAAGTCGGTCGAGAAGGGTTTCTTCGGCACCCGATCCGGTTTCTAAGAGCAGCGAGAGGATGTCCGGCGAAATTGGTGGCTCCTCGATGAGGGTGGCGGTGCCGTCGTCGCTAGTCGCGTCTGCAGCTGCATCGGCTGGCGACCAATCGATGAGACCGTGTGCGTCGAGACGCGGCAGGTGGTGGTGAACGAGGTCGATACGAATCTCGTCGCGGCGCTGGCCGGTCGAGGCGTCCGCACCGGTCTGTTCGACGAGGGCCGTCGTTAGTTCCGACAGCGTGTGCGTGTAGTCGTCTGCATCAGAAAGTAGCGAGAGGATGCGGACACTGCGCGGGTGTCGGAGCACGTCGTACCGCTCAGTTGGAACGTCGGCTAATGGATCCGGCTCCCCAGTATCGCCGAAGTGAACGTCGGAACTCATCACCCGAACCAACCGCTGCAAGGGGGATAAGCACATTTCCAAAACGATTTGGGCACCATAAATGATATTACTCACCGAATCAGTATATTACCGAAACAGCTGTCGAAATTCGGGCCAGAGAGCGGACGTATAGAGACCACATACTGTCACAAGCGACTGATTGTGGACTCGCCGTACTAGTCGAACGGTCAGCATGACTGGCTCAACAAATCGACGCTCACTGTAGTCAATGATTACCAGAGTCAGACGGGACAAACCGAGTGGACGAGCAGATGTGGACTCAAGTACGACGACTCTTCGACCGAGGCGATGGGGCAGTGCATGCAGATGAGCTGAACTGGCAAACGACCGGCAAACGATGTGACAGATGTTGTCTCTCCTTGAGAAACAGTGCAGGAAGCTTTTGCATCCAGGACCCGTACTGAACATATGCTCATGGTACGCGGTCGTGCAGGTGGGACCGAGCTGACGGGGACGCTGTACGAACGGGGCGAGAAGGCACCAACGTTCAAAGGTGCGCCGAACGAGGACGCCGCGTACGTCTGGGTCTGTGACGAATTCTACGAGGTTGATAGTGGCGGCTCGAGTCAGTTGGTCGATGGCCGTGAGGTCAACCTCGCGTTCGAGTCGCCGATGCCCCGCGGGTTCGACACGCGAGACCAGGCACTCGAGGCGGCCAAGGAGCACGTTCGGACGCAGTTCGCACGGATCGGCGTCGACCCGGCAAGCGTCGAGTTCGAAGTCGAGAAAGAGGAGTTGAAGACGGACCTGTAGCGCCGATCGGGTTGCACACTCACGATATGGCCCGATGGCAGCTACTTTTTACTACTGACTGCGATTCCGCTTCGAGCGGCGAGTATGCCGTGCCAGAGCGAGCGAACCGCCTCCGAGGAGCACCCCGGAAAGAAGCGCAGTGAATCCGGGGATGGAGTCGGTTTCGGCGTCGTCAGCGGCCGGTTGCTCGTCGCTCTCGGTGGCAGCATTGCTTCCGTCGGCAGCATCGCCGTTGCTGTCACCAGCGCCGTCGGCATCACTGGCACCAGTAGCCAGGGACTCGCGGTCGATATCCGCAAGCTCCGGGTGATCGAACGGCTCGACCGCGTCCTGCTCGTCGACAGCCCCGTCACCGCCGTCGCCGATCGTCACCTCGATAGCCTGTGCGTCGATTGGAAGTGGCCAGTCGCGGATCAGGTCGATCCTCGTCTCGTCGAGCGAGATCGCCGTCTCCACGTCGGGTGCGTCGTCGGCGACCTCGGCGGTCACCGTGACGAGTTCGCCGTGGCCCGTCGCCCCGTCGCCAGCTGGTTCGCGCCACTGCTCGAAAATGACGGTCCCGTCGTCGTGAGCGAGCACCTGTTCGGTCTCGATCGTTGCCTCCTCGCCCTGCTCGAGCCACGGCCCCCGTTCGATCTCGGTGATCTCGAGTACGTCGGGATGATACTGCGCGGCAAGTGCGACCTCGCTGACGCCTTCGCCGTCGTGACCGCCCTCGGTGTAAAGGAGGACATCGACAGTGAACTCCTCCCCAGGTTCGGCGTTGAGGGTGTACGGCGTCGGCGTGAGCGTCGCGTACTGATCGCCAGCCGCAGCAGGACCGACAAGAGCGGTTCCCGTGATGAGCGTTCCGACCGTCGCGAATGCGAGGAACACGGCGAACACGGCAACGAGGGTGACTGCGAGCGGTGTACTGCGGGCGGTTGTAGTCCCGTCTGTTCGCGTGGGACCGGATCCAGTGCGTGTCATAGGCAGATCGTTCAGGTAAGTGTTGATTGGGTCACTGCGGGAAGCGCAGTAGACTGGTTGAACCGTTCGTAAACAGTCAGCGGCGGTGAATCACGCCGGTCGATTACGCGTCGAGGTTCTCGTCATCCATCGGCTCCGACACCGTGTCGTCGCCGGACTGCTGGCGCGCGTAGAGGTACGTCCCCGCAGCGCCGCCCCCGAGTGCAGCGAGCGGACCGAAGCCCGGCAATCCGTCGTCCGCGTCGGCGTCCGCACCCGCATCGCTATCGTTATCGGCGTCACCATCATCATCCGCATCTCCGTCCGCATCCGTTTCCTCGTCCGCAGTATCGTCATCCGATTCCTCGCCGAGCACAGCGCTCGCGCTCACATCCGCCTTGAGTTTGAACCGGTCGTAGCCATCCGAGGTCGGCACCTCGAACTCGTAGTCCCAGGCGTCCTGGTCCGGCTCGTACTCGCCGAACAGGCGAAGCACCGGCTCATCAACGCGGTCCGTGAGGTCAGCCAACTCGTCCGCATCGAACGTCACGTCGACCGTCTCGCCGTCAGCGCTTGCATCAGTCGCTTCGAGATCGTCGCCGGTTCGAATGACTGCACGGAACGACTCCTCGGCGACCTCGGCCGCACCCGGCGGCACATCGATCGACAGCGTCACCGTCTCGCTGTCGCGGACAACGGTCGCCGCAGCAACTTCCTCGTCCACCCGAAGCATCCGGTTCTCGCGTTCCGGGGCGACGGTGTCCTCCTCCTCGAGTTGGTCCAGAATATACGGCCCCTGGAACTGACCGGACTCGAGTACGATCTCGCCATCGGAGAGGATCGACGAGTTGCCGATCGAGTAGTCGTTATGTGCGAGAGTGTACGTCTCGTCGTCGTCGATCGGTTCGCCGCCGACGAAGACGTTGTCGATCCAGACATCGTCGGCGTGGCCGGACCACTCGTAGGAGACGCCAGAGACCTGAATTGCTGGCTGGGCTCCGAACTGGTCGGCGGGGTGTGCGCGAACCTCAGATTCAAGGTAGTCACGGACCTGCTCGCCGGTCACCTCGACGACCTCGATCTCGTTCGGGAACGGGAGGATGTCCATCACGGCGGTACCGGGAATTTCACCGGGGCCGTGGGTCGAATCACCGCGGATGCCGCCTGCGTTCTGGGCGGCGATGTCGATCTCAATATCGCCGATTTCGCCGACCGAGCGCATCGTGTCGGTCATCAGGTTCCCCCAGTTGGTCTCGACCGCGTAGTTGTTGAACGTCGCGTCGAGTTCGACCTCGCTCTCGAAGGCCGTCTGTCCGAGTTCGTCCTCGAGTTCGGCCGACCACGACTCGGCGATGTCGGCGAGCGTCTCATCTTCCTCGATCTCGTCGGTGTAGCGGACGGAAATTTCGTCGTACTCCTCGACGACCGGTTCGGGGTCCCACTCGGGGAGCAGCAGGTCGGTGCGCTCCCAGTCGACCAGTTCGCCGTCGGCGTCGAGCGTGATTGCGCCGACGTGGTCGAACTCGTCGCCGAACTCGCTGATGACTGTGTCGCCAACGATTTCGGGTTCGTCGAAGACGACACCAGAGTGCGAGCCGACAATGGCGTCTAGGCCCTCGACGGCTTCGGCGAGCGTGTAGTGAATCCCAGTCGAAACGTGCGAGGCCAGCACGACCACGTCGGCACCCTCCTCGCGGAGCGCGTCGACCGCCTCCTGAGAGCCCTCGACGTAGTCGAGCACCTGCCACTCCTGTGGGTAATCCGTCAGCGAGTGGAAGTTCCGCGAGACGAGTCCGAAGATTCCCACCGTCAGGTCGCCAGCCTCGAACGTCTTCCAACGCTCGGTTCCGGGAACGGCGTCGCCGTTCTCGTCGAGCAAGTTCGCGACGACCCACGGGAACTCGCTCTCCTCGAAACGTTCGGTCGCGACCTCGGCCCCGAAGTCGTACTCGTGGTTGCCGACGCCGACGACGTCAATGGCCATCTCGTTCATCGCCTCGACCATGTGCTCGCCCTCGTACTCGAGTCCGAGCATGGACGGCGCGAAGTCGTCGCCGTTGCCGACGAACAGCGAGTGATCGTGGTCGTGGAGGACGTCCTGGACCACTGTATAGTAGCGTGCAAGGTTCAGGTCGTCTTCCTGGGCGTCAAAGAAGCGCCCGTGGAAGTGGGTGTCGTGGACGAGCGTAACGGTGTCGGCAGCGGCTGCCGCCGTCCCGACGCCGGCACCAGTCTCAGCCGCGCCGGTCGCGGCCGCCGGCAGCAACGCACCGGCGGAAATACCGGCGGTCGTCCCGAGGAACCGTCGACGGCTGGCTGTGCTGCCAGCGTGGTCGTCCTGTGTACTGTCACTCTCCCGCATCCCGGAGTCCCGAGCCATACCAAGAAACGGTGATAACAGACACAAATACGTTTACAATTTGTACTATGTATGTCAAATAATAGTACGGTAGTCGTTCCGAGTAGGGCCAGAGACGATAGTACGACAGGAACAGCCACACAGAACGGCTCTACTGGCGGATATCGAACGACACTCGCACTCGCTCGGCCGCGTCCTCGGGAATCGACTCATAGCTACGAATCATGACAGAGCCAGTCTCTGTCTCCCAACTCTCCGGCCCCTGCCACTCCGAGCGACCGGCTTCGTCGTACTGGGGCCGGACTGCAGTGTGATCGTCCTCGAACTCGACAACGAGAGGTAGCCCAGTCGTCGCGTCCGGATCAAACGATACTCGCGTTTGCACTACCAGCAGATCCTCTCCGCTATCGATACTCTCTTGAAGTCGTGCTGTGGTGACCTCGGTGACCTCGTCCCATCGAAATACCTCGTGGTCACGTTCGCGTTCGTCAGCAACCAGTGCATCGTTCAGAAACACGTAGGCATCAACCGGCCGACGCTCGTCCGTCAATGAGTCGATCAGCACCGGGTAGTCGGCCGGTTCAGTATACGACCTGCTCTTGGGTTCGCTCGTCTCGGTTACGGCCGAACAACCAGCAACCGTGCTTGCGAAGGCGGTCCCAAGACTACAACGGAGAACGGAACGACGGGAGGGCATACCTAACGTTCTCTGAATTATTACCAAAATATTGTCACTTTATATATTCCTTGTATTAAAAATCTCCGTCCCAGCGATGGTCATCGTACGTCCGACGCTGTGACGTCTCGAACTGGGACTCGAGTGTCTCCCGAAGCGAGCGCTTCTCCGTCGCGCTGATCCGGGCGAGTTCGTCGGCCTTCTCGACGATGGTCGGCGGACCGTGGGCGACCGCCACATCTTGTAGAATTTGCATCGTGAGGCGTTCGCGGGTCTCCGGGTCGCGGGTAAACGCGTAGGGGGCCTCGACGCGGAAAATGAGATCCTCACGTGGGTCGTAGACGACGAAGAAGGTGACCTCGTACTGCTCGCGGTCGAGGCGGCGCTCGACACCGAGTGCGTCACCCTCGATCGACAGCGGGCGGTCGACCCCGCCGCGCGAACGGAACCAGTTCGTGTAGGTGAGCGCGTCCGTGTCCCGCTCCCAGCGGGTGCCCTCGATGTCGTCGACGAACTCGCCGCGCTCGAGGAGACGGGTGAACAGCGCGCTGTCGTCGGCCCAGGGAACGCTAACGTCCACGTCCCGATTGCGCTTCAGCGTGCGCGTGATAACCCGCGTCGCGGGGTTCTTGACGAAGCCGATCAAGGGAACGCCGCGATCGACGAACGATTCGACGAGTCGGACGTAGTTCTCGAGAACTGTCGTCGGCCGCGGGTCCTCAAGCAGGAAGTCGGCGAGGTCGGGGTGCTGGTCGGCCCAGCGCAGCAGCCCGCGGGGATAGAGTGGGCCGTCGAGGACGAGCAGGTCCGACACGTCCTCGGCGTAGGCGAGCGCGTGCTTGCTCTCGGCGAGGTAGAGCGCGAGCGCGTGGACGACGCCTTCCGCGAAGCGGGGTAGCGGTGGGATTTTCACGGCGCGGCTACGGCTGTAGCCCTCGTCGAACTTACCCCACTCCTCGTCGACGGTCATCGTCTCGTCGTTCGAGTGGACTGTCATCACCGTCGTCCGGGAGCGATGGAGGTCGAGGTCGCTCGGTGTCGTGCTCATCGCCGCCTGCGCGATGTCGATGACGAGACCGTTCTTGAACGTCGTCGGGTTGATCGTCCCCGCGTCGAGGCCGTTGACGGTCGGGAACTGACGATCCTGTAGCGCAACGTCCTCGCAGTCGACCAGCCGGCGGGCCTGTTCGTCGACCGGCTCGAGTATCGTCCGTCCGTCGTGACGGAGAGGGTCGAGGAACGACTCCCAGACGGTTGCGGCGAACTCGCGGCGGTCGCGTTCGTCAGCGCCGTGGTCGATCCGTCTGGCGAGTTGCGCGATGCCGTCGAAGTGGACCGGATCGAGTGTCATGCCCGTTGGCTCCCGCCGTGAGCGCAAAAAGCCAGTGGTCGGAGCCCGTGAGGTCGGCGATGCTGTTCGACCACCGATTGCGCACCGATATACACGGAACCTGTTAACTCGAGAGTGGGTAAATGATCATCAGAAAAATTATATGAGTTGGTCGCATGGGTGTCACTGTCCCGATGTCACACCGAGGTATGGAGACAGGCGAGCGCGAGGAACACGCGGTCAACTGGCGGCAAACGAACGCCGGCGTGACGCTCTACGAAGACGAGAATCCGGACGCCTGGATCCGACTCGAATTCGAAGCCGGCGTCGACCCGGCGCATCGACTGTACATGATCTGTGACGACTGCGGTGCGGTGTTCGCTCAGCGGTGTAAACCCGGGAAGAGCACCATCTGTGGTGACTGTGGGGCGACGTTTGACCACGACTCAGAGTACTGACGGCGCTCTGTTTGTTCTTCGATACATACTGCCGATCAGCGGTCTACGCCCAGAACGGTAGCACTCGCCAACAGCGACAGCTAGTTACTCCCGGCCGGGTATCGCCCACACGTACACATGGACGCCGCGTTGATCGTACTCGACGGCTGGGGACTCGGCTCCGGGGACGGACGGGACGCCATCGCCGCTGCCAACACGCCGACTTTCGATCGGCTCACAGAAGCTGGCGCGACCGGCAAACTCGAAGTCGCTGGCCGGCGTGTCGGCCTGCCGGATGGACAGATGGGAAACAGCGAAGTCGGCCACCTGAACATCGGGGCCGGCCGCGTCGTCTACCAGGAGTACACCCGGATTGCTGACTCCATCGCAGACGGGTCCTTCCGGGAGAACGACGCGATCAACACCGCCTTCGAGAACGCGCGCAAAAATGGTGGCCGCGTCCACTTCATCGGCCTCGTCAGCGACGGCGGCGTGCACGCAGACCAGGAGCACCTCCACGCGCTCATCGAACTCGCCGCGGACCGCGAGGTCGAGGCTGTTACCCACGCGATTACGGACGGCCGGGACACCTCGCCGACCGGTGGCCGCGAGTATCTGCAGGAACTCGAGTCCGTGGTCGCTGAACACGGCACGGGTCACGTCGCGACCGTCTCGGGACGATACTACGCGATGGACCGCGACCAGAACTGGAAGCGAACGAAACGTGCCTACGACGCTATCGTCAACCGCGAGGCGAAATACGAGACTGAATCCGCACTCGAGGCGGTTGAGCAGTCCTACGAGCGCGACGAGACTGATGAGTTCCTCGAGCCGACAACGGTTCGCGACGGCCCGGCACTGCAAGACGGCGATTCGGTCGTCTGGTTCAACTTCCGCTCCGACCGCGCGCGCCAGCTCACGCGCATGCTCGCGGACATCCGCCCCGAAGACTGGACGGACGAGTTCGAAACCAGCCCGCCAGGCACCGAGGTCGTCATGCTAACCCAGTATGACAAGACGTTCGACCTCCCGATCGCCTATCCGCCGAACCAGCCCGAGAACGTGCTCGGCGAGGTGCTCGCAGACGCGGGTAAAACGCAGCTTCGGATCGCCGAATCCGAAAAGTACGCCCACGTCACGTACTTCCTGAACGGCGGCCGCGAGGTCGAGTTCGACGGCGAGATCCGCGAAATCGTCGAGAGCCCGGACGTGCCGACCTACGATCTGCAACCGGAGATGAGCGCGCCCGGGGTGACGGATACCGCAATCGAGGTCATTGAGAGCGACGATCCGGACGTTCTGGTTCTCAACTACGCCAACCCCGACATGGTCGGCCACACCGGCGACTACGAGGCCGCCATCGAAGCCGTCGAAGCCGTCGACGAGCAACTGGGTCGGCTCACGGACGCACTCGAGTCCGCCGGTGCAGACATCCTCATCACAGCGGACCACGGCAACGCCGACGATATGGGAACCGAAGCCGAGCCACACACGGCACACACGTACAATGAGGTACCACTGATCTCCCTCGCGAGCGACGGGACGAACGGCGGCCAAACCGTCCGCGAGGGCGGCACCCTCGCCGACATCGCCCCAACGATGCTCGGATTGATCGGGATCGATCAGCCGCCGGAGATGACCGGCGAGTCACTACTCGAGTAGTCGTTGGCGTGAGTCGTCTGCAGCGGATGCAAGCGAATCAAGAGTCGTCGGCCAAATCGGTAGCCGGATCGTCGGATGGATCGGCACTCGAGTCACCGAGTGGGTCGTCGATCCAGTTGTAGCACCGAAACGACGACGGCGCTGCGTCGGACGTGAGCATTTCGAGTGGAATGAACCCCTCCCCGGCGCGAGCGCCCGCGTGGCGTTCGTCAGGGTCGTCCGAGAACGTCATCAGTTTCGCGTTCAGCGAGAACATTACCTCGAGTGTTCCCGTGTGGGCACCAGTGTCGGTATCGGTGTCGTCAGATTCGAACGAAATCGCAGCGTCACCGCTCCCGACACCAAAGATAGCGAATTCATCAGTCGTCGAGACCGCGACATCGTGGCTTTCGAGGCCGGCAGCAAGGGCCTCAAGCCAGTCACCCAGTTCGTCACGGTCGAGTGACTGCTCGAGATTGAAGTGGCCGTCCGCGGCCATCTTGTCGGCGTCGAACGCGAACTCGGGATAGGCGAGTTTCTCGTCGGGAAGGACGTGAGCCGCCTCGTCGGGGTTCGGCGGACAGTCGGGCACATCGAGTTCGTCACTGATAGCAGATCGCGGTGCCGGTGAGTCGGAGTCACTCTCGTCGTCGGCGGCTCGTACAACCCCGTCAGTCAGCCCGTCATCGGTCATCAGCCAAGTCATTCGCGACTGCGCACTTGAAACTGTACGCCGCGCTTGTGATCTCACCGGGGGCTACTCGAGTACAGAGTGTGGAGTTCCGTTCGGGAGTCGAGTGTCATCTACCACGACTGATATTGCAGCTACTCTCAGCTTTACGTCTGCTCGCTGTGAGATCCTCCTATGGGAGACGACAACAACGAACGGCAGTTCGCGACGAGCAGCATCCACGCCGGTCAGGAGTCAGATCCGACGACAGGCGCGCGTGCGCCGCCACTGTATCAGACGACCTCCTACGAGTTCGAGGACACGGACCACGCCGCGGCCCTGTTCGGGCTGGAGGAGTTCGGCAACATCTACTCGCGGATCATGAACCCGACGAACGCGATGTTAGAGGAGCGCATCGCCGAACTCGAGGGCGGCATTGGCGCGCTCGCCACGTCGTCGGGGATGGCCGCATTCGATCTTGCGACGTTTATCCTTGCGGAGGTCGGCGATAACATCGTCTCGTCTGCCTCGTTGTACGGCGGGACCTACACCTACCTCACCCATACGGTGGCAAAGCGCGGTATCGAGACGAAATTCGTCGACACGCTCGACTACGACGCCTACGCCGAGGCAATCGACGACGATACCGCCTTCGTCCACCTCGAAACGATTGGCAACCCCGCGCTCGTCACGCCGGACATCGAGCGAATTGCCGATATCGCACACGAGCACAACGTCCCGCTGTTCGTCGACAACACCTTCGCCACACCCTACCTGTGCCGGCCACTCGAGCACGGCGCGGACCTCGTCTGGAACTCGACGACGAAGTGGATTCACGGCGCGGGTTCGACGGTCGGCGGCATCCTCGTCGACGGCGGCTCGTTCCCCTGGGGAGAGGGGGATTACCCCGAACTGACCGAGCCGAATCCGGCCTACCACGGCATCAACTTCTACGAGACGTTCGGTGAGCAAGCTTTCGCTATCGCCGCTCGCACCCGCGGGCTGCGCGACCTGGGCAACCAGCAGTCACCGTTCGACGCCTGGGTCACGCTCCAGAAACTCGAGTCCCTTCCGCTGCGAATGGAGAAGCACTCGGAGAACGCGATGGCTGTCGCCGAGTACCTCGAGGACCACGAGAAGATTTCCTGGGTCAACTACCCAGGCCTCGAGAGCCACGAGACCCACGAGGAGGCGAGCGAGTATCTCGAGGGAGGATACGGCGGCATGATCACCTTCGGACTCAAGGACGGGTACGATGCCGCGGAAACGGTCTGCAACGAGGTCGACCTCGCCAGCCTACTGGCGAATGTCGGCGACGCCAAGACGTTGATCATTCACCCGGCGAGTACGACCCACCAGCAGTTGACCGACGAGGAGAAGGCGGCCAGCGGTGTCACAGACGACCTCGTTCGTATTTCGGTCGGCATCGAGGATATCGACGACATCATCGCGGATCTGGACCAGGCGATCGAGTCGGTCTAACTACCGACTTGAAGGTCGTCAGAGGTGGACACTGTTATATTCTTTGAGTAATACGTACAATGAAGTGCTAAGATAATGGGTTCGACGAACAGGATGGAGCAGTGGACGACGGTAACGGTCGAACTGCCGCGCGAAGACGGTACTGACTCGGTGCTTGAAGATGCCATCTCGTACGGTCTGGCAGCTTCCAGCGAACCGGGTTCGAAGCCGGGTTGGCTCCGAGATCCGGCCACGGAAGATGGACAGCGATTATCGGGTACTGTGAGTGGCAAGGACGTGAAATCAGACGAATCGGGTGGTGAGAATGTTGATACGTTCACGCTCCGAAACGAACTCCGGGAACATCTCGGACAGGTGATCATCTCGTCGGTGTGTGGAAACCTCGTCGTGAAAGCTGATCAGAAGATGGCTTCCGAACCCGATCAGATGGTGTTCGATCCCAGGCCGGTGCTCGATGCGCCTCCAGAGGGTGTCGAGCGACTGCTCACTCTCGAGTTCGACCCCGAAGACGAGACAGTCGGACGGTTGTACGAACGGGACGGCCGGACGCTGTCGCTCCGTGAGGAGTACGACGGCTCACCGGAACACCACGCGACGGATGTCGTCGCCGACATCTACCGGGAACACGGGTTCAGGGGCGGGACTCGATCCAATATCGATACAGTCATTCGCCGAGCGGATGTCGCTCTTCTCGTCCGCACAGGGGACAAAGGTGTGCGTCTGCGCGCGGCGCAAGAATGCTGGGAACGTCACACGTACAACGTCATCAAGAACCCCTCGACTGGTGTTGCCCGAAACATCGTTCAAGAGCCGTTCGATGCGGCCGATCGGGCATTTCTCTTCGAGGCAATCAAAGACACGACCGAACCGACCGTGTTGCGTGGACACGCGCTCAAGGCGCTGGCCGGTCACGTCTTGAACCCGTATCTTACCGCCGACGGATCGGAGAGAACCGACGAGGCGGTCGAACGGGCCATTGCCGCCCAGGAAGGGCCAACCGCCGGATCGTTCGATCTCGGGATCGACCCTGACCAGGCTGCAACTGTCCTCGAGATTATCGCTACGTGGCTCGAAGCTGATACGCGAGACGACCGCGGCGACAATCGAACGAGAGACGCAACCGCAGCACTCTGGTTGTCGCCTCACTGGGACCTGTACGCCTCCACCGAGTTGCAAACACGTATCTGGTCGCACCTCGACCAATTGGGTGTTCGAAACCTCGTCACGAACAGCGCCTGGGACGGCACGCTGTTCTCCTGGCCTTACCGGTGACTCCGTTCTCACGTCTTCCGTGTCCACCGCTGTTAAGGTATCCGAGGTTGAGGTATCGGGTAGTATGACCACGGGGCTCCTCACGTCCGCGGCTGCAGAACGGATTATCACGACCTGTCGCACCGCAATCGGTGACAGCCTCCGCTCGGTCACGTACTTCACCCGCGACGACTACGACCAACTCTATCTCCGCGACGATCTCGAGCGCGATGCCGACCTCTCGACGTTCATCGGCCACGAGTGGCGTGGCTTCAAAACTGTCAAGACCGCCTACGAACGGTCCGAACTCGGCGAGTACAACTACACCATCCGCGTCTTCGATAACGGGTTTCTACTCCGGGTTACCACCGAGAGCAAGGGCGTCATTATTACAACCGACGGCCTCACGCTGAAGGATTTCGAGGAGGTCGCGACAGCACTGGATACCGTTCTCAGCGATGCCGACGACCCGGTGTGAGCAAGAGCGGAAAGGCGGAAGGCGGCCACTGAACAGACGAACACGGCCCAGTCTCCCAGCGACGCCTCCACGAAAGTTCTGTATCGAGGGAAAACGAACGAGAAAAAGAGGATGTTCGTCTTAGCTGGTGTCCGATTCACTGTCCGCATCATCCGCCGCGCGTGACTGCGATGACACATCGTCATCGTCGGGTGGGGATGGACGATGATCCGAAACGGCACCGATCGGAAGGCCAGAGCCGAGGTCGCCATCAGTTCCGAGGAGACGGGCAAAGCGGCGACGTTCAGCAGCGTGTCTATCGAGATCCATGCCAACGAAATACGTCGGTAGTGGTTGTAGTAATGCACGTCGTTTCCACGCGAAAGAGGCGACTACGATCGTGAAACAATGCTGCACCTGCGTGCGGTTTTGAGCCGTAACAGTTCCCTACAGGCGACTCTCGGGATGAGTAGCCACTCCATTCTCGTGACAGTCGCACTCGAGTAAGATAGATAGTGAACGAATCTACTTGCAACCGTGACGGGTGCAACCGCCAGGTGGCTACAGCGGACTGTTGGTCAACGAACGTAACACCCTTTTCGCCGACGCCCGTCCCTTGAGACACTCATATGACATCCCTTCCTGAGGCGATCGACCGTGAACTCGCGGCCCACGATTCGTTCGACCCAGCCGACCCGACTGACGAGGACCCCGAACAGTACGAACTAACGACCACCGTGTTCGACGCGCGCGTGACCGCAACCGATGCTCCAGAGCCGCGTGATGGACAGCTCACCGTCGAGGTCACGGTCCCAGCCCTCAACAGTGCCGTCGCAGGTGAAACCGTCGCTCCCATCGTCGAAGACAGCTGGTTCGAAACGTTCGAGCGGCGGCTTGCGGACGTTTTCACCGTCGCACAAACGGATACCCACCAGGACCCAGGCGTCGAGCGACACGACGAGACGGTGACGGTGGAACTCGAGTTCACCGCGTGGGATGCAGCCAACGGCGTTGCGGATGCGAAAGCGCTGATCGAGTACGTTGAGGGGACGTACGCCCAGGGAATCATTCCTGGCTACGAGTACGAGGGCTCGGCGGCGACGCTGCTAGAGAGTGCACAGAGTCGCGGGCAGCAGGCTGCAGACGGGATGTCCGGACCGGAGCAGGGACACGAGGATGGGCAGGGGAACGGAAACGTTCCGCTGTGAGGTATTAGTCCATCGCGATATACGTCTGCGTGTCCTCGACGCCCTCGATGCCCTGTATCTGGGTCGCTGCAATCTCCTTGACTGCGGCGGGTGTGTCGACCATCGCTTTGGCGATGAGATCGACGTCACCGGCGACGATATGGGCCGACTCAACGCCCTCGATTCCCGTAATATCACTTCGCAGTCGATCCGCCTCGCCGGTGTTCGCTTTGATCATGACGAATGCTGTAACCATTAGTTGAGTCCTCCAGTTGTAGTATCGGTATCAATCGTTGTCGTTGCCTCGTTCGAATCCGCACCGACCAGTAGCTGTCTGACCTCGCTCAACACGTCGAAGTCGGCGAGCACGACGAGTCGGTCGCCGAGCGCGAGCGACTCGTCCTCGGAGGGGATGCCGAGCGACTGCTCTTGCTTACCGAACGCGAGAACGGTCGCGTCCCCGGGTAGTTGCAGTTCGCTGATGGTGTAGCCGTTGACGGGTGCCTCGTCGGTGATCGTCAGTTCGACGATCTGGAGGTGTTGGGCGATGTCCGCAATCGCGCGAATTGTCCCGCCCAAGAGTGCGTTTTTCGCGCCGATCGCGCCGAGACGTTCGGGGTAGATCACCTCGTCGACTTCTTCTGCGTACTTGCGGTAGATTCCCTCACGATAGGCCTCATCGATTCGCATGACCGTCCGACAGCCGTGATGTTTGGCGATCATGCAGGCGGTGAAGTTAACGTTCAGGTCGCCGGTCAGCGCACCGAGAGCGTCGGCGTCTGCAACGCCGGCTTCCTCGAGGACTGCTTCACGGGACCCGTCACCGTCGATGACGGTAAACGACTGTGTGCGAGCGCGCCGGATCATCGCCTCGTCGCGCTCGATGATCGTCACGTCGTGGTCTTCCTCGCGCAGGACGCGCGCCGTCCGAAGGCCGACTCGGCCAGCGCCGATAATCACGAACCGCATGCCAGGGGATACGGTCGCACCCGTCAATAAGGTTGCCCCACAGTATCACACCACATAGATGAGCGGACCAGTTATCAGTACTCGCAACCGTTTCCGTCTCGTCGACAGGGCAAACAGCGTACACAAGACAGTTGGTTTAATGACCCCACGTCCGGAACAGGCAACTGTCCGGGTCGGCAACAATTCACCACCGCCACCACCTACCGGCCGCCCGGACTTACGCGGCTCCTGTAGACACCCACCAGTTCGAGAGCCGACGGCTCGGTCGGCCGACGACGAGTTGGTCACCGACCGTCGATCAGAGCTTCCCGGACCGAACCCGAACGAAACGGGCGAATCGATGTCCACCGTACTCGAGACGGACCGTAATCGAATCGACGACAGACGCCGACACGACGGCAACATATTGCCATGATTCGGGCGCGATCTGCACCCGAGCAGCGGAAATTTTCAATCGCTACGGTCCATCGTTTGATCGACGGCGAGACAGAGAAGGACAGAGCGATCTGAATGCGCTCGGCGGTCAGGTATCGACGTACTGGCGCTCCCACTCGCGGCGATCGTCGATTACCTGTCTACCCTCGTTGCTGATCGCGTAGTAGTTCGTGCGTCGATCGAGTTCTCCCTTCTCGACGAGTTCTTTGTTCACGAGCGTGTCGAGGTTTGGATACAACCGCCCGTGATTGATCTCGGCGCTGTAGTAGGTCTCGATCTCGTCCTTTACGTCTTGGCCGGATGGCTGGTCCGCTCCTGCAATGACATACAGGAGGTCCCGCTGGAATCCGGTCAGATCGTCCATGTTTCACCCATACACCCACACCACGACAGCGGCTATTTGTTATCTACGGCGTATCAGGCAATAGATCGGAGTTTCAGGCAATCTAACGTGCGTTTCCGTCAACTACTCGCAGTCAATTGACGGATCAGCCTGGAAACGACGGTTCCCGATGATGTTCGGTGAGGACGCCGATATGGTGCCAGACAGCCGTTCTCGGCAGGTGTACCGAGTAGCTTCGATATCGAATGTTTTCATTAGGGGTGTCGTAGGGTCACCCAACGTCGGGCAGTGCCGGCGGTGAGCGTTGTCGTCGACTAACTGAGTGACTCCGACCCGCGAATAAACAGCATCGTTTAGGTACACTCGCCAGAGAGCCCGCGGGTATGGAACACCAGCGCGGAACCGCGGCCGACCCACCGACAGCCACACCTACCGTAACCCACGTCTCGCTGATCGGCCTCTTCGTCGCCGCACTCGTCACCGCCCAGGTGACAGCCGCGAAGGTACTCGAGTTCTCCCTGCCGTTTGCACTCCCAGTTACAGGCGCGGAACTCGTGTTGCCGGGTGCAGCGCTCGCGTACGCCCTAACTTTTCTGGCGAGTGACTGCTATGCCGAACTGTACGGGCGACGGGCGGCACAGGTCGTCGTCAACGTCGGGTTCGCGCTGAACTTCGTCGTCCTCGTGCTCATCTGGTCGACGATCGCCGCGCCAGCACAGGATCCGGCAGTCGCGAGCGAGTTCGAAAGCGTGCTCGGTGCGTCGACGAACATTGTCATCGGGAGTCTCCTCGCCTACGTCGTCAGCCAGAACTGGGACGTGCTCGTCTTTCACTGGATCAGAGATCGGACCGGCCGTGAGAAGCTCTGGCTGCGAAACATCGCCTCGACGGCGAGCAGCCAGGCGATCGACACGGTGATCTTCGTCTCGATCGCGTTCGCGATCGCGCCGCTGACTCTTGGCGTTGGCTTCTACCCCGGCTTCGAGGGTGTCGTCGGTCTGATCATCGGCCAGTATCTGTTGAAGCTCGCAATTGCGGTTCTCGATACACCTGTGGTCTACGCGATCGTCTCGTTCGTCCGCTCGCGGAACGGCTCTGGAGCGGTCGAAGCGTCGACTTGAGTGGAACCAGGACTCTCGGCTCGCCGGAACTGTGTGAAGTCAAACGATGACGATTTTAAAGGGGCACTCGCACGTGCCGGTATGGACGAACGCATCCGCGAGCACGCGGCGGTACTGGTGGACTGGAGCGCGCGTGTCGAGGCCGGCGACAACGTCGTTCTCTCCGTCGGCCCCGACGCCCACGAACTTGCCGTCGCAGTCGCCGAGAAACTCGGCGAGCGTGGCGCAAACCTCCTCGCGACCTACAGCTCCGGTGAGGTCACACGAGCGTACCTCCGGGCCCACGACGACGAGTTCGACGAGAATCCAAGCCACGAGCGTGCACTCATGGAGGAAACGGACGTCTACCTCTCGATTCGCGGCGGACGGAACACGAGCGCGACGGCCGACGTACCCGGAGAGACCCGTACTGCACACCGTCAGGCTCGTGACGAGATCCGCGAGGCGCGCTACGATGCGCGCTGGGTATCGACTGTGCACCCGAACCGCTCGCTCGCCCAGCAGGCTAACATGGCCTACGAGGAGTACCAGGAGTTCGCCTACGACGCGATTCTGCGCGATTGGGAGTCGCTGGCCGACGAGATGGCGAACATGAAAGAACTCCTCGACGAGGGCTCCGAGGTCCGACTCGTTTCCGAGGGAACCGACCTCACGATGAGTATCGAGGACCGAACGGCAGTCAACAGCGCCGCCTCGGTCGCCTACGACTCACACAACCTCCCGAGCGGCGAGGTCTTCACCGCGCCCGCCGCCACCGAAGGCGAGGTTACCTTCGACGTGCCGATGACGCTCCGCGGGGACGCCGTCCGGAACGTCCGACTCGAGTTCGAGGGCGGCGAGGTCGTCGACTACAGCGCCGATCAGGGCGAAGCCGTCATCGACAACATTCTCGATGCAGACGAGGGCGCGCGCCGACTGGGCGAACTGGGGATCGGGATGAACCGCGGCATCGACCGCTATACTGACAACATCCTCTTCGACGAGAAGATGGGCGAGACGATCCACCTGGCGCTCGGCCGGGCCTACGACGCCTGCCTGCCAGAAGGCGAGACGGGTAACGACTCGGCGGTCCACGTCGACATGATCACCGACGTGAGCGAAGAGTCGCGGCTCGAAATCGACGGTGAGGTCGTCCAGCGAGATGGACAGTTCCGCTGGAACTGGGACGGCGAGTAGCGAGTGCGCTCATCGGCTCACTCGGACCCACAGCCATCCTGACACAGGTCACATAGGGCCGGCATAGGACGATTTCGGTCGACATAACGAGTTCCTAACCGCTCGGAATACCGTTCATAGTAATATGCGCTTCCGTGCTCGGAACGAGTACCGCCTCACCGGTGGCGGCGAGTAACCGGTCAGAGAGTGCATCCCGGCGTCCAGTTTCCGTCATGGTTTGGCCGCACTCTCCGTTTCGACAGTTGTCTGCCCGCCCCGCCGGAGGCGGTACGTATCCGGCACTTTCAGTTCCTGACACTACCATCAGCACCAGAACAGCAACAACGTGAGCACCAGAACAGCATCAGCAGCAACACTCGATCGGAGAGAGCCATACCGCCCTCGTGAGAAACAGCCACCGATACCCTCTCCACTGTCCCCCGAATACTGACCGACAGACACCAACCTATGCGCGACCACCTCCGGGCCGGCATCGCCATCTACAACGACGGCTTCTACCACGCCGCCCACGACGCCTGGGAGGACCACTGGCTCGACCTCGACACCGGCACCGACGACGAGCAACTACTCCACGGACTCATCCAGGCCACCGCCGCCGTCCACCACGCACACACCCAAAACTGGGAAGGAGCGGTTGGGCTGGCCGAAAGCGCACTCGAGTACCTCGCCGATCTTCCACCCACATATCGCGACGTTCGACTCTCACCTCTGCGCTCGTTCCTCGCCGCGCTCGCCGCCGATCCCGAACTCGTCGAACGGCGTCCACCCGTCCGCATCGAACACGAGGGAGACGTGCCGACACGCGAGGATCTCGGGTTCGACGCGACGGCGATCGCCGCGCTCGTTCTTGCCGACGAACTCGGCTATGAGGGAGGTCCAATCGAGCAAGCACTCGAGTACGCCGAGCGTGATCTGGCGGCGGGCGAGGACGATAGCACGTTCATTTCGCTGTTGTTCGATTTCGTCCGCGAGGATGCTCACCGCGGAATCGTCGCTCAGCGGCTAGCGGGACATGTCGATCGGCGGCAAGCGAAGGAGTCAGATGTGGAAGGGCTGTTCTGAGGCGGCACGCGAAGAGCGGAGAAGAGAGAGCGCCTAGCGACACAACGAACGCGACTCGCGGTCAGTCGTGCTGGGCGGAGTTATCCTGCGGTTCGTACCCGAGCGACGCTTTCGCGCGATCGATCGAGTAGTACTTGCGGTCGTTGTCGGAGATGCCGTAAACGATCTCAAATTCGTAGTCCGCCCGGATGCAGCGGTCGAACAGGTGTGCACAGTCACGGTAGGAGAGCCACATCGCCTGCCCGCGTTCGTAGTCGATCGGCGGATGGCCTTTCGTGAGGTTGCCAATGCGGACGCAGGCGACGGAGAGGCCGTGTTCGTCGTGGTAGTACCGCCCGAGCGATTCGCCGGCCGCCTTGGAGACGCCGTAGAGATTCCCCGGCCGCGGGAGTTCCGTCCCATCGAGTAGGTAGTCGTCGTGCGCGCGGTACATCTCGGGGGTGCGTTCGTCGGTTTCGTACGCACCGACGGCGTGATTCGAGGAGGCGAAGACGACCTTTTCGACCCCGGCGTCGACTGCGGCCTCGAAAACCGTCTGCGTGCCGTCGATGTTGTTCGTCAGGACGCTATCCCACGGTGCTTCCGGACGCGGATCGCCCGCGAGGTGGATGACCACGTCAATGTCTGCCATCGCCTCGCGGACGGTTTCCTCGTCAGTGATATCCGCGACGACGTATTCGCCCGGATGGTCCTCTGTCATCGGGTCGCGATCCATCAGCCGCCACTCGTGTTTGTCCGCGAGGTCGGCGAGGATCGCCGTTCCGACGCGCCCCGCAGCCCCGGTAAGCAGGACCGACTGTGCCATTCGTTCGGTGTGAGGCAAAGCGTCGATAAGAACCATGCGGTTCTAGACCGGGACGTACGTGGTTGTCACACGGCGGTCGATGAGGTGGAACGGCGAACGGAACGGCCTTCCATCACGCCCGCGAAACCACGACTATGAGCGACAGCGACGAGTCCGAGCCAGGCAACTCGACAACGGCGACAGCATCGACAACCCCGACGACCGCCGAAACCGCCTGCTTCGAAGCCGGCATCAAATTCGGAACGCTCTACCACCAGTTCGCCGGCACACCCGTCTCACCAGACAGCGCGCCGAGTCTCGCCCACGCGATGGAAGCATCCATCGAGAACCAGCCCCACTGCGTCGACGTGACTGTCGACGTCCGCACCGACGAACTCGAGTCCGAACTCGCTGCGTCGGCAGCCGACTACACCGAGCTGACCGGACGGTTCCTCGAGGTCGAGATCGTCGTCGACTACGAGGGCCACGAGGTCGTCACACAGATGGCGATGGAGGACGGCTACCCGCTGATGAAGGTGGTTTCCGTGAGTGGCCGCAACGCGGGCGACTGAGGGATGGTGAGACGGGAGGAGGCGGTGAAGGACGGAGAAATGGAAAGGACGGTGAAACGGGAGGAGACAACGAGATTGGAGAGGCAGCAGACGAGGAGAGACGGTGCAAGGGAAGAGACAAACGGACCGCACAGTGTACAGACGACCTTCCTTTCGAAACCAACGCGCCGTTCGGACAGTACCGATTCGCTCCCGGCCATTTTCACTTTCACTTTCGGGCGACCTTTTAACCTCGGTGACCGTGAACGTGGTGACATGAGCCAAGCGACACTCGGCGACGACGAGGAACTCTTCGGCGAAGCGGCCAACGAAATGCGCGAGGATGTCGAATCCTCGCTCGCGGACGCCTGGGACGCCCTCCCCGACTCAGACGACGTGTGGGAGGTCGACGCAGACAACGTCCTCGGTGTACTCAACGCACTCAACTCCGCGCTCGACGCCGGCGATGCCGAAGACCACCTCCGCGACGCCAAGAAGTGGTTCACCATGGGCCAGCGCGCCGACGCCTTCGACGACGCCGAGGACCTCGAAGCAGAGATTGCCGCCCTCGAGGAAACCATCGCGGACATCAGCGAGGCCGGCGAGCAGGTCGGTGACCTCACCGCAACGGTTCCAGCGCTTCGCGGGGCACTCGAGGACGCCGGCCCTGATGCAGATGACGAAGACGAGGCCGAAGAAGCAGAGACGGCTGATGACAGCGACGAAGACGAAAACGAAAACGACGAAGAATAACGTCGTTTCAGGTCCGTCCGCGACACCGGCTACCGGCTACCGGCTACTAGCTGCGCGCTACCCGCTACCCGCTACCCGCTACAGACGACAACTACCGGCCATCGGGCACCGACACATCCCGCTCCGCAACCGCATCCAGCAACCGCGCCAGCGACTCGGCCGCCAACTCGAGTAGCTCCTCGCCTCGTGCCTCGTCACCCTCGGTTGGGTCCCCAACAACACCGTTTTCGCTAAATTGTGCGGAATCGTAGGCTAGATTGACGTAACTCGTCCACTCACCCCAGCCATCGGCAGCGCCGTCGCGCGCTTCTTCGATGCGGGCTTCGCGGACCAGGTCGGGTTCGATGTGTCGAAGGAGGGCTGTCTCGAGTGGCCCGCCGTGACCCATATCGGCGGAGTGCTCACCGACTGCGTTGAACCAGGTGAACGGGACAGTGTAGGCGTCGCCGTCGCGCGTGAGGCGCGCACCAACCTCCCGGAGGGCATCGACATTGCCACCGTGACCGTTGACGAGGACGACGCGCTCGACGCCGTGGTGGGCCAGGCTCTGGACAGCTTCGCGGACGTAGCGCCGGAAAGTGTCCGGCGAGACCCACATCGTGCCGGGGAACTGGCGGTGTTCCTCGGCGACGCCGATCGGGATCGCTGGCGCTCGGAGTACGTCGCGGTCGACGCGCTTGAGACCGGCGTCTGCGACTGCCTCGGCCGTGAGCACGTCGGTTCCAAGCGGCGCGTGCGGGCCGTGCTGTTCCGTGCTGCCGACGGGGACGACCGCAAGGTCGGTCTCGAGTTCCCCCACGTCGGTCCAGGTGGCACTGGCGAGGTCCATAGCAGCATAGGCTCGGCGTTCGGACATGAAACCGTCGGTGACTCGTGACTCCCGGTGCGTGACGCGTGACACGCCGTTCGAGAGCCAGAAGGCCATCTGTACACCGCCGTGGCGAACGCAAGGTCAACCGGTTTCCGACCAATGGGCGAACGATCACTATGACCGACGATAGCCGCGAACTCGGCGTCGAACTGGGCGACCTCGGCGACAAACTCGAGTCGGTGTCGTACCCAATCAGTCAGGACGAGTTACTCGAGGAGTATGGCGACACGGAACTCGAGATGAGTGAGGAAACGGCGACACTGGCGGAGGTCATTGGACCGCTGAACGAGGAAGAGTACCGAGACTACGGAGAGGTCGAACAGGCGATTATGAACATGGTCGGCGACGCGGCGATTGGGCGGAAGAACTACAGCGATCGAACACCGCCCGCGGCGGGCGAGGACAGACAAGACGAGGGCGCGCCGGACCAGGAGGGCCAACGCGAGCAGGAGTCGTTCTAGGGTAGGAGGCTAGCCAAGCACGAACAGCAGTGCAGATCCGAGAGCGATCAGAACCGCCGGGGCGAGCGCCGTGCTGACCGGGACCTCGTGCGTTTCAGAGACGCCGTACGCGAGGATGTAAACGCTCCAACTTGTCACGAGCAGGAACAGCACCATCGAGACGATGGTGAACTCGAGTTGTGTGGTGGCAGCGTCGACTTCGGCGGCGAGCCTCGCCGGATCAGAACTCTCGAGCGAGAGGGAACTGAGAGACTGCCAGCCGTACCACATCGACGGTGCGAAGAACACGATCTCCGGTGCGTAGGCCCAACCGGCGACCGCGAGTGCATCCGTGAACGAGCCGTCGGTCGCGGATCCCCCACTGCCATAGTGCATGACTGCGGCGACGACGAGCCACGCCACGACGAAGATAACTGCGCTGAAAACGAGACCGATACCGATAATCGACAGCACCTGACGTTCGAGTTGTGCATCGAGTCCCTGGACCTGTGCGAAAAACGCCCTAATGAAGACGTAGACGCCGGCGAGTTCGAGCACCATGTGACAGACGAAGACGCCCGCGCCGAGAGGGAGGAGATTGGGTCGAGAGCGGAAGTACGTCGTTGGATCGAACAGCGGGGTTCGGGGCACTATTCCTGGAACTGGTGTCAAGTTAATAAAATATTACGGGTCGCAGTCGGACGGACTGCCGTACATCGTTTCTGGCGTAGCCGCGACCTGTCCTGCGGATACGCCAGCAAATCGTTTCAGCAGACCGTCTCAGTCGTCACTGATCTCCGTCCGCGCGTGTCGGCGCTGGGCGCGTTCGATGAACTCCTGTGGGAGTTCGTCGATTTCGCCGGCCTGGACGCCCCAGAGGTGCGAGTAGAGACCTTCGTTCTGCAGGAGTTTGTCGTGCGTCCCGCGTTCGACGATTCGGCCGTCCTCGAGGACGAGGATCTGATCCGCATCCTTGATCGTCGAGAGGCGGTGAGCGATGGCGAACGTGGTTCGGTCCTCGGTCAGGTCGTCGATCGAGCGCTGGATGAGCATCTCAGTCTCCGTGTCGACGTCGCTGGTCGCCTCGTCCAGGATGAGGATGTCAGGATCCTTGAGGACCGCGCGGGCGATGGCGACGCGCTGGCGCTGGCCGCCGGAGAGTTTGACGCCGCGCTCGCCGACCATCGTGTCGTACCCCTCGGGGAGGTTCTGGATGAATTCGTGGGCCTCGGCAGCTTTGGCGGCCTCAACGATCTCTTCGCGGTCCGCGCCAAAGGTGCCGTACGTGATGTTCTCCTCGACGGTGCCGTAGAAGAGGAACGAGTCTTGGCCGACGTAGCCCATCGACTGGCGAAGACTGGCCAGCGAGACATCGCGGACATCCTGCCCGTCGATGCGGATCGCCCCCTCATTGACGTCGTAGAGGCGGAGGAGGAGTTTGAGGACGGTCGACTTGCCCGCCCCCGTTGGCCCGACGAGTGCGACCGTCTCGCCGCCGTCGACATCGAAACTGATGTCGTCGATGATCAGGTCCGCTTCCGGGGTTCCGTCGCCATCGCTACCGTCAACAGCGTTATCGGAGTCGTGCAGTTCGTCGTCGTACCTAAAACTGACGTTGTCGTACTCGACTCGACCGTCTCGGATCTCGATCTCGTTGGCATCCTCGTCGCGTTCGATGCGGCCTCGTTCGTCCATCAGCCCGAAGATACGCTCGCTCGAGGCCTCCGCGCGCTGGTACATGTTGATGACCTGTCCAAACTGGGCCATCGGCCAGACGAGTTGCTGGGTGTACATGATGAACGCGACGAAGACACCGGTCTCGAGAGTTCCCGTGAACGGACCAGGTGCGGTGTCCATGAGCACCCAGTAACCGCCGACCAGGAACGTCAGGACGAAACCGATGCCCGAAATGACCTGCAGGCCGGGGAAGAACTTGATCCGCAGCCAGATGGCGTCCCAGTTAGTGTTGTAATACTTCCGCGAAACGTCGTTGACGCGGTCGGACTCATACTCCTCGGTGTTCGAGGACTTGATCACGTTAATACCACCGAGGTTGTTCTCGAGTCGGGAGTTGACCTTCCCGACCGAAGAGCGAACCGCGGCGTACTTCGGCTGTATCTTCTGGACGAAAATGTACGTAAAGATAGCGATCAACGGGACAGGCGCGAGCGAAACTAGCGCCAGTTGTGGGTTGAGCCAGAACAGCAGGAAGGTGATCCCGAACACCATCACGATCAGCCGGGTTGCCGAGTTCATCCCCTCGTTGAGGAAGCGCTCGAGTTGGTTGACGTCGTTCGAGAGCACAGACATCATCTCGCCAGTCTGCTTGTTCGAGAAGAACTCCATGTCGAGGCGCTGCATCTTGTCATACGTCGCCGTTCGCACGTCGTGTTGGACATCCTGCGAGAAGGAGTTGAATCCCCAGTTTCGCAGCCAGTGAAACACCGCCCCGAGGACGAACGATCCCGCGACCACAACGACGACGAACACGAACTGCTCTTCCGGCGACGTCGGGAGCCACGCCTCCGGCAGAACGGACAGCGGAACCTGCTCGTGGAACGCCTGCTCGCCAAAGATCGAGTCGATCGCAACCGCGAGCAACAGTGCCGGTAATAGATCTAACGCACGCGCAAACACGCTCGAGATGAGGCCGATGGTCATCGAAAACCAGTACGGACGTCCGTAATCGAATATGAGCCGGCGCATTGGACTCTCTGCCTGCTCACGTTGCTCCTCGAACGGATCGTCTTCGTCCCAGTCGACGCCGGCCATTATACGCACCTGTGGCCTGACTGGCAATAAGAGTTTGCTACGAATCGAAACACATCAGACCACATCGGTTCGGAGATCACTCCTCACTGAGTGTAACCTCGTCACCCGGTTCCATCCCAGTCTGGTTCGCGTAGCCCCGTGGCACTTCGAGAACCCACTCTCCCTGCCCGGTGTACTCGAGTGCCTCGCCATCCTCGCCAGGCTCGGGCGCGCGGGCATGTTCAATCGAAGTGACTTCGCGATCAGCGTCGATGAAGATGATATCGATGTCGAAGTCCATGTCCCGCATGACGTAGGTTCGTTCGCCTTCGCTTGCATGGATGAACAGCATTCCCTCGCCGTCCTCTAGAGAGTCGTGATCGCTCAGGCCTGTGTAGCGCTCCATGGGCGTGTCTGCGAGCTCGACCTCGACGGTCGCTTTGGGCTCGCTGTCCTCATCGAGCACGTGGAGGGTGCGGGTGTCGTCCGCCCATGGGTCGGCGATCAGGCCAGTTTGGAAGGCCAATACGGTGATGAGCAGGAGTGCAGCAACGGCAAGCAGACTTTTCCAGACCCACTCGAGAACCATACCTGCGGTGCGACGCGAGAAAGTAAAGGTTATTCGGACGGGGGGTCTTGTTCCGGATACGGGCTCGTGGTCTAGCTGGTTATGACGCGGCCTTTACAAGGCCGAGGTCGGTGGTTCGAACCCGCCCGAGCCCACTACTCCTCTGCACGTGTTTGATTCGCAGCACGGCAGTCGATTTTGACACCCTTGCCGTGGGGGTATCGTCGTAGATCCGAACCACGCTGTGCACCCGCCACCTCGCTGTCTAGCACTCATGGCCATGTTCGCACTGAAGCAACCTAGTTCTTTCTATTAAAATCAAGCACTCTAACATCTAAAGGTCGCAATTCGCAGAGGTGATTTATAGGTACTCCGATCGTTCTATCCAACATATCTGACAGCACAAGTAATGACGGAGAGGATGAAAGTGATGAAAAAGAACAACGCTCTTGTGTAGCACTTTGTTGATTTCACAGTGTGGCTTTGATAGCGTGTTTGAGCGCTTCTCTCCCTGGTTTCCGCAGTAGCTTGCGTCGAAGTTGAAACGCTCGGAGATACTGTGTGAGCTTATCTTTTGAGATGCCTCGATGAGGCGAGAGCCACGGTCGCAGCAGCGATCCGTGGCTCTCGCAGGTGTTGACGTGAACGTTTTCGTCAGCGTATTCGCCGTCGCCGTGGACGACGTATTCGCGGTCGAATGCGTCGTCCTCGTCCAGCGGATCGTAGGCTCGAAATCCGTCAGTGTAGACGGTTAGGGGCTCCTTCTCGCGGTTTGCGAGAAGGAGCCGAATCGTCGATTCGTCGGCTGATTTCGCGGGGATAACGTATCGGTTGCCGGTGCCACGATCGACGATCGTGAACACCGGCGGGTTGTCCTGCTCGTACGTTCCTCGCCCACGCGTGGACAGGCCACGCGAGCGCGACTCTTGGTCGCGCTCGCGGCCTTTCAGCCCTGCAGAAACGTAGACTTCATCGATTTCGACCGGTCCGACAAGGTCGAGCGAAGGTGCGTCGAGCGCCTTCGTGAAGCGCTCGACGCGCTGGTAGATCGTTTTGTACTGGACGTCGATCTCTAGCTGAAGTTGGCGAAAACTCGTGTTAAACCGGAGAAACGCGTAAATCGAGAACAGCCACTTTCTGAGAGCGACTTTCGAATGGGCGAAGATTGTGCCGGTCTTGTCGTTGAACGTGCGGTCGCAATTCTTACAGAGATAGCGCTGAAAGTGCCCATAGCTGCCGTTCTTGACCGTGCGGTCAGAACGGCAGCGAGGGCAAGTAACACCGTTACGCCAGCGAACCTGCTGTAACAGGTCCGCTGCGACCGATTCCGACCCAAACACATCTAGCGGAATCATGCCTAACGGACACCGCTGACGCGGTGTCCTTGCTCTCTTCGATTCCACAGCGACAACTGACCAGTATCAACAATCTCCTACAGAAGAGCGAAGAACAAAACAAGGCTCCACCTGAGGATGCAGATATAGTGGCAGAGGAAGAGTTAGAAGCAGTTAATGAGGCTGAAGAAGATGCCGAGAAGGTTTCAGAAGAGTCCTTAGAAGAGAAAGCTGCTGAAGATGAAAGCATTCCCAGTAGCGTCATATCAGACTCATTAGATGACACAAATGGGGATGATACTGACTCTAGTGATACAAATGGAGAAGACGGTAACCCTTCCCAAGCCTCGGAGACAGAATCCAAGAAGACAACTGGGGAGTCAGCGTTTTCGTCATATTCGTTGCTCGAAGCGCTCCGGAAGCGTCGTTCGCGTCGATTTTCCACTGGGATAGAGATCGAAGGTGGACCGACTGCGTACACCAGCGACCGCGACCCCCAGCCGCTGACCGAAACCGAAACGGCGCTGTTGGTCTTTGCCGCCTGCGGAATTACCGGTCCGCCACTGCTCGATTGGACATACAATGAAGGCGAGGGCGGAAACATGATGGCCGGTCTGGCCGGCCGGACGATAAGCAGCGCGGACGCCGTCAACTCGATGGCGATGTTCGTCATCCAGGATGACGCGACCTGGCTGGCGCGCCGGCCACAGGACATTCCGGCGGACGAACTGGTCGACATTATGCGTCTGATTGCTGAGGACGAATTCGTCGAGGCGTGGCGTCGGATGCGTGTCAAAGTCGCAGACGAGCGCTGTGCACTCCCGGTCGAACCGCCGTACAACATTAATGCCAATCAGTGGTCGCTGCACGCGGAGGGAACGACCTACTTTCTCCCAGTTTCGGAACTCACTCACCTGTATATCAACGCCTTGTTCGAGTTCCTCCGGGAGGAATCCGGCTTCTATTTCGTCGACGAACGCCGCCTGTACCTTCCTGCGGGGTTGAGCGAATTCGCGAAAAGCAACGGTGGGTTTCTGGACGACGACCCGAACAACGGGAAAGTGATGACGATCAACTACATCGAGCGCCTGGCCGGCGAAGCCAGTCTGATCGAACAGGGAATGGCGCTGCAGAACCTCGGACTGGCGTGTCAGGCGATGGGTCTGTCGGGCTTCCCTCACTTCACCCACCACGACGAGGCATGGTTCGAGGCACTTGGCTTTCGCATGGGCGAACAGCCGCTGACCGAGTTCCTCTCGGTGCCCCGAATCACAGCCGCACTCCTCAGACTTCGAGGCCAAAACCCCGAGATGTCGTATCCGTTAGGACTGGAACAAAACAGCGAGGTCCTGCTAAAGCCGTTTTGTCCACCGTACTATGACTCGATGGGTGATGCGGTACGGGCGGTCTACGAGCGGAAGTTCGGTGATGACGGAATCTTCCGTGGGGGACACGACATCGTCGAGGAAAGTGAGGTTGACACTGGATGGGAGAGCCCTGAAGAGGTCACGAGCGATATTCCGGATATCGACGAATCGGCAATCGATGCGACAACCGCGTACTGCGAGTATATCCACGACCGCTACGGTCGGTTTCCGGCGACGTATCCCCCTTTCCATACGTTCATGGGATTCCAAGCAGGCCACATAGACGAAGGATTCTACGAGGAGTACTATCGCCCAGGCGCGTTGACTGAATCCCACCGGCAACACCGGGACCGCTGGCATGATCAGTACGAAAGCTCGTAGCGAATCAGCGATCGAACATTCTGCAACATGCACCAGTTGTTCCACGCCACTCTACGAACAATATCAATTTCTGACAGAACATCCAGCGGTCAGTATGCACGTGTAATGAGCGAACTGCCCTGATTCAGTTTCAGGTCCAATTCTGAATAAAGAAATTGCGCTACTATCTACTGCTAAGAATTGGAGGGTGTCAGCCTCCATTTTCCTTATCGTCTTCCTCACGAGCGTTCTGGATCCCCTCAGTCACTGCCCAGTCGAAATCTTCCTCCATCCACTTCGCTATTTCGTCAATGTCGGCGTCGGAATTGGGACGGTCAGGGCTAGTCATCACCTCCAACTTTGGAGGAGACGCACATATCAACTGGGACGGTAGTACCCGCTGGAAGGACCCAGTCAGTCCAGATCGCAGATTTGTATAATCCGTCCGCCAACGCCAACATAGGCCGTTTATTCGGGAGTTTTTCTTGTGTCTGAATCTTCGAGCCTCTCCATAGGGCCGTATACAAACTCCATAACAGTGTTTGTACACTACTCCAAGAGAGTGAGGTTCAAAGCCCTATGTCTATCGTAGGAACACAATCTAACCCCCACTCCGCACTGTCTACACGCTGTCTGTCAGTTAGCGGTTATTCAGACTCGACCACTTGGGATGGCACTTATATTTTTTATTAGTCAAGGACACGTACAGATGACCGGTAGTGATACCACGGATTAGAAGCCACAGATGACGGTTTTGCTAAATTGGTGAGGTCGTCTCAAGGGTGGCCTAACCGGAATCTGAGATCGACGGATTGGCAGAGAACCCCTACCCCTCAGGGGCCGAAGTCAAAACGCCGTATAACACATCCGCCGTCTCGATACAGCAAAATCAAGGAGACACTATTTGATCGACTCAGTAATCGACTGAAGACGTAATAGGCGGCATACTAGTCCTTGAATTTGGTCGAGTAAATCGGCTGATGTGGCGCGGTTTATCGAATCGAATCCTTGATTTTCTACTGTCTTAGATGTCGAGGTCCTGTACAACTTCTTCTGAGTCGAGATCGCGGAGCACTATCCCTGTGAAACAACTGGAAGAATTGCCTTTTCGGGAATCCCATTCTTTCGTATACTCGGCGACACCACGTTCTTTGAGTTCTGCCGTAAGTTGATACTGACTTCGAGCCACTTCCCGTCGAGTCTTCGAACAGAACTCTTCGTAGTGGCTGTGGAGGTCATCAGTGAATTCAGTACTTCCCGGTTGATCCTCAATAGCAACATCAATAAACTCGCTAACTACGTCTCCAAATCGGGTCCAGAGTTGGTGTGTCTCACTCGGACTTCGTGAATCAGTAAAGCGATCCTGAGCGCGAAGTCGATCAAGCCCGTCTAACGCCCAGTTTAGGATTCCTGCAGCCTCGTCCTCAAACTGCGAGATGATTCGGTCCTGAGATACCCGATTGTTCTTTGAGATCTGTTCTTCAAACACAACAGTAACCCATCGACTCCAAAACCCGTCCTCTGTAATAGATGCCTTGAGAGATTTGTTCGATGCGAAGATGTGCTTGCAGGTCGCGTCCGCTCAACTCGTTGAGGTTCTCACGGCCTTCCTTCTCACACCAACGTACGAAATGCTGAAGGCGGTATCCATGAGATTGAACGGTACTGGCTGCCTTTTCGCCTTCTGCTGATTGGAGAGACAGTTCTACTGCTTCTTCTGCGGAAATGGGTTCAAGTTCTGTCATGGCTCACGTTAGTGAGCGCCAGAGCAGCCGAGTGGTATCCCCTATCTGGGTGCAGCCGCAGGGATGGATGGCCGTGCAGCCGAGGTCGGTGAGTGGACGACTCCCGCAGGGAGTCGGACACTATCGCGGGCCGCCCTCGGCGGGCCGCATGGTTCGAATTACGGAACGAGCGAGCGTAAGCGAGCGAAGTTCAGGTAGTTCGAACCCGCCCGAACCCCACTCTCCGCAGTGAGACTCACCCCACGATAGCTCACAACACGCTGGGAAAACAGGTTGAAACGAAATTGCAGCAAGTCGTTACTCGAGTACACACACCGTGTACGACGAGAAACCGGCACGTCACGGAGCGAGACGGGGGCTGGGAAACTGCCAGAACGTCGTGGTCAGTTGGCAGTAGTCACTGCTTGAGTCGCGCGACGTTCTCTCTGATCTGACTGAAGAAGCCCTCGCCAGCTTCCCGTTCGAGCGCCGTGTGGAGCGTCGAGTTTTCAGGTTCGTCCTTGACGACGATACGAAGGTACGGCTCGAGTTGCTCAAAGTTGTCTGCGAGGACGACAGTATGGTTGTCCTCGTCGTGATCGACGACGCCTGCATCCGCCAGTTTCGGGACGTGGCACTGGACAGATGAGACGTAGACGCTCTTGTATTCGTTCTTTGCGACCTCCTCGGGCGGAACATCGTGTTCCCAGCCAGCGACTTGCTCTGCGAGTGTTGAGAGTTCGATCGGACCGTCCTGTCCACGGAGGGCGTACAGGAGGTACCGACGCCGACGGTTGGCCAGTAACTCGAGGATAGTATCCGCCGATAGTTCGTAGTCTGTTTGGCTCGAGGTAAGTGCCCCCATAACACGATATTACCGCCGAGTGCGGAAAAACGTGTCTTGAATATCTGTATATCCAACAGACGGCCGTTACACCGAGATTTCCAGCGGCGTATTCTCGCCATTACAGATGGTGATGGTGCCTACAGCTGGGTACCGCGTGAGAGAATCACTGTCAGGAAAGTCACGTAACGGCCGGATGCAATTCGAAATCCTTTTTTATACCATGGCCTGAACTACGAGTGCGAGCCGCCTTAGCTCAGACTGGGAGAGCACTCGACTGAAGATCGAGCTGTCCCCGGTTCAAATCCGGGAGGCGGCACTTTTGGCGTGAACAAGACGACGAGCGTAGCGAGTCGTTCGTGAACGCCAAAAATGGTATCCAACCGTCTTCGCGTGGTTCACAATCCGGGAGGCAACACGTCTCTGATACTGTCGGACAGAAGTCAGTGAGAAGTCGGTCGAAAAGTCGCGGCCGTCTCCGAAGGTGACGGCCGCAGTAGCGCGACAGATATTCGAATAGTTCTGTCCGACAGTATGAATCCGACCGCCGAGCGAAGCGAACTAATTTTCCATCGGAAGAGTTAATTCACATTGCTTGAAAGTAAATACATTATGAACGGTGGTAATCTCCTGCACATTGGTCTCGGCGGGATGCTGGGACTGGTGGTCGTTGCGTTGATTCTCACACCGCTACCGATTGGTGGTATGGGTACCGTTCCAGTCCTGGGGATCAGTGGCGCTTATCTGGGCCTGTTGATCCCCGTAATTATGGTATTAATAGCTCTTGTCAGTATCACCGCAGGAGACACCACCATCGTCGAGCATGATCTGTCTGCACACGACGCATCCCAGCCTGCACGGGAGGAGCCACACCACGAGTATGATGGGAGAGAAGCCATGGACATTCTGCGAGACCAGTACGAAACTGGAAAGATCGGACATCACGAGTTCGAGCAGCGGCTGAAAATACTCCTCGATGCGGACGATGCAAACGAACTTCGGGAGCGCCTCGAGTGGTTCGAAGACGGCCCCGAGAAACACGGCGAGTAGTGAACGCCATTCAGACATCGGCAGCGATTGATAACCCAGTGGACAGGTGTTATATCACTGGTATCCTTATTCACCGCTATGCCTGCTGAAACAAGAAACGACGGCGTTTCGTCTGTTCGTTCGGCTGAGGTGGACACCGGGACAGTCGTAGAGCGAGCCCTGCAATGTGGTGGTGCGGACTGATGAGAACGGATAGGTACCGCTATCCGACAGAACCACTCTCTCCAAAGGGAAAGATCGCCGTCTACGTGTTCATGTTCATCGTCCTGTGTGGGGTACTTGGTCTTTTGATTTATCTCCCAACAATGATTGGAGAGATGGCCAGCACGGAACTCGATTCGAATCCAGTTCCAACGTGGACGTACCTCATTGTCGGGGGAATGCTTCTCGTGATGTTCGCCGGTATCGTATTCGAGTTGTACAAGGCGTCGCTGTTGGATGTTACTGACGATGCCGAAGATGGCACCACCGATTCTGGTCAGACGAGTCGGGTCGAGATCATCAAATCACGCTACGCGAGTGGAGACATAGACGAAACTGAATTCAAACGCCAACTCGATGAACTTGAGGGGCCACCGTCCGGCACCGGGGTTGCAACGCATCGATTTGATTCCCATGGGAGCAACCACATGGTCGATCGAACAGTCCATTCGAGCACCGGCCTCGATCCGGAAGCCGAAGAGATACTCAGACGACGGTTTGCCGAGGGAACACTCACCGAGCAGGAGTACAAACGTAAACTTAAACTCTTACGTGAGTGAACGGTTCGCCGGATAGTCACTACAGTTCTCGATTCAGACCTGGGAGACCTTCGCTCCGGTCGAGGTTCAAATCAGGGAGGCAGCACTTTTCGCGCGAACAAAACGTCGATCGTAGCGAGTCGTTCGTGAACGCCAAAACTGGTATCCGACCGGATTCTGAACCCTGGAAGTCACGCACAACGAGCGAGAGCGAGTGAGCATGTCTTCCACCGGTTCAAATCCGGGAGGCGGCAGATGTTTGCGGCGATCAACTTCGCGAGCCGCAAGTATCCAACGTGACTTGATTTGAAGGGGAGAACACCGAGCGATAGCGAGGTGTTCGCGTGGTTTAAATCCGGGAGCAGTACTTCCCGCGGCGGACAACTCCGTGAGCTGCGGGTGTGCAACCCGGCCGGAGGTGAAGGAAGTTGCCGCTTGTACTCGAGTCAACTGATCAGAGATTCACTCGCGGTTAGGATTCGACCGGCGTTTACAGGGTTCGATTTCTTGTTACGGTCAGGTTGCGCTGTACAACTACAACTGGGGGCACACAGATGGTGCAGTTTGCTTATAGGTCAGCTGTTCCCTGTTCCCTGTTCCTATCCGCGGTTCTCGCTCATTTCGGTCGTTTACGAGTCGGGGCGTTTCCCGCACATGGTCCGTGATTCTCTGAGAACTGCGCTCGTCCCGAACCGGACCCACACCAAACCGTGCGTTCGTCGTGCGTTCGTCGTTCGGGCGGGCAGTGATGGGGAGTTGTACTATAGAGTGCCTACTCAGCGTGTAAATTGGATTCGCAGTACGTCTTGTTCGTGTTTAATCGCAAATCGAATTTTCGACAAGTGATCCGGCAGTGACCCTCGAAACGGGAAAGCCGGACAGTTGTGGTGAGCAAATATATATGGTGCATTCAGTTGTGAGTCGAACTGGTTCACGCCGGGTATGCACTCACTCCGTACGATTTCATCGCGTGTTCAAAGCACCCTTCGGAGATCCACCTACATCGATCCGGACGCGGTTCGAATCGATACGCGGGCGCTCGCAGCGTTTCGAATCGTCGCCGGATTACTCATCATTGCAGATGTACTCCTTCGGTCACGGAACTTCACGCTCTTCTATACAGAGTCGGGCGTTGTCCCGCAGTCACTGGCTACGGAGATGACAGCAGACAACGCGGTTTCGATCTACTACTTTACGACGGATTCGACCGTGATCGCGGCGTTGTTCATCCTCACGGTACTGATCGCGATCCAACTGATCGTCGGCTACAAAACGAGGGTTGCGACCGTCCTCTCGTTTCTTCTGGTCGTCTCGCTTGACCACCACAACCCGCTGGTTCTCAGCTTCGCGGACACCCTCTTCCGGATGCTTCTGTTCTGGGCAATATTCCTACCACTGGGGGAACGCTGGTCGATCGACGCCTGCCACGCTGACTCCCTCCCGAGATCGGGAATCACGAGCCTTGCGTCCGCGGCAATCCTGGCACAGGTCGTCTACATGTATGTCCTCAACGGCTACCACAAGCGAGAATCTGAGCTCTGGACTGGCGGTGAGGCCACCCCGCTCATCATGGGGCTCGACAATACGACCTTCCTCCTCGGGGATTTCATGCGAAACTTCCCGGCGCTCCTACAGTACGGCGGGGTGACGTGGTACTACATGTTGTTATTCGCCTGGCTCCTTATCCTCCTCCAGGGGAACGCGCGGACACTCTTTGTCGCCATGTTCATCGCCGGCCACGCCTCGTTCGCGATTACGGTTCGGATCGGCGCGTTCCCGTACGTCGCGATTGCCGGCCTGCTCCTGTTCTTGCAGACACCCGTCTGGGACAGACTGGAGACTCTCGTCCGCTCTGGAACACTCGAGCAGTCTCGACGCGCCTACATCCGAATCGAACTCAAGCGGCTTGCATCTCGATTCCCTCGGGCGCAGATCGACTCGAAGACTCTCAGACATGCCAAAACGACCATCTACACACTCGTGCTGGTGGTCGCAATCATTTCTCTCCTCGTTGTCCCGACGCTGTCACACCTGCCTGTCGCTCAGTCTATCGATGAGGAGGACGGTCCGAAAGACCGCATCGACGAGAGGGCGGATGCAATCCGTGTCAGCCAGCCCGATTGGACTGTCTTTGCACCTCATCCACGAACCGTCGATCGGTACTACGTCTTCCCAGCCGAAACCGAAAACGGAGACACGGTAGACGCGTATAACGAGCGTCCGTTGACGCATGAAAGACCCTACGACGAACTCCAGAAACAGTTCGGTACCTATCGGGAACGCTTCTACATGAGCAGCGTCAGACGTGGCGGCCCCGACGATATTGTGGCCGAAACGCTCGCCGACCATCTGTGCGAGATCTGGTCGGAAGAGCACGGTGAGGAACTTACAGCTGTCAACATGTACTATGTTGTCGAGGATGTGACGCTTGAGACGATCGACGAGTCGGCGGTCCGTGATCGGGAAATCCAGCCGATCTACCACCACGGCTGCGGCGACACCGAACCGAGAGCTATCGACCCGCCCGAGTGAGCGATTGCGCTCGTTGATGGATCGGTGGAGGTGGACCGAATTAACGAATCGGTCAGATACTGCGACTACGGACAGTGACTCCTCGAGACGGATTCGAGATTGAAACTGGTTACCATTGCACGCCCACCCGTTCATTTCGAAAGCCTCGACGGAAGAGGACAGTTCCCTTCGAAGCTGAGTACACCGAGATTGACATCCTCCCCGCCCTGAAGGCGGGGTTTTCTCCTGGATTCCCCGCAAATCACACGTGAGCATCCAGAGAACCCCAGCCAGTTCGTCGTCCAGGCTGTGATTCGCGAGACAACTCAAAAGCCCACTATTCCAGCGACGACCCACGCATGCCATCTTCAGAGGATATTCCGGTATTCGGATGTATCAGAACCCGTGCTAGTAGGATCGGGATTAATGGATGACTCGTGCGTACGCATTCCCTAATGACATCTATTGCCATGGGTGGTGTTAGCAAGTATTTCGACGCAGGGGAGACCGTCGCGAACTACCGGCTAACGCTCGAGGTGGTCGACGGCGAGTTTCTGGTGTTTCTCGGACCGTCAGGCTGTGGGAAGACGACCGCGCTGCGATTGATTGCAGGGCTAGAACAGCCCTCTGAGGGGGCAATCTACTTTGATAACGAGCGGGTGGACGGGCGTTCGCCGAGCAGTCGGAATGTGGCGATGGTGTTCCAGAACTACGCGCTGTATCCACACATGACGGTGGCAGAGAACATCGGCTACCCGCTGCGGGTTCGAGGTGTCCCACCCGATGAGCGTGACCGGAAGGTCGAGGCAGTCACCACGCTGTTGCACATCGAAGACCAGGTCGAGAAGAAGCCTGCAGCGCTATCAGGTGGACAGCGCCAGCGAGTAGCGCTCGCGCGGGCGATCATCAGGGAACCGTCGGTGTTTCTGCTCGACGAACCGCTCTCGAATCTCGACGCGAAGCTCCGTCAGGAGATGCGCATCGAGCTGAAACGCCTCCAAAACGAGCTCGACATCACAACCGTCTACGTGACTCACAACCAGGAGGAGGCGATGAGCATGGCCGATCGGGTCGTGGTGATGAACCAGGGGACGATCCAACAGGTTGCGCCGCCACAGGAGCTGTACGAGCGCCCGCGGACAGCGTGGGTAGCCCGGTTTATCGGCTCGCCGCCGATGAACCTGTTCGAGGGCACGCGACAGAACGGCTCGATTGACTTCGGCGAGGCAGGCGCTGTCGAACTGGACAGCGTTGTTCGGGCGGGCGAGACAGACGACCCGGTCGACACGACGCCACCGGAGGACGGCACCACCGCGAGCGTGGTGACGAGCGACGTACAGGGCGAGGTTGCATTGGGTGTTCGCCCGGAGGACCTGACCATCACGACCTCGCGGCCGACCACTGGAAACGTGATCGAGGGGCGGGTCGACACCGTCGAACCACTCGGTGAGTACGTCCTCGTCAACGTCACGGTCAACGACCAACTCGTGAACGCGAAGCTGGCCGACGGAACCGTCTCGCGTGACGAGCGCGTCTACCTCACGTTCGACAACGACGACGCCTACCTGTACGATGAGAACGGCGAACTGGTCGGCTGACAAGACAGACTAACCCGAGCCATGAGCCTCCGAGATCAACTCGACGCGGTCATCGCAGACACCGACCGACCGTACGGATTAGCCGTTGACCGAGACAAGGCGATCGCGATCGCAGTCTTTCTGGTACCAGGGCTGACGCTCTTTACGATCTTCTCTGTCGGCCCGATCGCCTACTCTGCGATCGGGAGCTTCTATTCGTGGGATACCTTCACGATGGAACATTTCATCGGCCTCGACAACTGGATTCGGTCGTTCACTGACCCACTCATCGTCAACTGGTCGAACATGCGAGAGCTCCAGTATCCGATGGGGGCGCTCACGCACAACCTCCTCTGGGTCGTCCTGCACGTCCCGGCGAGTACATTCCTTGGCCTGGCGATCGCGCTGTTGTTCGCCGATCTAAAGGGCCGACGCATCCTTCGGTCAATGGTCTTTGCGGGCTTTACCGTCCCACCGATCGTCATCGGCCTCGTGCTTATGTTCGTCTACGATCCACAAGCAGGCATCTTCAACGAGTTCCTGCGGGTGATCGGCCAGGGACACCTAGTCCGCAACTGGACCCAGTCGCCGCAGGTAGCGATCTACGCCCTCATCGCAGGCGGAATCTGGGTTCACACCGGTTTCAGTATGCTCCTGTACAGTTCGGCTCTATCCGCTATCGACCCATCACTGATCGAATCGGCCAAGGTCGACGGTGCCGGTGCGTGGCGACGATTCTGGGACATCATCTGGCCGCTGGTCAAACCGGTGACCGCCGTCGTCGTCATCATGGGCATCATCTGGGTGATGCGGATGTTCGACATCGTCTACGCAGCTGGTGGCGCTGCGGGCGGTCCGAACCACGCCTACTCCGTTCTCGGTATCGAGGTGTATCGGGCCGCGTTCCGGCCACAGATCGACTACGGGATGGCGATGGTCGTCGCACTGCTCCAGCTGTTCATCGTCGCCCCACTTGCGCTCTACATCGCACGCATGCGGTGATCCCAATGACAGACGAAGACCCACTCAAACCGACCGGCATCGACGCGGGATCAGAGACGACCAGCGACCGCGACCAATACCTGCGAACCGAGGAGATACCCGAGACAGCGCCAGCGGCCGATCTCGATTGGCGGACCCGCATCGCCGAGACCATCCCCTCGAGTAGGCGCACGCTCACGTATCTCGTCGCGATCACCATCGCAGTCCTCTGGATCGTGCCGTTCATCGGCCTGTTCATGGCCTCATTCCGGCCGCTCTCGGAGATTATCGGTGGCTGGTGGCACGTCGAGGGGATGTCGTTCACGCTCGAGAACTACTATCAGGCCTGGGACTACAGCACCGCGCCGATGGGGCGGGCACTGCGAAATACGTTCATCGTCACGATTCCGGCGGTACTCGTCGTGATGCTCCTCGGCGTAATGGCGGCTTACCCCTTCGCCCGCTTTGAGTTCCCGCTGAAGACAACGCTCTTCTTCCTGATCTTGCTCGTGATGGCCGCGCCACCGGAACTCGTCGCGATGGGGAACTACAACGCGCTGCACGAATTTGGGCTGTTCGACACCTACATGGGGCTGATCCTGATCCACATCGGCTGGGGACTGGGCTGGGTCATCCTCTTCTTGCGAAACTACCTGCTCGGAATTCCGGAGGAACTCGAGGAGGCCGCGCGAATCGACGGGGCCTCACGGTACCAGATCTTCCGGACGATCATTCTGCCGCTGTCGACGCCCGCGCTCGTCTCGGTGGCGGTGATTCAGTTCACCTGGGTCTGGAACGCGTTCTTCTTCCCGCTGGTGTTCATGCGCTCGCCGGAGCTCTACCTCGCGCCGCAGGTGCTCCCGCTGATGACTGGGCGCGTGCAGGTCGAGTGGGGGATGATCGCCGCCGGCTCGATCATGACGATGGCTGTACCGGTGATCCTATTCTTGCTCTTGGAGCGGTACTACAAGCGGGGGATGGTGGCCGCGGTTGCGGACTGACAGTGAGAAGTCACCATCAACACGACCGCAGTATCCAGTTTCGGCAACTCATACAGCAATCCTGTTTCAGCAGTTCACAGCGGCAACAACCCCATCCTCGTCGCCGCAATTGCCGCGATGATCGCAAGCAGGTTCGTCAGGAAAAACAACCGCGAGGAGAGCCAGGCGAACCCGAGCAACACCGCGATCGGGAAGGCTGCAATCAGTGCCGGCCAGAACCCGCGAACCGCGAGACTCGCGAAAAAGCCGATCGTGAACACGTACAGCAGATCGACCGCAACGGCGTTGGCACTACTGCGCCGGACCTCCTGGCCGACGACCCGGGTGGACTCGAGTACCCCGCCGGTGCGAGCGTCGCGCCCGGCCTTGCTGTTACGTCCACTCTCGAGACCGAGGGAGTTCCCGCTGCTGGTGGTCCCCTCGGCGTCGGTGCCTGTGGTGGTCGTATCAGTATCGGTATCGGTGCCGCCGTCCGTCTCGAGTTCTGACACGCTACGAGTCGTCCTCCTGGACAGTTTCTTGTAGGACACCGTTGAGCGACTCGGTGATTCCGGTGACATCCTGATCCGGCTCTGCCCAGAGGCCGAGAAGCTGTGACCAGAATTCGGCTTGGAACGGATCACCGACCGCGTCGTCGAGGTCGGGGACGAGTTCGACTTCGTCCGCCTGTTCGGACAGTTCCTGCATGATCTCGATGTCGAACGCCTCCGCCGGCACCTCGAGCGAGGACGGGACGAAGCCGCCGCGTTCAGTCCAGACCTCCTGTCCGTCGGGAGAGATGATGCCCTCGACGGCGGTTCTGGCCGCGTCGGTTGCATCCGTATACGCAGGGATGGTGAACCAGTTGATGCTGGTCACCATCGCGTCGGTGCCGGGGAGCATGAAGTAGTCGAGGTCGTCTGGATCCTCGATCGCGCCGAACGTCGGCGTCCACGACCCCATGAAGTACAGGGGCGTCTCGTTCTCCCAGAAGAACTCGTACTGGATGCCGAAGTCTCGCACTTCGCTGAAGTAGCCCGCCTGCAGGAGTTCCTGCAGTTCCTCGAAGGCAGTCACGACGCGGTCGTCAGTAAACTCGGCGTCACCCTCGATGAGATCCTGCTGGAGCTGTGCGCCGTCCTCTTGCCGAAGGATGAACGCCTCCGTGACGTCGCTGAGCGGCCAGCCGTCTCCGTTCCCGGATGCGAGCGGTGCCTCGACGCCCTCGATACCGTCGATCTCCTCGAGGAGGTCGAGGAAGGCATCGTAATCCTCGGGCTCTTCGAGTCCGTGCTCCTCGAAGAACGACTGACGGTACCAGAAGCCCGGCTTGAGGTCCATCCCGAACGGCGCGGCGTAGACCTCGCCGTTCGCCTCGACCACCGCGTGCTCCGTCGAATACTCGTCTTCGTCCCACAGGTCACCGACCGGCTCCAGATGACCCGCCGCCCCGTCCCGACGGACGCGCCCCTCAGTCGGTAACACGACGATATCTGCCGTCGCAATGCCGGCCTCGTAGTCCATCAGCGTCTCCGTCAGGAGTGTTTCAGTGTCTCGCGGTGCATACGAGATGTCGACGCCGGTCTCGCCCTCGACGTAATCGACTACGGCGAGGAAGTCTTCCTCCTCGTCGTCAGTCCAAACTGCTGTGACTGTAACTGCATCCTGCGCACCGACACTGCCAGCGCCGCCCAGTCCCGCCAGTGCGATCGCCCCGCCGCCGACGCCACGGAGCACACCGCGACGGTCGACGTTCATGGTTTTGTCTCCCATGGGGTGCCCTATGACCGATCGGTATCATAATGGTTTTCCATATGTTGGTGTAAGTACAAGATGGTGACCAGTCGCTCAAACGGACAGGTCCAGCCGCGTTGTAGCCGATTCGGATCGAAGGGTTTCTTAGCAGTTCTTGAGATTCCACCCAACGAACGGCGCTTCACACTCGACCGCAAGCGCATCCAGTAATCGCGCAAGGGCGAGATAACATCCCGAGAGCATCCCGATTCCCCAAAATCGTCTCCTCGTCGTAGCACTTGGCCAGGCGGTCGTGCGTCGCGTCGTCGACCGCACCCGTGACGAACGCCGCGACGTAATCGACGATCGCTGCGTGGTCGGACTCGAGTCGGTTCTGTTCCTCGCGAGAGACAGCGAGGATCTGTTCGGGGTCCATGCCCTTGTCGAGTGCGACGCGGACGTGCTGGTGCCACTCGCAGGCCGAGTCGGCGTAGTAGGCCGTCGCGAGGATCACAAACTCGCGTTCGCGTGGTGAGAAACCGCTTTCGCGCCAGACTGCGGAGCCGTAGGCGCGGAACTGCTCGAGCAGGGCGGAGTCCTGACCCATGGTTCGGTAGACGTTCAGCGTGCCGCCCTCGAGTGAGTGGCCGCGCTCCTCGGGTGGGAGGTCGTTCTCAGACAGCGTGTCGAACAGGTCTCGTTTGTCGGCCGGGAACTCCTCGGGGTCGACAGGTGGAATGCGTGGCATACGCGCACGTTCGTTGGTGAGTGAAAATAGGTCAGTGGTGCTGCTGTGACGTGTTCACGATGAAAACGCCCGAGTGCGGGAATCGAACGACCTGAAAACGGTCTCGCTCACACGCTCGCGGGCCACGTCTTCCGTTGTTCGAATCTCCGAGGATGCCGTCGGCTCACGAGTTTGTTCACCGGAACAGTTTGCTGCGCCGAGCAGTCGCTCACTCCGTTCGCGACAACGCCGAAGAACGTCCGGGTGCGAGAATCGAACCGTAGCCAGACGCTCGGCCTCACTCCGTTCGGCCGCTGCGACTGGCAGGGTTCGATCTCGGTCGGATTTGCGCCGCTCGCGAATTTGCTCGCGGCAACAAAGTCCGGGTGCGAGAATCGAACCCGCGTCTCAGCCTCCACAAGGCTGAAGGATAACCACTACCCCAACCCGGACACGCTTGCAGGCATATGTAGGTCCGGTTGACCTGAAATACGTTACGACTCGCGTACGTGATCGTGGTATCTAATACCGCGGTTAGCGGCCACTCACAGTTACGTTCTGAATCGCAGCCCGAATCGCCGACCGAGACGTTTTTCGGCCACGCTGTCGTACGTCCACCAACGCGTGGCCATCACCGACAAGATCTACGTCAAGAACCACCGGCAACTGAGCTCCCAACTCGAGACGAACATCCCCAAGGGCGCGTTCAAGGGTGCCACCCTCGACATGCTCTTCCAGGGCGCGGGACTCGAAAAACTCGACGACGCGACCCGGGATCGGGTGCTCGACTTCACGGAGGACTTCCTCGACTGCGACTGCGACAACAACCCCTACTGTGGCTGTCCCGAGCGGAAGTTCATCGAGTACCTACTCGAGTTACGAGCGCAGGGACTCGGTCCCGATGCGATCGTGGACGTGATGAGCGACGACTACATGGTGTATGCCTACTCTGGTGACGTACTCTCCTTCCTCGACAGTGGCGTGCGGACGCTCGAGGCGGCAGAGAGCCTGGCACAGGTCGAGGGCGCAGACGACAAGCGCGACGAGATTCGGCAGTCGAAACAGGATCTCGCGCGGTAGTTCACAACAAGGGTTCGCCCGACTGGGGCGCTATTTACAAAGCAACGGACGGCTGTTCGAAATCCGGAATACCAGCCCCCCTGCGGCTGCACTCGCTCCTTCATGCACTTGCGCGTCGAGAAACTAAGTAGCCATCCGTAGACGACACCACCGTGTTGTCGCCACAGCATTTACTCCGAGGACGGTTCATCCAGCAGCTCCGACGCCGATGTTGGCCCGGGCAGACTGGCAATCGCACGCTGCAGATCTGCCTGAAACGATCCACGACACCCGGAGGTAACCAGCAATGACTCCCGATGTCCTTGGCTACCACGCCTCCCACGAACAGTTCGCCCCGAGCGAGGTACTCGAGTACGCCCAACTCGCAGACAAGCAGGGTTTCGAGCACGCGCTCGCCTCGGATCACTTCCATCCCTGGAGTGAGCAGCAGGGCGAGTCGGGGCTCGTCTGGTCGTGGCTTGGGTCGGCGCTGGAGGCGACAGACCTGACGTTCGGGACGGTCAACGCGCCCGGCTACCGCTACCATCCGGCGATTATCGCGCAGGGAACGGCGACACTGCGCGAGATGTATCCGGAGCGGTTCTGGCTCGCAGTCGGTAGCGGCCAGTTGCTCAACGAGGGAATTACGGGCACGGATTGGCCGATCAAGGAGGAGCGAAACGCACGTCTCGAGGAGTGTGCGACGGTCATGCGGCGACTCTGGGACGGCGAAGAGGTGACTCACCACGGCCGCGTCGATGTCGAGCGGGCGACGCTGTACTCCCGTCCGGAGACGCCGCCGCCGCTGATCGGGGCGGCGCTGTCCGAGGAGACCGCCAAGTGGCTGGCCGAGTGGGCCGACGGCATGATCACCATCGCGACGCCGAATCATGAAGACGACGCGGCTCGCGTCGAGGCCTTCCGTGAGCACGCCCCAGAAAAGCCGGTGTACCTCAAAGCCCAGCACTCCTACGCGAGCGACGAGGAGGCTGCACTCGAGGGCGCGGTCGAGCAGTGGCGAAATCAGTGTATTCCGGGGACGGTGACACAGGAGCTTCGGACGCCGGAAGACTACGACGAACTCGGGACGCAGATCAGTGATGAGGACGTGGCAGCGAAGGTTCGGGTCTCAGCGGATCTCGAGAAGCACCGTGAGTGGATCGAACAGGATCTGGAACTCGATGTTGATCGGGTCTACCTCCACAACGTGAATACGAATCAGGAGGAGTTCATCGAGGCGTTCGGCGGGGACGTGCTGCCAGCGTTCGACTAGGATGGTAGCAGTGGCTGACGGGGAGGGACCAGACTCGCAGCTTCACAATTTCACAACCCGCAACCCGCAACCGCCGACGACCTACCGAAGCTGGTAGGAATCGTCTACGTCCGCGCTATCGAGATCATTGAGGTCGTCAAAATCATCGAGATCGTCGAGCAGCAACACCTCGTCTTCCTCATCCTCGAGTCGGTCCTGTAGCTGCGTGACGTAGGCCTTGTACTCGTCGAGTTGCTCGCGAAGGTGGTCGGTCTCGAGTTCGAGTCGCTCGTGCTCGCGGATGAAACTCTTCGGGACCTCGACGGTCGGCGGGAACGAGAGGTCCGCGTCGTCGCCGTTGCTGCTGCCAGCACCCTCGGCCGATCTGATCTCGAGTTCGCGCTCGGGAACGACCGCGATCTGTCCGTCGTGCTCGACGAGTTGGTCGACGTAGTCGCGAAACACCGCGGATAGCGAGATGTCGCGCTCCTCGGCGATGTCCTGGAGCGCGTCGAACGCGTCCTCGTTGACGCGAAACGAGATCGTCTTGTTCTTGTTGCCCATTCGTTCACCAGATACTCGTCGGTCCACTTAACGGTTCGTCAGACGAGGAGTTCAGCGCGGCACAGGTAGGTGGAAGTGGCAGCTGAAAAAGAGCCGTCTCAGGCCGTCGCGTCAGCTTCTTGCTCCTCGAGTTGCTCGAGTGCCTGAATCACGTCGTTGCGGTAGTTGACGACCGGCGAGTCGTACTGCTCGCGGGCCATCTGGGCATACTCGTTCGTCGGCGCAGTCGAGGCGCTTTCGGGGGCCTCCTGTTCGGCTTCCCACTCCTCGAAGGCCTCGATGCGGTCGAGCGTACGTTCTGCGGTTTCGACGACCCAGCGGTCGCGGGTCGCGGCGTCGACAACTGCGATCGATTCGGGTCGAACGGAGACGTTGACGCTGCCGTCTTCGGTCTCGTAGGTTCGGGGCTTGCCGACGACCGAGACGTACGCTGGCGGCTCGGTCTCGCGCAGGATCGAAGCCGCTTCGGGCTGGTACTGCCCGGCGTAGACGAAGAACGTCCCTGTCGGGTCGACGACGCGGCCGCGCCAGTACTCGCTGTCCTCACCGACGTCTTCGGTCTCGGTCAGCGTGCCGACGATGAACACGCGGTTCGCGCGGTCGCCCGTCGGGAGCAGGGCGAAGTTCGGCGCGCGCTCGTCGTCGCTTTCTTTGAACGTGTACGTCGAATCGTTGAATTCCGAGGCGAAGACGCGGCGGGCGACTTCGCGGGTGAGTTCTGCCTGGCTCATGGTTACATCGACCTCGCTTTGATCAGCAGCTGTTCAGCATCGGCGGGCCCATCGAGTTCGGAGACGTCGTCTGCGAGCACGTAGCGGCCGAACGTCGGCCCCTCGATACGGTAGTAGGTGCCGACGATGTCGTCCGCGATTTCGTCGGCGACGACGGTCGTGTCGAGCGCGTCCATTGCCATGTCCTTGGCCTCCTCGAGGGAAAGTCCGGTTAGCTCCTCCGTCGCGTCCTTATCGAAGATGACCTCGTGGGCATCAAGTCCGTCGTCGACGACGGCTTTGATCCGGAGGTCGAATTCGCCTTCGACCTCGCCGTGTTCGTTACAGCGACCGTTCTGGAGCACTCTGGTGCAGTCCTCCTTCGGGCAGCGCTTGATGAGGCCGCTGCCGCTTTGCATGTCGACGAGCGCGCCTTCGATCTCGCTCGTATCGTCGCCGACCTCGAGTTCCTCCTCGAGTTCCTCGATGATGGTCGTGCTGTTGAGTTTGACCGAGTACCGGCCCTGGTACTCGTCAGTGACGACGTTCTGGAGCGAGTAGACGCCGCCCTCCTCGAGTGCGGGAAGCTCTGATTTGGCCCACTTGGTGAACTTGATCGTTCCCGTCGGGTCGCCGAGCAGGCCGACCTGGGCGACGGCGTCGCTTCGTGGGTCCCAGAGTTCGATGACTTTCGCCGTGAGGTCGACCCACTCTTCGGGTTCGTCGACCTCTTCGACGTTCACCGCTTCACTAGAGCCACTCGAGAGGTCCTCGCGGTCGAGGCCGGCCTCCTCTAAGTAGTGGTTGGTGACGCTCCGGCGCGCCTCGTCCATTGGTACTTTGTATTCGTCGACGAGCGTGGCCAGGCGCTCTTCGACGTCCTCGACGGTCACGTCGAGGTGGTCCGAAAACTGGTCGTGGATGTCGTCCGCATGCTGTCGTACGTCGCTCATGGTGTCACGCCTCCTCTTTGGTTTCACTGGGAGGCATACGTCCATTCGCGCCCGATCATATTTAAAGTGCGGTTACCGGAGTGAAAGTGGACAGTTGCCCGCTGGTGCAGAGGCCACTGAACGAATGCGCACTAGGACTCCGTCGCTGCGTCCGGCAACCCGTCGCCCTCGTCGGTTTCGACGACGATACGGATGTGGTCGCCCTCGGTAAGTTCCTGGTCGGAAGCTGCGGGAGCGCGGTTGATCGTCATCTCGACGCTCGTCCCGTCGTCACTGTCGTCGTAGGTCGTGCCGTGGATGCTGATCGTAGAGTCGGTGATCGGCATCTCGATGTCGGACATCGCTTCGCCGAACGTGACCCGTTCGGGGTGCATATGCCAGATGTTGCCGTCGTTCGGATGGAAGTGGAACGTGCCGCCGAGTTCCTCGTCGTAGTACTGGGACTGCTCGAAGTCGATCGCTTCGCCATCGACACTGACGGTGATCTCACCGTGTTCGTGGACCTCACCGCTCTCGCTCAGCCCAGAGGCGACGATGTAGCCGGCCGACCCAATCACGAGCAGGACGAACGAAAGCGCGAGCCCGTAGACGATGATCGGGTCTCTGCCGCCCGCCGGTCCCGACTGTGACTGCGAGGGGGACTCGAGTTCACCCGCGGCAGCGACTCGCCGGCGATCGATTCGTCCGAGTTCGTCGGCGTGGTTGTGCCCGAGGTGAGCCAGATAGGACTCCTCGTCGTCGAACGATGCGTCGCAGTAGTCACAGTCGGGCATCAGTCGTCTCGCACTAGCGAGAGCGGGTACTCAACGGTGTCGGTCGGACGAGGGCACGCTCGCAGCGGGCGGGAGCGTCCAATCACGAGCAGATTAGAGTGCTACTGATTTTCGCCGTCGGCCTGGTGACGCGTCGCCAGTCCTGCAAGGTGGGGTGACTCGGGGACGATCAGCTGTTCGCACGCGGTCTGACACGCACCGGTGCTCCCCGGGATGCAAAACACCGGTGTGTCGACGGCGATGCCAGCGGTTGCACGCGAGGCAATCGCCCGCGTGCCGATCTCCTCCCACGAGAGCGCTCGAAACCGCTCGCCAAAGCCTGGGAGGTCACGCTCGAACAGCGAGGATGTTGCCTCAGGGGACACATCGTCCGTGGTGACGCCCGTGCCCCCGGTCGTGACGACGACATCGATATCGCGTCGCGCAACGAGGCCGCGAACAGCGGTCCGGATCGACGAATAGTCGTCTCGGACGAGCAGCCGCTCTCGCACCTCGTGGCCCTCGGCTTCGAAGCACTCCTGGATAGTGTCACCGCCGGGGTCGTCGGGGTCGGTCCCGGAATCGTCGGCCTGCGCGCGTGAACTGGAGACCGTTACGATCCCGACGTAGAGGGGATCGATGACGTCGTGGCCGTGGTCGTCGGTGCTGCGTCGATCGTCTCGGTCGGTTGCCATACGTGTCCCTCTACGCTGCAGTGTCATAAGCGATGGTCGACGCGAGTGACGGGCGGCGCAAGTGCTGCACAATGTGAGTGATGACCGACTCCATCGGACGGAATCGAGCGCCACGGTACTCGTCACCATCCACGGATACACAGGCCAGTACGCCCGTTCGCAACGTTTTACTACCGATCGAGCAACCTGTCACGTAAATGGTTCACCGAGACGCCACGGAAAGGCACCCACCCACCGCGGCCTTCGCCCCAATCTTGCTCGCTAATCTGGTGCCGCTGGTGGGTGTTCTCGAGTTCGGCTGGGATCCCGCGACGCTGGTCGTCATCTACGCGCTCGAGGTACTGCTCGCGTTTCCGCTCGCCGCGGGGAAAGCACTGTTCGCAGGGAGGCCACCGAACGTCGAGGAGCTAGAGACTGACGACGAGGACGGGGACGAGAGTAGCGGGGACTCGAGTGTGGTCAACATCGGCAACACGGAGCTGGCACGGAAGCGCGGGAGCGTGCGACTGGTCTCCTGGCTGCCGCCAGTCTATCCGCGCAACGTGTCGTTTATCGGTGCGGTGCTGTTCGCGACCGTCTGGTCCACTCTCTTCATCGTGGCGCTGCTGTCCGAGGTCGCTATCGACGAGGCCCTCGCGCGGCCCGAGGTCTGGTTCAGCGTCGGCGCGCTGGTCAGCGGGCAACTCATCGAAACCTGGCGCGACTATCTCCGCGGCGGACGCTACGAGGAGACCTCGCCGTACGCCGTCATCGAAACCCCTGCACGACAGGCGTTCTTCCTGATTTTCGTCCTCTTCATCGTGGCAGAGGCCAGCGGTGCGATCGTTCTCGCCGCGTTCGTCGCCGTCAAGCTACTTGTCGACTGGTCGGCGTTTCGCGCGACCAACGGCGGTGGTGGCCGACTCACGGGCTGGCTGTCCGGTCCGGACGGCGAGGACGAGGGCGAGGATCAGAACGAGAAGGAGTCCGACGAGACCACCGCGACGCTCGAACCGCTTTCCATACCCGAGGGCAAGCCGAACGCTCGCGTCCCGACGCATACACCCACAGTGGTTCTCACCGGCATCCTGCACACACTGGTGAAGCCAGCACCGTTCTACACCAGCATCGTCATTCTCGCCTGGTTCATCACCCTCTCCGTTCTGGGGGATACTGCCAGCGGCGGGCTCGGAGTCGCGCTAACGGTCGGCATCAGTTTCCTCGCACTCGCTGCGCTCGCCGGCTATCTGACCGTCAAAACGCTCGAACACATCCTCTCGCACGCACCACTCGAGTACCATCGTTACGACGACCACCTGGTCGCGTACGATACATGGGTTGAGGAACCCCAGTGGCAGATCCCGCTGCACGAGATTCGCGACGTGAGTCTCGTCGCCGACCGGTACCCGGATCGGGTGTATGATACCCGAACACTCGAAGCGCAGATGGGCTGGGGAGATGACGAAGCGACGCGGGAGATCGGTCCGGTCGTGGACGCCGACGCGTTCGCCGAGGCGCTCGACCTCCCGATTCGCGGGACGGTACTCGAGTTGCAACCGATCGATCGACGGATTGCGGCGGTTGCAGTTGCCCCGATCGGTGGCCTCCTTGTCTGTGCCGTCGTTTTTGTAGTCGGCCCGTGGCCACTGCTTGCCGCGCTTCCGTACGTCGTCTTCGGGCTGCCGTTTATCGCGCTCGTTCTGCACGGACTCTGGGGGCAGGCGTATCCGGACCAGAGTAGCACTCGCGTTGACCGCTGAGGGAGACTCGTGTTCGGAGAGCGGTCTGTCCAGGCACCTACGACTCGATCGAAATCACCGTGGTCTCGCCCATGACTGTCGGCGCGGCGTTCTCGTACTCGAGCCAGTCGTCATCCAGCTCCGCGTCGGTGAGCAGACACTCGTCGAGGCGCGCCTTGAGCACGTCCAGATCGACGTTGCGGCCGATCAGCGCGAGTCGTGTCTCGCGGTCGCCCCACTCCTCATCCCACGGGAGATCGGGCTGGCCACGACGGTACGTCTCCTGGTGTTCCTCGGAGAAACTGGCAATCCAGCGGCCCGTCACCTCGAGTGCGGTCTCGCTGCCGGCGTAGCTCATCGTGATGGCCTGTTTATCGCGTCCGGCGATCCAGCACAGCCCCTTCGCACGCACGAGGCCGTCGGGGAGGTCAGCGAGGAAGGCGGCGAACCGTTCGGGATGGAGCGGCCGGCGGCGGTGGTAGGTGTCGACGGTGATGCCGTAGCGTTCGGGCGGGTGGGCGTGGTCGTGATGTTCGTGGGGCTCGGTGTGGTCGTGGTGCTCGTTGTATTCATTGTGTTCGGGGTGATCGTGATCGTGGTGCTCGCGATCTTCGAGATCGTCGGGGTGCTCATGAGGGTCGTGATGCTCGTTGTCGTCCCTACAGTGATCGTGGCCCGCCTCGCCGTGGGCGTGATCGTCACCGCGCTCATCCGCTTCGATCGCCCGCTTCCAGCCCGCCGCGTCGGTCACCGCTTCCAGATCGAATCGCTCGACACCCAGTATCTCGGCAGGATCGATCACCCCGTGCTCGGTCGTCACGACCTCGGCGCGCGGCTGGAGCGTCTCGAGAACGGCGACGACGCGCTCGCGTTCGGCGTCGGAAACGAGGTCGCACTTGTTGACGACCAGCAGGTCACAGAACTCGACCTGCGCCAGAACGAGATCCGCAAGCGGGCGCGTTCCGGAGTCGTCCGGTCCCTGCACGGCGGGAACGTCGTCGGAATCAGCGTCAGCGAAGCGGTCGTGGAATCGCCGCCCGTCGACGACGGTAACGATACCAGAGAGGTCGTACGGCCCCCCAGCAGGACCGCGGACGAACTGGCGGGCGATTGGTTCCGGTTCGCTAACACCAGAAGCCTCGACGACGAGCTGGTCGAACTCGTGTTCCTTCCAGAGCTGGATCACCGCCCGCGAGAGTTCGCCGCCGAGGCTACAGCAGATACAGCCGTTCTCGAGTGCGACAACGTCCTCGCCGGTCGCGAGATCGGTGCGAGCCTCCACGAGATCAGCGTCGACGTTGACTGCGCCGACATCGTTGACCAATACTGCAACGTCGCGGTCGGCCGACTCGAGAAGGCCAGAAAGCAACGTCGTCTTTCCTGCGCCGAGTTCGCCGCTGAGGACAGTGACCGGAACAGACATGCTGGTTACCGCGAGAGCGCAAGCTCACGTCGGTCTTCCGGTTCGAACGGATCAGAGTAGCGCGACCAGTCGTCGTTCATCTCCGCATCAGTGAGCACGCAGTCGTCGAGTCGGTCGATCAGCCCATCCTCGTCGAACTCGCGCGCGATAAAGACCAGTCGAGTCATTCGGTCGCCGTACTCCTCGTGCCAGTCGTCTTTCAGACCAGGGCGAGCGGCGAAGTACTTCTCGCGTTCGGCCTGAGGAAGGTTTGCGAGCCACGTGCCAGCAGGGCCGGCACGGACGGAGGTGCCGGCTTTGTCGACACCCATCGAGACGTCTTCACGGCCCGCACTCCAGAGGAATCCCTTGGCGCGAACGATTTCGTCCGGCATGTCTGACAGCAACGCGGCGATGCGTTCGGGGTGGAACGGCCGTCGGCGCTCGTAGACGAAGGAGGTGACCCCGTGTTCCTCCTGTGGGTCGTGGTGATGATCGTGTTGGAGTTCGTGTTTCCAGCCCGCCGAATTCTTGGCACGCTGGAAGTCGAATGCACCGGTCCCCAGAATCTCGTTCGGCTCGATATTCCCAAACTCCGTGCGAACAATTTCCGCGCGCGGCTGCAAGCGTTTGAGAATTGACTCGATCTCTGCGAGCGCGTCGTCGGGGACGAGGTCACATTTGTTCACCAACAGCACGTCACAGAATTCGATCTGGTCGAGCAGGACCTCCTCGGGGACGCGGCCCGACTGGCCTTCGAGTTGCTGTTCGGTGAGGGCAGTGCCGGAGTCGAACGACTCCCAGAAGCTGTGGGCGTTGATCACCGTCACCATCGTGTCCAGTTCGTAGGTGCCGGTCGGATCGAACTCGGCGTCCTCGAAGCCCATCGCGAACGTCTGGGCGACCGGAATCGGCTCGGAGATACCGGACGATTCGACCAGCAGATAGTCGAATTCGCGTCGCTCGGCGAGTCGACCAACTTCATCTAGCATGTCACCTCGCAGGCGACAGCAGATGCAGCCGTTGGATAACTCAATGATCTCCTCTTCACTGCCCAGGTCCGACTGCTGGGCGACGTGCTCGGCGTCGACGTTCACCTCTCCCATGTCGTTAACGACGACGGCGACATCAAGGTCGTGCTCTGCAGTTAGTACGTGATTCAAGACAGTCGTTTTTCCCGCACCGAGGCTGCCACTGAGGACGGTCACAGGAATAGGGTCGTCGGTCATGCGTCGGTTGTGAATAAGAACTCCTGTATTGTTAATACTAGTCATTACGTGCTGCTGTCTTATTGAATAACAAATACTAATATTTACTATAGAGATATTCACAACCACGGATGCCCGTCATCAGCGTCTCCATGCCCGAAGAACTGATCGATCAACTCGATACTGTCGCCGAACGTCACGGGTACACGGGGCGAAGCGAAGTCGTCCGCGAGGGGTCACGAGCCCTGCTCACCGAATTTGAAGACGACCGTCTGGCGAACCAGCAACTCGCGGGAACCGTCAGCGTCTTCTCCGATTTCGAAACCCAACCTATCGAGCGACAGTTAACAACGCTCCGTCACGAATACGAGAGGAGCATCGCTTCGATCACCCACAGCCACGTCGGTGATTCCTGTCTCGACGTACTGGTACTCGAGACCGACCGCGACGAACTGGCGACAGTCGTTGGGAAACTTCGGGCAATTGACGGCGTCAAGACGGTGGAATACTCGCTGGTGCCGCTAGAAGGATCCGATAACTGCGGTTGCAGATGAACTAACTAGACGACGAAAGTCGAAGAAGCGCCGAAGCCAGGACTCGAACCTGGGACAACCTCGTTAACAGCGAGGTGCTCTACCATCTGAGCTACTTCGGCTCAACTCGTGATTGGAGGGTTCATTTGATAGGGCTTTCGTTTTCGCTTCCGGCGGTTCGACACCCTTTCACGCACCGCACGAGTAGATGCGGGAAAATGAGCGACGAGGATGCAGACGCCGGCGCTGACGCAGTCGGCGGCGACCGTGATGCCGGCGGAACTCGAAACAAAGGCAACGGCAACGGCAACGGCAGCGACAGCAGTGACGCTGCCAGCGACGAGTTCAACAGCATCGTCGCCACCGTCCGAGACCGCGTCGACCCCGACGAGGACGAACGCAAGCGACTGCGCGCAGTCGCCAATCGGCTCACCACCCGCGCCGAAGCCGCAGCGACCGAGCTATGCGACGACGCAGATGTCATCCAGGTCGGCTCCACCGCGAGAGGCACCTGGATCAGCGGCGACCGTGACATCGACGTCTTCGTTCGGTTCCCACCCGAACTCGACCGGGAGACACTCGAGTCCTACGGCCTCAAGGTCGGACACACCACCCTCCCCGACGGCCACGAGGAGTACGCTGAACACCCCTACGTCAAGGGCACCGTCGAGGGGTTCGACGTCGACGTTGTTCCTTGCTTTCGACTCGAGTCGGCTACCGAAATCAGGTCGGCCGTTGACCGAACGCCGTTCCACACGGAGTACCTGCGTCAGCGCCTCGACGACGACCTCGCCGCCGACGTGCGCATCACGAAGCAGTTCCTGAAGGGAATCGGTGCCTACGGCAGCGACCTCCGAACGCGTGGGTTCAGCGGGTACCTGACCGAACTGCTCGTCTGCGAGTACGGCGGCTTTCGGCCGTTCCTCCAGGCCGCCGCGGAGTGGCAGCCACCGGTCGAACTCGATCCCGAGGATCACGGCCGCGAAACCTTTGCCGACCCGCTCATCGTTATCGACCCTACCGACCCCGACCGCAACGTCGCCGCAGTCTGCTCTCCCGAGAACGTCGCCCGACTCCAGCACTACGCCCGCGCGTTTCTCGACAAACCGGCACTCGAGTACGTCGAGCCAGCCGACCCCGAGCCACTATCTGAGACAGTCCTTCGCGAGCACCTCGAGCAACGCCAGACGACACCGATTGCGATCCGGTTCGATGCGCCGGACCTCGTTGAAGACCAGCTCTACCCCCAGCTTCAGAAGTCGCTCGACGGAATCACACAGGGGCTCGACAATCGCGGCTTCGACGTCTTCCGCGCTGCGGCGTTCGCAGACGAGACGGCCGCCGTGTTCGCCGAACTCGCCGTCGCCGAGCGTCCCGCGGTCGAGCGCCACGACGGGCCGCCAGTCCACGTGCAGGGCCACGCTGAGGGATTCTACGACGCGTACGCGGACGACCCCGAGGCCTATGGACCGTTCATCGACGGCGACCGCTACGTCACCGAGCGCAAGCGAGAGTTCACGAGTGCAGCCACATTTCTGGAGAGCCAACGCCTTTTCGATGTCGGCCTCGGCGCACATGTCGAGACGGCACTCGAGTCCGACTACGAGGTGCTGGTGGGAGACGATGTGGCAGTGCTACTCGAGGAGTTCGGTCGCGAGCTCAGGACGTACTTCGAGCCGCGGCCGTGAGCGCGTCTCAAATCGCTACCAGTGGTAATTGACACGCAGAGAACGAAACGTGGAGACACAGACAAGCTACAGTTCGATATCTACCTCGTGTTCTTCGAGAACCCCCTCGAGTACGTCTTCGACTGCCTCGTCGATCTCGGCGTCGTCGTCCGGCCCGATCGGTTCACGGCCGTCGAACGTCTCGTGGACGATCGAGACGCTGTCTGCGAGCACGTCCAGCCCGTACCCGCCTTCGAGGACGAACGCGAGCGGTGCATCCAGTTCGCCAGCAAGCGTCCGCACGCGATCGGTCAACAGCGCGTATGCCTCCGTCGAGAGCCGAATCCGAGAAATCGGATCGTGGCGATGTGCGTCGAATCCTGCGCTGATGAGGAGGAGGTCCGGATCGAACGACTCGAGTGCGGTCGCGATGGGACCATCGAACGCGGCGAGGTAGCCCGCGTCGCTCGTACCGGCGGGCATCGGAATGTTCATCGTCGTCCCTGTACCATCACCGGAGCCGGTCTCCTCGATGTCGCCGGTGCCAGGATAGAGGCCCTGCTCGTGGACCGAGACGAAGAAAACGTCGTCGCGGTCCTCGAAAATATCCTGCGTACCGTTGCCGTGGTGAACATCCCAATCGATGATGGCGACCCGGTCGACGTCGTACTCCTCGTGGTCGAGCGCGTGCTGGGCGGCGATGGCGACGTTGTTTGCGAAACAAAATCCCATCGCGTCGTCGGGGACAGCGTGGTGGCCCGGGGGCCGGCCAATCGCAAACGGCGTCTTACGACCTGAGTTACCCGCGAGGGCAGCGTCGACGGCCCAGCAGGCCTGTCCAGCGCTGGCACAGATCGCGTCCCAGGTCGCCTCAACCGCCGTCGTATCAGGATCCCAGTTCCCACCGCCGTCCGCACAGAAGTCTTTGACCGATTCGACGTAGTCGCGGTCGTGGACGGCCGCAATGTCGTCGATCGGACAGGGATCTGCCTCGACGTACTCGACGCCGTGTTTCTTCTTCAGGCGCTCTCGAATAGCACGCAGCCGGTCCGGCGACTCAGGATGGCGCGGACCGGGATCGTGTGCGAGGCAGGCCTCGCTGTAGCCGAATTGCATCTGCTGTCACTCGAACAGCGAGAAGTACGTCTCGATGTCGTCGTCGATGATCGTGCGCCGATCCGCGTGGTGTGCAAGAATCGCCGCCGCACCCGCAACGTTGTCGGCATAATCCTCGAGAATGTCCGCGAGCGCGACACGAGCGTCCATCGAGACACGATACTGATCCTCAATCTCCAGTCTGGCGATCCGGTCGACCGGCGCGACTGGTAACTCGAGTTCGTTCTTGTCGACGACAGTTTCGACGCCGAAATCAGCGGCCATCAGCGTCTTTCGGCCGTCGTCGGTTGCGCATTCGGCGGCGTCGATCGCGAGTTCGCTCCCGTGGTCCTGGATCCGAGCTGCGAGTTCCTGGGACGCATCGGCACTCACCCGAAGCTCGCCCGCGTTCCGGCGGATGATTGTATCCACGGGGGCGAACGGGAGTTCGACGTTCATACCATCATAGGTGAAGCTAACGCCCTTAACGCTTTTCCTCGCCGCTTGGAAGCGCAAGGACTGCTTAGAACACGTCGTTTGCATCGAGGCGGCCGTCCCGGACGACACCCCGTGCGGTGACCTCCTCACCCAGTCCCACATCGACATCGGTGTCGACGCTCATCGTCGTCTCGCCGTCGTCGAGGACGACCGGACTGCCAGCCTGGACGACGACGCCAGTGAATTCGGTTTCTTCGCCCTCGCCGTTTCCGTTCCCGGTTCCGGTTCCGGTTGCATCTTCGGCTTCGGTAACTGCCGTCGTGGTCGCTCCATCACTACCCCCGCTCGACGCGTCCGACGTCTCGGCATCGTCGGACGCACCGCCCGCAAACGCACCGAGCCCCGCGTTCTCGTCGTCACCACCGCTCTCGTCGCCGCCCGTCGTGCGCTCAGACTCGGACTCGAGTACCGTAATCGTCGACTGCCAGCCTGCGGAGGCTTCGAGGTCGTCCTGCCACCCGTCCTGAATCTCGACGTCGCCGAGTGCAACTTCATCCCCAGGACCAATGTCCACATCTGCCTTCTCGCCCCAGAGCGCGACGCGAATGTCGCCGGTCGCGTCCTGGACACGGATGTTCCGGACCTGCCCTTCAGAGCCGTCGTCACGGTCGAACGTCCGTTTCGGGTCCGCCGAGCGGACGACGCCGGCGAGGTCGACCTCCTGTCCGATTTCGATGGACTCGATAGACGTACTCTCCGGGACGTACTCGACCTCGGCGTCGACTTCCTCAACTGCGCCACGGTTGCCGACGTGGAGTTCGAGACTGCCGTCGCGTTCCTTGACGTAACCGTCGACAACCTCGACGGTCGTCCCGGTCTCGATTTCGGTCGCGAGATCGGCCTGCTCGTCCCACAGCGTTACGCGGACGCGGCCGGTCGAGTCGCCAAGGACGAGATTCGAAACCTTGCCCTCGGAGCCGTCGTCGCGGTCGAACGTGCGGACAGTGCCCGTATCCAGCACCAGCCCGACGAGATTGACGTTCGAAAGACCGAGGGAGAGGCTCTCGACAGTGTGTGTGTCCGACACCTGCACGTCGACCTCGGTGTCCGGATCCGGTTCGACCTCGTCGACACTGACCTCGACGCCGCTGAAACCGTCCTTCGGCCGGCCTTTGATCCGTAGCACCTGTCCCTCCTCGAGTTCTCCGAGTGCGGCTTCGGCGTGTTCGTCCCAGAACGCCGCGCGCACGGAGCCAGTTTCGTCAGCCACTTCGACGTTGACGACCTGTCCGTCTTCGTCCTCCCCGTCGCGTTCGAAGGTGCGACGCTCACCGATCGAGAGCACCTTGGCGACGAATTTCGCCACCTCCATGCCGGGTTCGATGTCGGCGATGCCGCCGACCTCACTCTCGCCGATTTCGTGGGCGATCAGCATCGCGGCGGTTTCCTCGTCCGCGAGCCCCCCCATCTGCTCGACTTTTTCCTCGACGGCCTCGCGAAACTCTTCGAGAGAAACGTCGGCTTCGAGATCCTCGTAGACGCCCTCGATATCGCTCATTCTATGCTCGTGCATGCGTAGCCCGCGCATAAGCGTTATCCATTCGATGTGAGCAATGTGTGTGACTGGCGCGATATGCGCGTGAAGACCGTTGCCCGTAGCGGTCTGTGCTCGACACAACGCCCGCGCCTGATTCGAAAGCGTTGCCGGACACCTCGAACGGACCACTCTCCTCAAGTACCTCACGCGCGCCGGACCCAACTCGAGTTCGAGTCCACCTCGTCTCGATTCCCTGTGTCATCGTGATCACCGCATGTTGGGCCTGTCATCCTATTTGAATGTGAGCCAGTCATCGATTGGGACCGGTACTCGAGTACAGGTGTTCGTGCTGCCGCCAGCGCGGTTTGGGGTGGGTCGAAACGCGGAATGGTGTCGTGGGTGAGTCAGACAGGCACAATCGGCCGAAACAGGCCCGTTCGCCGGTTACTTTCGAAAGGGCTTTAATGTCCACGCGGCTACGAAGAGATGAGTCCTGATAGGGTAGTGGACTATCCTCTTGGCTTGCGGAGCCAGGGACCGGAGTTCAAATCTCCGTCAGGACGCTTTTCCGAACACAACAACGACGAGCGGAGCGAGTCGTCCGTGTTCGGAAAACGGACCCGGAAGATTTGAGCAGACAAGTTGCAGCCCGGAACGGCGCTTTGCGCCGCACGCCCGGAACATCTTGGCGAGTTCAAATCTCCGTCAGGACGCTCACTTATCGCGGACGCTTCACATTGCTCAGTGCCTGCTCTTGTGTTCGGTCCTGATGTACCCAACGCTCGCTACCGCTCGCGTTGGACTCCGTCAGGACGCTTCTGTCCACAATAAGTGGTTCTAAAACGGGCCAGACGGAGAACACATCTAGTCTGTTCACACCCTTTCGAATATCCATTAGTTATTTCCTAAACTAGTAAAACACAGATTGAATTTAGACAGTTTTTTATGAGGCGGTGTGGCCCATTTTCCAAGAAGTGGGATGGATTCGAAAGTACACCAACGGACGAACTCGACTGCAGGATCAACAGCAATGGCACAGTACGACTACGATACCAACCACACCGCGTCGCTCGCGGTGGTTGAGGCAGTTTCGACAGTTGCTGACTGCGATCCGACCGCACTGCCACCACTGTACGACACCATCGATCCGGATGCACTCGATGCACTCTTCTCGGAACAGACTGCAGCCGATGTCCGGCCGGAAGTCTCGTTTACTTATAACCAGTACGACGTGACGATCACTCAAACCGAAACAAAGCTCTCTGTCGAACTAACGCAGTGAGGCGTACCTGACACTCCGTTTTCCAACTCAGCTCGTCGATCGGTGTTTGCCGTCATCGTCCTGCTGAGACGGCTGTCGTCCGTCACGTTTGTGTCGACCAAGGTTTTGAATCGCATCGTGAGCGATAGTCGCCACTGAAAGTCAGTGCACACCTGATCGCCAGACGGATCGGCGATCAGTGTGTAAACCGGTTCAGTTGTTACTATCGGATAACAGACCATGTGACAGTACAACCTGCCGGGCTGCACAGACCACCTGGTAGACACCACAGTTCACACCACGGATCGCACAACACGCAGAATACATTACAAACATCTCACCGAAACCTACCGGTCAGCGCGAAAAAGTGGTGAGAGGAGTAAGCCCCCTTCTGTTCATCCCGGCATTCGGCTAAGCGTCCACGCCGTCACGGCAAGGCCGTGGGTGTTCGGGCTACCACGACGTGGACTTGCACCGGTGAGGGTTCGCCGTTCCATCGCTCCTCGGCCGTCTCTGTGTGGTCGATCGTGACGAGCACGACCCACGGTTTCGAACCGTGAACGCCGACCACACACCGCTCGGCGGCTCGCGCGCCGGAGGCGCTCCGAGTCGCCCTCCCTCTGCGGGTCAACTCCCCTTCCTCTCGGTCGGGTTCGCTCGCATCATCGGTCGGGCCGAGACGTGTCGTTTCTGTTCCAGAGCCAGCGGTCTCCCGCTCCGGACTTGCGTCCGGTCACCTGCCCGAACAGGTGGGGGGACTTTCCTCGCGAGCGTGGGGCGTCTCGAAGAGACGGTCCACGTTGCACAGCCATCCTGTTGCCAGGATAGCCGCCGCGGCAGCCAGGCTCTCTCTCCACCGTTTCTAGGTGCTAGTGTGGAATAAGTCCCTCGGTCGAACCCACAGTCGACAGACAGTTGATCACACCCAATCGTATTACAAATCCAACGGTACTACCCAGTGGTTTGACCTTCGAAACGAATGGAAGCGTTTTAGGACGACTGTCTCATGTACACGTGTATGTCCCAGGGACAGGGCGTCAACCTTTCCTACGAAGACGGTGCGCGAGCAGTCGAACTCGCGCGTGAATCCGTCGAATCCTACGTCGAACACGGCCAACGAGAACAACCAGGGAGCATGCGTGAGAGCTTCTACGAACGAACCGGCGCGTTCGTTCGACTCGAGTCCACCCGCGGTCGCGGCAGCCTGCGCGGCTGTGCCGGCGGCTATCGTTCGGGTGAACAACTCGGTCACGTCATCGTTGACGCGGCAATCGAGGCCGCCAGCGAAGACTCCTGTGGTTCCGAAGTGAGCCCGTCCGAACTGCCGAACCTCACGGTCTCGGTCTGTGCGGTCAAGAACGTTATCCTCACCGACGACCCACTTGCCGATATCGAACTCGGCACGCACGGCGTCGCCATCGACGGCGGCGAGGGTGGCTGGCTCTACCCGACAGTGCCCGTCGAAAACGGCTGGAGCAAACGTGAGTACCTCGATCGGACCTGCCGAAAGGCCAAGCTCGCACCGAGCGCCTGGCAGGACGACGACGTTGTCGTCACGCTCTTCGAGGGGCAAGTCTTCCGCGAGCGCGAAGCCGACGGGAGCATCGAAGAGCTGTAACCAATCGGTTTCCGCATCGGTTCTTCTACTGGTTGCAGAGTAACAGCAAGACCGAGAGCACGTCGTCTCAGACGCAAGCGGACAACGGACACAACTGAGCGACAATCAGCTATCCAGATCGCCGAATTCGACCGCCTCAGCGTCGGCCAGACACCGCTCACTCGCCGCATCGAGGTCGAACTCGCGGACGAGTTCGCCATCACGGACGAGTGGCTCGAGTAGAGCCGTCGCATCGTCGGGCGCATCGTGGTCAGCCAGCGCAACGTGGTGGCCACCGTCTGCGGTTCGGTACACCTCCTTCACACCAGCGAGTTTACCGCGTTTAGAGATCGGCTTGCCCGCTATTTCGACAATATCCAGGCTAAAGTCGACCGAGTCCGCACCGGTGATGTGGCTCCCAACGCCGAAGCCATCCGCGATGTCTCGCAGTTCGCGGATCGAATCCGGATCGAGTCCCCCGCTACAGAAGATGTCAACGTCCTCGTATCCCCGGGCGTCGAGTTCCCAGCGAACCTCACGGATGATGTGGCGGAAATCGCCGCGGCGTGAACTCGTGGTGTCGATGCGGACGCCGTCGAGATCGTCGCCGAGCGTCTCGGCCGCGAGGAGGCTCTCGCTCTTTTCGTCCCAGAAGGTGTCGGCAAGCGCGATTCGTGGAACCTCCTCCGGAACTGCCTCGTCGAACGTCTCCCACGCCTCGGCCTGATTCCCCTCGCCGAAACAGAACATGAGCGCATGGGGCATCGTTCCGTCCGCTTCACGACCAAGGAGTTCGCCGGCAGCGACGTGTGAAAAGCCGTCGAGTCCGGCGAGCAACGCCGCTCGCTCGACCGTCGCTGCGATCGACGGATGCACGTGGCGCGCACCAAAGGAGAGGACAGTCCCGTCCGGCGCAGCGAGTCGGGACTCGAGTGCGGCCGTGGCGAACCCACTGGGTTGGGAAAGAAAGCCGAGCAGAGAGGTTTCGAATTCGGCAAACTCGAGATAGGGACCTTCGATTCGCATGACTGGCCCACCGTCGAACAGGTGCCCGTCAGGCAGGGCATCGACGTCGACAGCACGGTCCTCGAAGAGTTTCGCGACGTCTGTAACGCCTGTGAAGACATCGAACGACCCAGTCGGGAACTGGTCGGCGGTGACCTCGGCGACGACGTGCGGGTTCTTCCCGGCGTACTCGAGTGTCGTCCGCGTGCGGTCGAAATAGGCGTCCGTCGCGGTCCCCTCGAGAATCGCCTCGTCGGGGATGGTACCGAACGGGTTTGACATAGCGTCGATTTCCTGCGCGAAGCCAAAAACCTACTCGTCTCCGGTCGATTTTGGCGTTGATTGTGATGGTCTTTGACATACCTGGAGAGAGTTGCAGGACGGTGCTGATTGAGGGGAGAGATTACGACGAGGATGGAACCGGACTCGAGTACGGTCCTGTGCTACCAGCGAGCGCAGACGGAGGGTCGGCCGACGCTGTGGATTCGGGTGTCGGTGTGGTGACCGTGTCGTGGACGGACTCGAGTGCTGCCGTCGTCGGCGCGCCGACAATAGTCACGGTCTCATCGGTAACCGAGACGGCGTAGCCGCCGCCGAACGGCTCGCTGTCGGGGATGTGGTGGATCGTTTGCTGTGATCCGGGCACGGGTGAGCCCGGGTCCTCGAGCGATGCGTTGTGTGTGCCGAGGAGAGTCCGATAGGCGTCGGCAAAGGTGGTCGCATCGTCGGGGGTATCCCAGGTGAGTTGCCAGACGAAGGCGGGCTGTGAGTCGTGGTGCCCATGGTCGTCGTCACTCTCGCCTTCGCCCCCATCCGCACCTGTGTCCGCGACCGTGCCTTCGTCTGCGTCCGGATTCACCTGTTGATACACCTGAAACGTATCACCTTCCCAGCCGCTGGTCTCGGGTGCCGAGTAATTGTACGGCGAGTGCTCGGGTGCGCCCGCGGTGAGCGGGCGGTCGATGACGCCGTTGGCCCACAGCGTTGCGAACAGCGACGCCTCGCCGACGGTGTCGGTCCGCGGCTCGTCGCTCTCGCCGTCGACTGTGATCGGCTCCCACGCCGTATCGGAGCGGTCCGGAATGTCGACAGTGACCGGTTCGTCGTCGGGATAACGATCCGGATCGATCAACTGCGCCGTGCTCGCTGGTCGGTCGTCGTAGGCCGCGTCGACGGCGTCCCACCCGCCGCGCTCGTGGAGGGTGGCAACGAACTCCGGTCCCATGGCGTAGGGAGCGTAGATAGAGAGGAAAAGCCCGGAGTTGATCTCGGTGGTGTCGGTGTCGGCCTCACCCCCAGTGCCGTCGTCCGCCGAGGCGCTGTCCGCCGAGCTGTCGTCCGCTGCGGGAGTGGACGCATCCGTCGGAACGGTGGCAGCGAGACACTGCCACTGTTCGCCACAGTGCTCGTCGTACAGCTCCGGCAGGTAGTTCGCCTCCCCCTCGATCAGCCCGAGTTCGGCGCGGCGCTCGTCGAGCGTCTCACCTTCGCGTGCGAGTCCGAAGTGCTGGTCCTGTAGCGCGTGGACGAGTTCGTGCACCAGCGTGTCGCGATCGATCCGGACGCCATCGTTCGCTGCGTCGGTGACAATAACGATCCGATCGTCTGTGTAGTATCCCTGCACTGCCCCAGCGTAGAGGGTGTCGAGTTCCTGATTCGCGTCCGTCTCACCGTCGACAACGAACGTCCCGCGCCAGAACTCGTTGGTGAACGGCGACGCAGTGCCAGACTCGCCGCGTTGCTCGCGGTACGTCTCGCGGCTGATTACCTCGAGCTCGACATCGTGTTTGAACCGTAACTCGCGGACGACCTCGATGCGAGCCATCGCACGGTACTTGGCCTGTTCGAGTTCAGCCTCACTGAGTTCGGGTGTAGTCTCGTCATCGAACGCGAACGTGTCCTCGGGCGAGTACTCGCCAAGCTCGCCGTACTCACGGTCAGTACCGAACTGATCCGGCGACGCTGGAAGCGTACACCCCGCAAGAACGACGAGGGCGAGTACAGCGACGAGTCCCAGCGGCAGGGCTCGTACTCGAGTACGCAGCCGTCCACTGGCCGCCTGCAGAGAGTTTGACCCCTGTCGCTTCGCCATCGAGTTTCGTTTTCGCCGGTGTGGTCAAAGCTTCGTCGGCTTTTCGACCGTCACGACTACCCGACGTGCGCCAGACGCGACCGAGGCAGATGAACTCGAGTTCAGCCGTGGCCGAGCGCGCGTTCTGAGGACGGCGAGCCAGCCAACGGTTCCTGCGAGCGCGACGGACACGAAGACGGCCGTCACTGTTCCGAAGCCAGGATTGAGACCCGCAAGGACCGCCCCCTCCTGATCGTCGGCAACACTGGCTGCGGTCGCGTCCGAAGCCGACTCGGTACTCGAGGCTGGAGTAGGCGCGTCCGCACTACCCGGGACAGCGCCTGCGTCGATCGCATCAAGGTCGTCGACGGTCGGCGCACGGACGATGGTGACCGTCTCATCGTCCTGCTCGACGTGGTACGCACCGGGGAAGCCACGGTCGATGACGTAGGTGTCCACCGAGTCGTTGGCCTGATCGCTGTTATACAGTTCGAGCAGCATGGTATACGCGTCGGCAAACTGCGCGGCGTCCTCCGCAGAGGTCCACTCGGTCTGCCAGACGTAGCCGGTGTCCTCGACGTTGTCAGCGGTCTCCCCGTCGTTCGTCGCGACGTACGTTACCAGTTCGTCGCCGGCCCACCCGTCGGTGATGGCGTGGTCGAACTCATAGCCAACTCCCGAGCCGATGAGGTCGGCGCGGTCGATCACGGTCGGTCGCATATCGTCGAACGCACCGCCCGCGAACATCGCGACCATCCCGGCCTCACCCACAGATTCGGTCGCGACGTCACCGTTCAACTCGAGTTGGGTCCACTCGTCGTTCGATCGATCTTCGAGTTCGATCGTAACTGGCTCCCGATCCTCACCAGGTCGGATCACTTCGGAACTGCTCGTTGGCGGGTCGTCGTAGGCTGCGTCCACGGCGTCCCAGCCGCCCTGTTCGAGCAGGTGGTCGACGTAGTCGGGACCGTCGTCGTAGGGCTGGTACATTGTGAGGTACAGTCCCCAGTTGAGATCGCCGACGGCGGGCGGCGTTCTATCAGGCTGGAGACAGTCCCAGTCGGCCTCACAGCGCTGTTCGTACGCGGTGTCGACCCAGACCGCATCGCCTTCGATGAGGCCGTTCTTGGCGTTATCCTGGGCGATCGTCTCACGGTCGTAGCTCCGGAGATCAAAGTGTTGGTCTTGTAACGCGTGAAGTAGCTCGTGGCCCAGCACGATTTCGTCCAGTTCGGGCGAGTCGGGGCTGTCCGAGACGAGAACGATTTCGTCTGTCACCGGATCATAGAAGCCGTCGACGGCACCGCCGTAGAGCGATTCGAACGCCTCGGTGGCATCGGTTTCCCGATCAACCATGAACAGTGCCTCGTAGTTGACGTTCTGCTGGAGACGCTGGTCGCCGGTGACGTTCGCAAACATATCGCCGTGTTCTGTCTGGTACTCCTCACGGGAGATGACAGCAACCTCGGCCTCGTCCTGGAACGTCAGGTTGCGGATGAGTTCGACACGAGCCATCGAACGGGCGACGACGGCGTCCAGTTCGTCCGACTCAACGGCGGCGTCAGTACGGTCATCGACCGGTAACTCGTCGTCGTACCAGTAGCCATCAACGTAGCCGACAGTCTCGCTCGTGGACGGATCGTCCGGTCGGTCCTCGGGCGGGACCTCCGACTCGAGTCCGCTGTGATGGTTACCGGCACCCGAATCAGAGTCAGGACCCGGTGTCGAATCCTCCCCTGGAGAAAAGATGGCGACACCGCCGATCGCCGCACCAAGGAGGATGAGTACCGCAAGGCCGACAAGACCCGCCGTGAGTTGCGTTCGCGTCAAATTCATCGGAGGTAGGGTATAGTTGTCAATCTGTACGAAAGCAACCGTAAAAAGAGCGACGGTCGGACGAACGCACCCGCCGCGAACGTTTTTGCGGGCGCGTTCGTAGCATTGGGTATGTCTCTCACACTGGATACAGACCGCACGGCCGTCGTCGTCGTCGATATGCAAAACGGGTTCTGTCACCCCGACGGAACGCTGTACGCACCCGGCAGCGAGGAGGTGATCGAGCCAGTTGCCGAACTCGTCGACCGGGGTCGCGACGCAGGCACGCGAATCGTCTACACCAGGGATGTGCACCCACCAGAACAGTTCGACGAGGCCTACTACTACAACGAGTTCGAGCAATGGGGCGAACACGTCCTCGAGGACTCCTGGGAGGCCAAGATCGTCGACAAACTCGAGGTCCACCCGGACGACCACGTCGTCGAAAAGCACACCTACGACGCGTTTTACAACACCGAACTCGAGGGCTGGCTGAACGCTCGCGGAATCGACGACCTGGTCATCTGTGGGACGCTCGCCAACGTCTGCGTCCTCCACACTGGCGGGAGCGCCGGTTTGCGGGATTTCCGGCCGCTCATGGTCGAAGACTGTATCGGTGCGATCGACGACGACCACCACGAGTACGCTCTCGACCACGCAGACTGGTTGTTCGGCGAGGTACTTGCGGGCAACGAGATTACGTTCGGCCCGTAGGCCGTTCAAATCGCTTGCCGGCCGTTGTCTATGCCAGAATATTCTCTTACCTTCCGATTGGTGTTATGTTTCCAACTATTCGGTTACTTTAAATACCATTCCGGCCCCAGACTAAGATGAAGCGATATAACCAATGGAGCGTAACGATTCGCCGACTCACTGTCCGGAGTGTGATGGAATACTCCGGGAGCGCGAAACAGAAACGATCTGCGAAGAGTGTGGTGCCATCGTCGACACTGATCTGATCGACCGTGGGCCTGAATGGCGGTCATTCGTCGACGACCCGACTGATCGTCGCCGAACCGGTGCCCCACTCACTCGCTCACGCCACGACCGTGGTCTGTCGACGATGATCGGCTACGGATCCGGCTCACAGTTCGACCAGAGTACACGTATCACTGGTCGCAAACGACGCCAACTCACCAGACTGCAACGTGAACATACCCGCTCACAGATAGCAACAAAAGCAGAGTACAATCAGATTCGTGCGTTCAATGAAATCAGATGTATTGTCGCCCGACTATCGCTAACTGACCCGATCACGGAGCAGGCCTGTGCCCTGTTCGACAATGCCCAGTCCGAAAACCTCCTTCAGGGGCGCTCACTCGAAGGCTTTGCCGCCGCAGTCGTCTACGCAATCTGTCGTACCCACAACCTCCCACGAACGATCGACGAAATCGTCACCGTCGCATCCGCAGACGAAGCCGAACTCAAAGCGGCCTACACAGCACTCAATCGCGAACTCGGACTCGAAACCGGACCGATCGATCCAACCGACTACCTTCCACGGTTCGCCTCAGAACTCGACCTCGAGATGCCCACCGAGAAACGCGCACACGAACACGTCACCGCACTGCAGCAGGCAAACCGAATCTGTGGCAGCAACCCGAGTGGCGTCGCCGCAGCCTGTCTCTACCACGCTGCCGGCGAACGCGATGAGTGGCCAACCATCACGCAGGCCGAAGCTGCCGATGTCGCAGACGTCGCTCCTACAACGATCCGGACAACACACAAGAAACTCGAGGCACTCGAGACGAAGACAGAGGTGGAGACGGAGTCAGAGCAAACTGCTGCTTCGGAGACGAACGGAGAGCCAGAACTGGAGACAGACACGGAGATAGATGCAGGGATAGACACAGAGACAGAGGGAGAAACAGAACCGGACTCGGCGTCGGAACCAAAACCAAGAACAGACACGAACACAGACTCGAGAGCAGAGGTAGCGTCCGGATCAGACCGGGCAAAATCAGAGGTTGAGGCAAACACAGGCTCAGAGTCGAGATCAGACTCAAGACTGAGCCACGATCCAGATTCGGACCTGGAACCAGACTAATGACAAGGCGGGTGCACGAACCAACGAATCGAGCCCTCTTGGAGTGAAACGACAACGACATCCAAGACTGGTGGGCGCTGAACACTCAGACAGCTACGTCGTTCGCAGATTATCCGTACTCGGCTCGTAGACCTCGCCTTTCTGCTTTAGCTTCTCGATTTCGTGCTCGGCTTTCGAGTGATCCATGCCGATCTCCTCTGCACGATCCATGACGATGTCGACTGGGGCACCGTCGTCGTACTCCTCTTCGATATCGCTGATTAGCTGTTTCAGGTTCTTGATCCGGTCACGTTGGGACTTCGAAGTCCCTGCCTCGACGATGTCGGCGTCGAACTCGCCCGTTTCGGGATCGACACCGACATCCTGGAGACACGAGCGGACGATTTCGATGACCCGATCCGCGTCGGATTGTTCGACCGTATCCGAAAGACGAACACGCGCACTGGCTTCCGAAAGGCGAACGAGCGCCTCGAGTTTTCGGGCGGTGACGGGGACAGCTGCATCCTCGTCGGTCCCCTTCGAACGAAGATTGACGTAGAAGTCCCGGATCGACTCGCGGGCTTCCTCGGTCATCCGCGGGTGACAGTTCTGCTTGGAGAAGGCGATGTACTTCCGAAGGAGGTCGGCATCGATCTCGGGATCGACCTGTTCGGTCATCTCCTCGATCTCCTCCTGGCTGACATCGAGGTTGGTCATCTGCTCGCGCTGGGTGGTTAGCTCACCCGCGTAGTTGGTCGTCAGGATGTGTTCCGCCAGGTTTCGGTCCTTCTCCTCGTCTGGCGTGTCCGTGACGGTGAAGATCAGGTCGAACCGCGAGATGAGCGCCGGTTCGAGGTCGATCTGTTCGCTGATCGGTTCGTACTGGTCGAAACGGCCGTACTTGGGATTCGCCGCACCCAGCAGCGAACACCGAGACTTGAGAGTGGCGTTGATGCCGGCCTTGGAAACAGAGATTTTCTGCTGCTCGAGGGCCTCGTGCATGGCACTCCGATCCTCCGACCGCATCTTATCTAGCTCGTCAACCGCCGCAATTCCTTGATCGGCGAGGACGAGCGCACCGGCCTCGAGTGTCCACTGTTGGCCGTCGCCGAAGTCGTCGCGAACGGCTGCGGCCGTCAGACCAGCCGAGGACGATCCCTTCCCGGAGGTGTAGACGGATCGAGGCGCAATGTTCTGGATGTAGCCAATCATCTGCGACTTACCAGTACCCGGATCCCCGATGAGGAGCATATGCAGGTCGCCACGAATCCGCGACCCGTCGGGGAGATGTTTCGTCACGCCGGAGAACAACTGGAGGGTCATCGCGAGCTTCTCCTGATCGTAGCCGTAGATGGAGGGCGCGATGGAGCCGACCATCTTGTCGTAGACATCGTCTCGATTCGAGATTTCGTAGATTCGCTTCTTGTCCTCGGCGGTGATGTCCATGTCCTCGAACTGCTCTTCGTCGATGTCAACGGACATCCCCTCCATGTAGAAGTCGAACACCGGCGTCTTCTCGCCCTGATTGCTCTGCTGTTCGAGTCTGAGCACACCCGTCGCAGAGACGTGATCGCCCGGCGTGACCTCGCCAGTAATGTCGTCCTCGACGTGGACGTCGAGTGCCTGTGGCGTCTCGCCACCGCGGAGTCCCTCGGGACTCTCCTGAATGCGGAGCTTCTGGGAGTCGACGAACTCGGACTGGTCGAAGTTGACCTTGAACGGCCCCTGTCGTTCACAGCCCTGACACTCGTGAGGTTCCTGAAAGTCCCCGCTCGACTGCGGGACGCGGCTAAGCGTGCCACAGAGTTGGCATTCGAAGGCTGCCTCCTCGATTTTCGGACGGACGTCCGTCGCCTTGCGGACAATGCCGTGGACCTCGACCAGCGAGTTCATATCGCGCGCGCGGATCTCGCGGATCTCGGGCGTCTCGGTCTCGGGCAGGTTCTTGATGCGGACGTGGGCCTGTCCGAGGCTGACGTCGATCGGCAGGTCATAGAGCCGCAGCGCTTCTTCGGCGTAGCGCTGGAGTTGTTCTGGCTGGGCCAGCACGTCGTCGGCTAGGTCCGGATTGAATCGGTAGAGTTCCTGCCAGTCGACGTGGAGCGAGCGCTGTTCGTTGGGATACTGCTGCGCAAGCTGCTTGATTTCGTTGTCGTAGTAGTTGCGGAAGAACTGCTCGAACGCGTCGACAAGTTCAGAATTTCCCGCTTGCGCCATTGCACTGTCCTAGGTTCGCCATCGGGTATAAATGGTCGCAAACCGGACTGAAACTGAACCGGATGGTCAAGGGTGGTCTGGGATGGGCAGCGATGGCACTCTCCGTTTCGGGAGCAGCTTTTAGCTGTCCGTCTCGGTGGTTGCGTCCGCTGTGTCTGGTGTGCCCTGCGTCGAGGGAGCTGTCTGCGAGTCACGTTCCGAGGAGGCCACACTGGGTGGTGCAATCGAGCCCTCGTCGGCCCATGCTTCGATGACTTCGGTCTCTGCAGAAACAGCTCGTTGTGCAATGCTCACAGCGGCACTCCAGTCTCGACAGACCGTTTCGACGGAGCAGTCGTCAGTGGTGCACTTGATGACATCCTGCTTGACCGACGCGAGTGTCCCACAGACGTGGCACTGCCGCGTAGTATTGCTCGGATCAACGTACACCACCGGAATCCCAGTAGCCCGAGATTTTACTATGATGGCGTGCTGGAGCGTTGGGAGCAACCATGACCCCAGATTGGTGTCTGCTCGGGACTCCCAAAGCGTGACGGTGGCGTGTGGCAGATCCTCGAGTACGAGTATTGGAGCAGTGAACTGCCGGGCGTAGTGAACGACGCGGACAGCAGCGTCGTAGACCTGTGGACGGATCTGATGCCAGAGCGCTGCGAACAGCTGTGCCTGTCCGTCGGTGGTGTCGAATTTCGTGCCCTGAAGTGCCCGCATCGCTTCGACAAGCACATCGTGGCGTCTCCGGAGATGGTCACCGGTGAGTACGAACGCCGACTCCGGAGTAGCATCCACTGAGGCCGCTGCGATGAGGTTCTTCACCCCGACATCAACTCCAATCGGTGTGGACTCCACCGTCCCGTACGGCGGAATCGTCGTTGGTAGTGGTGTGCTGGTCATCGTTCCACCCACTCCTCACGACCAACTGGCTCGTCGGTAAGAATCTCATCAATCGCTTCCTCGAGTCCGCTGGCCGTCCAGAAGGCGTTGAGGTTCAGCAACCCGATCAGTGGCTCGTCCTCCATATGGAGGTGCCGGGTGTTTGGCGTTCGATTGTCGACGGCCTGGCTGATCAGTGTCAGGTTGTGGAACGCGTCGCTCATCGGCTCACCCCAAGAGCGAGCAGAGGGCGCTGGCTACAGTAGCTGGGACGCTTACTGTGGCTGCGTGCTAGTGTCGTCATGGTCTCACTGTAGTTGGACTGTGGACTCACCGCGTGCGTCGACTGTTGGATTAAGGGGCGTGCGCGGGTTCTCTCCGTCGGTGATTCGTATCGAGCGGACGCTGCCCTCTTAGCCGTCGGCGTCCGATTTCTAATTTCCCGAAACGTAACGGATTGATGAGTTGTGGCCTCTCGAGAGTGGTTTTGGAGGGGGAGTCCGTTTCCAAAACCGTTTCCGAAACGGAACGACTCGAGTGAGAGTCGGTAGTCGGGATACGATTCTGCTAGTCGATCGAGGGGTTTTTGCCCCGTGCGGTTGCGCGCATACATGCTTCCGTAGTCTGGTTACGGAAGCCAGGTGGACCGGTGTCACAAGCACCAGGTCCGCGTTTCTCTCGAGGACTCGGCCGGCTACCGGTGGGTCCGTCTGACTTCCGTTGTGTTCATCAAGACATGGGAGCCACTTAATCCTACCTTACGGCTTCGTCATCTGTGGATTACGTAAATGGGTTATTTTATACTCGACCGAACAGGCCATACAGGGAATATACGATTGTAAAATCGAATGTATCGACGGGTGGACTGGATGAAAGCAGCAGATCAAGCGATCCTGCAGCTGCTGGGTCCACCAAAATCTCTCGAATTAACACCCAGCAATATCGCTCGAAACACAGGACTGAGCCGTGGGTATACTAGTTCGCGGCTGAGTGTTCTTGTTGATCAAGGCTTAGTTGAGGTTGACGAAGAGGAAGGGTCACACCCATTTTATAGCGTATCTGACTTGGGGAAAGGTGTTTTAGATGGAGAAATTTCTCCTCAAGACTTGATGTGAGAACCACCGAGTTTGTGCGAACTCATTGTCCATTACATGGTGTATAGCTCAACGTCTAACGATCATCTGCGCGCTACCTCACGACCACATCTGATTGTAGCTAGTCTAACAACTCACGTGCGCTCTTCTTAGGAAATTGTTGATACTGCCCAGTTGTCGCCATAGAATCGAAGCGAGCAAGGACACCACATCAGCGGTGTCCGTTAGGCATGATTCCGCTAGATGTGTTTGGGTTGGAATCGGTCGCAGCGGACCTGTTAGAGCAGCCCGATGAGACGATTCGGCACCTTCTCACGGTTTGCGAGAAGGAGCCACTGACCGTCTACACTGGCGGGTTTCGTGCCTATGGTCCACTCAGCGAGGACGACGCATTCGACCACGAATACGTCACCCACGGCGACAGAGAATACGCCGACGGCGATGTTCACGTCAACACCTACGAGGGCGACGGATCGCTGCTGCGACCGTGGCTCTTGCCTCATCGAGGAATCTCAAAAGATGAGCTCACACAGTATCTCCGAGCGTTCCAACTTCGACGGAAACCACTGGGAAGCCGGGAAGAAAAGCACTCAAACGCGCTGTCAAAGCCACGCTATGAGATCAACAAAGTGCTAACACGAGAGCGAAGGGAAACGTTGTATAGTTAGTCTTGGAAGGCCGAAAGGCGGTGGCTTCAAGGTCGACCAATTCTGCCGCAGACGAATAGTCGATGTACCGACTCATCGGCTGCGTCCCCCGTCAGTCAACGTCGTTTGACCGGTTTCATTCCGGGAACTCCCTCACGCTTCTCTCTGGCCGAAGCGAGGACAGGAGTGTAGTGGCAGGCACGACATTCCCGATCGGCACCGTGACTCGAGTAACGGAGCTCGATCGCGTCCGCGTTACACTGAGTACACGTACGCGACGAACTGAGATCAGTCGGTCATCGCGGTCCCTCCAGAGCAGACTGGACTTCAAGATCAGTTGCTTCGCTACTGGTCGAGTACAGCGACGAAGCCCGGATGAATTCAAGAGCACTGAATGGCCAACGGACCTCGCGGGACCCGTTAGAGGGCCCCGCGTCGGTCCGGGCTGGCTGGAGGGAGGGTGAGAAGCAACTACAAGGTGTAGAACCCACCGAAAAACTTAATCGCGGTATGGGATCGCCCGGATTTGAACCGGGGTCACGGGCACCCAAGGCCCGAAGTATACCAGGCTAACCCACGATCCCGTACCTCCTTCTTTCGGGTGCACTGCATAAAGGGTTTCGTTCTGTTCCGAACGGTTTTGTTCCCTGCGACACTAGAGTCGATCATGGTTACAGGACTCGAAATCCTCCTCTTGGTCCTCGTTCTTGCTGCGCTCATCGGTGCAACGACCATCATCCAGACGGTCCGCCCCTTCATCGTCAACGCGGTCGTCGGCCTCATCGTCCTCTTTCTGGCCCAAGCCGTCTTCGGACTCTCCGTTGCAATCACTCCGATCGCGCTCGCAATCGTCGCGATCGGCGGCTTCCCCGGCTCGCTGCTCGTCATCCTGTTGTCGATGTTCGGCATCGCGTTCGTTCCCTGAACGAATCCGACAACGGATTCTGAAACTGACCGTCGGCCCTCAGCCGTCGCCCGCCCCTCACAATGTCCCGTTACTGCTGCCCACTGTTGAACCCGCTATACTGGCGAGTAGGCAAATCGACGAGCCAGTGTACAAACTGAGCAATGAGCCGCCAGTCAACCGACGCTACAACTCCTCGTCGCGAAGCTCGATATCCGCCACGAGCTCGTACGGATGGGCGTCCTTCCGAATACCATCGAGCAGCGTGAACGCCTCGCTTGGATCGAGGAAGTGCTCAGTCACGACCTGCCCCAGCGGCGTCGGCTCGAAGCCATCGATGAAGTCGTACTGGAGCAGTTTGCCGACCGCGTGCTTCGTCGGCACGTCGCCCAGCATGCGGTCGTTGAGCGCCTTCGTTGCCTTCCCCCCGACAGTGATGTTCGCGAGCGTCTCCTCGATCGCCGCGCTCTCGTCGTAGTGAGTCATCACCGACTCCATCTCGCCCTTGAGCAGCTTGAACGCCACCTCGTCCTCCGTCATCTCCATCGAGTTGTGATACGCGGTGTCGGGCTCGACAAGAACGTACACCGTCCCTTTGTCGTGGTAGTCCGGCCGCCCCGCGCGCCCGAGCATCTGGTGGAACTCCTGTACGGAGAGCCACTCGATCCCCATCGCCAGCGAGTCGAAGACGACCTGCGAAGCAGGGAAGTCGACACCCGCTGCGAGCGCCGCCGTCGTCACGACCGCCGCGAGATCTTGGTCGCCAAACTGGCGCTCAACCTTCTTGCGGCGCTTGTAATCGAGGCCCGCGTGGTACGGCGCTGAGGAGTATTCGAGTTTCCGCGAGATTTCGTGACACCGTCGCCGGGAGTTCGTGAAGATGATCGTCTGGCCGCGATACCCCTTCGAAGACTCGGTATCGAACTCGCGTCTGACGAGTTTGTTCTCGACGCGGACCTTCTCCTGGCCGTCGGCGAATGTGACGTGGCGCTCGATGGGAACTGGGCGCTCCTCGAACTCGATCAGGGTGGACTCGAGTGCGGTCGCGAGTTGCTTCGGGTTGCCAACGGTTGCGGAGAGGTAGACCCACTGGGCACCCTGGTAGTCGTCGCGGCGTGTGGCGCGTTGCTCGCAGGTGTGTTTGAGCCGCGAGATGAGGCCGTCGAGACGGTGGCCGCGGTCGTCTTCTTTGAGGGTGTGGACCTCGTCGATGACGACGGTGCCGATGTCGCCCATGTCCTTGCCGGTGCGGAGGGCGTGGTCGATGCCCTCGTAGGTGCCGACGATAACGTCGGCGTTGGGGTCGAACTGGTTGCCGTTGTCGGCGATGCGGCTGGCACCGACGCGGATGGAGACATCGACGAGGTCGCCGTACTCGTCTTTGAAGTCCTCGTGTTTCTGATTCGCGAGTGCGACGAGCGGGACGAGAAAGAGCATCTTCCCCTTGCCGTTCAGTACGCGGTTGATTCCGGTCATCTCGCCGACCAGCGTCTTCCCAGTCGCCGTTGCGGAGACGACCATCTGGTCATCACCGTCGAAGAGGCCGTTCTCGACGGCGAGGCTCTGGACTGGGAGCAGTGTTTCGAACCGGTCCTCGAGCAGGTTCTGCAGGCCGGGATGGAGGTTCAGCGAGTCGACCCGGACGGGGTCGACCTCGTCGGTCGTCGCGGAGATGGTATCGAACTTCGTTAGATCGGGGTCGAGTTGGCCCTGCAGCAGGTTGACGATCCGATCTAAGTCCTGTACTTCGATCATGAGGTCCTCGAGTCGGTCTTTCGCAGCGCCCGTGACCTTGCCGCCGCCGGAGTACGATAGCTGGCGCTCGAGTTCCTGGCGGGCACAGTCCTGGCAGATCCAGTCTTCGTCGTCTTTGACCGCCGTGTCGGTCGTGATCGGTGAGTAACGGCCCGCGGAGGCGCAGTAACGACAGGTCCGAACGGCCTTGGCCTTCTCCTCGAGCTGGTAGCCAGACAGCATCTCGAGGAGTTCCTCACGGCCTGTGTGGGATGTCTGCTCTGAAATCCGAATTCGCTTCGCGCGGCGTGCGAGTTCGACGAACTCGTCGGGTTGGCGTGGCTCCTCGCTCGAGCCGTCCTTGAGACGGAACTTCGCGGGGCGGGGCCCGGCGGAAGTTTCGGAGAGTCCGAGCTTTGCCCGGAACAGCCGTTTGCCGTCGCGCTGGACGACGATCAGGTAGTCGCCGCCGGTTTCGTGGCAGAAGATGGTTTCGACCTGCTGGACCTGCTTCGACACGATACGTGATACACGACTGTCGTACTTGAGCGATTCGGACTCCGGCGGTGGCCGCTGGACGACTACCTGACTGTCTCCGGTGCTCTCCGCCAGAAGGAACCGCTTCGTTTCGTCCACACCAGTCCGTCACTGACTTGCGTCACCGTGAGCGACAGGACGTTCCGACGGAGTTGCAGTGATGTCGGTCACCGTCTCGTTCACTGTATCGACCGTCACTGCAGTTGTCGTTGCGTGTCCATCGTCCTGGAGAATCAGCGTTGCAGTGATAGTATCGAGAGCTGTTGGCGCTGTTTGCCGGATACGGATTTCGTTTTCACTGGTTGTAGTGACGTCGAACGCTGGCTGGCCCCGTTCTACGGACACGGGTTCTCGTTCGCCCTCGTACGACAGATCAACCGCTATCCGTGTCGAGAGATCGTGGTCGCTACTGTTGTCGATGAGTGACTGTACGGTCTCGTTGGCTCGAACGATGTCCTGTACGTGCGTTTCGTTCGGGGCTATTGGCTCGCCTTCGAACGCGCTTTCGTTGATCGGTGGCGACTCGACCGTAATCGCAAGAGTCTCGCCGTCTCGGGCGATACTGATCTGTTCGTCTGTCGTGCCCGACATCGTGTGTACGTCGACAGGTTCGGTGAGCGTTTCGGACTCGAGTGAAACGCTTTCGTTCGTTACCTGAACTTCTGCTGCAGGAGTTCGGTCGATCGGTCCATCGATACCGACGCTGACACCGAGACTCACACTCGAGAGGACCAGCGCGACCACTGCGCCGACACGGAGTAAACTCAGTACTCGAGGCGAACGGCCGCGAAGAATCGACCGGAGCGGAATTTCTCTCATCGTCGGGTAGTTCGTTCTCGTGACGTGGTCGGTGACTCTGCGTGAAATACTATGTAGTTATTTGTTTCAGCGTATTTCACTCGTGTTTCGTGTTTGTTTCATCTTGTTTCATTTTGGCTATAGCAACAGTATATGTCCTCTCTCGCCAAAATCTATCGGCTGACTCATACGAACCGTGAAATCCTCAGTCTTATAACTATACTGGGGGCAACCATCAGCCACGAGCGATGAAGTTACGCACACGCCTCGGTCCCGGGTTGGTAGCGGCGACGGTCGTCGTCGCGTCGGTCGTGCTGGGGTTGCAGTTAGCACATCCGTCACCGGTCGTCGTTTCTGTGGACGGCACGGGTTCGGAGACGACGCAACTCCCCGGCTTTTTCTCTTATCGTGACGTCGGCGTCATCCTCGGTACGTCGTTCGTCCTCGGTGCGAGCAGTGCCTACCTGTTTCTCGACTGGCTGGCAGGAACGACCCGGACACCATCGGAAGACGGCGCGGAGACCACTACAAGATCGACGAGAGGTGAAGATGAACCTGGTTCGATAGCGGCGTCTGACGACCTCCTCGAACGTCGAAAACACGAGTGGGAAACGACCGCGGCGAAACTTTCCCAGGCAGAACGAGACATCTACGAACAGATACTCGACGCTGACGGTGTGCTGGAGCAGCGCCTCATCGTCGAGCAAACGGACCATTCGAAAGCAACAGTCAGTCGGAAACTCGATCGACTGGAGAGTAAAGACCTCGTCGAGCGAAAACGTCGAGGGATGGGCAACGTCGTGTTCCTTCTGTGAACTCGGTGTTACAACAACTGTAATGAGTATTTTAGCCGTTCCGAAACGGCTTTCCAACGGGTGATTATCAGGTGTTTCTCTCAACACTCGTTCGAGGTCGGTTCGGAACGACGAGACGACGAGCAGTGTCGAAACGGTATCACAGACTGCTGTAGCCCGTTCCGAACCGGTCTCGAAGACAATCACATAACAACGATGAAACGAAACCGACTCCCGATTGCGCTCGCACTCGTGGCGATGGTTGCGATTGCGCTCAGCGGCGGTGGTGTCGCTGCGACGGATGGTATCGACGTCGACGTCGAACTCGTCGATGCGGACGATGCTGAGGTGGAACACGGAGACGAGTTCACGCTCGAACAGATCGATGAGACCGAGTTCGAGGAACTGTCGGTGACGGTTACCGCCGACGAGAACACGTCTGCCGATGATTCGATAGTGCTGCGTTCGGACGACACCGAGCCGACGGCGCTCGATCCCGAAACGCACGACAACAGGACGACCGCTTCTGACGAATTCGACGTGACGACCGACGAAGTCGATAGTGTGGCCGATGTCGGTCCGGCTGCAACGTACGACATCGACGGAACGATTGACCCAGGAGAGGCGACTGCGTACGGCACGCATTCACTCGCTCCCGGGGAAACGCTAACTGTTGACGTGTCATGGGACGCCGCCGACTCTGATCTCTGTCTCGGTATTATGACAGCCGACGGTGACATCATCTGTACGGAGGAATCAGACGGACAAGGGTCAGTTACCTTCGAGGTTGAAGAGTCTGGTGACTACTACGCGTTCGTCGGAAACGAAGGACCGTATACAGCTGAGTATACAGGCCACTACCGCGTTTGAAACGTCGTTCGCCAGAATCGCTATTTTTTGTCGTCACGGAGTCGTAGCGATCCTGTGTCCTTACTGCTCGACCGGATGGTGGGGCATGATCGTCGGCCCGTTCTCGCCGTAGCCGACGGTCGCGACGACGCCGAAGACCGTCTCGAGGAGGTCGTCGGTGACGACCTCGTCCGGCGGCCCCCAGTCGAAGACGGAACCATCCTTGAGCGCGACGAGGTTGTCCGCGTAGCGAGCGGCCTGCGAGATGTCGTGCAGGACGACCCCTACTGTCACGCCGCGCTCTTCGTTGAGTGTCTGGACGAGCTCCATCACCTGTAGCTGATGCTGGAGGTCGAGATACGTCGTTGGCTCGTCGAGCAAGAGCACGTCCGTCTCCTGGGCAAGCACCATGGCGATCCAGACGAGTTGCTTCTGGCCACCGCTCAGGTTGCCAACCTCCTCCTCGCGCAGGTGGTCGACGCCCGCGAGGTCGATGGCCCGCTCGACTGCCGCCTCGTCGGACTCAGTCGGCGCATCGAAAAACCCCATGTGCGGATACCGCCCGTAATAGATCAGTTCCTCGGCGGTCATCCCACCAGGCGACTCGTGTTCCTGGGAAAGCATCCCGACGCGGCGGGCAAAGGGCTTGCTATCGAAATCATCGATGTCGTCGCCGTCGAGGAGGACAGTGCCGTGCTCGGGTGCGTGCTGGCGAGCCAGCGCCTTCAGCAGCGTCGACTTGCCACTCCCGTTCGGCCCGACGAGCGCCGTGATCTCGCCCGCCGGAAGGTCGATCCGATCGACCTCGACAACCGGCTCCTCGGTCGTCGGATAGCCGATCGCGAGGGTATCGCCGACGAGTCGACTCGAGTGTACCCCGCCGTCGTCAGCAGTGGGACTCGAGTGGCCGTCGGCGGCGTCGGTTGACTGCGGGCCGGAGTGGACGGCAGCGTCGGCGAGCTGACCGGTGTCACCGGATTCGCGCGCGGCGGACCGGCCTGTTCGCGCCTCGGGCGTCGATTGGGAGGAAGGTTGCGAGTGCGTCTCGTTGCTCATAGGTCACCGAACAGATGCCGTCTGTTCATGTTTTAGGCTAGCCTAACTACTGAAAAGTGCATCGTTTTAGGCGACCGACACTCGAGAGAGACCGGCGTTTCGCGAACGTGTTCGGACAAACAGAGCAGAAGAGCTGATTTGAAGCGCGCCAAACGAAGCGTGGCGATCGATGGCTGGAGTGCGGTGGTGGCCCTAGGAACGACCGCTCTACGACTCGTCGTAGATCCGGTCGACGCGGTTTTCGAACCGGTTCATGATGACGCGGCGCTTCTTCTTCATCGTCGGCGTCAACATCTCGTTTTCCTCGGTGAACTCCTGGGGAACGAGTTCGAACTGCTTGATCGTCTCGTGTTTCTCGAAGTCCTCGTTCGCACGGTCGACCTCCCGCTGGACGTACTCGCGGACGCGCTCGTCATCACAGAGCGACTCGAGATCGGTAGGCAGGTCGAGACCGTTCTCGTCGTCCCACTCGCGGATGTGTTCGATGTTCGGGACGAGCAGCGCGCCGATAAACTTCTCACCGTCGCCGACGACCATCGCTTGTTCGACGACCTCGCTCGCGGCGAAGGCGTCCTCGATCGGACCTGGCGCGACGTTCTTGCCGGTCGAGAGGACGAGAAGTTGCTTGACACGGTCGCGGAACTCGATGTAGCCGTCGTCGCGCAGGTGGACGACGTCACCGGTGCGGAACCACTGGTCGTCAGCGTCCTCGTCCTCATTCACATCCTCAGGTGAGTCCGTCAGGGTGGTACTCCCGTCCGACTGTGTGGCCTCGGTGAACGCCCGATCGGTCGCCGCGGGCTTGTTCCAGTAGCCCTGTGTCACGTTCGGCCCGCGGGTAAGGAGTTCGCCGACCGCACCCGGATCGTCGAAGGCGTCCTGGTCGACGACGCTTTCGTCGATCGAGATGTCGGCATCGACCACCGTCGGGCCGATCGTGCCGATCTTTGGCTCCTCGGGCGGGTTGACCGCGACGACCGGTGAGGTCTCCGTCAGGCCGTAGCCCTCGAAGATAGGCAGGCCCATCGCGTGGTAGAGCCGACAGAGTTCGGGCGAGAGGCTGCCACCACCGCTGATCAGAATCTCGATCTCGCCGCCCAGCGCCTCGCGGACCGTCGAGAAGACGAGTTTGTCCGCGAGCGCACGCTTCGCGTTTAGAATCGGGCCGGGTGAGTCCGCTTGCTGGTACTCGACGCCCACGTCTGTCGCCCACTCGAAGATACGCTTCTTGACCGACGATTCGCTTGCTTGCTCGCGGATCGCGTCGTAGATCTTCTCGTAGACGCGAGGGACGCTGGTCGCCGTGTTCGGCTGAACAGTGCTGAAGTCCTCCTGCAGCGTGTCCGGGTTCTCGGCGTAGGCGACGCAGGCACCGCTTGCAAACAGCAGGAAATGGCCCGCCGTCCGCTCGAAGACGTGTGCCAGCGGCAGGTAGGACATCGCCTGGCTTTCGGAATCGATCACCGGCACGTCGTCGTCGCGGTCCGGCCGCGGCGCGAAACGCTTGCGGATCTGGTTGACGTTCGAGCGAAAGTTGCTGTGGGTAAGCTGGACGCCCTTTGGCTTCCCGGTCGTCCCGCTCGTGTAGATCAGACTCGCCAGATCGTCCATCTCGGGCTCGTCGACCCACTCCTGGTAGGCATCTTCGTCGAACGCCCCAGCGCCGCGGTCGTGGAGTTCCGCGAGCGTTAGAATGTCCTCCCGGTCATCGTACCCGTCGAGTTCATCGATCGAGACGATGAACTCGAGTGCCAGTTCATCCTCGACGGCGAGCACGCGCTCTAGGAGTTCCTGGTTCTCGACGACGACGCCGTCCGCGTCGGGGTCGTCGAGCAGATAGGAGACCTGGTCGGGCGAGGAACTCGTGTAGACTGTGGTGACGACTGCGCCAGCACCGAGGAGCGCGAAGTCAGTCTGCGCCCACTCCATGCGGGTGTTGCTGAAGATGCCGACCCGGTCGCCCGACTCGACGCCGAGGGCGCGAAAGCCGGCGGCGAGGTTGCGGACGATGTCGCGCATCTCGGCGTAGGAAATCGCGTTAAACGAACCTGGATCGGCCGCCGGCAGCACGCCGTCGGTGAGCGAGCGATCGTAAACGCCACCCTTGTAGCGCTGGGCCGGCCGATTCGTGTTCCGTTCGGCCGTCTCCTCGAACATCCGTCCGAGTGTCGTCGTCCCGATCACCTCGTCGTCGTACTCGCGTTCGGCGTCCCGCCAGTTCATATGTACAATGAGAGTGACGCCCACGCGATAAAACGTGATGAAACTAATTTCAGTATAATTTCCGTTTATTCATGCTGGAGAAGCTGTTGCCGCCGATCTGTCGACAGCGCCGGCAAGTTCGTTCGAGAGACGCCACCTCTCGCTCGCGGTTCACTCCCGGTCGTCAAGGTAGCCGATGGTGCCGCGGACGTTCATCGCCGCCTCGGCGCTTGCCTTTTCATCGTTCCAGGCGTCACCGTGATCGGTTGCAGCCGCAAAGTGATCCATGAGTTCGTCGTCAGCCAGTTCGTCCCGTTTCGCCTCGACCGCGTTCACCCACTCGGTGAGGACAGTGGCGTACTCCTCGAGTACCCGCTCGGCATCGTCGCCGACGTATCGGGGGCCGAAATGAGTGTAGAGGAGCACGTCAGGGTCGATGTCGGCGATTGTTCGAGTGTCTGCGAGACACTGCTCCAAATCGAAGTCAGAGGGCGGTGAGGTCTCGACGATCTCCTCGTGGTCGGGAATCCAGATCCCCGCCGCGTCGCCGGTGAAGACGGCGTCGTTCGCAGGGTCCTCGAAGACTACCTGATGGAACGCGTGGCCAGGGGCAGCGTGGACGCGCAGTTCGTGCTCACCGAGGTCGATCACGTCACCATCTTCGAGTTCGACGATCCGGTCTTCGGGGATCGATGCCGGTTGGACGTAGTACTGCCACTGGTCGCCGACGGCGTTTTTCGTCCCAGCGACGAGTTTGCCGGGGTCGGCGAGCAAGCTCGCACCGGCACCGGAGATGTATACGTCGGCGTTCGGGCAGGCCTCTGCGAGCAGTCCTGCACCGCCCGCGTGATCGAGGTGGATGTGGGTGACGGTGATGACCGCGACATCCTCTGGCGCGATATCGAGCTCTGCGAGCGCGTCAAGGACCAGCTCGTAGTTGGTACCGACGCCGGTCTCGACGATTGCTGGCCGCTCGTCATCAAGGATGTAGACGGCACCGAACTCATCAATCTCGAACATTCCGGTATCCACGTAGTACAGATCCGAGCAGTCGCCAACCGTCACCTCACGAACGTCTCCGATAGCCATATCGGAAGCGCGTCCGCCGACGAGATAAAAGCACGTATCATAGCAAGCCCGCCGTTCCTGGTGGAACCAACTCCCGCTACAGGTCGACCTCGTCCACCTGATCCTTCCACTCCCCGATCCCCGACGGGTCGAGATGGACGTGCGCGTCACCGACGTCCTCCAACGCCCGCAATTCGTCGACCAAATCGGACTCGATGTCGTGAGCCTTCCGGAGTGGGAGATCGCCGTCGACCTCGACGTGGACTTCGACCTCGAGGACGGGCCCGTCGTAGAAGACCGTCAGGTCGTGCATTCCGTGTACAGCAGGATGATCACGAAGCACTGCGGTTACCGCCTCGCGCTTCTCAGGTGTCGGTGCGGCACCGATGAGGTAGCCGATGTTCTCACGACCAATCTCGACGCCCTGGTAGACGACCAACACGCTGACGAGCGCGCCGGCAAGCGGGTCAAGCAACGGCTGGCCGAGCAGGACACCGATAACGCCGACCACGGCAGCGAAAGAGGTGTAGATATCGTTCAGACAGTCAGTCGCGAGCGCCTCAAGTGCGGTCGACTGCAGGTGTTCGTTGATCGCCTCGGTGTAGCGGTAGACAAGGTACATGTCGACGATTGCGAACGCGAGCGCGGCGAGCAACAGCGGGCTAAACTGAACGTCAACACCGACGAGCAGCCCCTCGACGGAGCTATAGAGTAAGTTCAGCCCGAGAAGCGCGATCACCGCACCGACGAATAGCGCCGTCAGCGGCTCAATCCGATCGTGGCCGTGGGGGTGCGTGTCGTCGGGCTCGTCGAACGAACTGCGGCCCCAGACGAGGACGACGATACTCGCGACGAGGTCCGCAACAGAGTGAGCGGCGTCGGCCAGTAACGCGACGCTGCCAAACAACAGCCCCGCCGCTCCCTCGACGATTATCTTCGCCGCGTTGCCAAGCACGTTTGCCCACGACGCTCGCGCAAACCCGCGTCGTTCCTCGACGGACTCGACCATAGCTGTTTTAGAACGAGTCTAAACTTGGATCTTTCCTTCGTGGTCGCTGGTGATGCAGACTCCGAACCGGACTCGAGTACACCCCTGCTCACAGTTCCACAACGCTCATTGGGTGGCTGTGAGAAGGGTGTGCTAGACACCGGGCGATGGGGCCCGCCTGACCCAACTGCTGGCGCTGTGGGTAGACTGTGCGCGCGATCCGCTGTTCGGATGGTCAGATCCATCCTGCGCGTTCTGTCTGGACCCACGGCCGGCTGACGGTCCCTGCTTCGGTAGCCATGGCAGGAACCCACTCTCACCCCCTCGTTCGGCTCGAAACGCTTGCACTGGTCGGCATCGGCGGCTTCGCCGGCGCGAATCTCCGATTCTTCGCGATCGGGCTCTTCCCGGATGTCGTTGCGGTTTTGCTCGTCAACGTTCTGGGCTGTGTCGCGCTCGGCTTTATCGCCTACGAGGCCCAATACTCAGGAATCGTCGAGCGGAAGTCGCGGCTCGTCTTCACGACTGGCTTTCTCTCGTCGCTGACGACCTACAGCACGTTCGCACTCCAGACGGCGCTCGCCGCCGATCCGTTCCTGCTTGCCGCCATCGTCGTCGGCAACTACGGACTCGGCTTCGCCGGCGTGCTCGCGAGCCGCGAACTCGCCCGTCGGGTTCGCAGTCCCGAAGCCACAGCGGCCGGAGGTGAGACGGCGTGAGCGGATTTCCGATACTGGCGCTGGCACTAGCACTCACTACCGACCTCGTCGCCATCGACCCCGAACCGGCACACATCGTCGGCACCGGCGGCGCAATCGGCGCGATGCTGCGGTATGCTGTGTACCAGCAACTCTCGAGTGACCGGTTCCCCTGGCCGACGCTGTTCGTCAACGTCGTGGGGAGTTTCGTCTTCGCGCTCGCGACGTTCGCGGGCGCAAGCGAATCAGTGATTCAGCTGCTGGGTGTCGGTATCTGCGGTGCGTTCACGACGTTCTCGTCCTTTTCGGTCGAGACGGTCCAGCTCTACGAGCGCGGCGACAAACTGCTCGCCGTCGCGAACGCGGTCGTCAACCTCGCCCTCTCGCTCGCGGGCATCGGCCTCGCGTGGGTGGTCCTCGCCGTCGTCTAACCGCACGGCCCGGACTCGGGTACGACGAACCCACCGCGACCGCAGAATCAGTACCGAGCGACCAGTTGTGCTCCCGACACAGCCGGTACGAGGAATCCAGCAACTGGCGTTTCAGACACCGTCAGCTCTCGTCCTCAGGCGAACCACGAACGATGGTGACCGGTACCGCAGCCCGGCGAACGACCTGTTCTGCAACGCTGCCGAGGAGATACCGTACAGCACCTGCCCGTCCATGGCTCCCGATGACGATTGCGTCGACATCGTGGTCGTCTGCGTACTCGACAATCACTCTCGGTGGCTTGCCGGCCTCGAGTGCAATCTCGACGGTCGCGTCGTCCGGCAGTCGCTCGCGCGCCGTCTCGAGTACCGCTTCCCCCTTCTCGTGTTCCGTCTTGAACTCGTCGTCCGACGTATACCCCGGATACGACCGTTCGCGGCTGTAGTCCGCCATCGGATCGACGACGTACAACACCGTCAGTCGATCCTCGGGGAAGCGCTCGTGGGCGTACTCGAGTGCCGCCGTCGCTGGCCGGGAGCCATCGACTGGGACGAGGATGTGCTCGGTCATACGACGACTACGACGGCAGTTCCAAAAAATGTACGTCGCTAAGAGCGCCCCTGCAGGGGCGATGGCCTAGATCAGTTCACTCAGCAGCACCGCCGCCAGTCCGAAGTAGATCAGCAGCGCGGTGATGTCTTTGACCGTCGTGATCAGCGGGTCCGACGCCGCCGCGGGGTCGAAGCCGAGTTTGTTCATAATCCACGGGATGACGTAGCCGACGACCGACGCGACCACACAGACGGTGACGAGGCCGACGAAGACGACCGTCGCCAACTCGAGTGCGTACGGTTCGTCGATCTGCCAGACATACGCCGCACCGGCACCGATTCCACCGATGATCAGCCCGATGAGGAGGCCGATTAGCCCCTCACGGGCGAAGTGACGCATCGCGTTCCGGTCGTCGATGTGACCGAGTGCGAGGCCACGGACGAAAATCGTCGACGCCTGCGTGCCGACGTTCCCACCCATGTCCATGATTACCGGGACAAAGAAGGCGAGCGCGACGACGGCTTCAAGCGTGTCCTCGAACCGCTCGATGACGCCGCCGGCCATCAGACCGCCGGCCAGCGCGACGATTAGCCACGGCAGTCGCAACCGGAGGATCTTCGGGATCGAGGACTCGAGGATCGCCGAACTCCGGGAACTCTCGACGTCGGCAAACGAGAAGCCGGCGCTCTTCATGATGTCCTCGGTGGCCTCCTCCTCGACGACGTCGAGCATGTCGTCGGTGCGGAGAACGCCGATCAGGACATCGTCGGTGTCGATAACCGGCAGTGCCGGAAAGTCCCGATCAGCCATCTCGTCGGCTGCGTACTCGGGGTCAGCATCAGCGTCGATCGTCACGAGGTCAGTATGCATGTGCTCCTCGACGACATCGTCCTCCGGGGCGTTGAGCAGTTCCCGAAGGGACATGACGCCGACTAGCCGGCCGGAGTTGTCGGTGACGTAGAGATAATAGACGGTCGTTTCGTCGTCGATCGGTTCGAAGTGACGAAACTCATCGATTGCGGGACCGACGAACGTTTCCTGGGTAACGGCGACGTACTCCTCGTCGGTTACGTCGTAGACGCGGTCCGCGTGGAACTCGGCGGTGCTCTCAGCAGCCCCCATAGACTTCCCCCCGGACGTGAGACCGAATAACGCCTGCAAATTCGCCTTCGAGCAGGTCGAGCACGAGTTCCTCAAGTGTCCGACGGCGTTCGATACCGTCGGCAACGGCAGCATCGGCGATCGCAGTTTCGATTCCGTATCGATTGCTGTGGTTGGTATCCAGCATACGGTGCAAAATTATTAGACCTGTCAAAACAGTTTCCCTTTGAGACCAAGTATGTGGTATAACCGCACGACGAAGCCACGTACAGTGATACCGACGTCAGAAAGTGCCCAAACTAGCAGTGGTTATACGTTCCATGGTGACTGCTGCTACGTTCCAGGCTACCGGTCCCGATACGTTTAACAGACGACTGAGTGATAAACTGATATGAGCGTTCGCGGCGACATCTGGTCGATCTATCGTGAGGCGATGCCAATTCTCCTCATCGCGCTCGGGGGCGGCCTGTTCGCTGGCCTCGTCCTTGAGGGAATGCTCGAGAGCGTCGAGCGCTTTCCCGGTTTGCTCGTGATGGTCCCCGTCTTTCTTGCAACCCGAGGGAACGTCTACGGTGCTCTCGGCGGGCGCATCTCGAGTGGGCTCCACCAGGGACTGATCGAACCGCGGTTCGAATGGGACGAGCGACTCGTCAACGCCGTCATCGCATCGTTTATCAACGGCATCGGCATTTCGGTCGTCATCGGCGTCGTCAGCTGGCTGGCACTGCAAGTGCTCGGCTGGGAGTCTGCTGCACTGTACGAACTCGTCGGAATCATGCTCGTCGCCGGCGTGTTGACCTCGGTTATCCTCATCTTCGGGCTGCTCGCGCTGATCTTCGCGGGCTACAAGTACGGCTACGATCCGGACAACCTCGTCGGACCGATCGTGACCACCCTTGGTGACATCTTCGGGATGCTCTTCTTGCTGTTCGCGATCGGCGTCGTCGAGGTGATCGTCTGATGGTCGTCCCGCAGGGCCAAGGCTCGCTCGGCTCGTGGGAGACGCGCAGCATCGTCAGGAACATGTTCCCGCTGTTGATCGTCCTCTCGATTATCGTCCTCGCAGCGGGGATCACACTCGAAGACGCCGAGGAGATGCTCACTGAGTACGGGCTGCTCGCGGTGATGGTCCCGACGATGGTCGACATGGGCGGAAATCTCGGTGCAATTCTGAGTTCGCGGCTTACCTCTCGATTCCACCTGGGAATGACAGATTTCGATCCCCGAGACCGGGAGCTCTGGGCGAACATCCTCGCGATTCTCGCCCTCGCATTCAGCGTATTCACCGCGCTTGCGGTGGGTGCCTGGCTACTCGGACAACTCATCGGTGGGGCATTACCACTGTGGATGTTGCTCGTGATTTCGCTGACGAGCGGGCTGTCCGTCGCGGTTATCGCGATCGTCTTCAGTTTCGCGGCGACGTACGCCTCTTACAGGATGGGGATCGACCCCGACGACACGACGATTCCGATCGTCACGAACGTCGTCGACGTCTTCGGGATGATCATCTTCATCGGCGTTTCGGCGCTGGTTATCGGCTTTTAATCGCCGGCGGCCTCTCGGCGCTGGTTATCGGCTTCTACCCCACACGAAGGTCAACGTCATGGTGCGTTGCTACGGCGTCCGCTCGTGCTCCTGTGACAGATCGTCGAACGCCTCCGCCGCCGTCCGCGTCCCCTTCGAGATCAACACGTCACCCGCCTCGAGTTCGGTGTCGGTGTCGCCGACGAGCAACCAGCCTTCTTCAGGACGGCGAATCGCGATGATCGACATCGTCGACTCCGTGTCTGGCACACCGCCGACGACGGTCGCCCCGTCGAGTCTACTCCCGGGTTCGACCACGACGCGGGTGATGATCTCGTCACTTTCCTCGACTGCCATCTGGACGACCGGATGCACCTCCAGATCCCGCAGCACACCCTCGCTAATGTCGACTGCCGCGTCGCTGATAACCTCCGTGCTGCTCCCGAGCTGGATCAGGCCGCGAAGCACGACCGGATCGTCGGCATCCGCGGCGGCCCGAAGGGTCCACGCCTCGAAACGCGACTCCATCGCGTCGACCTCGACCTCGAGGTTGCGAACCTCTTCTGCGAGCCCTTCGCTGTCGAACAGCACGCTGCTGTAGGCAAGGTCGACCGCGAGCTCCGAGAGGTTCTTCATGTGGACGATCGTGTCGACCGCTCGCTCCAGATCCTCAATATCTGCCGCATCGATCACCGGTGACTCGTAGGGCTCGCCAGTTAGCGTCTCGTAGACCCCATCGACTGCCGGTTCGGGGCCACGCAAGAGCGCGACGTCATCGCGCTCGATCTGCGTCTCCGGACCGGGGTTCAACAGCCACTCGTCACCGCGCCGGAGCGCGATCACCCGGATACCAGTTACGGATTCGAGGTCGATATCGACCAACGTGCGCCCGGCGTACTCCGAATCGGATGCGACGACACCGCGGACGAGCGTCTCGGTCGCCTCGGGCAACGCCGCGCGCATCGCCTCTGGAAGACCGACCTCCTCCAGGACGATCTTCGCGATATCGCCAGCCGCGTCGCTGATATCTCCCGCCGCGGCAACGATGCCGAGCACCGGCGCAAGTTGCTCTGCATCGTCCGGATTCCGGACGGCCAGCATGAGGCTCATGCGCGCCTGTAACTCGAGTACGTCCATGCGCTCTTCGAGCCGGAGCACCTCCCGCGCGAGGTTCTCGTTGCGGTGGAGCACCGCCGAGTACGAGAGGTCGATCAGCAGCTCCGCTGTGTCCTTCATCTCGACGAGGACGTCCTTGACGCTCCGTGGCTCGTACTCGATCGGTACCGCCGCTTCCCCCTCGAACGGGTCCATACGTCGACAAACCCGCCGCGTCGAAAAAAACGTTTCCCGCGTGGGACGGGTTCGTTCCGAACGGCGGACAATAAACGACGGACGGCAACCAACGGGCAGGGAACAACAACCACGGCGACAGACGCAACCGACGACGCCTTCCGATACGGTTTTGGACGGCCACAAAGAACCCACGGGCAATGATCGATCAAACGACGCTTCGCGAACAGCCCGAGGCCGTTCGCGAGGCACTCGAGAACCGGGGCACCGACATCGACCTCGACGACCTTCTCGAGACGGACGAGCGATGGCGTGAACTGAAAGCTCGCGGCGACGAACTCCGCCACAAGCGAAACGAGATTACGGACACGATCGGCGAACTCGTGGCCGACGGAAAGGACGAGGAACGTAAGGAAGCCATCGCGGAGTCAAAGGAACTCAAAGCCGAGATCGAGGACGTCGAAGCCGAGGCCACCGAACTCCGCGATGAACTCGACGAGCGACTGCTCGAAATCCCACAGCTTCCCGACGAGAGCGTTCCCGTCGGCGAGGACGAGGGCGACAACGTCGAGGACCGGCGCTGGGGCTTCGACGACATGCGTGCCCTTCCCGACGAGGTTGTCCCCCACTACGACCTCGGCGAAGACCTCGACATCATCGACGAGGCTCGCGGCGCGAAGACCACGGGTTCGGGCTTTTACTTCCTCAAGGGCGACGGTGCACGGTTAGAGCACGCGCTGATCCAGTTCATGCTCGATGTCCACCGCGAACAGGACTACGTGGACCTCTTGCCGCCGGTGCCGGTCAACAGCAAATCGATGCGCGGCACCGGCCAGCTCCCGAAGTTCGCCGACGACGCCTACCGACTCGGCGGCAGCAACGAAGAGGAATACGAGGACGAGGACCTCTGGCTCTGTCCCACTGCCGAAGTACCGGTCACCAACATGTACGCCGACGACATCCTCCTCAAAGACGACCTCCCGCTCAAACACCAGGCGTACACCCCGAACTTCCGGCGCGAAGCCGGCGAGCACGGCACTGAGACTCGCGGCATCGTCCGCGTCCACCAGTTCAACAAGGTCGAACTCGTCAACTTCGTCGAACCCGAGAACAGCTACGACCGCCTCGAAGGTCTGCTCTCGGAAGCCGAGGAGGTACTCCAGCAACTCGGCCTCCCCTACCGCATCCTCGAACTCTGCACCGGCGACCTCACCTTCGCCTCAGCCAAGACCTACGACATCGAGATCTGGGCTCCCGCAGACGACATGGACGACGGCCCCGACGAAGGTGGCCGCTGGCTTGAGGTCTCCTCGGCCTCGAACTTCGAAGCCTTCCAGGCCCGCCGCGCCGGCCTGCGCTACCGCCCAGAACGCCACGAATCGGCCGACTACCTCCACACGCTGAACGCCTCCGGGCTCGCACTGCCACGAGTGATGGTGGCCCTACTCGAGTACTACCAGAACGAGGACGGCACTGTCACGGTGCCCGAGGCGCTGCAGCCGTACATGGGTGGCCAGGAGGTTATCGAGGGCCACGAGAAGGTCGGCGAGAGCGCGCTTGGGTCGGGTGAGCGAGAGTAAGCGGCCACAGACACGGAGTCGTGTCGTATCGTATCAAGTAACACGACGAAACACGACGAAACACGACACAACTCGAGTATGTATATCGACTTCAGACAGAAACTCCTTGCCTCAATCGTCGGCCTCGGGTTCGCCACTATGATCATCGTTCTCTCGCCGTGGTGGTTCGCGTTGCTCGCACTCTGTACGATGGTCCCCTTCTTCGCGAAAGTGCTGACTGCCTGACGGGGATGGTACTCGAGTCGACCGTCCGAGCTGAAAACGGCAACGGCAAAAGCGCAGACATCGACTGACGCCCGTCATATGTTCCAGTTGTCCGATGCGTTCGGTCAATCACAGAGACCACTTGGGATGAGCGGTAACTGAGCGGAATCGTCGGTGCAGCACAACAGCTCAGACGAGGTTGCAACAGCGCACAGGACAGCGCAGCAGCTCACCGTATCATAGTCGTCGACCGAAAAATGAACGCCAATCGACTGCGGGGGAAGCCCCGGACCGGTCTTAGAGGTAGTCGATCGCTTCCGGCAGTTCGAGCTTCATGCCCTTGCGCTCGCGGATCTCCATGATCTTCTCACGCTGGAGCGAGTCGGACATGACCTCGAAGCCAGCGTTCTCCGTGTTCCAGGAGGCACGACCCTCGGTCGCGGAGCGGATGTCGCTCGCGAAGCCGATCATCTCGCCAACAGGTGCGATACCCTCGACGACCATGAGGTCACCTTCCTGGTACATGTCGTCGACGCGGCCACGACGACCCTGGATCTCGCCGGAGGCGGCACCCATGTGGTCGTTTGGCACGTCGATACGGGCGTCCTGCATCGGCTCGAGCAGCTTGATCTTGCCGTGGATCAGAGCGTTGTGAAGCGCGTTACGGGTTGCAGGGATAACCTGTGCCGGACCACGGTGGATGGTGTCCTCGTGGAGCCGTGCGTCGTGCAGGCGGATGAGCGTCCCCTGGACCGGCTCGTTTGCGAGCGGGCCGTTGTCGAGAGCGTCCTCGAATCCTTCGATGACGAGCTCCATCGTCTCGTTCAGGTGCTGGATACCCTTCGTGTCGTCGATGAGGATGTTGGTCCCGTGGATGTGCTCGACGTTCTGGGATGCATCCTTCTCCATGCCGGCGTCCTGCAGGGCTTCACGGCGTTCCTGCTCTGGCATGTCCATCGATGCCTCGCCGAGCTGGATGGTCTCGACAAGGTCGTCCGTCATCGGTTCGATGGAGATGTAGAAACGGTTGTGACGGTTTGGCGAAATACCCTCGACTTCCGGGCTTGCCTGCTGTGGCTGCTCGCGGTAGACGACGATCGGTTCACCAGTGATGACCGGAATGCCCTGGTTCTTCTCGATACGCTGGGTGATGACCTCGAGGTGGAGCTCACCCTGTCCGGAGATCAGGTGTTCACCGGTGTCCTCGTTAATGGTAATCTGGATCGTCGGGTCCTCCTTGGAGACCTGGCGCAGCGTCTCGATGAGCTTTGGCAGGTCGTCCATGTTCTGTGCCTCGACGGACTTCGTGATGACGGGCTCAGAGATGTGCTCGATGGACTCGAACGGCGTCATCTCGATCGAAGAGACGGTCGAACCGGCGATGGCGTCGCGCAGACCGGTGACGGCAGCGATGTTCCCCGCAGGAACGTTTTCGACTTCCTCGCGCTCGCCACCCATGTAGATCCCGACGGACTGGACGCGGTTCTTGCCCGCGGTTCCGGAGACGTACAGCTCCTGACCCTTCTCGAGGGAGCCCGAGAAGACACGACCGGAGGCGATTTCGCCGGCGTGTGGGTCCATTCCGATGTCGGTGACCATGAAGACGACTTCGCCGGACTCGTCGACGAGGCGCATGCCCTCTGCGAGTTCGGACTCGTCGTCACCGCGCCAGATACGCGGAACACGGCGTGGCTGTGCGTCGACTGGGTTCGGGAAGTGCTCACAGACCATGTCGAGCACGACGTCCGACAGCGGCGTCCGGTCGTGGAGCTCCTGGCGCTCGTCGTTGCGCTCGAGTTCCATGATGTCGCCGAAGTCCATGCCGGTGCGCTGCATCGACGGCATCGAGACGCCCCACTTGTAGAGGGCAGACCCGAAGCCGACGGTGCCGTCTTCGACGGAGACGGTCCAGTCGTCGACGTCGTCCATATCCTCGGTCATGCCGCGGATGAGTTCGTTGACGTCGCCGATGACCGAGACGAGTCGCTGCTGCATCTCCTCGGGACCTTCCTGCAGTTCGGAGATCAGGCGGTCGACCTTGTTGATAAACAGGGTCGGCTTGACGCCCTCGCGGAGTGCCTGGCGCAGGACCGTTTCGGTCTGAGGCATGGCACCCTCGACAGCGTCGACGACGACGAGCGCACCGTCGACGGCACGCATCGCACGGGTCACGTCGCCACCGAAGTCGACGTGGCCTGGTGTGTCGATGAGGTTGATGAGGTGGTTGGTGTCCTCGTACTCGTGGGTCATCGAAACGTTTGCTGCGTCGATGGTGATCCCACGTTCCTGCTCGTCTTCCTCCGTGTCCATCGCGAGCTGCTCGCCGGCAGTCTCGTCGGAGATCATGCCTGCACCCGCGAGGAGGTTGTCAGAAAGGGTCGTTTTTCCGTGGTCGACGTGAGCGGCGATGGCGATGTTCCGGATGTTCTCCGGTTCGTCCATCAACCGTTCACACTCTTGGACGATCTTCTTGCGTCGGCCCATATACCCCTCATTACCGCTAGCGGGGTCAAAAGGGTAGTGTTTCGTCGCCGGCAGAATCCGACGCATATCCCCGCCCGTAACGGTGAATATCCATTTTGCGTGAGTTAATAACATGCACTAAGATAGGAGACTGTAACAGCGGTGATCCAGCCGGTTTACACGAAGCAGGAACCAGCGTAAGAGACATACCGCCCCAGCCCTTGCTATTCTTGCACATGGATCTTCGTATTCAGGGACCGGGCCCAACCTCCCCATTTCTCAGCGCCCGGGACCTCTTCGAAACCGAGCACGATCTTTCGCTTCCGGTCTACGTGCGCCTGCGCGATGACCCAGACGAGCGAACCTGGGCCGGCCACTACGAGGACCGCCACGTCCTCAACATCTCACGACAGGCCGCCTCTAGCGCGATGGCCCGTGAACTCGCCCTCCACGAGTTCGCCCACATGGCAAGATACGAGGAAGACCACCCATCACACACCCAATCCACCGAGGAAGTACTCTATCTCGCGCTGGCAGGCAAGTCCGTCGAGCGCCGACAACTCTCTCACTGCTACCAGATCGCGAACCACATGAAGGATATCTACGCCGACGACATCACCCTCTCGGTCGGCCCCGGCGAAAAACTCCTCTCCTTTCTCGAGTCCAGCCTCGCGACAGCGGTCGCGGACCGGCCGGAAACACCATCCCGTTCGGGGCTGCAACGGCTCTCTGCGAGCGCCGATCCAGATATTACGGCCGTCAACGCCGCGTTCGCGCTTGCGCTTGCAGAGCGCCACGACCTCGTGGGTCCGGACGAGAGTCACCGACTCTACGACCTCGCGCACGCGGCCGCGATGGACGCACCCGCCGTCGATACGATGGCATTTCGCCGCCGTTTCCGCGATCTCGGCCAGGAAACCGACGCGAGCACGTACCGGAAAGCGCTCGTCAACGCCACGCGCTCATACGTTACGTCCAACTCGGCCGCTGCGGACTGATCTATAGACGACTCGCAAGAACTGAAACAGAACGGGGAACTCGAGTACACGCTCACAACAGCACGTCACACGACACTACTCGGTTGTCACCACCTGCTCACCGACGACCACCGGCCGCGAGACGACTAGCAGCGCCAGTCCGCCGAGCAAAAACACGCCGCCGAGTCCCGCGACGGTTGCCAGCGGGCCAACGATGTCCGCGACGCCACCCGCCAGCGGTTGCAGCGGTGCACGCACGAACGCGTACCCCATCGATGTCGCACTCAGCACGGTCGCCCGGCCGGTCGCCGTAGCGCGGTCGTTGATGTACTGGTTGACGAGCGGCTTCGACAGTGCGTACACACCCTTCACGAGCACGAACACGGGAATGGCAAGCAGCGGGAGGAATGCCGGCACGACGAGTGCCAGCGCGACGACGACCGGGAGCCAGATCAGCGCGGCCCGAAGCCCGAACCGAGCCCGAACCCTCGCTGCGTTGTCGCTTGCAACCGCACCAACCACGGCAAAACAGGCGTACAACACCCCGATGAGCGCCGGCTCGGGGAGTGTCGCCCCAGTCGCGGCGACTATGGGGGACTCGAGTACCCCGCCAAGAATGTCCTCGGCGATCGGCTGGATATAGGTGTCGGTCGCGTTGACGACGGCGAAAAACAGCGCGACGTAGACGACGAAGGCTCGAAGCGGCCGTGCAAGGAGTGTGCTGCGGAGGATCGAGAGGGATTCGCGGATACTGATCGGCGGGGTGTCGTGGATGTGGTTGGTGTTGGGTGTATCGTTGTCCCCAGAGTTCCCCGTAGTCCGATCGGCGGAACCGGCACGGCGCTCCCCGCTGTACTGCGCGTTCTGGGGCATCGAGTAAACGATCACGATCCCGCAGGCGTGGAGAATTGCCGACGCAACGAACGGATACGTCGGGTGGACGACGTAGAGGAGGCCACCCATGATCATCGTGATCGCCGACGCGTACTCGTAGACTGCGCCGCCGCGCCCGCGAACGCGGGTGAATTCGCCGCTCCGGAGGTCCGCCGCAAGCGTGTCGTACAACCAGGCGTCGGCTGTGCCCGACTGGAACGCGATCGAGATTGCCCACAGCGTATACAGGACCACGAACTGCCAGTAGGCGTCGGCAACGACGAACCCGATAATCGACAACGCCATCGCGACCATGCCGAGCGCCAGAGCGTTTCGGCGACCAAGTCGATCGGCGACGTAGCCCGTTGGAACTTCGAGACACACGACCAGAACGGCCGAGATGGCGCTCAACAGCCCAATCTGAGCAAACGTGAGATCGTTCCACAGCAAGAAAAGAGTGAAAATCGGCCAGATGAACCCGACCGAGTCGGTTGCCTGATACCCGTAGTACTTCAGAATCGTCGCATTGGGGAGCCAGTCGGCGAGGACCATCGTCACACATCAGTCGCTGGCGCACGGTCTTGAGTGCTCGCTGATATGAATTTATGTAACGAAACACTCACGTTCGAGACCGAGAGGGGACCCGAGACGCTGGTCAGCATCGGCGCTGTCGGTACTCGAGTTCGGTTGTCGATGGCAGTCGAGTACAGCGGCTGTCGGTGTTGGTCGAGCGGAGAGAAGTAAGATGTCGTTCGACGGTCGAGTCTGGCGTTCGGTGTCGAAAGGCAAGCCGTGAATACCGACACCGACACCGACGGTCGACAGTCGTTAGCGGGCAGCCGCCGCGACGCGCTCTTTCTCTTCTTTCTGACTGACTGCGTAGGTCTGGACGTCGTAGTTCGCCGCGCCGGTAAGCTGGGAGGCGATGGCCTCCGGAACCGACGTGGACGACTTGAACGAGTCGTTGTGAACGCCCTCGGCGAGGAACTTCAGGGCCTGGTCGACGCGACGCTGTGGCGCGACGTCGACGGCCTTCGGGACGGAGATGCCACCGTACTTCAGGCGGACGGTCTCCTCGCGCGGTGCCGAGTTTTCGACAGCCGTGACGAGAATCTGAATCGGGTTCTCCTCGGTGCGCTCGTGGATGAGTTCGAACGCCTCACGGACGAAGTTGAGCGTCTGCTGCTTCTTGCCCGTGTTGTCCTCGGTCTGCATCAGACGGTTGATGAAGCGCTCGACGATGGAGATTTCGGACTTCTGGAACTGCTTGCTCGCGTGGCGACCGGCGGTGTGTGCGACCGGCGTCACCGAGATGTAGCGTTCGGTCGATGGGTCCTCGTAGGCGATCTCGTCGATCTCCCACGTGCCAAAGAGCTGTGCGCCGACGTCTGCGCCGCCGGCTGGGGCGTCTGGGTCTGGTTGATCTTCTGCAGCCATGATTATCGCACCGGTTTCTCCGCGTTCCCGCGGACGAGTTCTTTCAGCGCGACGCCGTTGACCTTGTCAACCTTGTAGTTGACACCCGAGAGGTCACCCATCGCACGACCCTTCGCCCCACCGATACCGGCGATGGTGACTTCGTCGTGCTCGTCGATGAACGAAATTGCACCGTCACCGGGACAGAACGCGGTGACCTGCTTTCCGTTCTTGATCAGCTGCACTCGGACGCACTTTCGGATTGCCGAGTTTGGCTGCTTTGCTTCGATACCGACCTTCTCGAGGACGATACCGCGTGCCTGTGGTGCTCCCTCGAGTGGGTCAGACTTCTCGCGAAGGCCACGAGCGCGGCGCGCGTAGTCAGAGTCGGACCACCGCTGGTTCTGGCGGTCCTTCTTGAGCTTGCGCGCGGCGTATTTGCCGTTTGCCATAGTACCCGTCGCTATCCGTCGGAACCACTTAAGCGTCCCTGTTTGGAGACGGCGTTACGCCACGAGAGCGCTCGAGGTACCCCGCTCGTCGGATCTGAACGCGTTTCGCCAACTCGCGAGATCGCGTGAGCGCAGGTTAACGGGCCTCGGCTGACCGGAGCGTTCCGAACGGGTCATCGGCGGTCGTCCCCGTTCGGTTGTGCTCGGTCGGGCTCAGTCGTGTTTGGTAGTCGGGACAGAATGGGAGAAGTATTGACCGACAGAATGACAGAAATCAGAAGTATCTGCCGATAACTCACGTTGCTACGTAATATCAGTTCCGCTGTGATACCAAATTCGGTGTCAGTAATACAAAGCTATTAGTTCGATGGCTCATATTCTGCACTCAATATGACGACAGTTGCGACAGTACTCATCAGTGGTTCCTGGCTGAAACGACTCGTCGGATCCGGTGACGACGAAGAGGACGACGAGGAACTGCCGCCGACAGAGGGACGAATCGGATTCGAGGGGGCACTCGAGGACGCGGAAGTCATCGGACGCAGTCCGCAGTCCTACGTCGCTGCGGGCGAGTCGATTTCGCCGTTTGTTGGCAAACAGGTTACGCACAAACTCGCCGAGTACGGTCTCGAAGAAATCGAGGCAGAGGAGTGGTACTCGCTCGCAATCCCGCTCGCCATGCTGTACGATATGCGTGATGAGTACGGCGAAACCAGAATGCGAAATATGGGGCAAAACGTCCCGCAACACGTCGAATTCCCACCGGATCTCACCGAACCCGAGAACGCGCTTCGGGGGATCAACCAGGCCTACACACAGAACCACCGCGGGAGCGAAATCGGCACCTACGAGTTCCAACAAGAGGGGGACAACGAGGGCGTGATGATCTGCGAGACGCCGTACCCGTGTGAGTTCGACAAGGGACTGATCAAGGGTGTCGCAAAGAAGTTCTCTGACAGCTACGTCACGGTCGAAGAAATCGGCGACCAGTGCCGATCAGATGGTGGACAACGCTGTAAGTATCACGTCGACTGGATCTAACGGAGTCAGCACAATTTTTGTGGGCGCGAACACGGGCACGGGACGAGAACAGGTCACCCCGACCGAGGCTCGTTCCAACGGCGTTTGACGGTGTTCCCGTCTCCGATACGACACTGGAACACTGCACTGTTCTCGTCTCCGGACACCATACCGGCGTCGAACGGATTAGTACGGATACTCCCGCGGTTCGCGCTGGATCGAGATCCACTTCAGCGTCGTCAGGGTGTCCATAATCCACTCGTCGTTGTATCGTCCCATCCCCGACGCACCGACGCCGCCAAACGCGACGTGTGGCTCGTCGTTCAACGTCTGATCGTTGATGTGAACCATCCCTGTCTCCAGTGCATCGGCTACGTCGCGCGCACGAGCAACATCACTCGAGTGGATCGAGCCCGACAGGCCGTACTCGGTCCCGTTGGCGATCCGGATCGCCTCTTCGTCGGTCTCGAACGGAATGACGGGTGCAATCGGTCCGAAGTGTTCGTTGGCGACGATCGGCATGTCGGACGTGACGCCCGAGAGCACCGTCGGCTCGATGAACAGGCCGTCGTGACTGCCGCCGGCTTCGACTGTTGCGCCGCGTTCGACCGACTCGTTGACGTAGCCGACGATTTTGTCACGCTGACTCTCGTTGATGACAGGTCCCACGAGCGTCCCCTCCTCGCGTGGGTCACCGATCGGGAGCTGTGTAGCGCGGTCGGCCAGTCCGGCAACGTACTCGTCGTAGAGCGACTCGTGGACCAGGTGGCGGTTGATCGAGATACACTCCTGGCCCTGATGGGTGAACGAGCCGAACGCGCCGGCGTCAGTCGCACGCTCGAGGTCGGCATCCGACAGGACGATGTGGGCGTTGTTGCCGCCCAGTTCCAGTGCTGGCTCCGTATAGGAGCCGACGGCGCGCTGGCCGACGCCGCGGCCGACCTCCGAAGAGCCAGTAAACGACATCACCGACGGGACCGAGTGACTCGAGAAGTGGTCGCCCATCTCGTGGCCGTAGCCGGGAACAACGTTCAGAACACCGTCAGGAAGGCCGGCCTCCTCGAAGACCTTCGCGAGGACGAGCCCGCCCATGATGGGTGTGTGCTCGTCGGGTTTCAAGACGACGCTGTTGCCGAGTGCGATAGCCGGCGCGACGACGCGACTGGAGAGGTACAATGGAAAGTTCCACGGTGTGATGACGCCGACGACGCCCGCTGGTTCACGCACGAGCAGGTTTTCCTTGCCCGGCGTCACCGAGTCTTTGCGGCGGCCACCGTCGCGCATCGCCAACCCGGCACCGACTTTCATCGTGCCCTGTGCGAGCTGGAGTTCGAAGTCGGTTTTCAGCTGGACGCCACCACACTCGACCGCGAACAGCGTCGCGAGGTCGTCTGCGTACTCGCCCAGCAGTTCACAGGCCTCGGTGACGATTGCCGCCCGTTCCTGGGGCGGTCGTTCCGCCCACGCCGCCTGGGCATCGTCCGCAATGGCGTACGCCTCGTCGACATCGTCCTCGGTACTCGAGGGGACAGATGTCACGGTCGTTCGCGTCGCGGGATTTTCGACGTCGATCAGGTCCCGGTCACCGGCCGGTACCCATTCCCCGTCGAGATAGAGGGCGTTCCAACCGGCTTCCGGTGCAATATCGAGATTGGCTACGTCGTTTTCTTCGAGAGCGTGTTCGCTGGTACTCGTCATATGAACACTGTTGCATAGCACCTGCTTATCATTTTGGTTATGACATTCTTAGCAAAAACCATTGGAAATGGTTTCATAGTCAATGACGGTGTTCAAATAAGATACTATACCGATGAAATATAGGAGCGGCAACAAGATATCGAAATGGGGAGTGCCGAGGAACCGAGAGTAATCCATCCGCTAGGGGTAAAGAAATCAGAACCCACACAGCGACTCAAACCAACGGCGGGGTCGAGAGAATAATTCGTGACGGGGGAGAACAGACGCTATATGAGCTGAATGTCGTCGATCTCGAAGTGACGAGCAGCTAGCGTCCGTGCGGTTTCGATGGTCCGTCCGCCCGAGCCAATCGCGATACCGCGGTCGGCGTCTGCAACCTCAACGTAGGCGACGGTGTCGTCGTTTTCGCTGATCGTGACATTGTAGACCGCAGCAGGGGCAAACGCGTTTGCGACGAATGACTCAGGATCGTCAGCGTTCTCGACGAGACGGATCGACCGTCCGAGACGATCTTCCAGTTGCTGAATCGTCTGTCCCTCGGGGCCAATTGCTTCGCCCATCTGTCCGCGTTCGACGACGATAACCAACCGATCGGAGTGACGTGACTCCACATCACCGGTCGCAGTCGTGTTTTCGTTGCCACCGTCGTGCTCGACGCCGCTGGAGTGGGCTGCGTCCGTGCCCGCACTCGCGCCGCTAGACGTGTCACGCTCGTCGCGCTCTTCAGGGACGCAGTCGATGCCGGTCGCACCCGTCACCTCCTCGAACGTCGCGAGGTACTGACGCGCGTCGTCGTCGAGGGTAACCGCCATTGATTAGTCTGCCTGACCGCCGCTTTCGGGGCTAACCGATCCCATCCGGAGGTCGACGTCTCCGGTTCCGAGCTTGATCGGTTTGCCGACGATGACGTTCTCGGTGACGCCGTCGAGTTCGTCGATCTCGCCGTGGATCGCCGCGTTCAGCAGGTGGTTGACCGTCACCTCGAATGCTGCGCGTGCGAGGACCGAGTCCTTCGAGCCCGAAATACCGTGGCGGCCGATCGACTCAATTTCGCCGCGGTTGGTCATCATGTCCGAGACCAACATCAGGTGGCGCACGTTCACGTCGTCAAGCCCCTGCTCTGCAAGCGTGTTATTCGTCTCCTCGATGATGGCCTCGCGGGCGGCCTCGATACCGAGGTTGCGGTGAATCTCGTGGATGTTGTTACACGTCGTCCGGGAGGCGTCGACGCCCTCGATCTCGAGGACGTCGCCGAACGCCGACCCTTCGGTGTAGAGGACGAACTGCTCGTCGCCGTCGTCCATCTCCTCGCGGCGGATGACGACGCGAGAGACCTCTTCGATCCCCTTGAACGTAATCTCGCGCAGTTCCTCGACGAGCTGGAGCAGGTCTCGATACGACGGCTCTTCTGGCCCGAACTGGATGTTGGTACCGTCTTGAACCGTGCTCACGCCGAGGTTGTCCTCGATGATCTCGGCGACCTCCTCGGGCGTGATCATGCGCTCTTCGAGGGTATCCTGGTTGAGCGAGATCTGGACGCGCATGTCTGCGACGTTCGTCGAAACGTCACCCAGCGCGAGGATTTTCGTCGCCTCGATGTTCCAGACGACCTCGTGAGCGCGCTCGCGCTCAGTTGCGAACTCGTCTTCGAGATAGACCGTCATCATCGGCGTGTCCGGCGTCTTCCGGGCGTCGACGAGTTCGATCAGTCGTGGCAGCCCCTGGGTCACGTCGATCTCTGCGACCCCTGCGTAGTGGAACGTGTTCATCGTCAGCTGCGTTCCTGGCTCCCCAATCGACTGTGCCGAAACGGTACCGACGGGATCGAGCGGCTCAACGCGCGTGTCGACGTAGCGTGCTTCGACCGCTTTCGCGAGTTCGTCTGCATCCTCGACGGTCGCGTCGCCGCGATCTTCGAGCGTCTCGTAGACGTTGTCCTTGAGCCGACGCGGCAGGTCGGTGTCCTCGACAACGGCGATCATGTCGTCGTCGACGGCGTAGTCGACCTCAGTCATCGGAGGTCACCTCCTCTGTCTCCTCGACAAAGCGAGTGTCAGCGTGCTCGGAGAGGTTCGTCGGCTGTCGTTTCGTGCCGAGGAACTCCTCCTTCTCGGCCTCGGAGGCGAACTCCGAGTCGAGCACGCGGTCTGCGATCTGCTCGACGTCGATGTCGTTGTCGTCACCCGAGGAAACCTTCACCGGCGAGGTGCCGTCCTCGCCGAACTCGAACTGGACGATCGTATCCGAGGTGTCTCGGACAGTGCCGTCGTACTGCGCTTCGAGTTCCGAGAGTGCGTTGATCAGTCGGCGCTGCAGGTAGCCGGACTTCGAGGTCCGGACTGCCGTGTCGACCAGCCCCTCGCGGCCACCCATCGCGTGGAAGAAGAACTCCCGCGGGGTCAGCCCCGACGTATAAGAGTTCTCCACGAACCCGTGAGCCTCCGCCGAGAGGTCGTTCGGCTTGTAGTGGCTGAGCGTGCGGTCCTCGTAGCCGCGGTTGATTCGCTCGCCACGAACTGCCTGCTGACCAACCGCACCGGCCATCTGGGTCAGGTTGAGCATCGATCCACGCGCACCGGAGTTGGCCATGACGACCGCCGGATTCTCGTTGTCGAAGTGCTCGTCCGCAATGTTACCGGCGTTGTCACGCGCACGCGAGAGCGTCTGCATGATCTTCATCTCGAGTGTCTCGTCGAGCGTCCGGCCCGGAAGGGACTCGAGTTCGTTGTTCTCGTAGGCCTCGATGAGTTCCTCGACGCGGTCGTTCGCGTCCTCGATCGTCTCGTCGATTCGGGACTGTGCTTCTCCTGGGATGGTTTCGTCGTCGATCCCGATCGAGAACCCGAAGTGCATGATCGCGCGCATCGCGAGCGTCGAGACCTCGTTGATGAAGATCCGCGAGCGGGTGTTGCCGTAGATCTTCGTGATTGTGTCGACGATCTCGCCGCCGAATTCGCCGACTTCGTCCTCGGCAATGGTTCCCTCAATGAGCTGGCCGTCTTCGATGACGACAGGCTCGCCGATAGTGCCCGTGAACTCGAGATTCAGGTCGTCGGGCAGGAGTTCGGAGAAGACGTCGTACCCGGTCCAGAACGGCTCACCCTCATCGTTGATACCACTTGGCTCTGGCAGTTCGTCGATCCGAGTTGCACGCAGTAGGTCGAGCGCCTGCGTTTCGTTGAACCGTGGGTTGTCGTGGGTCAAGAGGTACATCCCACTGATGTGGTCCTGAATTGCCCCGATGATGTTCTCACCGAACCGTGGGGAGAGAATCTGTTCCTGGACACGCATGAGGACGCGCGCTTCGGCGCGGGCCTCCTCGTTCTGCAGCGCGTGCATGTTCATCTCGTCACCGTCGAAGTCAGCGTTGTACGGCGGACAGACGACGGTGTTGAGTCGGAACGTCTTGTACGGCATGACCACGACCTCGTGGGCCATGATCGACATCCGGTGGAGCGACGGCTGGCGGTTGAAGATGACGATGTCGCCGTCGACCATGTGCCGGTTAACCTCCCAGCCGGCGTCGACCTTCTCTGCGAGCGCCTCGCAGTTCTTCTCGGTCACCTTCAGTCGGCGGCCGTCGGGTCGGCGGACGTAGTTCGCGCCAGGGTGGCCCTCGGGACCGTTCGAAACGTAGCGTCGAGCCTCCTCGACGTTTCGCTCGGTGACGTTCATCGTCTGGGTCATCTCCTTTGCGACGCGGTCTGGGACACCGACCTCGTTCAGCGAGAGGGTCGGGTCCGGCGAGATGACGGTACGGGCAGAGAAGTTGACACGCTTCCCGGACAGGGAGCCTCGGAAGCGACCCTCCTTGCCCTTCAGGCGCTGGGAGAGCGTCTTGAGCGGCCGGCCGGAGCGGTGTCGGGCCGGCGGCGTCCCCGAGATTTCGTTGTCCATGAACGTGGTGACGTGGTACTGCAGCAGTTCCCAGAGGTCCTCGATGATCAGCTGTGGGGCACCGGCCTCACGGTTCTCCATGAACCGCTGGTTGATCCGGATGATGTCGACCAGTTTGTGCGTAAGGTCGTCCTCGGATCGCTGGCCGTTGTCGAGCGTAATCGACGGCCGCGCAGTGACCGGCGGAACGGGGAGAACGGTAAGGATCATCCACTCCGGCCGCGAGCGGTCGGCATCGATGCCGAGCACTTCGATGTCCTCGTCCGGAATATTCTCGAACCAGTCCCGGATGTCCGAGGGCATCAGCTTGTTCGTGTCCTCCTCGGTAAGGTCGATGTCGAGTGCCTTCTCGATGGCCTCGCGCTGACTCTCACGCGGACGGAACGATCCCGAGAGAATCTCGTTGATCCGGGTGAGGTCGATCTCCGTCTCCGCAGCGAGTTCGTCCGGCGAGGTCCGCTCGATACCAGCTTCCTCGTCGCCCTGCATCGCGCCGGCGATACGCTGGGAGTACTCGCTGGTCAGGACCTGCTGCACCTCGTAGTAGGTCGTCGGCTTCTCGTGGTCGATATCGTACTGGACCTCGCCACAGTGTGGACATCGATCCTTCTTTCGGGCCTGCCGAATTGCCGCCTTCGTCACGTCGTTCAGGTCACGACCGAGTTTCCGGGACTCCTCGATCTGGTCCTGGAACTCCTCGCGCTCGTCTTCGACCAGCAGCAGGCGCGAACACTCACGGCAGGTGCCACGCAGCAGTCGGCGGATAAGCTTCGTAAAGCCGACGTGGATGACAGGTGCGGCGAGTTCGATGTGACCGAAGTGACCGTTACAGGAACCTGAATGCTTCCCACAGGTCTTGCACTCGAGTCCGGGGTCGATCACGCCGAGACGCGGGTCCATCAGCCCCATGTCGATGGGGAAGCCGTCGTCGTCGTAGGTGTCGGCGGTGATGATTTTCGTCGCGCTCATCTCCCGATACTCTTCGGGCTCCATGAGCCCGAAGTTGATCGATCCGATGTCTTTTGGTGTACTGTTTCGCATTGTGATGTTAAACGGCGTCTGCCAGTTCCAGTCGTGGCGCGATACCCAGTGCCTTCATCTCGTCCAGGAGGAGCTTGAACGCGTAGCTCATCTCGATTTCGTGGATGTCGGTTTCCTCCTCACAGTTCGGACAGTAGACGCGTCGTTGTTCGACGTTCTCGACTGCACTCATGCCACACTGGCCACAGACGTTGATGAACTCGCGGTCGGACTCATCGAGCAGTCGTTCCTTGAGCGTCATCGCAGCACCGTGACCGATGAAGACGTCGCGCTCCATCTCCCCGATACGTAGTCCACCTTCACGGGCACGACCCTCGGTCGGCTGGCGGGTAAGGACCTGCACTGGCCCGCGCGAACGGGCGTGCAGTTTGTTCGAGACCATGTGGTAGAGCTTCTGGTAGAAAATGATCCCAACGAAGATCTCGGCCTCAATTTTCTCTCCCGTGACGCCAGAGTACATCGTCTCCTTGCCCGCGGAGTCAAAGCCGGCCTCTTCGAGCCCATCACGCAGTGCGGACTCGTCCTCGCCGAGGAACGGCGTTCCGTCGACGCGACGGCCTTCCATTGCACCGAGCTTGCCGCCGATCATCTCGAGAATGTGTCCGACGGTCATGCGCGATGGCAGCGCGTGGGGGTTGAGCACGAGGTCGGGGACGACACCGTTCTCGGTGAACGGCATGTCCTCCTGGGGTGCGAGGTGGCCAAGAACACCCTTCTGTCCGTGCCGGGACGCGAACTTGTCGCCGAGTTCCGGAATCCGTTCGTCGCGCACGGAGACCTTCGAGAGCTTCGAGCCGTCCTCGCCCTCCATGAGCGTGATCGTGTCGACGACGCCGCTCTCTCCCGAGCGCATCGTGACCGAGGTCTCACGGCGCTTCTGCGGCGAAAGACCACCCATATCATCTGGCTCCTCGAGGAATCGCGGTGGACTCGTCTTGCCAAGCAGGACGGAGTTCTCGTCGACCTCCGTCTCGGGGTTGACGAGGCCGTCCTCGTCCAGATGCGCGTAGGCTTCCTCACCGCGGGCACCGCGGACATCCTGGGACGGAATCTCGAAGCGGTCTTCCTGGCCGCCCGGATACCGTCGCTCCTCGCCCTCGTAGGTACGGAAGAAGTGCGAGCGAGCAAGTGCGCGCTCGATGGACGCCTTGTTCATGACGAGCGCGTCCTCGATGTTGAACCCCTCGTAGCTCATCACGGCGACGACGAAGTTCTGTGCGGCTGGACGGTCGTCGTAGCCAATCTGCTCCGTGGTCTGGGTCTTGACCATCGAGAGCTGCGGATAGTGAAGCAGGTGCTGGCGCGTGTCCGGCCGGATCCGGTAGTTAGCCGACGGCAGCCCCAGCGACTGCTTGATCATCCCTGCACCCATCGTAATTCGCGGCGAGGCGTTGTGTTCTGGGTACGGAATCATGCCCGAACCGATCGAGAAGATCAGCTGCGGGTCGATCTCGAGGTGCGTGTGATCCTCGTTCAGATCGTCCTCCTCGACGGCGACGTAGATGTCCTCTTCCTCCTCGGCGTCGATGAACTCGACGTAGCCGTGATCGACGAGATCCTCGAACTCGAGATCACCGTCGCGAAGCGCCTCGATCTCCTGCTGGGAGATGCGGGGCTCGCCGTCCTCGACGACGAGTAGCGGGCGGCGAGCGCGGCCTGCGTCGGCGTTGACGATGACTTCGCGAGTGCGGTCTTTGACGGAGACGTTGACCATCTCGCTGACGTCACCGATGCGTCGTGCTTCGCGGATCTGTTCGGCTAGCTCGTGCGGATCGGGGTGCGTTCCCACCAGCGACCCGTTGACGTATACTTTGGCTTCTCGTTGTTGGCTGCTCATTGTAGATCAGTCGTCTGCGGTAGATGTCGATCGTTCGATGCCCTCGAGTCCGGGAATGCCCTCGACCCCCATCGAGGCCAGTTCCCGCTTGAGCGCCTGTTCATCTTCGATGTTCTGGGAGAGCTCCATCGCCTGCGCGAAGTTCTTCACGAGACCACAGTTTGGTCCCTCAGGCGTTTCCGACGGTCCGATACGACCCCACTGCGTGGCGTGTAGGTCCCGCGCTTCGAAGTGGGGCTGGCTGCGCGAGAGCGGACTGCGCAGTCGGCGAAGGTGAGAGAGAACGCCCATGAAGTTGGTACGGTCGACCAGCTGGGAAACCCCAGAGCGGCCACCGACCCAGTTGCCCGTCGCGATTGGGTGCTCGAGTCGCTCGGTCAGCACGTCGGAGCGAACGACCGTCGAAACCGAAAGGTTCCGGTTACGCATGTTTGCGCGCTCGAGCTGATACTTCACGTCACGTGCCAGCTTGTTGAGCGCTGTCCGGAACAGGTCCTTCATCAGGTCGCCCGACACCTTGAGGCGCTTGTTCGCGTAGTGGTCCTTGTCGTCGGCCTCGCGCCGGCCGAGCGCGAGCTCGAAACAGGCCTCGGCCATCCGACAGAGGTAGTGAGCCTTGTTGATCCGAACGTCTTCCTCCTCGACACCATCCTCGTGGAGGTGTGGCAGGAGGTATCGGTCGATGACGTAGTTGGCCCGCTTGAGCTGGTAATTCTTGCCCTGACCCGAGGCGACGCGCTTTCCGAGTGCCTCGATGGCCTCCTCTTCGGTCTGGACGTCCGCTTCCTCCAGATTCTCGAGCATGTACTTGACGACCTCTGGGTCGTTCGAGACCTTGTGGACGATCTCCTCGTCCGATTCGAGGCCGAGTGCGCGCACGAGCGTCACGAAGTTAATTGAGCCAGAGACCGAGGGGAAGGATACCTCAAGCAGCCCGTTTCGGGTTCGCTCACAGAGGACGAGCGCGCGGTAGCCACGGCGCTGAGAGAAGGTCTTTGCGACCTGAATCTCGTCGCCGTACTTGGTGTCGTACTCCGCGAGGATCTTGTTCGGTGCGAGGTCCTCACTGGTCATCAGCACACGCTCGGAGCCGTTGACGATGAAGTAGCCACCGGGGTCGGCAGGGTCCTCACCGATCTCGATCAGTTCTTCGTCCGAGAAGCCGGCGATGTTACACTTATCGGAGCCGACCATGATCGGCATCCGGCCGATCTTCGTCTCGGTCGAGTCGACGACGCGCTCGTCGCCCTCTTCGCCCTTGACGATGGACATTTCCATGAAGACCGGCGCAGAGTAGGTGATATTGCGGAGTCGGGCTTCCTGCGGATAGAGCAGTTCCTCGGAGCCGTCTGCCTCGCGAACGCGAGGCGTGACGACGCGCACGTCGCCCAGTTCGACGTGAACTGGCTCCTCGCCTTCCTTGTCACCGATATCCGTGTCGATGGTCGCCTTCTCGTCGACGACCTCCTGCATTCCCCGGTTAAGGAAGGCGTTGAAGGAGCGGTAGTGATGTTCTGCGAGCCGTTCTCTCGAGAAGTATTCGCGCGAAATGTCCCGTCGTTTGTCTCGGTCGAGTTCCATTGCCATTTATTCCACCACAAGTCGGTATACGACCGCCTGATCGGTTGTACGTGAGTTTCGGACGATTTTGATGACGTCGCCGACCGCCGCATCGTCCGGCAGCGCGGGGTCGTTGCGTTTGATTTTTGGCAGATCGGTACGGTCGATGTCGTACTCGTCGAGCACCTCCTCGAGTGCGTCTTCCTCGAGGACGGAGTGGTCTGGCACGAGTTCGTGTTGGCTTACGTCTACCATGTATTGGTCTGGTTGGGGTCAGTGATGTGCGTGTGCGCTATTGGGAGAGAAGCGGCTGTCACGAGATACTACAGCGAGGTAGCGGCGGCAGGCATTTAACGGTTACTAACTCGGCTCAGAAGCGTCGCTATCCGGCCGGGCGGACCTGACCGGTGTGAACGATCACGAGTGTGAGTAGCCGATTCTCAGTTAAATCCCTTGTGGGTCGTGTCAATCACCACCACGATTTGGCAGAAGGAGGCAGGATTGTGTGGCGATTCCCCGTACCAAGGCAGTCCCGATTGGAAAGCCTTAATACTCCGACCGGGAAAGGAAGCATTGCAAGCCCGGGTGGTGTAGTGGCCCATCATACGACCCTGTCACGGTCGTGACGCGGGTTCAAATCCCGCCTCGGGCGTTTCTTCGATATCCAATCCGTGAGCGACCAGCGTAGCTGTGTCGCGAACAAACTACATCGAAGAACGACAGTACTGGGATTTGAACCCTGCCAGTCGCGCACAGCGAACAACGTGAGCGAGCACGTCTGGCTCCGGTTCAAATCCCGCCTCGGGCGTTTTCTCGAACTCAACTCTCACGAGCAATCAGCGTGCTGTGTTGCGAGTATCCTGTGTTCGAGAACACGGCAATAGGGATTTGAATCAGGGAGCAGCTTGCTGCGACCGTGGTTCAAATCCCGCCTCGGGCGCTTCTTCGATTTCTAATCCATGAGCGACCCGCGTAGCGGTGTCGCGAACACACTCAATCGAAGAGCGGCAGTACTAGGATTTGAACCCTGCCAGTCGTGCACAGCGAACAACGTGAGCGAGCACGTCTGGCTCCGGTTCAAATCCCGCCTCGAGTGCGCTCTGTTGAGGACAATCGTGACTGGCCAGATGTGCTGTAGGATATTGCTGCGGCGATGAGTGGAGCAAGCCACACCCATCAGTTTGTCGATGTCCTGAACAGTAGAAGCAAGTCGTCCGTCACTCCACGCAGCGTGAACGACAGGTACGACAACTGTATCCTGTGATTATAGCGCGTGTCCTCCGCAGTGGCACTCGAGTACGCCGAGTGGTCAATATTCCCACACACGGCGGAGGGAGAACAAAACCCTTAATACTCCGACCGGGAAAGAAGGCATTGCAAGCCCGGGTGGTGTAGTGGCCCATCATACGACCCTGTCACGGTCGTGACGCGGGTTCAAATCCCGCCTCGGGCGCTTCTTCGATTCCTAACTCGTGAGCGACCCGCATAGCGGTGTCGCGAGCATACTGTATCGAAGAACGGCACTAGGGATTTGAATCAGGGAGCAGCTTGCTGTGACCGTGGTTCAAATCCCGCCTCGGGCGTTTCTTCGATATCCAATCCGTAAGCGACTCGCGTAGCGGTGTCGCCAACATCCTGCCTCGAAGAGTAAGAGGGTTCGAGTTCCTGTAGCGCGACGACCCCACAACACAGCCGAGAGTTCATATACAAAAACGAACTCAACACCGGCGAACTGCGATGTCTGTGAGGACGAACACGAAACAAACCGGCGACGAAACCGAGTGCAAGATCATGTGCCGGCTACTCGAGAAGGGCTACACTGTCTCGCAGCCGTTCGGAGACAACGACAAGTATGACCTAATTCTCGATACCGGCACTGACCTGTTCCGGGTGCAGTGCAAAACCGGCTGGCAGGAGGACGACGGTGCTGTCCTCCGGTTCAAGACGGCGAGCAAGACGACGAGAAACGGAGAAGTGACCATCGTCGACTACGGTACCGCAGTCGACGCGTTCGCCGTTCGCTGCATCGACACAGACACGCTCTACTGGGTCCCAGCCGAGCAGGTCGGATCGAAGAGTACGTATCTCCGACTCGAGAAGCCCGAGATCGATCACCCCCACATCAAACTAGCGTCGGCGTTCCGGTTCGACACCGCGCTTCCGTGACGCCGTGCTGGCGACGCACTCGAGTACCACCCACGAAACCGAGGGTGACAACGCGCGATCGTAGAAAGAGAGATGCGAAGACAGGAAGGTGAAGACAAGAACCAGAGGGCTAACTTTTAGTACAGGTTGAAACGTTATAGAAGCAGTTACAGGTCGCCGATCACAGAACGTCGCCGCACGTGGTATCGGCGACCTGAAGTTCGATTTCGACTATGTCACAGCAGATTGCCGTTCTCGTCGTCGACAACGAACCCGGGTTCGCGGGACTCGCCAGCGAAATGCTCGAACGCGAACACGATGCAATCGCCGCAACCCCTATGACCAACGCACCGGAGGCACTCGAGTATCTCGAGGTCGAGGAGCACACGGTCGACTGTATCGTGAGTGATTACGAGATGGCGGAGCTGTCGGGTCTCGAGTTGCTCGAGCGCGTGCGAGCGGAGGATCCAGAGTTGCCGTTTATTCTGTTTACGGGCCGCGGGTCGGAGGCGGTCGCGAGCGAAGCGATCGATGCGGGGGTAACGCAGTACCTCCAGAAACAATCGGGCAGAGAGCAGTATACGCTGCTGGCGAATCAGATCACGAACGCGGTGGCACAGTACCGGGCAGAGACGGAGTTGCGCGAGAGCGAGCGTCGATACGAGCGGACAGTAACGACGCTGCACGAGACGACGCGAGAGCTGATGCGCGCGGAGACGAAGGCCGAAATCTACGAGGCGGCGGTCGAGACGGCGGCAGAGATGCGAAATGTGGCGGCTGCGGCGGCCTATGCCTTCGAGCCAACGGACCGGGTCCTCGAACACGTCGCCTCAGCGTCGGCGTCGGCCTCGACGGGTGAGTCGCGGGCAGTCGTCGATCCTGCTGTCGACGCGCCGCGATCGGATGATCTGATCTGGGAAGCGTTCTCCGAGGGCATCGTCGGAGAGTACGACGAGCAGGCACAGGCAGGTGGGATTCTCCGCACAGAACTGGTCAACCGCAGTGAGGTGGTGGTCCCCCTCGGCTCACACGGGGCGCTCGTCGCGGGGACGACGGATTCGGATGGGTTCGCCGAGACGACGACTGAAGTCGTCCAGATCCTGGCGGCGAACACGGAAGCGGCACTCGACCGCGCAGAGCGCGAGCAGTTGCTGCGCGAGCACGACCGAACGCTGACCGAGCAAAACGAGGAACTGACGCGGCTCAACCACATCAACGAGATCGTCCGCGAGATCAACCACGGTGTCGCGCAGGCCTCAACCCGCAACGAGGTCGAAACGACAGTATGCGATCGCCTTGCCGACACGGATCGGTATCGGTTCGCCTGGATCGCGAGCAGCGACGATCCGCCTGAGCCAACCACCTGGGAAGGCGTTGACGCAGCGTACATGGATCGGATCCGCGAGGACGGAACTCAGACTCCCGAATCGAAACTCGTCCGACAGACGCTCGAGGCGGAGCGACCCTGTGTCGTCCGCGACGTGCTGGAGACCGACGCCTGGGACCAGCGCCGTGCCGAGGCGCTCACCTACGGCTTCCAGCGCGTCCTCGCAGTTCCCATCACCGACGGCGAGCGAGAGTTCGGCGTCCTGCTCGTGCACATCGGCGGCGGCGAAGACATCGGCGACGCCGAACGCGAGGTGCTCGCCGAACTCGGCGAGACTATCGGCCACGCGATCCACTCCATCGAGCGCACGCGAGCGATGCTTACTGATAGCCGACTCGAGTTGGAACTCGAGTGCCGTGACTCGCGGCTGTTGTTCAACAGGCTGACGACGCGGATCGAGGAGTCACTGACGGTGGCGGGCGTCATCGACCGACGGGACGACGAGTTCGTCTGTTTCGTCAGCACGCCGTCGTCAGCCGATATCCGGCCAGTCGCCGAAGAGTGGGCGGCACTCGAGACCTGTTCGGTTGTCTCGAACGGTGAGGACGAGACGCTGTTCGAGATCACCGGTTCGACGACGCCCCTGATCGATGTGTTGCGGACCTACGACGTGACTGTGCGAAGTGTCACCGCGGAGGGGGGCGTCTCGACGCTCGTGCTCGACGTGCCAAAGCAGGTCGAGGCCCGTACGTTGATCGAGGCAGTCACCGAGCGCTATCCAGAGACCGAACTCGAGGCGCGCCGTGAGACGACGAGCACCAGGTCGGCCCGACAACTCGACACCTATCTCGAGGAGAAGTTAACCAACAAGCAACACGAAGCGCTGCAGGCGGCCTTTTACAGTGGGTTCTTCGAGTGGCCTCGCGAGAGTACAGGAGAGGACCTTGCGGCTGCACTCGACGTTTCGTCGCCGACATATCACTACCATCTCCGAGCGGCCGAACGAAAGCTGGTAACGCTGGCGCTCGACAGCTACTCTAATTGATTAGTACCGTTCTCAGACAGTGTCTAATTAGTTAGAAAGTATACTTAACCCCCTCCCATCCATACGCATAGATGGCGATCTGCGAGAGACTGTCGCCACCCCCTAATCCCCACCCCCACTTTCCGGAACCAATACTCAAGAGCGACAGGTAGAGCTGTGTCAACTGCGTAGGGAGGAGATCGGAAGCAATGCTTCTGAGCATCACACAGAGCCTGCGCTCGGCCGGTAGTACGTCAATACTCACGAGTCAACCGACCGCTCCCACTCGATCCAGTCCTGTTCCCAGCCGCGTCTGGACTCGGCACGGCGCTGGGCGTACTCGCGATCTTCGCGTGCCATCCGATTTCGTTCGATGGTACCAGGCTGTTCGCCCTCGACCAGCAATGGTTCCAGAGAGACGACGTCGTGTTCGGTCCGGTCGCCATCGTTCGTGACTGCGACCACGCGCTGGCGTTGGGTTCCTTCCGGGTAGACCAGCCGTCCGTTCGGAGCCAGTTGGTCGAGCAACGCCCGCGGGGGCGACACGACGGCTGCCTCCAGGAGAATGCGATCGAACGGGGCGTACTCTGGGAGTCCGTCGGCTCCGTCGCGACGGTCGACGAGGACGCCGTCGTACCCCGCGCTGGCGAGGTTCTGCCGGGCTTCGATGACGAGCGGACGAGCGATGTCGATTGCGTGGACGGTCGTCTCGCCGGCAATCTCGGCTGCGAGCGCGGCGGTGTAGCCGACGCCTGCCCCGACGACAAGCACATCATCGCCCGCTGTCGGTGCAAGGGCGTCCATGAATCGGGCGACAGTGCTCGGCGAGAGCACACGCGTTCCGTGTACCTCGTGGTCGCGGTCGGCGTACGCCGTTCGCTCGTCGTCGATGAACTCGTGACGAGGCACGTCACGCATCGCGACAGCGACGGTCTCGTTCTGGAGGACGTCCTTGGCCGGGGACTCGAGTCCGTCGACCATGTCCTCTCGCAGTACCGCGGGGTCCATAGTCGAGCTATCTGGTCGGTGAATATGAATGGCGCGCTTGCGCCAGACGGAGTCGCCACGTGCTCTTCTCGTGCTCCCGAACGCTTACCCGCGCAACTGGACGAACCGGACCGCGCCGTGCTCGGACCGGTCGAGCGAGCCGTCAACCCGTTTTGTCGCCTCGACGAGCGTCTGGCGGCCCGTCCCGACAGGAGCGAGGAGCGTCCCCCCGGAACGAAGCTGCTCACACACCGGATTTGGAATCGACGGCGTCGCACAGGTGAAGTAGGCCGCGTCGTAGGGTGCGTGCTCTTCCCACCCGTTTCGGCCGTCACCCCTCCGGACCGCAACATCGCCGTAGCCGAGTGTTGTGAGTGTCTCGCGGGCCGATTCCGCGAGCTCTGCGCTGTACTCGACGGTGTACACGTGTTCCGGACCGACAATCTCGGCCGTCACGGCTGCGTGATAGCCACACCCCGTCCCGATCTCGAGTACCTCGTCGCCCGGCTCAAGGGCGAGTCGGTCGGCCATGACCGCAACCATGTGCGGTGCACTGATCGTCTGGCCGTCTCCGATGGGGAGCGGTCGATCCGCGTAGGCGTTACCGCGACGGCCGGCAGGAACGAACTCGTGGCGCGGGACGGACTCGAGTGCATCGAGGACGCGCTCGTCGTGGACGCGGTGGGAGACGGTTTGGACCATCCGCTCGCGAGCGGCCGCAAAGTCGCCGTCGTCCGGATCGTCGGTGTCGCGACCGAAGCGATCGAACATAGGTATAGGTACCAATTAGCGTTCGGGAGGAAAGAGTATGTGGGGCGCACGTGCGCGCTGGTTCAGAGTGGGGCCGAGAGGGGCCGAGAGGGACCGAGAGAGACAGGAGAGGCGAGAGAGGGCGAGAAAGGGACGCGACCATTACCAGGCCGACCACGCGCTCGACGTCTCGTCGTAGGCGTACACTCGCTTGACATCCTTTGCGGGTACCGTATCACCCTCCATATCGTATCGGTCCCGGTCGTAGCCCGTTACTGTCTTGCGGACCACGAAGGCATCGATTTCGAACTCGTCGTCACCGAAGTCGTCGACTGCGCCAACCTCGAACTCGTAGTCGCCGGGGACGTGAACCGTGATGCTCCGACTGTCGTCTCGGGACCCGTCCTGTGGGTGGATCGTAATATCGACGGAGACGTTGTCGACTTCGCGCGTCCAGACAGTCTCGATCTCGTCGGCTGGGGCACTCTCGACGCGGCGCTGGCCATCGAGTTCGAGGCTGGTCACGCGAACGGTCGAGAGGACCTCCTCGGTTTCGAGGAGGAACTCATCGCCGACCTCGATGGTCGCGCCTTCGGGTGTCGTCACGTTGGCGGTGAACGATTCGCCGTCCTGGGAGACGACGACATCGAGCGTTACCTCGCGCTCTCGTTCTGGCTGTACCTTGTGGACGTGGCTGCACTCGCTGCAGCGCACAGTGAGGGAGCCGCCGCCCTCGGTGAGGACCTCGTGGACGGTTTCGAGGTCCGGCGAGCACGACGGACACGGCGTCGGAATCCGATCCGGTATATCGTTCATAGCACGGCGTAGACGCTACGTGCCTAAAAGGCGATTGGACCTGTTTTGATGGAGCGATTCGACTGGTCGGTACTCGAAATCCTCATTCGAACGACGAACTCCCGAAGAGAACACACGGTAAGCAGAGCCTTGCTTGCGGCCGGGTCTTACTCGCTCTGTGGGAGGTCCACTTCCTCCCCGTCCACGTACACCGTCGGCCCGCGAATAATGCCGTCGAGGTGGATGGGTGCCTCCACGTCGCCGCCGATTCCAGCGTCGTCACCGATTGCGATATGAACCGTCCCGCCGGCCTTCTCGTCCAGTAGGACTGAGCCGACGAGTTCCGTGACGGCGACGTTGGTTCCGATACCGAGCTCCGCGAGGTTACGCGCCGCGTCACCGACCTCTTCGGCCGCACTCTCGACCGTTTCGCGGATGTCGTCGTCCGAAATATCTGTGACGAGACCGTCCTCGACCTCGAAGGCGAGTGTCTGGTCGTCCTCGAGAAGCCCGTGGGGCATCATCGTGCCGTCGACGACGAACGTACCGCTCGCGCTTTCAGGGCTGACGAACACCTCGCCGGCAGGGAGGTTCGACATGACACCTGGCTCGTGGACGATACCGGTATCCGAGAGGAAATCGTGGCCGCCAACGTCGAACGTAATGTCAGTCCCCGCAGGCGCGGTCACGCGAATCTCGTCAGCGTCGTCGACCTGCTCGCGAACGTCGGCGCAGTGGTCCGCGATCAGTTCGTAATCCGCGTCGAGTCCGGTCGTGAAGACCTCCTGGGTGATTCCGGGCAGTGTCGCGACGCGTGCGCCGGCCTCGTTGGCCTCGGTTCGGGCGCGAGTGTGGCTCAGGCTCTTGGTCGTCGGCGCGAGCACCACGTCCGCGCCGGCCATCGCTGCTGCAACCGGGTCCGGTGGCTCGCTCCCGTGGGTCGTTCCCGGTGGGTACCGAACGATCACCGCATCGTCCGTAATCTCGCTCGCCACGTCGTAGAGCGCCTCCCCAATCGGCTCGCGCTTGTCGTCGGTGACGATCGCACAGGACTCGTTGGACTCGAGTGCAAGACACTGTGCGACTGCGGTTTCGGCTGGGTCTCGAAGTGTGGTGGGGGTGGTAGACATACCTCAGGGTGTGTGCGGGGAGTGAATATGTCTTCCCCTCTGTGAGTCTCGCGGTGTTAGGAGACGAGCCGACGTTCGAGACACGGGTTGCAGAGTGAACAGGAAACCGTACTGAGAAACTCTGTGGCGAGTAAAAATCCCGCGAGAAGCCTCGAAACGGTTATCCGCCTCGGTAGTGGACTGCCGGATACACACAATGATCCAGGTCGCGATCAACGGCTACGGTACCATCGGCAAACGCGTCGCAGACGCCGTCCGAGCCCAGCCCGACATGGAAGTCCTCGGCGTCGCGAAGACGCGACCGAACTTCGAAGCCGAGACCGCTATCGACAAGGGATTCCCGCTCTACGCCGCCATCGAGGAGCGCGAGCATCTGTTCGAGGAAGCCGGACTCGACATCGCCGGCTCCGTCGACGAACTCGTCGCCGACGCGGATGTCGTCGTCGACGCCACACCCTCCGGCATCGGCGCGGAGAACAAGTCACTGTATGAGGAGTACGAGACTCCTGCCCTCTACCAGGGCGGCGAAGACGCCGATCTGGTCGGCGTGAGCTTCAACGCGCGCTCGAACTTCGAGGACGCCGCCGAGGCAGATCACGTCCGCGTCGTCTCCTGTAACACGACCGGTCTCTCCCGCGTCATCGCACCGCTTCGGGAAGAGTACGGCGTCGAGAAGGTCCGCGCTACGCTCGTCCGCCGCGGCGGCGACCCCGGCCAGACCTCCCGCGGCCCGATCAACGACATCCTCCCGAACCCGGTGACGATTCCGTCCCACCACGGCCCCGACGTAGAGACCATCTTCGACGATCTCGACATCGACACGCTCGGGATGAAGGTCCCGGCGACGCTGATGCACATGCACAGTCTCAACGTCACACTCGAGGAGGAGGTCGACGCAGCCGACGTTCGCGAGCTGTTCGCAGACGAGTCGCGGCTGTTCCTGATCCCCGAACACATGGCTATCGACGGCAGTGGGAAGCTAAAGGAGTACGCGCTCGACGCGGGCCGGCCACGCGGCGACGTCTGGGAGAACGCCATCTGGGAAGAGTCCATCTCAACCGTGGGTCGCGACCTCTATCTCTTTCAGGGGATTCACCAGGAAAGCGACGTTGTGCCGGAGAACATCGACGCGATTCGTGCAGTGCTCGGTGCGGCCGACGCCGAGGAGAGTATCGAGACGACTGACGAGACGCTCGGCATCGGGCTCTGAACCGTCGGTCGCGCGGTGCTCCCACAGCACACAACCACGAGAACACAAGAGCCGAACCGTTTCGGACCGCAACAGCCGATTCGGCGCTCGAGACACCTCTCGAGTCACCGAAACAACTAGTTCCGACAGAAAGTTTTTCCCCCGTGGGCCACTACTGGCGTCTATGCGAAGAGACGACCGCGACGAGCCCTTCGATGACCTCTTTCGCGAGATTGAGCGGATGATGAACGAGATGATGAACGGTGCCGACGCGAATGTAAACTTCAACTCTGCTCGAAACGTCGACACCGGATTTGGCATGGATACGCACGTCGATATTCACGAAACTGACGATGAACTGCGCGTCGTTGCGGATCTTCCCGGCGTCGAAAAGGAAAACATCGACCTCGAGTGTGACGGCGAGACGTTGACCATCTCGGCGGGTAGCGATCACCGCCAGTACGACGAGCGCATTACGCTCCCACAGCGGGTCAACGAACACACGGCCTCTGCAACCTACAACAACGGGGTGCTCGAGGTCGTCTTCGATTCGGCCGAACAGTCCTCGGGAATCAGTCTCGAGTAAGCCGACTCGCGGTCCAGAAGTCGTCCGGTTTCGGTCTCCGATCGCGCTTGTTCTGCGTCTGGGCCAGCTACCAACTCACCACACGCCACCGGCTCACAGCCCCTGCGCTGCAGTCTCACGAATCGCAGCCGCCAGTCGATCGTAAAATGCCGGTTCGTACTTCGTCTCCGCGTCGATCGTCGGTCGTGCGTTCGTCTCGTTGATCACCACCCGCTCGTCCGTCACGAGCAGATCGACGCCGACAAAGGGAATCTCGAGTTCCCGCGCCGCAGCCTCGGCAACCTCACGCCACTCTGTCGGCAACTCAACCCCCGTCGCCTCCGCACCCCGATGGACGTTGTGCTTCCACTGTCCCTCCCGACCCGCGTCGTCCGGCAGCCGCCGCTCGACCGCGCCAGCGTACTCGGACTCAAGTACCATCACGCGATAGTCGGTCGCGTCGGGGAGGTACTCCTGGACGAGAAACGAGCGGTCGCCGGTCGCCCGGTAGTCATGGACCAGCGAAAGGTAGTCACAGATTCCCAGAAACGAATCCAAGTCGTATGCCTTCGCGACGCCGACGCCGCGCGTGGTCGAGTTCGGTTTGACGACGACGGGGGGATCGAACTGGGCGAAGACAGCGGCCAGTTCGTCCTCGTCGATATCGTTCGAGACGTAGACCGACTTCGGAACGGGGAGGTCAGCGCGGTTGAGTCGCGCGATGACCTCGGCTTTGTTTCGCGAAGTCAGCACCGCCTCGCGGTCGTTGAGCCACGGAATTTCGAGTAAGGCATCCGCGACGCCGCCCTCCATCAGCCGGCCGGGGTAGACGAAGCCGACATCGTACTTGTCGGGCTCCCACGGCGGATCGGTCAGGTCCACCACGCGCTCGCTCGCGGGCACGTGATGGGCTCGAACGTCGCGTTCTGCGAGCGGGTCGCACATTCGCCGGAACGTCTGCTTCGCGTTGGCGACCGCGAGCTCAATCATACACCGACTTCGGGAGTAGAGAGACAAAAAAGTAGCTCGACACCGAAGTTATAGTAACAACTGAAACTGTTTACACGCCAATCGCACGACAACTGTGCAATTGGGTGTGCACTGACTTTCAGTGGCTACTATACTCGTCGGCCTCCTCCGCATGAGTCGCCTCCGCGCGCACGTCGTAAGACTCCCGCCCCCGCAAAAACGCCCCCTCGAACGAGACCGTCTCGGTTTCCTCTGTAGCTAACTCGAGTTCCTGCTGGTCGTCGATATGGCCGCGAACCTGTCCGCCACTCGGTGTGGTGAGCGTGACGTCGATGGGGCCAGCCTCGCCGTCGTTTCGGACATCTGCCTCGATGGCTCCGATCTGGGCCTCGAGGTAATAGGCGTCGTATCCGCCGAGGTCGACATCGGTATCGTCGAAGACGATTTCGCGCCGTTCGCCCGCTTCGAAGTGAGCAGTGGTCGCGCGAGCGGGCGCGGCGGCCGTGAGGACGGAGTCGCTGTCGTCGGACGCCTCAAGGAGATACAGCAAAATCGTGGCCTCGCCGGGATCACCGTTGTTTTCGAACGTGCCGGTGAGTTCGAGAGTAGAAGCAGAGTCGGGATCGGACGCAGAACCGGAACTGGAATTAGAACTAGAACTGGCGTCCGCATCGATTGACTCGATGGGCGGCATACCGTCGCGGTCGACGTGCGCGACTGCTGGAATCCGAACGGCTTCGACGACTGGTTCCGGCAGTTCGTCGTCCTCGTCCGCCGACTCGGTCGAAACGGAGACACAACCGGCGACCGAGATCGGAAGGAGACCGCCAGCAGTGGCGAAGACCTGTCGACGTTCCATACGCCGTTAGCCACAGCGTGCCCTCGTTATTCTTTCGCCTCGGTTGCTGTCGAATCAACGGGTGGGTGCGTAATCTGGGACAGTCGGACCGTAATCAGCAGCCTGCTCGAACGGCTACAAAGGGTGCCACTGGAAAGTAACAGCTGTTTGTCCGGTTGATGTCGGAAGACGCCGCGCTATCTGGGAGCGGTGCTACAGTAGCACGAGAGACTGCAAGGGAAAAGGTGGGTCTCAGTCTACGCGATGAGCTTCTCTTCGCCCTTCTCCACGACGATACGACACGGCGGCGTGATCTTGTTGTAGGAGCGACGGAGCGCCTCCTTGGCGAACTCAGCGTCGTCGACGTCACACCAGATCGTGAAGATACGCTCGCCGGCGTCGATGCGGGCTGCAGTGCCGACGATCTTCCCGAACGCCTGGCGCATCCCGTCGGAAACACGGTCTGCACCTGCGCCGGTTGCCTGCTTGTTCTCCCGGATGACGTGGTGGGGGAACTTGCGCAGGATCATCTTGTACTGGTGCTCGCCAGCGTTTTTCAGCATGTGGCGGTTGGCCGAGAGGCGGGAGGCCTCGAGGCTGCCGTGGCGGATCTGGACCTCTTCTTCGGTGACGAGGCTGATCTGGACCGGGTAGTCCTCGGGGTCTGCCTGCAGGTCGCCCATCTGGTGCTGTGCAATCTTCGAGCCGGGAATGCCAGTAATGTACTCGCGTCGCGTGTATGCTGGCTTGCTAATTTCCCGGTACATTGAGGCGGGTTTGTCGGACATGGTTGTGGTTACTTACGAAAAGGCAGGCCTACCGTCCGGATAAAGCCTTCGAAGCGCGCGCTGGAAACGGCCCCACGATACCGGTTCGTACCCGTTCTTCGCTTGTTAGTGTGTCGCAAGAAAAAGAGGTGGAAGTGTGAAACAGGTGGCCAATACAGGATTGAGAACCGGCCGAGCGAGCGAAGCAAACCCGCTTATTGCGGCGGGGTACTTAAGTTTCTACCACAGGTAGCATAACGCATGATGAAGAGTTTCCGGATCGGAACCCTCTTCGGAATTCCGATTAAACTCGATATCACGTTCTTGCTGGTGCTCCCGTTCTTTGCGTATATTATCGGGTTCCAGATCGGTACCGTAGCGGAACTCCTCAACGCATTTATGGGAGCCAACATCGACATCGAGTACGTCTCAGCCGGGTGGAATCCCTGGATCTTCGGGCTCGCGGCCGCGCTCGGACTCTTCGTCGGTGTCATCTTTCACGAACTCGGCCACTCGCTGACCGCCCAGCGATACGGCTTCCCGATCGAGTCGATTACGCTCTGGCTGTTCGGCGGCGTCGCCGCGTTCTCTGAAATGCCCGAAGACTGGCGACAGGAATTCGCAATTGCCATTGCCGGTCCCATCGTCTCCGTGCTCGTCGGTATCGCCTCGTACGGTCTCTTCTACGTCACTCCGGCGAGCATGGACGGCACGCAGTTTGTGCTTGCATACCTCGCAATCCTGAACATCGCCCTCGCCGGGTTCAACATGCTCCCCGCGTTCCCGATGGACGGTGGTCGCGTCCTACGAGCCTTTCTCGCCCGGTCGAAACCGTACGCACAGGCGACCCAGCAGGCCGCAGGTATCGGCAAGCTCTTTGCAGTCCTCATGGGTCTGTTCGCCCTCATCCCGCCAATTAACATCATCCTGCTCGGCGTCGCCTTCTTCGTCTACATCGCCGCCTCGAGCGAGGCCCAGCAGGTGACGATGAAAGCGGCGTTCCAGGACGTGACCGTCTCGGATATCATGACCCCCGCAAACGACCTCCATACGGTCGCTCCCGACGCCTCCGTCGCACAACTGATCCAGCGGATGTTCAGCGAGCGCCACACGGGCTATCCGGTCGTCGAACCCAACGGTGCCGGCGGCGGTCGGCTGGTCGGACTCGTGACGCTCTCGGACGCCCGCGAGATCCAACCCGTCGAACGCGACGCCTACATGGTCGAAGAGATTATGACGACGGATCTGAAGACCATCTCCGCAGAGTCAGACGCGATGACCGCGATCGAACAGATGCGCGAGAATAACATCGGCCGGCTGCTCGTCGTCGAACGAAACGGTCACAATGCCATCTCCGGCCAAGAGACTGACGTACCGCCGGGAAGCGAACCGCAGGCAGGCGACGATCTCGTCGGCCTCATCTCGCGCTCCGATATCATGACCGCCTTCGATATTGTCCAGAAAAGCGGGTCAGTCGGCCTTGCGGCACAGACCCAGCGCGCGGACTGAAAGTGACAACCGATGACCGTACAGATGCCGCCATAGCCGCCGAAACACGCGTCTCGTGTGCCGAGACCAACATTCTTAACCGCGGCGGTAGCCGAGAGTGCGCCGATGCCACCGGCCATCGAGACCGTCGATCTCGTGAAGGATTACGGGGAGTTGCGCGCGTTGAACGAGCTGTCGCTCACCGTCGAGGAGGGTGAGTTCTTCGGCCTCCTCGGTCCCAACGGAGCGGGAAAGACGACGTTCATCAACACGCTCGTCGGTCTCGTCCGCAAATCGGGCGGCAAAGCGCAGGTCTTCGGCTACGACGTCGAGGCTGACTACCAGCAGGCTCGCAACGCGATCGGACTCGCACCGCAGGAGTTCAACGTCGATCGGTTCTTCCCGATCCGGGAAGTCCTGATGCACAAGGCCGGCTACCACGGAATTCCCGAAGACGAAGCCGGCGAGCGCGCCGACGAGGTACTCAAGCGCGTCGGCATCTACGACAAGCGCAACGAGCGCTTCGACTGGCTCTCCGGCGGGATGAAACGCCGCCTGCTCCTCGCGCGGGCGCTCGTTACTGACCCCGACTTGCTGATCCTCGACGAGCCAACCGCGGGCGTAGACGTCCAACTGCGCCACGACCTCTGGGACCTCGTCACCGAACTCAACGAGGAAGGGACGACCATCCTCCTGACGACCCACTACATCGAGGAGGCCGAACGCCTCTGTGACCGCGTCGCCATCATGAACGAAGGCCACAAGGTCACCGTAGCAACCCCGGACGACCTCAAACGCCGCGGCACGGACACGATCGAGATTCGACTCGAGTCCACCTCACCCGCTGCCACGACCATCGAGTCCGCGCTCGGCGAGTACGCCCACGAGGTGTCGACGAGCGGCGACCAACTCGAGATACGTGTCGACGATGGCGGGTCGACCGTGCCGCAGGTGTTGCACGATCTGGAGGCGGCAGGCCACGAGATTGCGGACCTCGAGATTTCGCGGACGTCACTCGAGGAGATCTTCGTGGATCTGACGCGCCAGGAGGATCGGTCGGTGACGCGGTCGTCTGCGTCGAGCGCAAGTGGGAGTGGGGGACCTGATGGTGATGATGTTGCTAGTGAGGCTGCGCACGGACAGACACAAGAACAAGAGCGAGAGCACGAACACGAGCATGAGCAAGAGCGCGAACAGGAGGGGGTCGCCTGATGCTCTCCGTTGGCTTTCGCGCCCTGTTCAAGCGCGAACTCCTGCGATTCATCCGCCGGCCGAAGAACACGTTCATGCCGCCGGCGATCACGAACGTGCTCTACTTCGCCGTCTTCGGGATGATCCTGGGCGGCCGCATCGACAGTCCGGTCGAGGATGTGGCGGGTGTTGACTTCGGCTACATTCTCTTTCTCATCCCCGGGCTCGTCGTCCTCGGCACCATCTCGAACGCCTTCGAGAACGCCTCGTTCTCGATCTTCCACGGGCGGTGGAACGAGTACATTCACGAGACGCTCACCTCGCCGCTGTCGTACGTCGAGATGGTCGTCGCCTACGTCTCCGCGAGCGCTGTCCGCGGGCTGATCGTCGGCATCATTATCGCCGTCATCGGCCGCCTGTTCGTGCCGATCAGCATCGAGAACGGCCTCTTCCTCGTGGCCACGATGGTCGTCATCGCCGCGCTCTTTGCAGGCCTGGGGATCATCGGCGGTCTCGTCGCACGGGACTTCGACGACCTCACCGTGATGAACCAGTTCATCCTGCGCCCGCTGGTGTTCTTCGGTGCCGTCTTCTACTCGCTGACAATGCTCGAACCGATCTGGCAGGCCGTCTCGTTGCTGAACCCGATGGTCTACATGGTCGACAGCGTCCGCTACGGCCTGCTCGGCTACTCCGATATGTTCGAAGTCGCACCGGCAGCCTACGCCGAGTTCGTACCGCTTGCCTCTCTCGGCGTGCTCACGCTACTGACCGTCGTCGTCCTCACGATCGACGTCTACCTGTTCAAGATCGGCTACGGACTCACCGACTGAACGGACGAGGAAGCGCGAACACGCCAGTCGAAACCAGCCACTCGATTAGCGCCGTTTTATTGTGTTCTGGAAATATCTTTCCAGTATGACAACTGAGGAGTACTGCTGGAACTGCGGATCGGTACTCGAGTCCGACGCAAATTATTGCTCGGCGTGTGGTGTCGAAGTTGGTCGCGATAGCGAGGGAGATGTGAGTGGGGGAGGGGATCGAACGGATGAGTGGGGAACGGGTGAGTGGGGAACGAACGACTACGGAACTGATGACTATGGAACGAACGACTACGGAACTGACGACTACGAAGCCGACGACTATGGAGACGATTACGGCACCAGTAGCAACGAGCGAACTGGGTACGGTTCGGACGACTACGCGACAGCGGAGTACGGAACACGGGGAAACGACACGGCGTTCGCCGCCGTGACGCATCTGCTCGCGATCTTCACGTGGCTCATCGGTCCGCTAATCGTGCTCGTCGTTACGGAAGACGAGTTCGTCGACGCGAACGCGCGGATGGCAGTGAACTGGCAGATTATGTTCACCATCTACATGCTGCTCTCGATGATGCTGGTCATCGTCGGCGTCGGTATTCTTGGGCTGATCATCCTGCCGTTCCTCGACATCGCGTTCTGCGTCGTCGCGGCGGTGAAGGCGAACGATGGCGAGGTCTGGCAGTATCCGCTCACACCGGAGATTGTCTGAGAAGTGGAAATCGCTGTCTGTTGCTGTCTGTCGCCGTCTGTCGACGTTTGTTGACGTTTGTCGACGTTTGTCGACGTTTGTCGGCGTTTGTCGCCATCTGTCGCTGTTTATCGCTATCCGTCTCGTCCGTTACGCATCGTACTCGCCGACCTGCACGAGCTGTTTGCCGATGTTGTCACCCTCGAACAACCCGAGGAACGCGTCGGGTGCGTTCTCGAAGCCCTCCACAGTGTGCTGGCGGTACCGAATCTCCTCGTTCTGGATGAACGTTGAGAGCCGGCGGAGTGCTTCGCCCCAGCGGTCCTCGTAGTCACGAACGAGTAGTCCTTCTACGCGGGCGCGACTCTCGATGAGTTTGGCGAGTTTTCGCGGCCCGGTCGGAACCGCCGTCGCGTTGTAGATCGAGATCTGTCCGCAGACTGCGACCCGCGAGCGGACGTTGAGCAGCGGCCAGACGGCGTCCGTGATCGGCCCGCCGACGTTGTCGAAGTAGACGTCGATACCGTTCGGGCAAGCCTCGGCCATCGCACGACCGAGGTCGTCGGTCTCCTTGTAGTTAATCGCCGCATCGAAGCCCAACTCGTCGGTGAGCCACTCGACCTTCTCGTCGGACCCTGCGGTGCCGACGACGCGTGCACCAGCGAGTCGGGCGAGTTGGCCGGCGACGGAGCCGACCGCGCCGGCAGCCGCCGAGACGACGACCGTATCGCCCGGCGACGGAGCCGACCGCGCCGGCAGCCGCCGAGACGACGACCGTATCGCCCGGCGTCGGCTCTGCCACGTCGAGCATCCCGAAGTACGCGGTGACGCCGGGCATGCCAAGCGTCCCGAGCGCAGTCGAGATCGGCCCCTGGTCCGGGTTCACCCGCCGAACCTCGTCGGCGTCGGCGACCGCGTGCTCGGCCCACAGGAGTTCGCCGGTGACGACATCGCCCTCCTCGAGCGTATCGGCGTTCGACTCGAGTACCTCGCCGACGACGCCGGCGCGCATCGGCTCGCCGACATCCCAGGGTTCCTCGTAGGACTCCGTGTCGCGCATCCGACCGCGCATGTAGGGGTCGACCGACTGATACAGCGTCTTCACAAGCACCTCGTCCGGCCCGGGTTCGGGTCGCTCGACGGTTACAAGTTCAAAGTTCTCGAGGCCCGGTTCGCCGGTTGGGCGGCTCGCAAGATGCCATTGTCTCGTCTCTGTCATATGGACACTTTGGCGCGCCGGCAGGTGAAGATTGGGCTGCCGGAAGCCTGTCACGACCAGGACAACGTCGGTTCGAAACCCCCACCCACTCGAGGAGCCCGTGGCTCGCGTCGGCCGCTCCGTTCGAAGCCGCCGCATGCTACCTTTTTGTCCATAATCAACGTATCCCATCTCATGGCAACCACGCCCGCGTTCCTCGAGGAGTTACTCGCGGGGAACCGCCGCCACGTGGAGTCGCTCCCGGACGAGTATTTCGCCGGCGTGCAAACGAGCCAGCACCCCGATGTCGTCGCGATCTGTTGCTCTGACTCGCGGATTCCTCAGGAACACATGTGGGGGTTCGATCACCCGGGTGCGGTGTTCACGCCGAGCAACATCGGCAACCAGGTCTGGGACGAGGACGAGGGCGAACGGATCGTTGACGGCGGACTCCTGTACCCGATCCATCACGCCGGCACCAATGTCGCGGTCGTCGTTGGCCACACTGGCTGTGGCGCTGTCACGGCCGCCTACCAGGTCGCAACGGGAGACGACCTGCCGGGACCACAGGGCGTCGACAAGTGGGTCAACATGCTCGTCCCCGTCGTCAAGGAGGCACTCGAGAGCGGCTTGATCGACCGCGAGGCTGACGAGGAGACGGTGATCAACCAGCTCGTGGAGTACAATGTCGACCACCAGACGCAGTTCCTGCGTGAGGCCGAGAACGTCCCCGCCGATGTCGACATCTACGGCTTCGTTTACGACTTTCAGGGAGTCTACGGCAACGAGGCCGGCTGTGCGCACCTGGTCAACGTCAACGGTGAGATCGACCCCGAGTCGATCGAGAAACTGGTTCCAGCGGAGTACGAGACGGCGACCGAGAGTCTGTTGTTCTGAGCCGGCCGCCACCCCAGTTTCGAGGCGACCGACGCCGGAGTGCGGCCACAGCGTCGTGGACTGCCGGACGCTAACACCGGCTCGAAACGTACCAAACTCCGAGAACTGTAGTTCGACGGGAGAGCCATGACCCGGCCTCAGTCCGAAGTCGCGGGCGATCCGGCGGGCTGCTGTGTGACCGTCGCCACGACGGGGGGCTCCCACTCGAGATCACCCTGGTAGTGGAACACCCGGTTGTCCTGTGTCGGATCAACGACCGTTAGGCCGCCGATCCAGCCGTTGGCGACCAGTCGCTCGACATCGTCGTGTTCGCGGAGAATCTCGGTCACGCGGTCGACGGGGGCGTGGATCACCGCCGACAGACGAAGCGGCTGGTGGAACGGCCGCTCGTCGTCGGCCTTCAGCGACTGTAACGGCAGGCCAGTCATCAGGTCGCCGCCGTTGCCCTGCACGACGCCGACGTTGCCCACCGGGTTCTGGGTGACCTTCGAGCCGCTGCCGTAGACGCCGTTGTCGACCGTCGCGAAGTAGTACTGGTTGTTGATCCACTGGGTGACCACGAGGGGGCCAGCCATGATCGCTTCGAGCGCCTCTCCGTCGGGGTCGGTCGTCCAGTCGTAGGAGTGGAGGAACGCCCGGCCCTCGAGGGAGGCGTCGTCGGTCAACTCACGCGGACCGATGACGAACCCCGCGTTGCCGGCCAGCCCCCACTCCGGGCGGGTTTCGGCCCAGTCGACCGCGCGGCGCTCGGTCTCGGCGACGCCACGATTCGGATCAGCGCCAGCCATCGACGCCACGCGTTCGGTCGCCGCGGCCTCGCGGGCCGCCTCGAGATTCTCGCGAAGTCGCTCGAGTTCCCCCGCGTGGCTCTCGGGGACGTCGCCGTCGAACAGCGTGACCGCGTCGGTCGTCGTGTTGTGCTCGCCGGCGAGAAAAACGGTGTCCTCGGGGATGTCGTAGCCGCGCTCGCGGAGTTCGGTTCGCACGCCCTCGTCGTTACAGATTGCCGCGAGCGCACGGGCGTTCGGCCCGCCCGGGTTGCCGGCGCAGGCCCCGCAGTCGAGGCTCGAGTCGAACGGGTTGTTCGTCGTGTGGCTCGCGTGGCCGGTGAAGACGACCAGGCGGGCGAATTCAGTCCAACCCATGAGGTCGAACGCAGTCTGGGCGTACTCGACCCGCTGCTCGTGGGTCATCCCCACCGAGAGGTCGTGCTCGTCGTGTTCGTAGCCGTACTCGTGGTCGTCGCAGTCGACGGTCGGGGAACAGAACTCGCCGGGACGGGGCACGCGCTCGTCGACGGCCGTACGGAGTGTGGCCAGGCTCGAGGGGAACAACGTTCGAGCCGCCATTGCCGAGCCGTAGGCACTCCCTGCCCCCTCAATGAACGTGAACGCGGCGACAACGTTGGTTTTCAACCGCTTGAAGTGCTTACGGGTCGCGTGCGCGAGACCAGACCACCGGTCGCGGATATCGGCGTCGGCTGCTCCGTCCGCTCTGGGGCGGTCGACGACTCGGTGCTCGGGCTCGAGAATGGGCGGACAGGCGTCGACCTCGACGGCCGAGTCGTACCCCTGATGGCGCATCGGAATCCCGAAGAAGCCCGCGTAACCGTGAGTCTCGTAGGGACCCTGTGCCTCGAGGTGGCGGCGGATGATCTCCGAGCGCGTGTCGATGCAGAAGACGAGTTGAGCGGCCGGGCGCTCCCCGTCGCCGTGGGATGACTCAGTCACGGAGTCATCGACGCACTCGAGTAGGTCGTGGCGGTAGCTCTCCTCCCAGGCGGAGAGGAAGCGTTCGGGGATCGGAACCGCCTCGTCGCCGGTCGCGTCGTCGACCTCGTCGACGTTTGCTTCCGCGCCCGGTTCGGTCGGCGCGTTGAACAGGTCCGAAAGCGTCAGCCGCACCGCCAGGTACTCCGTGATCGTGATCGGGTACCGCTCCTGCCAGGAGTCAGTGCTTGCCTCGCGCTGCTTGATGAGCCCGGTCCAGCCCGGCAGCGAGGCCAGGTGGTGCTCGAGGGTCTCGTCCCAGCGCGGTTCTGGGCACTCGCCCAGCACTGCCTCGAGCGCCTCAAGCGGCGTCTCCGGGAGGTCGTCACCGTCATCACAGGGAATCTCGCCGTCGTAGGGCGCGAGGGTCCGCCAGGCGGCGTAGAAGCCCGCCTCGCGATTCGGCATCGACCACTGGGCTTCACCCTGTTCGAGGAAGGACGCAAGCCACTTCGTGAGGACGCGGTCGACCCGCTCGGTCGCCTCGTCCGTCGCGGGTTTCCGGTCTGCTTCGGCGGCTTCCATCTCTTCGAGCAGCGCCTCGGGGTCGCGGTCGACGCCGTGAGCGGCGAGTTCCTCGTCGAGGATAACGGAGTCAATCCGGCCGTCCTCCCACGCCTGACGGAAGACCGACGGGTGCGGGTAGCCGCGGCCACCGAAGAGGTCCTGCGCTTCGTCGACGGCGCGGTGGAACGGCCGGTGCTCGAACCCCGAGAGGGGGTTCGCGGTGACGAACGAGTGCAGCGGCCATACGGAGCCGACAGTGTCGGCCGCACGGTCAATGCTGTCGCGGATGTGTTCGTGGATATCGGTGCCGTCGGTGCCGTCGGTCGGAGACTGGGTGCGTGTGCGGCTCATTTGTCGTACTCCTCCTTGTCGGTGAGGATGGTCGAAGGGGCGGGCTGGGAGACGTTCAGCAGAGAGACGTAGAGGCGCTCGCTCGAGCGATGCCAAGCGAGTTCGGTGGCGAGGTAGGCGCTGACAAAGAGCGCGACGACGAGATAGTGGGCGACGGTGAGGTCGGTCGGCGCGTAGGCCATCGGCACGTCGGCCAGCATCGTCGAGACGGCGTTAAACGCGATTGCGTAGCCAGAGATGGCGACGAGCACGACAAGCGGGACGCTGACGAACCTGACCGAGGTCGGCAGCGTTGATCGCCGAAGGATGTCACGCGCAGCCGTCAGGGTCGTGAGGACCACAACGACCGTCAGCACAAGGCCGCTGTCGAGTGTCAGCGCGAGGTCTGAGAGCTTTCCGGTGAGGGCCATGAAAAGGACGCCCGCGCCGACTGCAGTGAGGAGGCTGACGGCGAGTCCCGGGAAGCCGAGATGCGTACGCTCGGCGTGCTTCGGAGCGGTGTGCTCGACCGACGCGCCCGACGAGAGGAAAAGATAGGCCTTGTAGAAGCCGTGAAGAATCAGGTGGGCAATGGCGGCGGCGAAAAAGCCCAAGCCACATTGCATGATCATAAAGCCCATCTGGGCGATGGTCGAACTGCCGAGTTCGCGCTTAACGTCGGTCTGGACGAGCAACATCGCCTGTCCGAGCAGGGCGCTGAACGCGCCGACAATGACAATAACTGACATGAACAGCAGTTCCTCGCCGACGACCGGCGCAAACCTTGTCAGCAAGACCCCGCCCGCGTTGACGAACCCGGCGTGCATCAGCGCCGAGGCGGGCGTCGGCGCAGTCATCGACGACAGCAGCCAGTTGTGAAACGGGAACAGCGCCGACTGGAGCATCGCCGCGAGGAGGATTCCGCTCGCGGCGACCAACAGAACCGTTGTCGACGCTCCTTCGAGCCCGCCGAGGATGCCGGTGACGGTCGTCGCGCCGGTCGCCCAGACGAGGACGCCCAGGCTCCCGGCGAGGAGGGCGCTACTCGCGGCGAAGTAGCGGCGAGCGAGACTCGCAGCGGACCGGGCCTGGGTCCACTCACGGACGTGGCCGATCAGTGAGGCCATCGCCAGTCCCATCCCCAGCCACGCCAGCGCGAACAGCGCGACGTGGTCGGCCGCGGTCAAAGTCATGACGACCAGCGTGAACGCGAAGATTCGACCGTAGAACCAGTTCAAATCACGGTCGCCGGCCATGTACCGCCGGGAATAGCTGTGGACGATGCCGCTGAAAAAGGTGACCACAACCCACATGACCGCGGTCAGGCCGTCGATCACGAGGGCGTCCGGGAGCACCCACTCGTGTCCGCCCCAGGCGGTCAGTCCGAGGACACCCAGGCTCGCCAGAAACAGCGTCCAGACCGACCAGGTAGCCGCTCGCGGAACGGATGACGTCGATTGTGTCGGCGGTTCGGCGTGGTGCACTTCGTCGGTGGTGCTATCGTCGTGCATTCGTTGTTCTCGTTCCGGCCCGACCGGTCTCGTTCGCCGGTACCTCGTTGCCAACAGGTACCGGACCGGTTGTAACCAGCCCTACTTTGAACAAGGTGATTATTATATCCACTGGTTCGAACAAAATGTTCGTGCCACGGCGTGCCAAAGACCAGATTGATACCACAGCCACCGCGGATCGAAACGATCGCTCCAACCGAGACGAGTTCGACAGTTCGGGACGACGACTCCGGCCGGCCGAGAGACCGTGCTTGGCCGCTCGATACCATACCAGCGGGGCTCGAGTTCCGCTCAAGTCAGGATAGGTGACAGCCCGGTATAAAATCACCCGGTTTCGAACGTTCCGTTGAATAGTGCGAACATATCGAACGGTTCGGTACGATCGCTTCTGAGGGAGCGACTTCCCGCGAAAAGGGCGAACGGCAGAGACCCCACAGTCACTCGGCGACGAATTCGTCGAACGATGTCGCCTCGTGACTGCGAACGAGCACCTCGTCGGTGATCGTCAGACCCATATCCGACAGTTTCTGGGCGACCGGCGTGATATCCTGGTCGGTCTCGCCGACGGCCGTCACGAGCAGGTTCTCTTCGCCGGTGACGAGTTCCTGCACCGAGATGACCCGCGGGATATTCAGGATCTCCTCTCGGTACTCGCCGCGTTCTGGAATCGGTGCCGTACAGAACAACAGCATTCGGATCGGATAGCCAGACCCAGTGAAGTCGATGTCGGCACTGTACCCTTTGATGATCCCCTCCGACTCGAGTCGTTGAATTCGCTTGCGAACCGTACTCGAGGAAGCCTCGGTTCGCTCGGCGATCTCGCCCGACGAGAGGTTCCGGGCTTCCTCCTGCAACGCGTAGAGGATTTCCCGGTCGACCGCATCGAGCTCGTAGTCACTCATACTAGCCGTTTGCCCCGGGAAATATAAGGACGTTCGGCTGTCGGAAACCGCCGAGCGCTCGCCGCGGCGGCGTCGAGGGGCGTCGAGCGCCCAGCCCGACCCCAAACGGACAAGAATCCCGCGTCGTGTCTCACGGTAAGGGCCGAGTCGGTGTATTTATACGTCCCCACCCATTCTCTTCAGAAGCAATGGCGAAAGGAACCGTTGATTTCTTCAACGACACTGGCGGCTACGGATTCATCGAGACTGAGGACGCGGACGACGACGTGTTCTTCCACATGGAAGACATCGGCGGCCCGGACCTTGAGGAAGGACAGGAACTCGAGTTCGAAATCGAGCAGGCCCCAAAGGGCCCGCGCGCGACGAACGTCGAGCGCCTGTAAGGTAGGAGCAACTGAAACACAGTGCACATCGCTCGCACACTCTCGTGCGAGCGGGTGTAAACCGTTTCAGTTGGTGCTATCAATTCGTAACGGTATCGACTCTTGACTGCAGTATTCTACACCTGTGAGCGACAGCCCTGTCGTTACTCCTGTCGCCACTCACTGGCAGTCCGATAACTGACAACCCGAATCGAGCGGCTGCGCCGTAACCGGTCGACTGGACCGTGCCCTTTTATTTCACTCGCCTCTGTAGCTTCGGTTTGACTTCCCAGTCGGGCGGTTTCAGCGACCACGCCGACTGGCACACAGCCGAACACGACTCACCACCAATGGCGAACCAGTACGTCACGGCCGCAGAACACGTCCCCGAGGATGCAACAGGCGAGACAGTAACGACACTCCAGTTACGCGATCCCGAGACGAAAGAAATCTTCGAGGCGCGCGTCCGCCTGTCCAGAACCGAAACCCACCTCGAAGACCCACATCCCCTCTCGGTCGTCAGCGGCCCCCACGAGACCACGACCGAACAGTGGTACGTCGAGTTCGTCGATCGCGCCGTCGACGAGACACTACTCGAGTCCCTCGCCGCAGACCAGCGCGAGCGCTCGAACGTGATCAACACCAGATCGGACGATCTAAAGGTTCTCCTTCGGTATCTCGTCGAGACGGGCCGCTACGAGTCCTCGTCGGCGGCCATCCGCAAGCTGTTGTTCAGCCAGTTGGCCGAGCAGGAGCCGGCGTTGCTCGACGCGTACGACGAGATCCGCACCGAGTACGACTCCGATCCGCTGCGTGAGGCGCTCGAACGGACGGCTGACAGAGACGAGCAGGCAGTCCCGAATACGGGGGCAGATGCGGATAGGGATGGAGATGAGGATGCGAGTGGGAGTGGGAACGAGAACGCGGCCAGCGAGGAGACCACACCGAACACAACAGCGCCGACCGACCGCGATCGCACCCATCCCTCCCGATGACGACCCCCGCAACGACGTTCCGTGAGTTTCTCACCGTACTCGAAGACGCCGGTGCGCTCACTGAAATCGAGACGCCGGTTTCCTGGGACCTCGAGGCGAGTGCGATCACGATGGCTGCGAACGCGGCCGATGAACGGATTCCGGTCTTCGAGTTCGTTGAGGGCAACGGCAGGGCTGCCCGCCTCGTCGGCGATCCCTACCGCGGTCCCCGCGGACGGGAGTTCGACCACCTCGCGCGGGCGTTCGATCTGCCGAAGCCGGCGCGGCAGTCAGGACCTGCCTACTACGACCAGCTTATCGACCGACTCGAGGAGCAGCGCGAACCGACCGTCGTCGAGCCGGAGACAGCGCCGTGCAAGGAGGTCGTTCGTACTCGCGCGGCTGAAAACACAGACGCAAGCGCAATCGGGAGTGCAAACACGAATACAGACACAGCGAATCCGGACGCGAACCTACTCGAGTTCCCCTGGCCGTACATCCACCAGCAGGACGGCGGGCGCTATGCCACGCTGACGACGCTGGTCGCGCCCGATCCGGACGGCGAGTGGGGGCGCTGGTCGCGCCACCGGGCGATGATCCACGGCGAGTCGCGAGCGAGCGTGTTGTTCCTCGCGGGCGAGCAGCTCCCAAACCGCTACTACTACGAGTACGAGCGCCGCGGCGAGGCGATGCCGGTTGCGCTCACTCTCGGCGCGGGGCCGGCGGTCACCGCTGCCAGCGAGATGTGGATCCCCGTCGGGCGGAGCGAGGCGACGTTCGCCGGCGGCCTGCAGGAGTCGCCGGCCGAACTCGTTCCCTGTGAGACGAACGACCTCCGCGTGCCGGCGTCGGCCGAACTCGTCATCGAGGGGCGAATCCTCCCCGAGGAGCGGCTCGACGAGGGACCCTTTGGCGACTACTTTGGGTACGTGAACGGACCGCGCCGCTCCATGCCGGTACTCGCAGTCGACGCGATCACCCACCGTGATCGGCCGTACCTCCCCTTCTGCGTGGAGGGCTCTGGCGTCGGCTACGCCAGTAACTCGACGAGTTCGATGCAGGTCGCAGCTGCCGGGCCGGATGCTACCCTCGGCCTGCGCGCCGCGGGCTACGACGTTGCGATGGCCGCGCCCTGGCCCTACACCGAGCGGACCGTCTGGGTGATCGCGACGGATCGGCCGTATCCAGGCGCGTTGCACGAACTCGCGAACTTCATCTTCACGACCTGGGGGATGCTCCACATCGACTGCTTCGTCTTCGTCGACCGCGAGGTCAACCCGCTCGACTCGCGCGCGGTACTCGAGGCGCTGGCGCTACACGCTGATCCGGCCACGGACTTCCACCAGTTCGGCGTCGAACGCATGCCGAAGGTGCCGCTGAACATCTACCAGACGCCCGACGAGAAGGGAAGTGCCGCCGTTGGCACTTCGAAATCGAAAACCGCGAAGGCATACATCGACGCGCTCTCGGAGGGCGACCGGCCAACCCAGACCATCGGCGATCCCAAGGAGCGTCGGCGCGCACGCGACCTGCTCGCTGAGGCCGGTGTGGCCGGCGTGGCTGCCGAAGTCGACGCGATGGGCGAACCGCACAGTGCACTCGATCAAGAGATGGACGCGACGCAGCACCCACAGCACCACCAAAATCGATGACCGCCTTCCGCAAACACCTCGAGTTCCTCCACCGCACCGACGACTGTCGTACCCTCTTTCGGCCCGCCGATTGCTCCCCACAGGTCATCGCCGCTGAGGGGCTTCGAGCGGGCGGTCCTGCGGTCGAGATGGAACCCGGTACCGACGGCGAGGGCACACCCACCGCAACCACCGTCACCCTCGCAAGCGGCGTCTACGGCGGCATCGACCAATCGCGCGGACAGCGCACAACGGACTCCCGACACCGGCAGCGCTACCCCTGGACCCGACTCGGCATCGGGCTCGGCATCGACCAGGATCCTGCCTACACCGACGTACTCGAGTCCCTCCTCGCGCTCGGCGAGCGCCGCGACGAGCGCGACGTGACCTACGTCGAGCGCGCTGCCGACGCAACGGCACAGGATCTCCGGGAACTCGGACTCCCGACACCGCCGGACGAGGCCTGGCCGCGGTTCACCCTCGGACTGCTCTCGATCGGCACCGATCGGGGTTCCTACTGGGCACCGATTCACGGCACAGTCCTCGACGGCAACACCATCCGTGCCCGAGTGCCGACGGCCGTCGCCGAGCGAGACCTCCTCGAGACGGGCACGGCGGTCACCATTGCACTCGGTGTTCCCCCGGAAGCGCTCGCGGCGACACACTTGCTCGCGATCACGGACCGACTCGAGACGCCGATCGAAGACCGCGGCGTCGGCGCGACGGTACCTGTCATCCCCACCGCGGGCGGCGTCGTCCCGAGTTCCGCAGAAGTCGTCATCGAGACGACCGTCGCTGATCGTCAGCCCGCAACCCAATCCGAGAAACGCGAGTTCTGGGAGCGCCTCGATGAGGGAACGACGCTGACACTCGAGTCCGATGCAATCTTCACGCGCGAGAATCCGGTCGTGCCGTTCACGCCGCTTGGGGTGCCGCTGTCGGACGACCTGCAGCTTGCGGCGCTGTCGCTGTCGGCGACGCTGTTCGATCGGGTCAACAGCTACTGGGGCGTCTCACCGGTTGACTGGCTGTTGTTGCCCGCGGAGGGCCGACTCGGGCTCTGCATCGTCGCCTCGGAGATTCTCTACGCCGGCTTCGAGTGGCAGCTTGCGAACCTGCTGTTCTCGCTCTCTGATTGCTTCGACAAGGTGCTCGTCGTCGACACTGAGATCAGTCCGCGAAACCTCGGCCGGGCGCTCGGCGATAGCTGGGTCAAGGCCCACCCCTCGCGGGACTGGCTGGTGAGCGAACCGGAGGCACCAAGTGCCCGGATGCCGGCCTACGGCCGGAACGGTGCTGGAGACGGGAACAGAGGCGAGGACGGTGATAGCGACACCGGTGCACGTCTCTACGTCGATGCCACCTGGGATCCCCGCTGGACGGACGAGTTCATCGCGCCGCAGGTCTCGTTCACTGAGTCGTACCCGCCAGAGATTCGGACAGCGGTCCACGACTCGTGGGCAGCGTTCGGGTTCGATCGGAGACCGCTCATCGATCGGGAGCGCGACCCGTGAATTGCTCGAACGCAGAGATGTGTCTACATTGCGGCCAATACCGTATACGATACTGTTTACGCAATACGGGAGCGGGGTAGATCTGTGTTCGGCGTAGGCCAACAATTTGTTTCCAAACCCAAATTGGCAAAAATTACCAGAATAGTTATCATGTCCGAAGTGACCGCTTCGCCATATGGCATCGGACCACAACCTGGCATCGTACGGCGATGAATGTAAATCGTTCTCGTGGGACAGTATCTACGAGGACGCAGACTGGAACGCACCCGACAGCATAAACATCGCACACGAGGTGTGCGATCGCCACGCTGAGAACAAAGAAAAGGTTGCGCTCTACCAGGTTGCGGAAGACGGCGAGTTGACGACGTTGACCTTCTGGGAACTCGCCGACCGAACCAACCGGTTCGCGAATCTCCTCGAAGAACTCGGAATCGAGCAGGGAGACCGCGTCTTCTCGTATATGCCACGAATCCCTGCACACTATGTGGCGCTCGTCGGGACGCTCAAACGAGGTGCGGTCTTCGGTGGCATCAACGAGCGCTTCGGGCCTGACGGCATCTCGTACCGCCTCAATGACTGTGACGCGACGGCAGTCGTTACTACCGCTTCAAACCGCGACACCGTTGCATCGGCGCTCGAAGATGCGCCTTCAGTCGAACACGTTATCGTCGTCAGTGACGACGGAACGGGGCTCTACCGCACCGATGTGAGTTATCACGCTGCGATGGAACGAGCTGATCGGGAGTACGAGCCGGCCAAGACGAGTGGCGAGGTCGATGCCTTGCTGTACTACACGAGCGGGACGACCGGGCTAGCAAAAGGTGTTCTCCACAAGCACCGCTGGGTGACCGGCGTCGCCGCGACCCAGAAGTATGCGGTCGATCTGCAGAAAGGCGATTGCTACTGGTCGACGGGCGATCTTGGCTGGCTGACCGGCCCGATCAACACGCTCGGTGCCTGGTTTTGGGGAACCGCCTTATTCACCTACGAGGGAGAGTTCGATCCGGAGACGTGGGCCGATCTGCTCGACACGTATCCGATCACCGTTCTGTTCTCGGTGCCGACGGCCTACCGAATGCTCCGGGAAAACGAGGACGTTCTTTCGGACGCCTCGCTCGATCTGCGCCACGCGCTGTCGATCGGTGAACCGCTCTCGGCCGGCGTCGTTGAGTGGGGCGAGGAGACCCTTGGGGTCACCATCCACGACACGTACGGGCAGACTGAGACAGGGAACATGATCATTAACAACTATCCGACGATGGAGATTCGCCCCGGTTCGATGGGCAAACCGCTACCCGGGATCGAGGCAGACATCGTCGATCCGGAAACGGGTGTAGTTCTCGAGCCCGGCGAGACGGGGGAGATCGCCCAGCGCGGAGACTATCCCTCCTTCTTCGCCGAGTACTGGGAAAAACCGGAGAAAACGAGCCGCTGTTTCGTCGACGGTCCGGATGGTGGTGAGCAGAGCGACGCAATGCGATCCTCACCAGACGAGATGGCTGGCAATGAATGGTACCTCTCGGGCGACCTCGCCCACAAGGACGAAGACGGCTATTTCTGGTTCGAGGGGCGGGCGGACGACGTCATCCTCTCATCGGGGTACCGCATCGGCCCATTCGAGGTTGAGAGTTCACTGGGCGAGCACGAGGCCGTCGCTGAGGCGGCCGTCGTCCCGAAGCCACATCCTGAGCGCGGGAACATCGTGAAGGCGTACGTCGTCCTCGGCGACGAGGCGGCACCGTCGGAGTCGCTCAAAGAAACGATCACGGACCACGTAAAGTCCGAACTGTCGGCACACGAGTACCCTCGCGAGATCGAGTTCCGCGAGGAACTCCCAAAGACGGTGACAGGAAAGATTCGCCGCACGGAGCTACAAGACGAAGCAGCAACTGAAGTGGACAACGAGTAGGAAACGAAGTACACAAACGTCAAGAGTTGGCACCAAACATATCCACACACACACGAACAAGATACACTATGAACTTCGAATCTACACAGGAGCGCGATCTAATCCGACAGACAGCAACCGACGTGGCCACCGAGTACGGCCCCGAGCACTGGCGCGAGAAGGAAGAAGCCGGCGAGTTCTCCGAGGCCTTCTGGGACGAACTCGCGGAGGCAGGCTTTCACGGCCTGCTGATTCCCGAGGAGTATGAGGGCGCTGGCATGGGCATGCAGGAGATGGGCCTCGCCATGGAGACCCTCTGTGCGGAGGGCTGTGGCATGGCGGGCACCTGGTACCTCGTACTCACCGCGGGGATGGCCGCGGTCGGTATCCGTGAGTACGGCACCGAAGCCCAGAAGGAGACGTACCTGCCGGACATCGCGAACGGGAAGCGTAACTTCTCGATCGGGATCACCGAACCCGAGGCGGGGACGAACACGCTGAACGTAGCGACGAAGGCAGAGAAGGACGGGGACGAGTACGTTCTCAACGGCCAGAAGGCCTGGATCACGTTCTCAGATCGCGCCGAGAACATGATCATCGTCACGCGGACGACCCCCCGCAAGGAAGTCGACCGCGGCACGGACGGAATCAGCCTGTTCATCGTCGATATGGACGACTCGAACATCGACGTCTCGCCGATCGACAAACACGGCATCAACTACTCGAAGTCCTGCGAGGTCTTCCTGGAGAACGTCCGCGTTCCCGAGGAGAACATGCTCGGCGACGAGGGCGACGGATGGTGGGTCCTGGTCGACATGCTCAATCCCGAGCGGATCGGCTTCGCAGCGGCCGGAACGGGAATCGGCAAACTCGCTGCGAACACGGCCATCGAGTACGCGAACGAGCGCGAGGTGTTCGACGCACCGATCGGCTCCCATCAGGGCGTCTCGTTCCCAATCGCGAAACCCTACGCGAAGATGGAGACCGCCGCGCTCATGCGCGAGAAGGCGGCCTGGCTCTACGACCAGGGCGAGGACTGTGCCTACGAAACCAACGTCGCGAAGGCGACCGCCGTGTCGGCCGGCATCGAGGCCGTCAAGCAGTCGATGCAGGCCTTCGGCGGCTGGGGGTACGCCACCGAGTACGACGTCGAGCGCTGGTGGCGCGAGATCAACCTGACCCGGCTCGCGCCGGTCTCCCAGCAGATGGCGTACAACCACATCAGCCAGCAGCTCGGCTTCCCCAAGTCCTACTGAGTGATCACGATGTTTAGCAAACTACTCGTTGCCAACCGCGGCGAAATCGCCGTGCGCGTCATGCAAGCCTGCGAGGAACTGGGTATCGACACCGTCGCAATCTACAGCGACGCGGACCGAAACGCGGGCCACGTCGAGTACGCCGACGAGGCCTACAACGTCGGCCCCGCACCCGCGAGCGAGTCCTACCTCGATCAGGAGACGATCATCGACGTCGCCGACCGGGCAGGTGCCGACGCGATCCACCCCGGCTACGGCTTCCTCGCGGAGAACGCCACGTTCGCCGCCCGTGTCGAGGGTGCCGAGGGAGTCACCTGGGTCGGCCCACCGAGCGAGGCCATGGAAGCCCTCGGCGAGAAGACGACGGCCCGACAGGTCATGCAGGAGGCCGATGTGCCGGTCGTCCCCGGCACGACCGATCCCGTCGACTCCGCCGACGAAGTCCGCGAACTCGGCGAGGAGTACGGCTATCCCGTCGCGATCAAGGCTGCCGGCGGCGGTGGCGGTCGCGGTATGAAGATCGTCCGTAGCGCCGAGGAGGCCGACGACGCCTTCGAGAGCGCAAAACGCGAGGGCGAGGCTTACTTCGACGACGACACGGTCTACGTCGAGAAGTATCTCGAGTCCCCCAAGCACGTCGAGGTCCAGATTCTGGCGGACGAACACGACACCGTGCTCCATCTGGGCGAACGCGACTGTTCGCTGCAGCGCCGTCACCAGAAGGTCATCGAGGAAGCGCCGAGTCCAGCACTGGACGACTCATTGCGCGAGTCCATCGGCGAGGCGGCACGCCGCGGGGTCCGCGAGGCAGGCTATACGAACGCCGGAACCGTCGAGTTCCTCGTCGAGGACGGCGAGTTCTACTTCATGGAGGTCAACACCCGGATTCAGGTCGAGCACACCGTCTCCGAGGAGGTGACGGGAATCGACATCGTCCGGGAACAGCTTCGCATCGCGGCTGGCGAGGAACTTCCCTACGAACAGGCGGACATCGACATCGAGGGCCACGCCATCGAGTTCCGGATCAACGCCGAGAACCCTGCAAAGGAATTCGCGCCGACACCAGGTACACTGGAAACCTACAACCCGCCGAGCGGCCTCGGCGTTCGCCTCGACGACGCGGTCTCCCAGGGCGACGAGATTGCGGGCGACTACGACTCGATGATCGCGAAACTGATCGTTCGCGCACCGACGCGCGAGCGTTGTCTCGACCGCTCACAGCGCGCGCTCGCCCACTTCGACATCTCGGGTCCCGAAACCATCGTGCCGTTCCACCGACTCATGCTCGCTGACGAGGTCTTCCGCGCAGGCGAGCACACGACGGCCTACCTCGACCGCGAGGTGAGCCAGGACGAACTCGCCGACGCCGTCGAGCGCTGGGGCTCGAGTGCAGCAGCCAGCGACGCAGGCGGTGACGACGCGAGCGAGCACGAACTTACCGTCGAGGTCGACGGCCGGCGATTCGACGTGCTGGTCGAAGACGGCCTGCCGCGGGCGGCCAGCAACGGCGGCACAGCCGCTGGTGAGTCGTCAGGATCGGGTGGTGGGTCTGGCGCTACCGAACAGGTTGCGGCCGGCGACGCGGTCACGGCCGAGATGCAAGGCACCGTGCTCTCGATCGACGTCGGACCGGGCGACGAAATCGGAAGCGGGGACGTGGTCTGCGTCCTCGAGGCGATGAAGATGGAGAACGACGTGGTCGCGCCGGGGACTGGAACCGTCGCCTCGGTTCCCGTTTCCGAGGGCGATTCGGTCGATATGGGCGACCCGCTGGTCGTACTGGAGTGAGCTGAAACGATGACGATAGACCTCAAACTCAGAATTTCGGACGCGGCGGCACAGGACGAGAGCGAAGTGCAGGCGGTCGCCTCGGCGCTCGCCGAGCACTTCGGCGAGGATGTCGAACTGTACACGCAGTCGGGGGACGACCTGCTCGCGAGCGCGTCAGCGCCCGCTGGTGCGGCGAGTGGCGGTAGCGGTGGCAGTGGCGCTGCCGGCTCCGGACCAGTCCAGAGCGCCGGACGAAGCCGTGACCGCAGTAAGGCGGCGGACGACCTTGAGCCCACCGAGCGCGAGGAGCTCCTGCGCGAGGAAATCGAGGAGATACTCGAGGGCGGCCCCGAGAAGTACAAGGAGCGACTCCCCGATCAAGGGAAGCTGTTCGTTCGTGATCGGCTCGACCTCTGGTTTGGCGACGACGGCGGGGCGGACGACGGCGGTTCGGACGGCGACGCGGCCGATAGCGGCAGCAGGAACACCATCAAGTTCGAGGACGGCAAGTTCGCCAACTTCGACGCCGAGGACGACCTGCCCGCGGACGGTCTCATCACCGGTGCGGCGGAGTTCGAGGGCCGCAACCTGCACTTCATGGCCAACGACTTCACCGTCAAGGCGGGCTCGATGGCCGAGAAGGGCGTCGAGAAGTTCCTGCGGATGCAACAGCGTGCGCTCAAGACCGGCCGCCCCGTCCTCTATCTGATGGACTCCTCGGGCGGCCGTATCGACCAGCAGACCGGCTTCTTCGCCAACCGCGAGGGCATCGGGAAGTACTACTACAACCACTCGATGCTTTCCGGGCGCGTTCCACAGATTTGTGTGCTCTATGGCCCGTGTATCGCCGGTGCGGCCTACACGCCGGTCTTCGCGGACTTCACGATCATGGTCCGGGACGTGAGCGCGATGGCCATCGCCTCGCCGCGGATGGTCGAGATGGTCACCGGCGAGAACATCGACCTGCAGGATCTCGGTGGCCCGGACGTCCACGCCCAGCACTCGGGTAGCGCGGATCTGATCGCCGAGGACGAAGAACACGCACGCGAACTCGTCGCGAAGCTGATGGGTTATCTGCCGGACAACAGCGACGAGAAGCCGCCTCAGACTGCGGGCACGACTCCACGACTCTCTCCCGAGGGTATCGACGCTGTCGTCCCGCAAGATCCGAATCGCGGCTACGACATGTTCGACGTTATCGAACGCGTCGTCGACGCCGACTCGGCCCTCGAACTGCGGCCGGAGTACGGCAAGGAGATCATCACGGCCTTCGCGCGAATCGACGGCCGGCCGGTCGGTATCGTGGCTAATCAGCCGAACCACCGCGCGGGCGCAATCTTCCCCGACGCGGCCGAGAAGGCCGCCGAGTTCATCTGGACCTGCGACGCCTACGACGTGCCGCTGGTGTACCTCTGTGACACGCCGGGCTTCATGGCCGGCTCGCAGGTTGAGAAGGACGGCATCTTAGAACAGGGCAAGAAGATGATCTACGCGACCTCCTCGGCGACGGTGCCCAAGCAGTCGGTGGTCGTCCGTAAAGCCTACGGCGCGGGTATTTACGCCATGTCCGGGCCCGCTTACGATCCGGAGAGTGTTATCGGCCTGCCGAGCGGCGAAATCGCGATTATGGGTCCCGAGGCTGCGATCAACGCGGTCTACGCGAACCGACTCGCAGACATCGACGATCCCGACGAGCGCGCCGAACGAGAGCAGGAACTGCGCGAGGAGTACCGCGAAGATATCGACATCCACCGGATGGCAAGCGAAGTCGTCGTCGACGAAATCGTTCCGCCGAGTTCGCTGCGCGAGGAACTCGAGAACCGCTTCGAATTCTACGAGACGGTCGAGAAGGACATTCCGGACAAGAAGCACGGGACGATTCTCTAAGCGGGCAGGTCGAACGCAGCACCCAAACCGGGTGCTGTTTTGGTTCTGGCGTCCGAATCGGCGGCCATGACTGACCCACTAATCCGAACTGGTGACGAAATCGCTTACGAGGCCGTCGACGCTGCGGACGGACTCGAGAAGGGTGTGCTAATCGCGGCCGAACACGGCGCGCCGAACTTCGCGATCCGGCGGTTCGTCCTCGAGGCGGGAGCCGAGGTTCCGGAGCACACGAACGCGGTCGAACACGAGCAGTACGTGCTGGAAGGCGAGTACACCGTCGGTATAGACAACGAAGAGTACGAAGTCGAGGCGGGCGACTCGCTGCTCATTCCCGCGGGAACAGTCCACTGGTACCGAAACGAGAGCGACGAAGACGGTGCGTTCCTTTGTGCGGTCCCAAACGGTGACGACGAGATCGAACTACTCGAGTAAGGCTGGTGGCAGGCCGCCAGTATACCACACCGCGTTCCGTCCGAGCACTGCCGATACTGGACAGCAGGACGGAACCCGAGCGAGTTGTCGTAACTGTCCGACGCCTGTAGAGCGGTTCCCGAACGAGGGGCAACCCCCACATCTGGTTACCATTGTTCAATTGAGACTGACGTTCTGCTTACCGCTCCTGTTTTACGCCATTATTTCAACCAGCATATTGTGAAACATCCTATGCTTTCAAGAGTGATCGCTTCCCTTGGTATGATAAGCCATGGATTGGCAGACTGCAGAGCGAGAGTTCTCGAGCGACGTACTGGGAGGGGAACCACTGGGGCAGCTGTTCGAGGCGTCGGTCGAGCGGAATCCGAACGCGGTCGCCCAGCAGTATCAGGGCGGGATCTACGACCGGAGTTTGGCGGGGACGGCGTTCGAACCCGCCCCACACGGCGACTATGCGAGTCTTACCTACACCGAGATGGCCGAGATCGTCCGGCCGCTGGCGACTGGCTTTCGCGAACTCGGCGTCGAGGGTGGCGATCGGGTCGGCATCTTCGCCCAGACGCGTATGGAGTGGGCACAGACCGACTTTGCGCTGCTTGCTGCCGGCGCGGTCGTGACGACGGTGTACAAGAACTCCTCAGCTGAGAAGGCCAGGTATCTGCTCGACGATCCTGACGCGGAGGGTGTCGTCGTCGAAAACGCAGACGTGCTGGAGCGTGTCCTCGAAGTCGAAGACGAACTCGATCTGGAGTTTATCGTCTCGATGGACGAGTTAGACGACGAATACGCAGACGCTGAGACGGAGATTTACACGCTCGCGGACGTCTACGAGATCGGCGAGGAGCGACACGATCCGGACGCCTACCGGGAGTGGCTCGAAGAGCGCGACCTCGACGACCTGGCGAGCATCATCTACACGAGCGGGACGACAGGCAAGCCGAAGGGGGTCATGCTCACCCACGGCAACTTCCGGACGAACGTCAACCAGGTCTATCGCCGGTACGGCCCGCGACCGGACAAGGACGACGACGTGCCGTGTATCGATCAGGACAGCACGCTGGTCTCCTACCTGCCGCTGGCGCACGTCTTCGAGCGGACGGCGGGGCACTTCCTGCTGTTCGCTGCGGGCGCGACCGTCGCCTACGCCGAGAGTTCGGACACGCTGAAGGAGGATTTCCAGGCCGTTCAGCCGACCGGCGCGACAAGCGTGCCGCGCGTCTACGAGAAGATCTACGACACGATCCGCGAGCAAGCGACGGAGTCGCCGGTCAAGGAACGCATCTTCAACTGGGCAACCAACGTGAGCCGCGAGTACTACCAGGCGGACGATCCAGGAGCAATTCTGGAGTTCAAGCTCTCGGTCGCAGACAAACTGGTGTTCAGCAAGGTCAAGGAAGCGCTGGGTGGAAACATCGAGATGCTCGTCAGCGGCGGTGGCAGCCTCTCGCCGGAGCTCTGCCAGCTCTACCACGGGATGGGGCTGCCCATCTTCGAGGGGTACGGTCTGACCGAGACCTCGCCAGTCGTCACGACAAATCCGCCCGAGGAGCCGAAGATCGGTACCGTCGGCCCGGCGATCGTCGACTGTGACGTGACCGTCGACGACTCAATCGTCCCGGACGGCGACGCCACCAGCACACCCGGCGAGACGGGTGAACTCCTCGTCCGCGGACCGAACGTAACCCAGGGCTACTGGAACAAGCCCGAGGCGACGGATCGGGCGTTCACTGAGCACGCACCGGGTGTAGACGAAGACGAGGACGGAGACAGTGAGGACAAAGGCAAGTGGTTCCGTACCGGCGACATCGTCACGATCCGCCCCGATGACTACATCGAGTTCCACGAGCGTACGAAACAGCTTGTCGTGCTCTCGACCGGCAAAAACGTCGCGCCTGCACCGATCGAAGACGCCTTCGCCTCGAAAGGGCTCGTCGAACAGTGTATGGTCGTCGGCGACGGCGAGAAGTTCGTCGGCGCGCTCCTCGTGCCGAACATCGACGCGATCGAGCGCGCGGCCGCAGACGAGGACGTTGCACTCCCGGAGAATCCGTCCGACATCTGCGATCACGAGTGGGTTCGCGACCAGATCGACCAGGTGGTCGACACGGTCAACGAGAACTTTGAGTCCCACGAGACGATCAAGGAGTACCGACTCGTTCCGATCGAGTTCACGGAGGAGAACGACCTGCTCACCCCGACGATGAAGAAGAAGCGCCGCGCGATCCTCGACGCGTTTGACGACGAGATCGAGTCGATCTACGCGGATGACTCGGCCGAACAGGCACCCGAAGCCTGAAGCGGGCGCTGTAGCGAGTTTCAGCACAGCCGTTGCTGTCTATTTTACGTGCAGTTGCCAATGGCTCACCGGCTAGCCAGCTAGCACCGCTGAGACCAGAAGACAGACAAGCCCCCACCCAAGCATCAGCCCTATGGTCCTCCACCGCTGGGCGTATCGCACGAGCGCGGACGCCCTCCACCCTGGCACGACCGTTCGCTACTACTACCGGACTGGCGACTCCCTCGCAACCGTCATCGAACGAACCGAGCGCTACGTTACCTTCGCCGGCGAGGAGTGCAATGGTCGGTTCACGCACGACCAGATCGACCGCCTGATTCGAGACGGGCGACTCGAGATCGTCCTCGACGACACGAATCACTGTCCAACGGCAGTCGGAGTAATATTCGATCACCCTTCCAAAAATCCTCATGACACTGTCCGAGATTGAATGATTAAACCAACTAGTCGATTGAGGGCCAAACAGACCTAGTCACAGAACCGGTATCATTTTGCCGGAGCGCGTACCACGGTACCGTGTATGAAACACGTCCGGGGACCGCTGTGTACGATCGACGTCGGCGAACAAACAGTCGAAACTGAGCCGATCGACGACGTTCTCGAATCATCGATCGGCGGCCGTGCGCTCGGGACGTCCCTCGCCCACGAGCGCATCCCGTTCGACGCCGACCCGCTCGGGCCGGAAAACCGACTCTACCTCGCGACCGGCCCGCTCCAGCACTCGACGATGAGCTTCACGGGCCGCATGTCGGCCACCGGCGTCTCGCCGCTGACCGACGGCCTGCTCTCCTCGAACGCGGGCGGCTTCCTCTCGCGGAACTTCACCGGTACCGGCTACAGCGCCGTCGAAATTGCCGGCGCGAGCGACGATCTCGTCATCGTCCACGTCACTGATGAGGGCGTCGAGTTCGAAGCCGTCCCCGAACTCGAGAAGGCCACCGTGCCAGAAACCTGTGAGTACGTCGAGGACGAACACGGGTTGGACTCCGAACACACGGTCGTGATCGGACCCGGTGGCGAGAACGAAGTCCGCTTCGCCTCGATTATGACATCCGAAGAGCGCGCGTTCGGCCGCGGTGGCCTCGGTGCCGTCCTCGGGTCGAAGAACGTCAAGGCGATCACCTTCGACGGCGACTCCACCCGCGAGGTTGAGATCCCACCACTGCAAATGGACGTCCACCGCGAGGCTGCCCAGTCCGACCACATCATGAAGCGACAGGGGACCTCCTCGATGACCGAGTACGCGAACACCGTCGAAGCCCTGCCGACGCGATACTTCTCGGAGCTCTCCTTCGAGGGTGCCGAAGGCATTAACGGCGACCGTGTCGAGGAGAAAAAGTACAAGAAAGGGACCTGCTCGGCCTGTGCGTTCGCCTGCAAGCTCCCGACGAAGGACGAGGAGGCCGGCATCGAGACCGAAGGCCCCGAGTACGAAACCGTCATGGCGTTCGGCTCGAACTCCGGCGTCGACGACATCGTCGACGTGATGCAGTCGAACAAGCTCTGTGACGAACTCGGACTGGACACGATTTCCGCCGGCGACGTCGTCGCCGCCTACCTCGCCAGCGAAGACGAATTCGGCAACGTCGACCTCATTCACGAAACCGTCGAGAAGATTGCCCACCGAGAGGGCATCGGCGACGATCTCGCGGAAGGGATCGACCGCGTCCACGAGGATCTCGGCGTCGACAACTGGAGCGTCAAAGGCATGGAGTTCCCCGCTCACGACGGCCGCACGCTGAACGGACAGGGGCTCTCCTTTGCGACCTCGAATCGCGGTGCCGACCATATGTACGCCGAATTCTACCCCTACGAGTACCCGCTGGTCGACGCCGAGAAAGCCTTCAGCAAGGACGGACTCGAGGGCAAACCACCGAAGGTCATCGAACTCGAGAACATCAACGCGATCAAGGACAGCGCCGTCCTCTGTAAGTTCTCTCGTGACTTTGTCACCACCGAGCGCATGGAGACGCTGCTCGATGCCGACTACGAGGAACTGCTGGCAGTCGGTGCCGAAACAGTCGCACTCGAGCGCCACTTCAACAACCAGCGCGGCTTCGACCGCGAGGACGACAGCCTCCCGTACGACATTCCCGAGTTCGAGCAGGGGCTCGACGAGTACTACAAGGAACGCGGCTGGAACGAGGACGGGACGGTGCCCAGAGAACAGTTCGACGGAAGCTTCACCACACCAGCCGACGACTGATACGGACCGCTGTACCTGTATACCGACGTGGTCGGTGCCGAATACAACTGTAGATTCAGTAGAACAACTGAGGTTTGTCAACAAATACCAAAGCATAATACCGATCCTCGATATAATGTATGCCAGTCAAACCCATGGCAATTGAAACCACTGATTCGTCGGTCAAAAGTCGGTTCGACTCGGTCGTCGAGGTTCTCGCGACGGCCAACGAACCGAAGACGGGAGACGAACTGGCGGGGATCGCAGCCGAGTCTGACGCCAAGCGCGTCGCTGCAAAGCGAGTGCTGGCGGGGATGCGTCTCGAGACGTTGCGCGAAAACCCCGTCGTCCCGTACGAGGAAGACGAGGTGACACGGGTCATCCAGGATGGGGTACGGGAACCGATATACGACGAACTCAAAGACTGGACCGTCGCCGATCTCAGGGAGTTTCTCGTCGACAGCGCGACCGGTGAGCGCGAGATTGCGGCGATCCGACCGGGGCTGACCAGCGAGATGATTGCTGCGGTGACGAAGCTCATGTCGAACCTGGATCTGGTGCTTGCCACCTCGAAGATGGAGGTCACGGCCCGTTGTAATACGACCGTCGGCGAGTCGGGCACGCTTTCGTTTCGACTGCAGCCGAACGATCCGGCCGACGATGTCGAAAACATGGTCAGTGCGATACGAGAAGGGTTGGCCTACGGCGTCGGCGACGCGGTGATCGGCGTCAATCCGGTCGCCGACAGCGTCGAGACGACGACCCGCATTCTCGAAGCTACCCACGAGTTCATCGACGACTGGGACGTTCCGACCCAGAACTGCTGTCTCGCCCACGTTACTACCCAGATGGATGCCATGCGCCAGGGGGCACCGGCGGATCTCGTCTTCCAGAGTCTTGCCGGGACGGAGGCCGGCAACGACGAGTTCGGGGTCGACGTCGATCTGCTGGATGAGGCCTACGATCTCGCTCGGCGTCGCTGTACCTCCTCGGGCCCGAACGTGATGTACTTCGAGACGGGTCAAGGGGCGGAACTGTCGGGCGACGCCCACCACGGCGTCGATCAACTTACACTCGAGGCCCGCTGTTATGGGCTTGCAAAGCAGTACGATCCGTTCCTCGTCAACACCGTCGTCGGCTTCATCGGCCCGGAGTACCTCTATGACGGCCAACAGGTCATCCGTGCCGGCTTGGAGGACGTGTTCATGGGGCAGTTACACGGGCTCTCGATGGGGATCGACGCCTGTTACACGAATCACATTCAGGCCGACCAGAACGACATCGAGAACCTCGCCGTCCTGCTGGCAGCGGCGGGGACGAACTATTTCATCACGGTGCCGATGGGCGACGACGTGATGCTCAACTACCAGTCGAACAGCTATCACGATGCCGGCGCGCTCTGGGAACTCTTTGATCTCGAGCCGGCCCCGGCGTTCCGGGACTGGCTCGCGGAGATGGGACTCTGGCACAACGGACGACTGACCGACCGAGCGGGCGACCCGACGATCTTCGCGTAATCACCCATGACACCAGACTCCAACGCCAATGCGACCGACCCGACCGACGACCGTACCGATGCGGAAACGCTCCGGCGTGTCGCCGATCGGACGCCGACGCGACTGGACGTCGGCCGGGCCGGCCCGCGACCGCCGACGGACGCGCTTCTCGAGTTCCGTGAAGATCACGGGCTCGCACGCGATGCGGTGTTCTCACGGGTCGATGACTCCCTCGTCGATGACCTTGACCTGGTGACGCTCCGAACACGGGTGGCCGACGCGGACCAGTACCTCGCCCGTCCCGATCTCGGACGAGAGCTTGCCGAGGAGAGCATTACGCGACTCCATGAGGAGTGTTCCGAGACGCCGGGCGTACAGATCGTCGTCAGTGACGGACTCTCCTCGACCGCCGTCGAGACGAGCGTCCCCGAGTTGTTGCCGGTTCTGAAAGACGGACTCGCGGAGCGCGACATCGATGTCGGAACGCCGGTGTTCGTCGAGTTCGGTCGCGTCGACGTGATGGACGTGATCGGAGAGGAGCTCGCGGCCGACTGCTGTGTCATCCTCATCGGCGAACGGCCCGGACTCAGAACGGCCGAGAGCCTGAGTGCGTACTTCGTCTACGGGCCGGAACGGGGCGGACCGACTGCCGAGAAGTCAGTCGTCTCGAACATTCACGACAGCGGCCTTCCACCGGTCGAAGCCGGCGCCGAACTCGTCGATCTGCTCGCGAACGTGCTCGAACAGGAGGCCAGCGGAATCGATCTCCGGGAGGACGACCGGGAGTTCGAAACGGAGTCGTGACCGTACCGTGACCGACTTCCAGGGGCCGCTCACCAGCATCGGCATCGACGTGGGAACGACGACATCTCACGCCATCGTTAGCCGACTGCAGATCGAGACCCCGCCAGGCGACGCCGCCAGCCCGGCGATCGTCGATCGCGAAATCGTCCACCGTGGGGAGGTTCGGGAGACGCCGCTCGTCGACTCCCAGACGATCGATGTCGATCGAGTCGCAGCGTTCGTCGACCGCGAACTCACGGCGGCGGGCGTGTCACCCGCCGAGATCGACACCGGCGCGGTCATCGTCACCGGTGAGACAGCCCGTCGCGAGAACGCCGAACCGCTCGTCCACCGTCTGGCCGCTGACACCGGACAGTTCGTCGCGGCGACAGCCGGGGCAGCGCTGGAGGCCGTGCTCGCGGGACGAGGCTCCGGCGCAGCGGCCCGCGCCGCCGAAACCGGCGGGACTGTCGCCAACGTTGATGTCGGCGGTGGCACGACGAACATCGCGATTTTCGACGGCAGCCAGACGTGCGATGACGGCATGGGGTTCGATGACGTTACCGTCGCCGAGACCCGCTGTCTTGACGTCGGTGGGCGACTCGTTACGGTCGACGACGACGGCCACGTCGAGTCGGTCTCGCCGCCGGCCCGAACAATCGCCGACGCACTCGATCTCCCGGTCGCTGTGGGGAGTGCCCTCGATGCGGACGTCCGCGATAGACTCATGAGCGCGATGGTCGACGCCATCGTCGACTCGTGTTCCGGACCGCCGTTCGACGCCCTCACCCGATCGCTCTCGATCGGCACGCTCCCGGACGACCAGCCGGCTCTTTCCGGCGTCGTCTTCAGCGGTGGCGTCGGTCGACTCGTCAGGACACCACCGAAAGATCCCTTCGAATACGGCGATCTCGGCGGCGGTCTGGCGGCCGCGATCGCAGACCACGAGACCGTTCGATCGTGGTCGGTGTTCGAACCCGCGGAGGACATCCGGGCGACCGTCGTCGGCGCGGGTACCGAGACGACGACGCTCAGCGGTCGGACCATCTCGCTCGATGAGTCGGTGTTGCCGCTGCGAAACGTTCCCGTCGCGGCGGTGTCCGGTCCCGTTTCCGATACAGAAGAGACGTTCAAACAGCGATTCGACGCTGCCACCGCGGCGATATTGTCCCATCACGATCCCGGCGAGGTCGACGCGATCGCGCTGTCGATCGATGACGTTGGTGACCTCACGTACGATCGAATCCGGGTGATCGCCGACGCACTCGAGAGTGCACTCGCGCCGATCCCGCCGACGCTCCCGGTCGTCGTCGTTACGCGCCAGAACTGTGCGAAGGTTCTCGGGCAGACACTCCGGCGGACGACCGATCGATCCCTGCTGGTCCTCGACGAGCTCGCCGTCGACGGCGGTGACTACCTCGACGTCGGCGAACCGACGGCAGGCGGCGAGAGCGTTCCTGCCGTGGTCAAGACGCTCGCGTTCGGCGAGTGATCGTCGAGGTGTACACTCGCCTCCTATCCGATCCAGCCAGGTCGGAACCATCGGAACCGGTGACGTCACACAGTTGGCCGGCACTCACGTTTCCTGCCGGTTTTCCTCGTCATCCGACCGATCCGACGGCGAGTCCTGATCGTCCTCCCGCGACCGAAGCGGTGCGTCGTCGGCTCGAGACGGATGAATGTTGAAGTTGTGTCCTCGATACGGATCCGTCTCTGGATCGTAGTCGAGTTCGCTGCGCTCGAAGAGGTAGATGAAGAAGCCAAAGAGCGGGATAAAGAAGGTGATCGCTGCCCACTTGGTTGGCGGCTCGAGTCCAACCTTTCCGGCGTCGTAGTACGTAAACGCCGTCAACCCGACGTGCCAGGCGAGTGGAATCCCGACGACGATAGCCACGAGCAGCAGGTCCATTGGTTGTGCTACGTGCCCACGCGTTGTAAGTTGACTGCCGTACACAGGAACCGTGGCAGGACGCAAGCAACGGCAACATCAAAATCAGAACCAACCCGACTCGGATTATCGATCAGATGGAGCGCGACTCGAGTACCGCCACGACACGGACAAACACTGCACCGTGAAATCGCGGTCCAGTTACTTCACGTCGAACTCGATCGCTGCACCTTGACCGAAGCCGACACAGAGCGTCGCCAGGCCGAGACCGCCGCCGCGCTTCTGGAGTTCGTGGATCAGCGTCACGGGAAGGCGCGCGCCGGAGGCACCAAGTGGATGACCAATGGCGATTGCGCCGCCGTTGACGTTGAAGCTGTCGGGGTCGATGCCGAGTTCGTCGCGCGAATAGAGCGACTGGCTGGCAAAGGCCTCGTTGAGTTCGACGAGGTCGTACTCGTCGATGTCGCGGCCGTTACGCTCGAGCAGGCCTCGAGTTGCGGGGACCGGACCGATACCCATCACGGTTGGGTCGACGCCGGCGACGTTGTTCATGCCGACTTCGGCCATGATCTCGAGGTCGTTCTCCTCGGCGAATTCCTTGCTCGTGATGAGCAGCGCGGACGCGCCGTCGGAGATCTGTGAGGCGTTGCCGGGCGTGACGGTGCCGTCGGACTTGAAGACGGTCGGCAGTTCGCCGAGCTTCTCGGCGGTCGTGCCGGGGCGAAGGCCCTCGTCCTCTTCGACGGTGCCGTCCTCGGTTTCGATCAGGACGATTTCGTCGTCGAAGCGGCCCTCCTCGGTTGCTTCGACGGCGCGCTGCTGGCTCTGTGCGGCGTACTCGTCCTGCTCTTCGCGGCTGACGCCGTACTCCTCGGAGACCTTCTCGGCGGTCATCCCCATCTGGAGCTCGCCCATGTTGTACAGTTCGGCCATCCGTGGGTGGACGTTGTGCGTGTTCTCGCCCATCGGAACGCGGCTCATGCTCTCGACACCGCCCGCGATGATCGCGTCGCGGTTGCCGGCGGCGATGGCGTCCGAGGCGGAGATGACTGCCTGCATCGAGGAGGCACACCAGCGGTTGATCGTCGTTGCGGGAGTGTGCTCGCCGAGTTCAGAGAGCAGTGCGATGACGCGGGCGACGTTGTTCCCCTGTTCGTCGCGCTGCTGGGCACAGCCCCACATCAGGTCGTCGACGTCCTCGCCGGAGAGACCCGTCTCGGCCAGGATTTCGTCGATGAGCGGGACCGAGAGATCCTCGTTTCGGAGATCGGCGTACACACCGTCCTCCTTGCCCTGTGGTGTCCGCACGGCCTTCACTACGACTGGCGTCTGTGACATACAGTATCGAAGACGCTTAACAAACTTAAATCCGGGAGAACTCGCGAGAATGCAGGCGGAGTTTATCGTGACACTCAGCCGCTGTCCCGAGATGGACACTTGTCGGTCACTGCCGGCGTCGAGAACAATCCTTATCTCGCGCGTCTCGGAATAGGCGGCCATGGACGAGGACGGACCGAACGAGCGACGCGAACGCGAGCAGTCGCCAGCAGACGGCGACGCCGCTACGGCCGCACCAGCGAACGATTCGGCGGCGTCGGCGAGTAGCTCCGAACGAGAGACACGGGAGGGTCAGCAGGCCGTCGTTGAGTCAGACGGTGAGTCTGAGACGAGAACAGATACGAATACAGACGCAAATCCCAACACTGACTCCGACTCGATGCCCGGCGTCCCGGACACCGAGCCCGAAGACTCCGACGTCCCCGAAGACGTCCAGAAGTACGCCCGCTTCACAAAGATGGACGGCGCGCAGTACGACCGTGTCAACGAGTTCCTGCGCGACCGAACCTATATCACCGCCCGCGAGTGGGCCATCGCGCGGCTCTGTTCTGACTTCCGGACCGAAACTGGCGTCGAGATGACCAAAATCGGCGAGAACCTGCCCGAACTCGTGCCGTTCATGACCGACACCTACACACCCCAGGCAGTCAACCAGGCCCGCTCCTCGTTCGAAGACAAGGTCCAAACCGCCGGCGCGACCTTCCTCTACGGCGCGATGTGTGACTTCTTCACCGCCGAGGAACTCGACGACGTGATGTACGAATCCACCGAAGTCGCGAAGTTCTTGTTGGAGGTCGAGGGCGTCGACCTCTCCGTCGAGGACGAACTCGAGGCCGAGGAGCGAATCTCCAGCGTCATGCGCGAGGTCCGCGAGGCGAGCGAGGAATTGCGTGAGCAGGAAGACGAGTAGCCACGCACGGCGCGAATGTGGCCAGTAGGGAGCGTCGATCAGACAGTTGTACCAAATACAATCGTTCTTTCCGATGGTAATCGGCGGAAAACACCGTTTCTGAATCGGGACTATCTGGTAGCTGACTCGATACTAACCGTCCCGTTGTGCGAGCGAGTCGTGCATGACATCCCACGAAACCGACGATGCAATCGACGACGGGACGACCGATAGCGACGACGGTCGTGATCGACACGCGACCTCACGAACTGCTACCAATGTGGACTCGAGTACCCCGTCAGCGGACAACCTGAAGCAAAACCAGAACCCAAGCCTGAGCCTGAGCCGCCGGCAGACGATCCGCGCGAGTGGCGTTCTGGGAGCGCTCGGACTGGGGGGAGTTGTGGGTGGACTCGAGTTCGGGACTGGCGTTGGTGCAGCACAGACACCGGACACGACGCAGTGCGGTCGGCCGGACGACGTGGTTCACCTGCAGTACGACGACTACGACAGGTGGGACGACATCTATCGGCTGTCGAACGGTGACCCGGCGTCGCTTGCCCTCGTTGCCGATCCGACGGCCTCCGGCGAGCGAGCACTGCAACTGCGCGTGCAGGAAGGAGACCACTGGGGTGCGAGCACACACTACGATTTCGAGGACGGTCTGTTCGAGCTCACCGGCCGTGTCCAGTTCGGGCTCGATACGGGCTGGGAGATGACTGGCCGGTATCCGGCGAACTGCCGGCTCTGGAACTGTGCGATGGCGCTCGGTGAGGGGAGCGCTGGCGGTGGGATGCCCGATGGGACGAACGGCTGGAGTAATCGACTGTACATCACCAATCAGGGATCGGACCCCGACGGGCCGTTCTATCTCCTCTCGCACACGTACCATCTGGATCAGAACCAGGACCACGATTTCGTCATGGACGGCGAGCCGTACGCGCTCGGCCAGCCCGAGATCGTCCCCGGAAACTGGTACGAGTTCGAGTACTACGTCTGTGTGAACACCGTGACCGATGGTGAAGCGAACCCGGACGGAATCGTCCGCTACTGGCTCGACGACGACCTCGTCTATGAGCGCGAAGATCTCCGGTTCACCACGGACCACGCGGACAACATCATCGACTCGAACGGTCCCGCGGGCCACTACGGTGGCCAGTACACCGCACCGCAGAATCTCTACGCGTACTACGACGACCACTCGATGGCATTGAACGGGACGTTCGAGTTTGGGTCCTGCTGATCCAGTCTGGGTCAGTTCCAGTCGTCACTCACTCGGTGAGAACTCCCACGACTGCACGTCTGATTTCGAGAGGAACAGTGACGGATCGTCGTGAGAAAACGTCACCCACGGGTCCGTCTCGTCCGAATTGATCGCCCGAACGTGGATCAACAACTCCTCCTCGAGAAGCGCCGTCTCGAAAACGGGTTTCGCTTCGGGGAGGGAGTAGGTCACCGGAACGAAGACGGCGATCGAGTTGTCCACGTCTCGTTCGACAGCGAGTGCGAAACGATGGGTGTCGTCGTGAGTGGTGTCATCCTCGTCGACCGGCAGATAGTACACTTCCGCGTCGCCAAACGTCGTCTCCGAATCCGCGACGTGTGCTTCGACCTGCTCGAACGTCTCTCGGCCGACGCCAACGTCGAGACCGAAACGCTCCTCGTCCTCGCCCGGCGAAACGGACGCCGGCTCGAGGACGATCGATTCCCAGCCGTCGTCCTCGTACTCCGCGGCGATGGCGTTCGCGTCGGCGAGCAGTTCCGTCCATCGGTCGTCGGTCGTCGGTCCATCGTCGCTCATCGCGAACCCTCCACGGCACGACCACCGTGCCGTCGGTCTGTCGCTATATCGGTCTGCATACTCGTGACCGACGGACCGGAGCCCGAAAACAGTACCTCTCGCTCTCAGAACGGTGTGTCATCTGGCGCATCGATTTCAGGTTGCTGTGCCGCTGGACCGCCGTTCGACTGGCTGCTATCAGTCGGACCCCAGTCGACCTCGACCGGCACAGACTCGACGGTGACGGTCTCCGAGTCGACATCGCCGATAAGTGCCTCCTCGAACCGCGCGCGGACCACAGCCGGATGTGGCTCGCCACCAGCCGCCGCAATGGACCCAACTGAGTCGGGATCGAACGCAAGCCCGAGCGCGCCGTAGACCGACTCGAGTACCGGTCCGATCTCCTCTCGGTTGCCGACGAGGACGATTCCTGCCGTGAGGGCTGCATCCTGGCGAACACGCTGGGCAAGGCCGACGAGTTTGCCAAGCGTCGGATTCCCGCCATCGGCGGTAAGCCTGGCAGACACCGAGTGCGAGCCAGGGCAAAATGCGTCGGCCGGCTCGCCGCGCTCGCCATCAACGCCCAGTTCGGAGAGTGCCCGCTCCGTTGCTTCCGTAACACGTTCGTAGCGTGCGTCGGTCCCGCGCCGGAAGTCCGCGACCGGGTCTGCGCGCGCAAGGGCGAGCGTCGTCTCGCCGTCGTAGGCGACCGCACGGCCGCCAACCGATCGCTCGATCGGCGCGAACCCGTGCTCACGTGCAGCCTCGTAGGCCACGTCGTATCCCTCTTGCCTGCGATCACGCCGGCCAAAAGCAACCTGTCGATGGGGCCGCCAGACACGAACCGCGGGTTCGCCAGCGGCGGCGAACTCGAGTAGCGACTCGCTTGCCCGCCGGTCAGCATCGATCGTGTCGGCGCGGCCGCGAAGCACTCGCATACCACGGGGTTCGTGTCGACGCACCTAAACGCTCTCGCTGCGAGTCGTCGGTACGGTTGTGATCGATGTGACGGGGACAGATACGGTAACGCTCTCGAAGACAGTACTGAGTCAGTACGCCCGCTTCTCGCTGTACAACTCGCCGTACCCAGCCCACGACGCTGGGTGTGCGATCGACCTCTATCCCGGGACGCTGCGCGACGGCCGGACGACCGCCGCGCCGAGCCCCGTCGCTGGCACCGTCCGCGAGACGCGCACGGTCCGCGCACCGCCAAAACCGTACGCGCCAGAACACGATCACCTCATCCTGATCGACTGCGACGGCCCCGGTGACTGTGCAGGGCTGACGGCCAGAATCCTCCACGTCGACCCCGCCGTCGAGGCCGGCGACCGCGTCGAACCGGGAGAGTCACTGGGCAACCTCGTCCGCGCCGGCTTCTTCGCCCCGTGGGTCGACAACCACCTCCACGTCGGCTTTCGAACGCCGGCACAGAACCCGTATCGTGCGTCGGGGTCGGTTTCGATCGAACTCGCAGAGGCCGTCCGTCCCCGCCCACTCGCGTGGGACGGCACGGGAACCGTCGTCGCGACCGGCGAAACGTACGCCGTCCTCGACGCGCCCACGCACCCGAATCCGGGCGAGGAATTCGTCGGTGTCGGAGTCGACGACAACGACACGAGCGGCGTCCTCGACGGCGGGCTCCCGCATTACGACGGCGGCGGTGTGTACTCGAGTACCCGGCTCCCGTCGCAGGTCTCGTTGAACGGGGACGAACTCGGCTCGGTCGCGGACGACGGCCGGTCGATCACGTGGGACGATGTGGTCGTCACGGCGAACGGCGACCCGATTACGGGGCTCTCGCTGTTCTGTGCACGAGATGCGGATTTCGGTGCGAAACTGATCTGCCCGAAGCGGCCGTTTGAGGATGGCGAGCAGGTACAGGTCCGCGTTCGAGGGCAATAGCGGGATACCGGTGACGGAGCCGACTCGTTGAGTCAGTCGTCGAACGTCTCGCCGTTGATAACCCGACCCAGAAACAGCGGTGTCTCGGTCGGCTGGTCACGGATGTAGAAGAGGAACGGCCGATCGATCGTCAGGTCAACCTGTTCTGGCGGAGCCGCGGTCGGCATCATGACAGCCGTCGCCGCGGCGGCTTCGGTTCCCTCCTCGTCCACCTCGACGAAGCTCTGGTGGACGATATCGCCGATGAACAGGTCACTCGTCTCGCCGTCGACCATCCCGCTGAAATCTGCGCTGGTGAACGCCCGCCGCATCCCCAGTTCCTGCATGATCGAGACGAGACTGACCTTCGACTCGATACCGAACTTCGGCATCGCGAGGTCGACCTGCGGATACGAGGCATCGTCGAGCATCGCCGCGAGCACGTCCACCGAGAACGACTCCTCGAAGGATTCGAACTCGCCTGCTGCGGGGAGGATAATGACCATGCTCGTCTCCTCGTTGGCGTAGGGGAGTTCGACGAGCTGGTGGCCATCGTGCTCAGCGTAGCGCAATTCCTGCGTCTGATGCATCATCTCGACCTCGGTCTCGGCACCAGCGAGCCCGGTGAACGTCTCCGGCTCGTTCGCCGGGTCAAAGTCGTGCTTCCAGGCCGCAAGGAAGTAGACCGCGTTCGTCAGCACGAGCCGCGTCGAGGCGTCGACCGAGCCAGCAGGCAGGAGGTCCTCGATCCGATCGTTCGTCTGTGTTTCGACCCAGGCGTTGATCTCTTCTCGCGCCTCGTCGGGACTCCCGGTGAAGTCGACAAGGTGCTCGCCAGCCCCATAGTAGGCCTCGAGCAGATCGAAATACGCGTCGTCGAACGAATGGTCGTCGGCCGCCCAGACGGCGTTGGCACTCGAGAGCTGGAAGCCCAGCTCATCCTCGCTCTCATCCTCGTCTTCGTCCTCGGTAGCATCGTCATCATCTCCAACCGAATCACCCCGCGGCTGGTCGACTTCCTCCCCGTCTTCGTTTCGCCGATCGAACTCGGTCTCGAGTGCACCGAAGGCTGCGTGGAGCGTCGCGTCATCGGATCCGGTTGCTGTCGACCAGTCGTCGGCACTTCCCGGCAGCTCGTATCGCAGTGCCTCACGCATCTCGGCAGCCGTCTCACCACGCGCACCGGCGTAGGTCATCGCCAGCGCCACGGAGACGCTGTACGGGGAGAAAAAGAGGTTCTCATCGGGTTGGTCCGACCGGAGCTGGGTGAGAAGGTCGAGCGAGAACGCGACGTTACTGCGGATCTGCTCTGCGAGCAGGTCCGTCTCGAGTTCGGGATCAGTGACGAACTCGAGTTCGGGGAAGTCGTCGTCAAGAGTGAGTTCGACTGGGCCCTCGTCTTCGTCGTCTTCGTCGTCTTCGTTGTCGGTTTCGTCCACGTCGTTCTCGGTCCACACTGGGTCGCCACCCGTCTCCGCACAGCCCGCAATCCCGGCGAGAAAGGCACCGGAAAGGGCGAGCATCGTTCGCCTGTCAGTCGTCCCGGAGATTGGTTGCATACGACGACCAACGGCTAGCGGTTTCAAGTTTGTTTGGCATGGTGAAACACCGGTTTGAGCTTGCGTTATTCGCCTGCGGTGCGCTCGCGGTGGCGTTCACGTGTTCCTGGTAGGCGTCGTCCTCCCGTACTGTTCCCGGTAGGATTCGAAGACGAGTACTGCCTCACGTTTGTCGGGGTCTCCCCACTGTTCAGAACGCTCAGTGACCCCCGAATCCCAGCAAACGTCCAACAACTGAGAACCACAAAAGCACAGCTATCAAGACAATTGGTGTCAGACCACAGAGTATGACCGAAGAAACCCTCGATATCGCCAGCGACGGTGGCTACGACGACATCGCACAGTTCCTCCAGAGCTATATCGACGAGTATCAGGACTTCCTCTCGTGGATCGGCACCAGCGTCGACGACGTCGGTCCCGGCACGATGACCATGTCGATTCCCTACGACCAGAAGCTCACGAATGTCCGCCCGGCCACCGACACCGATCGACGCCCCGACATCCACGGCGGCATCGCCGCCACACTGATCGACACCGTCGGCGGTCTCGCGCTTCGGACCGAACTCGAGAACCCCGTCGACGCGTCGATCGCGACGATCAACCTGAACGTGAACTACCTGCGCCCGGCGACGGGTGATCTGACGGCGACAGCGAACGTGATCCGCGTCGGTGGAACCGTCGGCGTCAGCGAGGTAACGGTCGAAAGCACGACGCCGGACGGCGAGACGAAGGAGGTTGCGACTGGACAGGGTTCTTACCGGGTGTTCCGGCGCGAGGACTGAGACGGTCTGTTGGTGGTCTGTACTGGTGATCGCTCGGCTAGGAAAGCGATCAGCAGTAAAACGTGAACAACGATACCGGTGAGGTCAAGGTCGAGTGCAACCGGCTCTGAGACGGGTGTGATGCCAGTTTACGTCTCGTTCCGACCGGCTCGCGACCGAAACCGGAGTCGACCGTGGAGGTAACAGCCGATCGCACAGACGAGCACAAAGTAGCCGTAGATCGCCGTTTCGACGTAGACGGGGACCGGTTCCATCACGATAGCGTGGGTACTCGTGTGGGATAGATCTGGACCTGAACTGCTTGCGGCTTTATTAACGATGCTAAGGCGCAGGCTAGAGTGACAACAGAACCCAGTCAAGTCACACACTATTCGTGTCGCAACCGTGCGAGTGCTATGCAGTGCCGGTCAGTGGGCACCGTAGTTCTGGCGTACCATCCAGAACCGAACACCCAGATAGACCATGACAATGCCGAACGTGACGGCGTACAGCATCGCTCCGTTCGTCGCCGCGGCTACCAGCGCGCCAGCGTTGAGGAGAATACCGAAGACGTACATCGCCTGCAGTCGTCGTCCGGTCATCGACCGCTCCCCCATCGATTACTCATACTCACGGCTTTGGCTGGGGCGACTAAAACTCCGTCTTTGTCGGTTCGCACCTCACCCGTCCCACCAGCCTGACCTCGTTCCACCGCATCGACAGTCGTTTCACATTCGGTTATGCTCATATCACTCTGCCCGATAGCGAACCTCCACCGGTTTTGACAGGCAGCTATCTGTTTTATGTCGCTGTCCGCTGTACGGGTGAGACGGATATCGGTCTCTACCGGTCGTCAAACAGTGACAACAGACATGACAGACGGACGGACGGACGGACCAGCGTCAGTGGCGATTCACCGACGGCCAGCGACCGCGAGCACCGCACATCGCTTCAATGACGTGGCGACACGGGTTGTTCGCGAACTGGCCGGTCGACCCCGACCAGCTCCAGTCACATGTCCCAGGACCCCTTGAATTCGAAACCTGGGACGGCGACGCCTGGCTCAGCATCCTCCCGTTCGTGCTCACGAACGTCGGCATTCGTGGCTCGCCTTCCGCGACCAGAATCGCGTTCCCAGAACTCAACGTCCGAACCTACGTCACCCACCGCGGTGATCCGGGACTCTACTTCCTCAGCGTCGACCTCGACAAGCGACTGCTCACAAACGCTATCGGCCGACTGACCCGCCTTCCAGTGTTTACCGCCAGCATGTCCGTCAGCGGCACCGAGGACGGCATCACGTTCTCGAGTCGCCGCTCGGATACGCTGGCTACCGGCGCTGGAGAGAACGAAACCGACGACGAACCCGCCTGGTTCGCCGCAACCTACCGCCCGAACGGACCAGTCACCACGGCAGCACCGGGGACACTCGAGTACTGGCTGACTGAACGCAGGCGGTTCTATGCGCCGGCGAAGGGGCCCGGGCGTGGGAATGTACTTACGGCGGAGATTGCACACGATCCGTGGCCGTTACAGCCAGCGGACGCGACGATTATGGCGAACACGCTGTTCGACCGGCTCGGATTGACGGAGCCGTCCGGCGAACCGGTCTGCTATTATTGCGACGAACTCGAGATGACGGGATCGATTCCGCGGCGTGTGCGGTAGCTCACTCGCTCGTGTCGCTCAACGAACTCGATTTTTCGGATATCGATAGATTGTTACTACTATTGGAGACAATTATTATAATCGACGATGGCAGACACAGCCACAGGAGCGGTCCCCGCACGTCGGAACTCGTTCGTGTACGTTGTCGCGGCGCTGGCTGCGCTCAACGGCCTCCTCTTCGGATTCGACACGGGCGTGATCTCCGGTGCGATGCTCTACATTCAGGAAACGTTCGATCTGACAACACTGTTCGGCCAGTCGATCCACCCGTCATACGTCGAGGGGATCATCGTCAGCGGGGCGATGGTCGGCGCAATTATTGGCGCTGCACTCGGCGGCCGCCTTGCGGATCGGCTCGGACGACGGCGACTCATTCTGGTCGGTGCCGTCGTCTTCTTCGTCGGCTCGCTCATCATGGCGGTCGCACCGACGGTAGAGATACTCATCCTCGGCCGTGTACTCGACGGTGTTGGAATCGGCTTCGCCTCCGTCGTTGGTCCGCTGTACATCTCTGAGATCGCGCCGCCGAAAATCCGCGGCTCGCTCGTTTCCCTCAACCAACTCACCATTACGAGTGGTATCCTCATCGCCTATCTCGTCAACTTCGCGTTCTCGAGCGGCGGCGACTGGCGCTGGATGCTCGGTCTCGGGATGGTCCCTGCAACGGTCCTCTTCGTCGGTATGCTCTTCATGCCTGAGAGCCCGCGCTGGCTCTACGAACAGGGACGAAAGGCAGACGCACGTGAAGTACTTTCACGAACCCGCGTCGACGACCGCGTCGAGGACGAACTGCGCGAGATCACCGACACGATCCAGACCGAATCCGGCACCCTCCGCGATCTGTTGCAACAGTGGGTCCGCCCGATGCTTGTCATCGGGATCGGACTCGCCATCTTTCAGCAGGTCACCGGCATCAACACGGTCATGTACTACGCGCCGATGATACTCGAATCGACTGGCTTTGAGGACACGGCATCGATTCTCGCCACCGTCGGTATCGGTGCCGTCAACGTTGTGATGACCGTTGTCGCGGTGGTGTTGATCGATCGCACCGGACGCCGGCCGCTGTTAATTGTGGGGCTGGCCGGCATGACGGTCATGCTCGCAATTCTCGGGACTGTCTTCTACCTCCCCGGTCTCTCGGGCTGGCTCGGGTGGCTCGCGACTGGCAGTCTGATGCTGTACGTGGCGTTCTTCGCCATCGGCCTCGGGCCGGTATTCTGGCTACTGATCTCCGAGATTTACCCGATGGAGGTGCGTGGAACTGCGATGGGTGTCGTGACGGTGATCAACTGGGCAGCGAATCTGCTCGTCTCGCTCACGTTCCTCCGCTTCGTCGACGTGCTCGGCGAGTCGGGCACCTTCTGGCTGTACGGTGTGCTCGCGCTTGGGGCCCTGCTGTTCTGTTACCGGCTGGTTCCCGAGACGAAGGGGCGCTCGCTCGAGGAGATTGAGGCAGACCTTCGCGAAACGTCGTTGGGGACAACGACGGGCGATCAGTCTGATACAGTTCGCGCTGATGACTGACGGCTGGCAGTCGGATTCGACAGGACAAAACGGGACAGAACAGAAAGGATAGCAGGACGGAGGAGTCACGGGTCCCGTTCAGGAGTGACGCGAACCGTACAGTAACCGATCACGGTCAGGTCACCCGTGGAACCCACACTGTTTTCGTTAGAAAGAGATCAACGGCGGCCAGAATCGAGGCCGGAAAACCGAGTCGGGACCACAATTGCGCTGCGTCGAGAACACTCACTGGACAGTCGTGTCGATCAAGCCAAACGGTGTGCCGTTGTCGCGGTCGCGGGCGTTCTCGTAGACGACGTGGGCGGCAGCAACATCCTGGATCGCGAGCCCGGTTGAGTCGAATACAGTCACACCCGTCTCATCGGTTCGACCGTCTTTTGCACCGACGACGAGTTCACCAATTTCGCCGTAGATGTCTGCATCAGTTAGCGTTCCCTCGTGGTACGGGACGTTGATCTCGCCCGAGTGGGTGCACTGCTCATGGTCGTCGATGACGATGGTCGCCGCCTGCAGGAGGTCGTCGGCGAGTTCGTGCTTGCCTTCAGCGTCGGCACCGATGGCGTTGATGTGCGTCTGGTCACCGACATCCTCGGGTGTGACGACGGGGTCGCGTACAGGCGTAACTGTGGAGAGGATGTCGCAGTGACCGGCCTCCGAAATCGAGCCGGCGCGGACATCGAACTCGTCGTCGTAGGTGTCGATGAACCGCTGGGTGCGCGCGTCGTCGAGGTCCGAGACGATGACCTCCTCGATGGGACGGATCTCGCTGATTGCATCGAGTTGGGTATAGGACTGGACACCAGCGCCAACAAGTCCGAGACTCGTTGCGTCTGGGACGGCGAGGTAGTCCGTTGCGACGGCTGCTGCCGCGCCAGTTCGTTTCATCGTTAGCGCCGTCCCGTCCATGATCGCGAGCGGGGCGGCGGTTTCGGGGTCGGAGTAGATCATCGTCCCCAGCACGGTCGGCAGGTCGTGCTCGGCGGGGTTGTCCGGGTGGACGTTGACCCACTTGAGGCCTGCCGCGTCCCAGTCACCACCAGCGTCAGAACCGCCCTGCGATCCTGACTGACTCGAGGGCGCGTCGCTTCCTCGAACCTTGAGGTAGGCCGGCATCGACCGGAAGTCACCGTTGTACTGCGGGAGGTCGATGTAGGACTTGGCTGGCATCTGTGTATTGCCGCGTTCGAACGCGCCGAAGGCCTGTTCGACCGCCTCGATGATGGCACTCATCTGGGCGTTCTCCTCGACGTCGTCGCTGTTGAGAAGGAGTGTCTGCATAGAGGCAAATATTGCTCGGAGACACCTTAAGTCGTTCTCCGGGCAGGAGAGTCAAGTAACAGTATTGTTGTCACTACAGTGGTATCGAGCGCAAACGGCAAAATGGGCCGTCACAAGTGTTCTCGGAGACGATCCGAGACGACAGTACTGTTCGGGTAGTGGGATGTGGGGGGTTGTAAATCCGGTTTGCTCGCGGATTACTCGTTCCCCGCACCGTTCACGAGGTTCTTACTCGCTTACTCACGGCGCGAAACGCCGTTCGCATGGACGCGATTTTCACTCAGTTCAAACCGCGCTTACATCATGCCGCCCATGCCGCCACCCATACCGCCCATGCCGCCCATGCCACCGCCGCCTGGTGGCATGTCCTCGCCGTCGTCATCGTCGGCAACCGCGAGGTCGCCGGCCGCGATGACGTCGTCGATGCGAAGCAGCATGACTGCGGCTTCGGTTGCGGACTCGATCGCCTGCGTCTTTACGCGCAGTGGCTCATAGACGCCTTCCTCGGCCATATCGATCGTGTCGCCGGTGAACGCGTCGAGACCTGCGGCCTCGTTGCCACCGTCGTGGTCGGCGCGAAGCTCGACGAGGGAGTCGATGGGGTCGAGACCCGCGTTCTCTGCCAGCGTGCGCGGGATGACCTCAAGTGCGTCCGCGAAGGCTTCGACAGCGAGCTGCTCACGGCCGCCGACGGAGTCGGCGTAGTCACGCAGTGCGAGCGAGAGCTCGACTTCCGGTGCGCCGCCGCCGGCGAGCACCTTGCCGTCCTGGAGCGTCGTCCGAACGACGCCAAGGGAGTCCTCGATTGCGCGGTCGACTTCGTCGATGACGTGCTCGGTGCCACCGCGGAGGATCATCGTGACGGCCTTCGCGTCGTCGACGTCCTCGACGAAGATGCGCTGGTCGCCTGCGATGTCCTTCTGGGCAACGCTGCCGGCGAAGCCGAGGTCGTCCTCGCTGAGGTCCTCGACCGAGGAGACCGGCGTTGCGCCAGTTGCGCGGGCCAGCTGGGACTGGTCGCTGGACTTGACGCGGCGGACGGCGATGATGCCTTCCTGGGCGAGGTAGTGCTGGGCCATGTCGTCGATGCCGCCGTCGACGAAGACAACGTCGGCACCGGCGTCGGCGACCTGCTCGGCCATCTCCTTGAGCTGCTGTTCTTCCTGTTCGAGGAACTGCTCGAGCTGGTCCGGGTCGGTAACGTTGACCTCAGCGTCGATCTCGGTCTCCTTGATCTCGAGGTCGCCGTCGACGATCGCGACAGAGGCATCCTCGGCGAAGTACGGCATGTTGTCCGAGACGCGCTCCTTGTCGACGATAACGCCCTCGACGAGTTCGGAGTTCTCGATCGAACCGCCGACGACCTTCTCGACCTTGATGTTGTCCGTGTCGATGGTGTCCTCGTCAGCGACGGCCTGAACGGCGTCGACGACGAGACCCGACAGGAGATCTCGAGCGCTCTCTGCGCCCTTGCCAGTCATCGCGGTGGCGGCGATCTGGTGGAGGATTTCGTCGTCGTCCTCGTCGACCTCGATCGCGATCTCTTCGAGTGCGCTCGTGGCTTCCTCGGCAGCCTGGCGGTATCCCTGTGCGAGCGTGGTTGCGTGGATGTCCTGCTCGAGGAGATCCTCTGCCTGACTGAGGAGTTCACCGGAGACGACGACGGCGCTCGTGGTGCCGTCGCCGACCTCGTCCTCCTGGGTCTCGGCGACTTCGACGATCATGTCGGCCGCCGGGTGGTCGATCTCCATCTCCGAGAGGAGTGTGACGCCGTCGTTCGTGACGATGACGTTGCCCGAGGAGTCGACGAGCATCTTGTCCATCCCCTTCGGGCCAAGGGTCGTCCGAACGGACTCGGCGACTGCCTTACCGGCCTGTACGTTCATCGACTGCGCGTCTTTCCCAGAGGTTCGCTGGCTGTCCTCCGAGAGAACGATGAGGGGCTGGTTGCCCATCTGCTGTTGAGCCATAGTCACCTGAAGGATTGATTGCTATTCTATATAAGTGTTTTGATATAGTTCAGTATTAGTCCGGCAAAACGGCAACAGCAACCCCCTCTACTAAGTTATTCGCAACCTTTTATACTACGATAGCTCTTCCGTAGGAGATTGTTGATCCAGCCTTTCGTTGCGGACCGCATTCAGTAACTGGCCGTCAGAACTGCTGAGTCATGCGTTCTCGATCCGCTTGACTCACTACGGAATCGCAAGACGGCTCTCCATCAACAATGTGCTACACAAGAACGTATACTACGATTGGAGAGGAAGTAGTGATCAGAGATATCACTCATATACAGGCTAGAGATTTGCTTCACTCCTCATATCGCATCCCATCCCTAGTCGTGTAGGATATCGTGATCTTTGTCAGCCCGGGGTTCTGTGTTTCTTGTAATTTTTTAGAAATATCAATACTGCCTGAATCCTCGTCGTTGACTACGTATTCTACTGTTTTTGCCTCAGCCGGAAAGGACTCGGTACGGAATCCCTTTCCAGGCTTGATCCGTGGGTGGCCCTTATACAGGATACAGTCTTTAGCCCCTCGAACGATAAGTTCAATCGACACCGGTTCTCGAGTGAGATTATTAACGATCAGGACTTCCTCATCCTCATGATCGGTATTAATTACCCATTCTGAGCAACCCGGTAGCAAGACACCAATCCCGACGAACACGAGTTGAAGAATCTGTCTCCGTCTATGATAGGACATATATCATTAACCCTATATAATAAGGCTAAAAGATTACATTACTTCTTTGGCTTTAATATGAAAGGTTTTACCCTCCGGAGTATGTTGTAGTGTTTCGGACTCCTCGTACTCATTCTGCTTAAATGTGATTGATGCTGGATATGACACTGCCACGTCCGGTTCTGTCCCTTTCCACGCATATTCGTATATTCCACGAACGGATGTCTCAGGTCTGAAATCAACGTCCTTCTCAAGAAAAACTCCAGCGACGACCATCTGACTCCAGTCCGTTTCATCGTTTCCAGTCTTCCCGGAATCGATCGATGCCTGATATCCATCAACGAGAATACCGAGTCCCGATCCGGTCCAGCTTCCTTCGTCAAACTCGGTGTAGTCATCAGTCACAACGGATCTATGAACCTCTCGATGGTCTCGTATCTCTAATCTCTTGGCTGCGGAACTGTTTTCCCACGTGAGACCGAGTGTGTCTACCGGATCTTCCGGTCCTGCATAGATATCCCGTGGAGGGTACGATGGATCGTCTGCATACCCGTATCTAAACCGAATGTAATACGAATAATGGAATTCTTCTCCTCGTGGATTATAGGTCAGAGAAAACTGGACGTTAATATCAGCATCACAGTCAAGTGGATCGACACAAATCGGTGGTTCGTGCGCTGGTTGTGCCCGGTCTTCTTCCGAGGCGTTTTTTTGGACTGCAAACTGATGGTCCTTTTCTATGTGATTGATGCCAACTCTGTCTAGATACTTCTGACGCTCCTCCAGCCCTTCTTGTTTTGCGATCTGTTGGGCCTGAATCATCTGCTTCGTAAACTTCTCACTGGGATCGTCACGTTCACGAGCAACAACTGTTCCTGCAGCACCGAATCCGGCTGTTATTGCCCCGGCTGTCGCCAGCACTTTTCGTCGGGAGAGATCGTTTTTCTCCATTACGATTTACTATTGCCTGCAATTAATATTGAATGGATGTTAACGTTATCTGCTTCGTTCAATAGGCATAATATATATATATATATATATATATGGTTTAGAATAAGACGGTCCATATTTAGTTATAGCGACCAGTATATGTAGATAGACCATGAATGGGCTCACAGTTACCAATACATCACCGGTTTGAAAACCGACCCTAGTGAATCAAATCCCTCTATAAGACCGTACTACAGGACTGGATGGAGGAGAACAATTCCCTTTACTGAACACACGTAGTTCTGCAAGAATATAAGCGGCGGTCAGTCCTGACCGCCGGGGAACCGGTGGTACTCCATCCCCTGGTGTTTCATCTCGTTGTGTTTCTCCTCGAGGAACGAGTAGACTGTTCCGTGTGGAGCCCCATCGAGGAGCATCTCTGCGGCAGTTCGTGCGGCCTCGACCTCCGGCGGCGTCCCGATGAGCCCCAGCGTCGAACCGTAGATAACGACCGACGCACCCGAGAGCTCTTCCATAAGTTCACGGGTCCGGCCACCCTCACCGATGAGTCGGCCCTTCTGTCGCTTCATGTCGTTCTTGTTCCGTGATGCGGCGTCGATATCGACGACATCGAACAGCATCATGTCGTCTTCGAGCAACTGGAGGGCATCTTCCGGCGGGAACCCGCGTCCGATTGCACGGACGATTTCGGGACCCTTCAGCCCGAGAACGGGGTCGCCAACCGTTTCGATGGCAACCGAGCCGTTCTCCGAGTCGATATCCAATCGCACTTCGGCCGCCGCCTCGATCTCACGCATCGTCTCGCCTCCCTCACCGATGAGAACTCCAATCCGGTCCTGCGGAATCTTCACGTGCTGCATACACCCGGCTACTTGCTGCGTGAGGTTAAGGCCTTGGTCCATCGTCGACGTTCGGGACCACTGCCCACACCCCGACAACCGGCCCAGTATGGAGAACCAGTGAGCCACTAAGCCGTTCGGGGTGACCAGCACCGGTTCAGCCATCGCAAGAAGATCGAAAACAGCATCGTCGATCACGAGACGCTATGCACTGCAACTGATGTCAGTACGGATGGTGAGCTGTCAGGGTTCGGCCTCAGAACCGCAGTCCCAGCGCTATTCGAGCACCGCCCCCGCAGTACCGCAGCCGAACAGCCCTCGCTACTCGAGTACCCGCGGGACGCCAGCCCGTTCCAGTGCCCGCCGGCGCTCGTCGGCCGTGAGTCGGTAGGACTCGAGTTCGTCCGAAATTGCCCCCAGCGCGTTGCGCCGACGCTGGTGGGCCGCCAGGAAGTCGGTGATACGCTCGATTGCGAGTTCCTTCAACTCGCCGCTGAGCAGGTCGCCCGCACGGTAGGCGTCGGCGATGGACTCGAGTGTCGCGTCGTCCTTCTCGAAGAAGAATCGCAGGTACTGGAAGGGCACGTCGACCGTTGGATCGCCGCCGTGTTCGCGGTGCTTCTCGAGCGTGGCCCGGCCGCCGGTGTAGGCATGGGTGTGGATCGTCTCGGCGACGGTGTCGGAATCAGCCGTCAACTCGATTGACGGCGCGTCGCCGGAGGAACTCATCTTTCCCGGCCCCGCCAGACTCGGGAGGAAGCGCCCGAGCAGCGCACCGGGTTTGTCGACGGGCAGCGCCTCCTTCGCGGCCACGTCACGACAGACGCGAACGTGCGGGTCCTGATCGATGGCGATGGGGACAATCGTGGGCTGTCGCCCGTCGACGAGCTGCGGAAGCAGGAGGTGCGTTGCCTGCACGGCAGGGTAGAACTGCAGGCCGACAGTGTCCTGCTCGCCGTAGACGGCCTCGACGGTGGCCGGCGTAAGGTGTTTCGCCAGGCGAACGGCAATCGGATAGACCACGTCCGCGTCGGCGGTGTCGACCACGATCCGGGTGCGTTCGGGGTCGAAGCCGACCGCGAGAACGTCCCGGAGGTTTTCGCGAGTGTGCTCACCGATGGACGCGAACGACTGTTCTTTCGCGAGGAACTTCTCGTCGTCTGAGAGCGGGATGTAGACGGTTGCACCCGTTGCCTGCTGGAAGCGCTTCGCGAGGTACAGCGGCAGGATGTGGCCGAGGTGCATCGGTCCCGATGGCCCCCTGCCGGTGACGACGGCGTGTGGCTGGCCGCTGTTGGCGGCGGCGAGGTAGTCCTCGAGATCCCGACCCGCGTAGAACGTCCGCCGACGCAGTAGTGGGTGGTCGGGAAAGCGCTCGATCTGGTCGTCGGTGAGCGGGTCAGCACCGAAGCGCTCGAGTAGCTTGTCGTAGTCGACCTCACCAGTGACGGCGTAGGGCGTGACCGTAAAGTCGTCAGTGGGTGCGTTCTGGTCGGATGCTGCGTCTGGTTCTGCGTCGGCGGGCGGGTCACTGTCGGTGCTGGTTGTCGCGTCGGTTGGCTCGCTATCAGTACTGGCTGTGGTATCGGTCGGTTCGCTATCGGTCTGCTCTCTCTGATCGGGTGGTGTTGGCATGTATTGCGTCGTGACTGTCTCGCAGGTGCTCGTCAGCAATCTGTACGAAACGAAAAACGGAGGGAGCACCCGCCACCGCGACCGCGGGTTAGGCCGCGTCGGCCGCGATAGCGACACTGTCCGCTCTCGAGAACGGCTGCCAGCGCCAGCGCCACTGCCACTCGAGAGCGGTCGCCATCACCACCCAGTAGCCACCCGGGCTACCTAACAGTTTCTCCGCTCCCGATCACGGTCAGACGATTCAGGGAGTTCGATCACGACCAGCACTCGAGTCGCCGCCACCCGCCGTCGGGAACCGAGAGCGGTTCATCGGAGCGGGTGTCGTCGGTCCACTCACCAGGATCGTGTTCGATTCGGTAGACAGCGTCGGCCGTGAGGAAGTAACCGGCGAACCACTGGCCGTGGCTCTCCCAGACGGCCGCGTCGTTGTCGGCGTAGAGTAGCTTGTCGTCGTGTTCGGTCTCGATCAGGAAATTATCGAGGTACTCGCCGGCCTCGGTGAGTGCCTCGAGCGAGTCGGCGTCCGTGATCGACCGAGACTCACCGGTATCGGCGACGTGGTCGATTGCGTCGAGCAACGGCTCGGAGGTGGCGATCGGGTCCGCTGTCGTGGAGACGCGTTCGAGGTCGGACGAATCTTCGGATTCGGTGTCGTCTTTGTCGCTGTCCGCAGCAGACTCGTCGTCCTCGAACGGCCGAATCGTTATGCCCCCATCCCAGCCGCGGCCGCTGAAGCTGATGGATGCATCGACTCGTGCCCGGTTGACCCCGTCTTCGTCCTCGTCCGTGACGCGCACCGCCTCGATGGAGACGGCCCCGCTGCGTGTCGCGTTGTCTGGTGCCGAGGCAGCGATCCAGTCCGATTCGAACGCGTCGACGAACGATTCGGCCGTCTCACGCGAGAGTTCCGTCGGCGGGTCGACGTCGGTCGCGGGACAATGGGCACTCGGTGCGTTTCGGGGTGGGTCTGGAAGGGGTTCTTTGGAGCCGACGGTCTCGCCGTTGTCGTTGTCGTCACCATCTCCGTCACCGGTCTCGTCACCATTGCCGTCACCACCGTCACTGGTGAAACAGCCAGCGACCGCGGTAGTGAGTCCAGCAGCAGCCAGCAGGCGGCGTCGGTGCATACGAACACGCACACAGGGAGAAGACAAGTAGCTTCAGCAAGGTGAAACGTCTCTTTGAGGCAATTTGAGGGAACCGTCGGCTCCAGCTTAGTCTCGAGACGGATCCGGCTCCGGATCGGTGACGAACTCGAGTAACTCCTCGGAATCGGTGTCGAGTCCCTGCCGAGAGAAGAAGTTCGCGACGTTCTCACAGTCGCGTTCTAAGAAGTCGCGGCTGTTGGGATGGTGGACGGTGACGGCCTGTCCGAGGTCGATGACGACGAGTTGGCCCTCGTGGAAGACGACGTTGTATTCGCTCAGGTCGCCGTGGATGAGGCCAGCCGCGTAGAGGCGACGCATGTACTCGCGCATGACCTCGTAGGCGGTCTGGGGGTTCTCGATGTGGACCTCGCCAAGACGCTTTGCGCGGCCGTCCTCGTTGCCGATGTACTCCATGACGAGGACGTTTCGTTCGGTGGCGATCGGTTCGGGAACGCGAACGCCCGCCTTCTCGGCTCGCATGAGGTTCGCGTACTCCTTTTTCGTCCAGGCGAGGACGACGTCCTTCTTCTTGCCACCCAGGCCCTCGAAGCGTGGGTCGCCCTCGAGATAGTCGCGCATGTGCCGGAAGTTCGAGGCGTTGATCCGGTAGATCTTGACCGCGACCTCGCGCTCGTCGCCGAGCGCGTGATAGACGTTCGCCTCCTTGCCCGTCGAGAGCGGGCCGCCGAAGGCCTCGACGTAGCCATCCTGGACGAGTTTGTAGAGCGCGGCGAAGGTCGCGTCGTCGAACACCGACTGCTCGACCTTGAACTGATCCGCGTCCGTGATTCGCTCTTCGAACTGCTCGAACTCGCGGTCGCGCTTGCGGGCGATTCGGTCGGCCTCGGTGTCCGAAACGTCGATCTCCTCCCATTCGTCGCCAGGTGTGTCGGCCTCCTCGAGGTCGACCAAGCCGTACTCCGCGTCCGTTCCCTGTCCCATCTGTTCGCTTCTAAGACGTGGAGGTGGGTAAAGGACTGGGTATCCGTTGCCCGAGCGACGATTCTGATACGAACCACCCTACATACAGTAGCCCGATTGAATCGGTATGCCGGCCGCGTCTTTTTTCCCGTCGCAACGTAGAACCGGTATGAGCCAGTTCACTGGCGGTCAGCCGACGACGGAGGGACAACCGTGACCAGCTACGAGGTGGTACTCGAGCGCGCCGGCGCGCCGAACCACACGATCGAGGTCGACGAACGTGAGACGATACTCGAGGCGGCCCGCCGAGACGGTGTTCGACTCCCGGCGGACTGCCTGAAAGGGACGTGCACGACCTGTGTGGGGCGAGTGGCCGGGATCGAAGGCGAAGACGAAAGCGAAAGCGAAGGCGAAGGCAATGGCAAGACGACTGATTCCAGGCCGGACGCAGCGCTCGCCGTCGACTATCGACGGCCGCCGCAGGCGCTCGACGAACACGAGCGCGCCGACGGCTACGTGTTGCTGTGTATCGCACTGCCACGAGCCGACTGCCACATCGAGGTCGGACCACAGGTGCGTGCCGAAGTCGGTGACAGTCCCTGGCGGTAGGTCGCTGTACTCGATCGCTACCTGTATGATCATCACCTCTGTCGTTACCGTACCAGCCCGGTAGCTGGGATATCGTGGTGCTGATGAAGCCGCTGGCACAGCATCGTCTGGCACAGCAGCCGGCATGTCGCTGGCGCACTGGCTGGAGCCAGAGCCAGCGGAGCCAGAACGAAAGCCACGACAGTAACGTTAACGGGGGCGCGTGGCAAGTTTCGGGCAACGAATGTCTCTCGCCGACGAAAACACGGACGAGAACCCGTATCTTCGAGACCCGCCGACAGCGTTCGAGCCGCCAGCGCAGCTTTCCGAGGACGACGCACGCGAACAGGTCGCACAGCTCCGCGAGGCAATCCGCGAACACGACCGCCGGTACTACGTCGAAAACGACCCGCTCATCGCCGACCGAACCTACGACACGCTGTTCGAGCGACTGCAGGTACTCGAGTCCACCTTCGATCTCAGCCACCCCGACAGTCCGACGAGGAGTGTCGGCGGCGAGCCGATCGAGGCCTTCGAGACGGTCGAACACGAGGCACCGATGCTCTCGATCGACCAGAGCGGCGAGGAGGCCGATGTTCGTGAGTTCGACGAGCGCGTCCGGCGCGAGGTCGGAGCGGTCGACTACGTTTGCGAACCCAAGTTCGACGGCGTCTCGATGGAGTTCGTCTACGAGGACGGCAGCCTCCAGCGTGCCGTCACCCGCGGCGACGGCCACGAGGGCGACGACGTGACGCGAAACGCCCGGACCATCGGCTCGGTTCCCCAGAAGCTCCACGGCGACTATCCCGACTTCCTCGTGGTGCGCGGCGAGGTCTTCATGCCGAAAAGCGCCTTTCAGGAGTACAACCGCAAGCGGATCGAACGCGGCGAGGAACCCTTCGCCAACCCGCGCAACGCGACCGCCGGCACCATCCGACAGCTCGACCCCGAAATCGTCGCCGAGCGCCCCCTCGACGTCTTCTACTTCGACGTGCTCGCAGCGAGCGAACTCGAGGACAGTCATCGTGAGGAACTCGAGCGCTTTCCTGAGTTCGGCCTGCGAGTGACGGACCACGTCGAGATTGTCGACGACATCGACGACGCCATCGCGTACCGCGACCGGATGCTCGAGGCTCGCGACGACCTGAACTACGAAATCGACGGCACTGTCATCAAGGTTGACGACCGCGACGCTCGCGAGGAACTCGGCCGAACGGCCAGACACGACCGCTACGCCTTCGCCTACAAGTTCCCCGCCCGTGCCGAAGTGACTCCGATTGCCGACGTGGCCGTCCAGATCGGTCGTACCGGTCGGGTAACGCCCGTCGCCCTGCTCGAGCCAGTCGACGTCGGCGGCGTGACCGTCTCGCGTGCGAGTTTGCACAACCCCGAGGAAATTGCCGAGAAAAACGTCGATATTGGCGACACGGTTCGCGTCCAGCGTGCGGGCGACGTGATCCCCTACGTCGAGGAGGTCATCGAGAAAGCGGCGGAGAACGAGCCCGAGAGCCACTACGAACTCCCCGATCACTGCCCGGTCTGTGACAGCGCTATCGAACGCGATGGACCGATGGCGTTCTGTACCGGCGGCCTGGCGTGTGACGCCCAGCTTCGCCGCTCCATCGAGTACTACGCGAGCGACGACGGCCTCGATCTGGAGGGCCTCGGCGAAAAGAGCGTCCACCAACTCGTCGACGCCGAACTCGTCGAGTCCATTGCCGACCTCTACGAACTCGAGCGCGAAGACCTGACCGCACTCGAGGGCTGGGGCGAAACGAGTGCCGAGAATCTCCTGACCGAGATCGAGGCCAGCCGCGAGCCACCACTGGCGGACTTCCTCTCGGCGCTTGGCATCCCCCACGTAGGACCGACGACGGCACGCGAACTCGCCCGCGAGTTCGGGACATTCGAGGCAGTCCGCGAGGCGGCCGAGGACGACCCAGCGGCGCTCGAGGCCGTCGACGACGTGGGCAAGACAGTCGCGGAGACGATTCACGAGTTCTTCGCGAGCGAGGCGAACGCCGCAGCGGTGGCCGACATTCTCGCTCACGTCTCGCCACAGGAGTCCGACCTAGAGTCCGGTGGCGACGAACTCGACGGGCTTACGTTCGTCTTTACGGGGTCGCTCGCCGACGTGACTCGCAGCGAGGCCCAGGAGACGGTTGAAGCCCACGGTGCGAATGCGACAGGAAGTGTATCTGGGAATACGGACTATCTCGTCGTCGGCGAGAATCCAGGTGCGACGAAGCGTGAGGATGCTGCGGCGAACGATGTGCCGATCATCGACGAGGGCGAGTTCCGTGATCTGCTGGCGGAGCGTGGGATCGACCTCGCGTCCCAATAGTGTGAATAGTTGGTTGCGGGTCTGGGACGGCAACCAGAACGCCGAAGCTGATCGGTGCACAACAGTACCGCATGTACGAAACGCTTCTAGTTGGAGTGGATGGTAGTGATTTCGCACAGAAAGCGCTTGAACACGCTGTCGAACTGTCGCAAGCTGTTGGGGCAACCCTCCACGTCATCACGGTTGTCGATTCGACGGCGAACCCAATGCGGTTCAGCGTTACTGAAGTAGCTGAACTGAACCAGGCGAAGGCGACACTCATTGAAAGTGTTACAAACGCAACGAATAATGACGACATCACGGCCGAGGTTCGTCGAGGCGATCCCACTGACGCCTTGCTGGAGTATGCTGCCGAGATTGATGCGGATTTGATTCTCGTTGGACAGAGTGGTGTCGGACAACTCGAAGCGACGATTTTTGGACGGACAACCGATCAACTGGCAGAACAGACACAGGTCCCACTGACTATCGTGCCGCTCTCGAACGGAGACTGACCACACTGCTGGCTGTTGAATCCCACCCTACCAGTGTGGGGCCTGCAATTTAGTACCAAAGCGGTGTACAGACCCCATGACTTCGATTCCCGATGATTGTCAGGACCTGTTCGAGAAGGAAACATTCGCCCACGTCGCCACGCTGTTGCCGGACGGTGCACCGCACGTGACACCGGTGTGGATCGACTACGACGCCGACGCTGATCAGTTACTGGTGAACACTGAGCGGGACCGGCGTAAGGAAAAAAACGCCCGCAACGACGTTCGCGTGGCCGTGAGTATGACCGATCCCGACAACCCGTATCGGATGCTCTCAGTGACCGGCACGGTTGATGAGGTGACGACGGAGAACGCTCGCGAACACATTGATGAACTCGCACGGCGGTATATGGACGTTGAGGAGTATCCGAATCCAATCGAGACCGAACGCGTCATTATATCAATCGAACCCAAGCGTGTGAGTCACTTCGACGGGTGACGAGAAAGTCGCTCTACAGGTCGACTCGATCGAACCGGAAGAGCGCAATCGCGATCGGCACGACGATCCAGGCCAGCAGAATGACGAACGCGAACCAATCCTGCAGGTAGAACGGCACGCTGCCGAACGTGTTTTCGAGGATCTGCACGGTCTGCTGATCCATCTCGGGCATCGAGGTGGCGAGCGAGAGGACGTTCTGGTATGCCACTCCCGGGTCGAGACTGTTGAAGAACAGCGCAACCTGCGCGGACGTCTCACCCTCCGGCAGGTAGCCCGAATTCATCAGCGTCATGAACGCGACGAGCATGGTGTCCCAGAGAATGTAGAACAGGACGAAGATGCCGAACATCCCCGCACCAGCAATGGTCGTCGAGCGCGTCAGCGACGACACGGCGACGGCGATGCTCGTGTAGGCAAGGCCGTAGATGATCGACATTACGAGGAGCCCGCCGTAGTCGACGATATCGAAGCTCCCGAGCAGTGCGACGACGACGAGCGCTGCGAGCACGAAGCCGACGATGAGCGACACCGAAAGCACGGCAGCCCGTCCAATGAGCTTCCCGAGGAGCACGTCCTTCCGGGAGTGGGGAAGCGAGAGCAGAATCTTGATGCTGCCCGACTCACGCTCGCCGGCGATGGCCTTCCAGCCGAGGATCAGCGCGATCAGCGGGATGACCAGCCGCGTGATTCCGTTGACCATGGCCACGAGCGCCTCCGTCGTCTGTCCCTGCGCAGCGATATCATCACCGAAGTAGGAGATAGCGCCAGTCGTCGCGACCAGCAGGGTGAAAAAGAAGACGCTCAGCCCCCAGAACATCCACGAGCGGATCGAGTCCCGGAAATCCTTCTTCGCGACCGCGCGGACGCTCGCCGGGTTGATCGAACTACTCGAAGAACCGCCTGCCGCTGCGTCGGCTCCGACCTCGATTGTGGTCGCATCAGATCCAGTGCCGGACCCGATATCAGTGCTCATCGCGCATGCACCTCCGTACCCGTCGTATACGACTGGAAGACATCTTCGAGCGACGCCTCATCGGTCGAGAAGTCTCGAACGTCGACACCGTGGTCCTCGAGTGCGGTGAGCACAGCGGTCTTCGAGCCCTCGACCTGTGCGGTGATCGTCGGTGGCTGTTCCGACCCGACGGTGACGGTCGAGACGTCAGAGAGGGACCGAACGGCCTGCACCGCTTCGTTGTCGATGCGATCAACTGTGACCCGAAGCGTCGTTCCGCCGCTAATCGAGTTTCGCAGCCCCTCGACCGAGTCGACGGCGACCATCTCGCCGTTCCGGAGAATGCCGACGCGGTCACAGACCGCCTCGACCTGCTCCATGCTGTGACTCGAAAAGAACACGGTCGCGCCGCGGGCGTTCTCCTCGCGGACGATCTCGCGCATCTCGCGTGCGCCGTTGGGGTCGAGCCCCGTCGAGGGCTCGTCTAAGATCAGCAGGTCCGGCTCGCCGACGAGGGCCATCGCGAGCATGAGCCGCTGAGACATCCCTTTCGAGTAGCCACCAGCCTTCTTGTCGATGGCGTCTGCCAAGCCGACCCGTTCGAGGAGGGCTTCCGAATCATCGTCAGCAGCCTTCGATTCGATGGCGAACTCGAGATGCTGGCGGGCGGTGAGTCGGTCGTAGGTACGATACCCTTCGGGGAGGACGCCGGTCCGCGAGCGGATGTCGCGGCTGTGAGCCTGCGCGTCGCGGCCGAGAACCTCGACGCGGCCGGCTGTCGGGCGGATGAAATCCAGGAGGACGTTAATCGTGGTCGACTTGCCTGCCCCGTTTGGGCCGAGAAAGCCGAAGACCTCGCCCTTACGGACCTCGAAGGAGAGGTCGTCGAGCGCGAGCGTCTGACCGTATGACTTCGTCAGATCGTCGACGCGGAGTGCGGGCATGGCTGTGTCATCTCTCCGTTCACCGATAAGAGTTGCCACTTGTGAGAGATAATCCACACACCAGATGGAAAGAAAGAAACTACAGCAGCCAGTCAGATCGGGTCGTCAGGCTCGTACTGGTTGGTCACGCGCTCAACCTCTGTAGCGTAGCGCTCGCGGGCCTCTTCGTCCGCAACTGGTTCGAGATCTGACTCGGGAACGTCCGTTGCGGCAGTCACCGCCGATCCCGTCCGCAGCGCAGTCGACGAGCGTTCACGCTGCTGGTATCGTGAGCCATCGGGCGTTGCATACACGAGCGTCACGATATTTCGTGTCCCAAACTCGCGTTCGACCAACCAGCACTGAACCGTCGACTCAGTCATGGCCGACCGTTACCGGCGAAGCACCGAGAAAGTATCGCGTCCAACGTGGCCATTCACGGGAATCGACCGTTCGCACGCACAGCAGAACGCCACAGCGTACTTGAAGCCAGTTGGTGCACTCACGGACGAGACGAACCGATGGCCACGCGCAGGAACGGAGACGACGCCAACAGTCGAGACGGCCAGAACGGCCGGGGTGGCGAGAACAACTCTCTCGGTGCCGAACCCCAGATAGGCCGTCTTGACCATCTCGACCGCCTTCGCTACGAGGGCGAGACCGAACAGCGACGCGTCGCACTCGAGACGGCGACGGTCGTCGTCACCAGCCACCGTGTGCTGGCAGTCGATCACGATGGTGACAGCAGTCGAGGGACTACTGGAAGCCGTCCCTACCGGTACGCAGACCGGCCGAACGTCCAGCGCATCGATGTCAGCACGGGCGGAGCACCGGCGCACCGCTACCGGACGCTGCTCACTGGTGCGCTCGGACTCACACTCCTGACAATTTCGCTGGCGACCTCGTTCGCGGCTATGGTTCCAGCGGTGGCACTCGAGAGCGGCGGAGCGAGCGGAGACGAAACCAGTTCAGGTGCTGAATCGGAAACAGGCGCGTCGGGCATGGAAACAGCAGCCGGAGGGGAGCCCGGAACGGATATCGCGACGACGGCCGCCGTTGACGGAATCTTCGAAACGCTCGGACTAGTGTTTCAAGCACTCGACCTGGCGGTGCTCGCGGGCGGGTTGCTCTTGCTCGGAGTAGCGGCCGTGTTCGCGGCGCTCTACGTCCGCTCTCGCAGAGAGCGACTGCGGATCGAAGTCGCGGGCGAGGCCGACATCGAACTGCCGCTCGGTCGAACGGACGACGGGAGGGCGACTGCGCTCAGTCTCCGCGAGGCGATCCAGCCGGGATCGGTAGGTGGGCAGTCGCTCGCGGCGACGAGCGGCGGTACTTCCGACAAAGACGACCACTCGCTAAACGACGAGTTCGGTCCGGGGAACGAGTGGTGAGTCACGGGCGGTCAGCGGCAGCGAGAGTATCGGAACCACGGCCACGATGAGTCAGGCTGAAAGCCGTCGACGCCCTAACGCGCTCGATGAACGCAGACGCGGTTCGCGAGCGCGCCCGAGCGCTGCCGCGAGAGCCCGGCGTCTACCAGTTCCAGGCCGACGGCACGACCCTCTACGTCGGCAAGGCCGTCGACCTCCGGAGTCGCGTCGGTTCCTACGCCGATCCGCGCAGCGCCCGCATCAGTCGGATGATCGACCGCGCAGACGCGGTCGAGATTGCCGTCACCGACACTGAGACGCAGGCGCTCTTGCTCGAAGCCAACCTGATCAAGCGCCACCAGCCGCGGTACAACGTCCGACTCAAGGACGACAAATCGTACCCAATGGTGCAGTTGACAGCTCACCCCGCCCCGCAGATCGAGATCACCCGTGATCCGAGCGAGTCCGCGACCGTCTTCGGCCCCTACACCAACAAACGGCAGGTCGAGACCGTCGTGAAGGCCCTGCGCGAGACCTACGGCGTCCGCGGCTGTTCTGACCACAAGTACTCCGGCCGGGACCGTCCCTGCCTCGACTACGAGATGGGGCTCTGTACCGCCCCCTGCACGCGAGAGATCGAACTCGAGACGTACGCCGAAGACGTAACCGCCGTCGAGCGCTTCTTCGAGGGCGAAACCGGTATTCTCACGGACCCGCTGCGCCGGGAGATGGAAGCCGCTGCCCAGGAACAACACTTCGAGCGCGCGGCCAATCTTCGGGATCGACTCGAGACGGTCGAAGCCTTCCACGGCGAGGGCGGCGAGGCGGTCCAATCGGTCGGCGACGAGCGCGCGGTCGACGTACTCGGCGTCGCCATCGAGGGCGAGGACGCGACCGTTGCCCGTCTGCGCGCCGAGAGCGGAAAACTCGTGGATCGAGAGCGCCACACGCTCGAAGCGCCGGGCGCAGAAACGGACGCAAACACGGACGTGGACGCGAATGCGAACGCGACAGCAGCACCTGCAGTCGATGGCGGACTCGCAGCGGGTGCAGATACAGCGGACAGCCGGGGCGGCGTCCCCGCCGTCCTCGCCGCCTTCATCGTCCAGTACTACGCCGAACGCGACCTCCCCGACGCACTCCTCCTCCCCGAACGCCACGGCGACGACGAGGTCAGGGCCTGGCTCGACGCCGAAGGCGTCGCCGTCCGCGTCCCCGGTGCCGGCCGCGAGGCCAAACTCGTCGACCTCGCGCTCAAGAACGCCCGGCGAAACGTCGGCCGCCGCGACGAATGCGGTATGCTCGCCGACGCACTCGACCTCGACGCCGTCCGGCGAATCGAGGGCTTCGACGTGAGTCACGCCCAGGGAACGGCCGCCGTCGGAAGCAACGTCACCTTCGTCGACGGCAGCGCCGAAACGGCCGACTACCGCCGGAAGAAACTCACCGACCAGAACGACGACTACGACAACATGCGCGCGCTACTCGAGTGGCGCGCCAGCCGAGCCGTCGAGGGCCGGGACGACAGGCCGAATCCGGACCTCCTGTTGATCGACGGCGGCGAGGGGCAACTCGAGGCGGCCCGGGACGCGCTGGCTGCGGTTGGCTGGGACGTGCCTGTAATCGCGCTCGCGAAGGCCGAAGAGACGGTTATCACCCCCGACAGACAACTTTCCTGGCCCTCGGACGCACCGCACTTGCACCTGCTCCAGCGTGTTCGCGACGAGTCCCACCGCTTTGCCGTCCAGTACCACCAGACGCTGCGTGACGACGTGAAGACGGTGTTAGACGACGTCCCTGGTATCGGTCCCGAGACGCGAAAGCGACTGCTCGGGCGCTTTGGGAGTGTGGAGAACGTTCGCGAGGCGAGCGTGGAGGACCTCCAGAGCGTTGCTGGCGTGGGCGAGAAGACAGCTCAAACGGTGAAGGAGCGGCTGTAGAGTGAATGTGCAGTGAGAGGACGTAGAAAAATCACAGCAGACCGATTCGTCACAGTTCGCTAACGTATTTGTATTGTCGGGTTGAACCGTTCGGTGATGAACGACTTCGTTCGCGCCATGGTGGTCCCCTTCTTCATGGCACTCTTTCCGGCTGTCTGGTTCGTCAATCGGAACCTGACAACCGCCCAGCTTCCGCCAACGGTCGAACCGAGTGCAGGGCTGATCCTGCTCGGGTTTGCTGGCGCGGTCGTCGGCTCGGCCGCTGTTGCCGCCGTTCTCGCAGCCGTTGGGCGAAACCAGTCCGTCGCGGCCGAAGAGTTGCCGTTTCGACAGCGGGTGTTTCAGCCCGACACCGCCTCGCTTACCGTCTTCCTCGCGCTGGTCGGACTCTGTGCGCTCTGGGCGCTGGTTGCCTTCACCGGGGTCGGACCAGCAATCCTCAGCGACGCCCTGACGTTCGTGATGATCCTCCCCGGCCTCCCGCTGCTCGTTCTCGCACCGCTCGCGATCCACTCCGCGGTCGCGACGACGGTCGGTCTCGTCGCCTGCGCCCTCTGGCTGTCGGTCCTCTCGGTCGGCACCACCGAACTCATCGGACACTGGACGACGGCCAAGAAATCAGACCGGTGACTAGCGTAGCCACTGCAAGTCAGTGCACACCCGATCGCACAGCTGTCATGCGAAGTGTGTGAAGAGTCGTAATTGGTACTATAGAACTATTGCACTGGGCCACCTGTATGCTATCGTGCCCGCAGACGACCCACTCGACGACCTGCTCGACGAACTAGACAACCAGAGCGATCTCGAAACCGCGGAACAGATACTGTCGATCCGCATGGAGTCCCGGCGGTACGGTAAGCCGGTGACGATCGTCGAGGGATTCGACCTCTCGAAATCCGAGATTGAGTCGATCGCATCGGACCTCAAATCGTCGCTCGGCACCGGCGGCACCGTCGACAAAGGCCGGATTGAACTCCAGGGAGACCACCGCGACAGAGTGCCGGACCTGCTTCGCGACCGTGGGTTCGACGTGCAGTCGTGAGGCGGTCTCCTGGAAGTCAGTTCCACTGGGACCGCGACCTGGGCAGCGACCCCACCGGCAAATCGTTACAGCAGTCCGAATGAGGGCAGATCGAACTCGCGGTATCGGGCGAACGTAACACAGGTTGGACTGGCGCAACTCGAGTTGAGACTATACCTTTGACCGTTGGTACCGTTGAACACCATATGGAGATCCGTCCAGCAACCGCCGACGACCGCAAGGCGATCCGCGAGGTCGCCCGCGACACCTGGCATGACACCTACGACGAACTCGCGAGCGACGTCATCGACGAGACGGTTGACGAGTGGTACGCCGACGACGAACTCGAGCGCGCCCTGTCGGAACCCGGCACCGCAGTACTGGTCGCCGAAACTGACGACGGCGTCGTTGGCTTCACCCACGGCGTCGTGCAGAACGACGAGGGTGACGTGCTCCGGATGTACGTCCACCCAGACCACCAGCGCAAGGGGGTCGGGACGGCGCTCCACGAGCGCCTGCGCGACGATCTCGCAGACTTCAACATGAACCGAATGCGAGCCATCGACCTCGCCTCGAACGAGGGCGGGCGAACGTTCTACGAAGACCTGGGCTTCGAGGAGACCGGTGGCGGCACCGTCGAGATGGGTGACGAGGAGCACGAGGAAGTTGTCTACACACTCGAGTTATAGCGTTGTCGCAGACTCCCACGATAGCGGATTCGCAAGAGTAGGCGGGAAATCAGAACTCCTCGGCCGGCGGCGCGACACCCTCGTCTTCGGCACCGCCTGCGAGTTCGAACTCCTCGCGAACCTCCCGAATCCGGTCGCGGATATCCGCGGCGAGTTCGAACTCGAGATTGCTCGCGGCTTCGTCCATCCGCGTCTCGAGTTCGTCGATGTAGCGGGCGGCTTCGTCCTCGTCCTCGAGTTCCCGGCCGGAGACCTGCGAGGTGTCGGTCTTGCTGCCGGGCAGGTTCGTCTCGCTGACGGCCTTGTCGATGGTGGTCGGTTCGAGGCCGTGTTCCTCGTTGTACTCCTGCTGAATGCGGCGACGGCGCTGGGTTTCCTCGATTGCGGACTCCATCGCGTTCGAAGGATCGTCGGCGTAGAGGATGACCTCGCCGTTGACGTTTCGCGCCGCACGGCCCATCGTCTGGACGAGCGTCGTCTCGGAGCGGAGGAAGCCCTCCTGGTCGGCGTCGAGAATCGCCACGAGCGAAACTTCCGGGATGTCGAGCCCCTCTCGCAGGAGATTGATCCCGACGAGCACGTCGATCTCACCCAGTCGAAGGGAGCGGATAATCTCGTGGCGCTCCAAGGTGTCCGTCTCGTCGTGCATGTACTCGACGTTGACGCCGGCCTCTTCGAGATACTCCGTGAGATCCTCGGCCATCCGCTTCGTGAGCGTGGTGACGAGGGTGCGCTCGTCGCGGTCGATCCGGTCGTCGATGCGGTCCATGAGGTCGTCGATCTGGCCGCTCGCAGGTGAGACGGAAATTTCGGGGTCGACGAGGTGGGTCGGACGAACGATCTGCTCGGCGATGCGCTCGGAGTGTTCGCGCTCGTAGTCGCTCGGCGTCGCCGACACGTATAGCGTCTGGTCGGTCTTCTCCTCGAACTCCTCGAAGGTGAGCGGGCGGTTGTCGTAGGCGGTCGGGAGCCGGAAGCCGTTCTCGACGAGCGAATCCTTGCGGGACTTGTCGCCGGCGTACTGCCCGCGAATCTGGGGAATCGTCTGGTGGGACTCGTCGATCACCGTCAGGAAATCGTCCGGGAAGTAATCGAGCAGCGTGTACGGTGCCTCGCCGGACTCGCGGTCCGAGAGGTAGACCGAGTAGTTCTCGATCCCCGAACAGTAGCCCGTCTCCTGCATCATCTCGAGGTCGAACGTCGTGCGCTCCTCGATGCGCTGGCCGGCGATCATGTCACCTTTGCGCTCGAAGTACGAGATCCGGGAGTCGAGATCGTCGCGAATCTCGTCCATCGCGCGCTCGAGTTTGGGTTCCGGAATCGAGTAGTGCTCCGCGGGGTGGACGAGAACGGCCTGCTGGTCGCCCTGGGTGGTGCCCTCGAGTGGGTCCACTTTCACCATGCGGTCGATTTCGTCGCCCCAGAGTTCGACGCGGACGGCGTAGCGGCCGTACATCGGGTAAATTTCGACGGTATCGCCCCGGACGCGGAACGTGCCTTGCGTGAAGTCGACGTCGTTGCGCTCGTAGTTCAGGTCCACGAGCTGTTTCAGGAGGTCGTCGCGACCGACCTCCTCGCCGACCTCAAGTCGCAGCGACATGTCGATGTAGTTTCGCGGGTCACCGAGGCCGTAGATCGCAGAGACGGAAGCGACGACGATCACGTCCTCGCGGGTCAGCAGCGAGCGCGTGGCCGAGTGCCGGAGTCGGTCGATCTCGTCGTTGATCGAGGCGTCCTTGTCGATGTAGGTGTCCGTCTGTTCGACGTAGGCCTCGGGCTGGTAGTAGTCGTAGTAGGAGACGAAGTACTCGACGGCGTTCTCGGGGAAGAGATTGCGGAACTCTTCGTAGAGTTGGGCCGCGAGTGTCTTGTTGTGCGCGATCACGAGCGTCGGCTTCTGCACCTCCTCGATGGTCCAGGAGACGGTGTTCGTCTTCCCCGACCCCGTGACGCCGAGGAGCGTCTGTTTCTCCATGCCCGAGTTGAACCCGTCGGCTAGCTGCTCGATCGCCTCGGGCTGGTCACCGGCGGGCTCGAAGGGAGCGTCGACCTCGAAGGGATGGTCGGCGTCCGGTCGGTCCGGCTGCAGGGGACCTCGAGAATCACTCATCATCGGGATCAAGGACTGGAGCTACTTTACGCGCTCGCATATGGGAGTCGTCAGTTCCAGACTACGCCGTCTCGATCTGCTCTGGACCAGCGGATTGGTTCCATCGACAGAGCAAGACACCAGAACAACTATGCGACACACATTGAGAGCCGTAGCAATACTCACCCTCTCCAGACGATCCGTCCGTGGTCCGGGAGCGGTGGCCGATGGACTTGCTCGTGCTCGGAGCAGAATAGGGACAGGCCGTGGTGTACGACCGAGTCACGCTTGTCCCACAAGTCCGTCGAGAGCACCTCGACTCTGTTGGACAGTCCCTTATCGCGAAATAATGGGAGTTCAAGCGAGCGACCGAGAGCAGGTCAAAAGAGGTGCAGACCGGGAGCCCACCGCCGCGGTGTGTCACCGGTCGTGTGCCGTCTCAGTTCGTCCCTCCGGTCGACCTACTGTCTCGGCAGGCCCTGATTAGGCCTCTGCGTCAGCCTCGGTTGGCTCGTCGACAGGTGCGTCGTCGGTGTCGGGGTCAGGCTCGGGTTCCGGTTCCGGTTCGGCTTCAGGCTCAGTCTCTGGTTCGGTCGTCGGTTCGTCGGCAGGCTCATCGGGCTCAACGGCGTCGTCGACAGGGTCGGCCTCCGTCTCGGCTGGCGTCGCTTCGTCGTCTGCGTCGGGGCCGTCAACGGCAATCTCGACCGTGAAGTCACGGTCAGCCACGTCGGCTGCTGGTTCGAGGTAGCCAATTGCGTACCCGGTGTACGCTACGTCGGCCTCGAGTTCAACGTCGAACGCCGCGACCACAGTCTCTGGGTCGCCCGCAGGCCGGACGGACAGTTCGTAGGCACCTGCGGGAACGGCGAGGTACTCGGAGACATCACCGAAGGAGACGTCCTCGACCAGCGGATTGTCGTCCGCATAGATGTCAACTGCGGGCGCGTCGGGCGAGAAGTGGGCGACCCGGGCGAACGCCGACTCCGCTGGTGCATCGCTCGGAAGCGGCTCGGCATCTGTCAGCACCTCCGGTCGGAACGTCTCCGCCTCGAGTTCGCCGATCGCTGCGACCGTGTAGTAGGCGTCGCCAACGTCGACGTCACCCTCGAACGCAACGGTGTCGGGGTCACCAGCCGCAGTAATCGTGATCGTGTAGGTGCCTGGGTCGAGGTCCAGATAGGGTGAAATGGCACCGTAGGGAACATCCGAGAGGACTTCCGCACCGTCGACGAGGATGTCGACTGCAGGTGCGTCAGGCGAGAAGTGTGCGACGCGAACTGCAGCGTCGGTGGGCTCGTCTGCCGGACGGTCATCGTCCATCGGTTTGTCGTCTTTCGACGGTTTACCGCACTCGTCTGTCGTGTCGTCACCGCTCGCGAGGGCGACGCCACTGGAGAGTCCAACTCCACTTGCAATACCAATTACCTTGAGCGTCGTGCGTCGTGAGAACGTCATTTGCAGCCGGGTAAGGGGCGTTCGGCCAGAAGAACACAGCAGTTAGTTTCAGCAGGTTGACTACCGTTTCTGCTGGTAATACCATGTGTCTCGATAAGAGGTAATCAGTCATTCCCAGGTGGCAGTCGGTCAACACGATGTTGAACGCAGAACGCCGGATGGAAAACAGACTGAAACGGATTTGAACGGTGCGAAACAACCTCCTGTTCAGGTGCCACGCTAACCGTTATAGGGCGGGTCGTTGTGGCCTCGCACATGGTTCAGGAACTATCACAGGCACGTGACAAACTCGAGCAGGCGGCCAAGACAGCCGACGACGACGGCGCTCGCGAGGACATCCGCGAGGTCGCCAGTGCGTTCAAAGACTACACGGTCAGCGATCGCAAGCCCGATCACGCAATTCTCGACAAACACCTCAATCAGCTCAGACAGCTCAGCGAACGAACGGACACCGACACACAAGACCGGATCGACAATGCACTCGAAATCGCCGAGGGATATCGTGAACAACTCGATCAGGCCTGAGTGCAGTACCGCACAAAGCACCAGCAGTTACCTCCGTCTGACACTCGCCACTCACGAAGAGGAGGTCCTAACTAGTGGTCACTGGTGGCATCGTTCATCTCGGTGATCACGGAACTCTCCGATCAGAACCGGGTTATTATATCTGCGACAACAGTTCATGGACTGGACTGGCGGGCAGTCGATCACGATTCGGACGATTTGCTGTAACGGTTTACCGGTGGAACCGCGCCCCATCCTACGGTTGCACCGGAAATGACCGACAGCAGACCGTATCAAACGGCAGCTTCGACATCGACTTCGACCATGGCCGTTGCAGCGAGATCCGAAACTTCGACGACGCATCGAACCGGATACGGCTCGGAGACGTACTGCCTGTAGACTTCGTTGAACTCCTCGAACGAATCGAGATCGGTGACGTACACAGTTACCTTGATGACGTCGTCGAAGGATGACCCGCCCGCCTCGAGGGTCGCTTCAATGTTGTCAAGCGTCCGTTCGGCCTGTTCGCTCATCGTGTCACCGATGATCTCGCCGGTCTCCGGATCACCGGGGAGCTGCGCAGCGTGTAGCGTCTCTCCGTGGATCATCCCCTGCCCGATCGGCAGCGAATACAGGTCGGTGAACGACGGCGCGCCGTCTGTCGTAACTGGCTCCATCGTTCGCCTCCACAGCTGCGACCAGTATAAAACGGAAGGTCAAGCTGTCGAACGTATCGGAGTCGAAGAACTTGCGAGCGAGCGGTGAGCCTATCCTGACCGGCCGGCGCGCCCGGCAGCTTACTCGAGTCGATCCAGCACGGCATCCTTCTCGTAGGACAGCGACAGCGAGCGCGATCGGCCGCGGCCGTCGACCTCCGCGTACTCGGCGTCGATCAACCCGAGCTGGTCGAGCTTGTTCACGATTTCCGAATACCGGGTGTAGCCGAGATCCGTCTGCTCGCGGAAGGCTTCGTACACCTCGCCCGCCTGTTCGCCGTCGTGGTGTGCAATAACCTCCAGGAGGGTCTGCTCGGTGTCAGTTAAGCCAGAGAGCGACCGCGAGAGGTTGATATACTTCGACTGCTCGTAGGACTCCTCGACGTCCTGCCGTTCGACGCTGCGACTCGCACGCATCTCCGCGTTGAGCCCCGCCCGGCGCAGGAGATCAATCCCCACCCGAAGGTCGCCGCTGTCGGCCGTGAGTTCGGCGACGTACTCGAGTGTCTCCCTGCCGATGACGCCGTCGTGAAAGCCCCGGCGGACGCGCTCGTCGAGGATGTCGACGATTTCGGGCTGGTCGTAGACCGGGAAATAGACGTCTTCGGGGCGGAAGACGCTCTGAACGCGGGAGTCGAGTTCGTCGATGACGTCGAGGGAGGGGTCGGAGGAAACGACGATAACGCCAATCTTCGCGCCAGGATGTTCCTCGTGGGCGCGAAGCAGCGAGTAGAGGGTGTCAGAGGCCTCGTTCTCGTAGAAGAGGTAGTTGACGTCGTCTAGGGCGACGACGAGCACGCGGTCGTCCTCGACGAGTTTCTCCGCGATCTGGCTGAATAGCTTCTTGAAGGAGATCCCCGACGACGGCGGTTCGTAGTCGAAAGTTCCCTCGAACAGTCGCGAGAACACCGAGTAGCGGGTTGCATTGACCTGACAGTTGACGCGGATGGTCCGCACGTCGCTGGTCTGTGCGCCGACCTCGTCGAACAGTTTCTGGATCGAGGTCGTCTTGCCGGTTCCCGGCGGGCCCCGAACCACGACGTTGAGCGGGCGCGAGCCACGCACCGCTGGCCGCAGCGCGTACGTCAGGTTTCGCATCTGGCCCTCGCGGTGCTGGAACGTCTCAGGGACGTAGTCGATTTCGAAGACGTGCTCGTCCCGAAACACGGACTCGTCCCACGACAACATCCCCTCCTCGGGGTCGTCTGCCATCACTTTCACCACGCTGTCCGAGTTACTTAGTTGTTTGCTGTCTATCGGGTTCTGACCCGCTCGACAGCCGTGATCCACACGAATCGCGCACAGTGTTCAGAGCCAGCCGCCTTCTACTCGGCCTACAAGTTCGGAGTCAGCCGCGCGCCACGCATCGTCACGGCTCTCGAGTACCGTGCCCCCGCTACCAATGCCGACGATTCGGCTCAAATCCGAAATCGTTCAGACGCCAACGTCGGCACAGTATGCACGTGCTGCGAGGAGAGCACAGTATCTATTTATGTATTGTTGCACAAGATCATACACTGTCTGAAATGGCGCAACAGAACGTGACAATCTGCATCGATGCGTATCCGGATGCAGAGACCGACGTGTTTCGTATCGGAGCGGCGGACGATATCCTCCGGCTGTTAGTCGATGCTCACGAGACGGAGTTTACGATCCCCGATCTCGTCGACGCAACGGACGTCACTCGGTCGACGGTCTGGCGGGCCGTCAATCTCCTCGAGAATATCGGTGCCGTTCGAATCCGGAAAACGGCACGGCGAAACTACGTCTCGATTAATCCGGATCGGCTCCAGAAGGACGATCCGATACTCGCGATCGAACAATCGGAGTTCCACGCGCCGATTCGGGCCGTTGTGACGCACGTTCGTGAGGCAGCCAGTGCTGCCGATGAGATCGACGACGTTGTCGGCGTCGTCGTGTTTGGAAGCGTCGCTCGAGGCGACGCCGACCGACAGAGCGACATCGACCTGTTCGTCGTGGTTGACGGCGACCGGACAACGGCCCGTCGCGTCATCGCCGACGTTGTTGCCGACCTCCAAGAGCAACGGTTCGATGGGGACCGGTTCGACTTCGAACCGTACGTCGAATCCACAGCGAGCGCACGTCGAGCAGGGCCGAAGCTCCGGGAGATCTTCCTGGAGGGTATCACGGTGTACGGCAGTGACCAACTGCAATCGCTCCGGAAGACAGTGATTGGCGATGAGTAGTACGCGAATCGAACAGTTCATCGACGACGCACAGGCGGCGTTCGACCGGCGGCCGGCAAAAATTGAATCCGGACTCGATGTGACGGACGCAGCGCTCCTCCAGCTACGGAAGGCGTGCCGACTGCTCGCTGGTGCCGACGCCCTGCGTGAGGCGGGATACTACACACTCGTTATCGAAGCTTCGTTCGTCGCAATCGAACGAACGGTCGAGTTCCGACTCCTCGAGCGCGGAACGATGGAGCCGAACGATCTTCCCGGAACACACCCGGGTGTGTATCGAGAAGCGGCTACGGTCGGCATCGTTGCTGAATCCGTGGCTGCGGACCTTGCCGACCTCTGGCGCGACCACCGAGCAAAAACGTACTATCAGGACGGGCTCGCCTCAGCGGAACGAGCTCAGGCGATGTACGCACTCGCCAGTGAGATCCACGCCTTCGTCATCGGTCGGTCGTCGCAGGGCCACGAGTGTCTGTGCGCCGAGACAGGTTCATAGTCGCAACCCACGTCAACGCCGATACCGACGCCGATGTCAGCTGTCGACTCTCAGCTTTCAACGTTCAGAGCCAGCCATCCTCCACTCGACCCACGAGTTCGGAATCAGCCGCGCGCCACGCATCGCCCGCACGATCGAAGACTACCGCAGCGCGCTCGTTCGCCGACTCGAGTACCGCCCCCTCGTCGACCGTCGTGACGGCACCGTTCTCGAGTACCACCTCGCCGTCGACGACGACCGTGTCGACGAGGCCGGCGTTCGCGCCGTAGATCAGATTCGGCACGGCCGTCTGCAGCGGCTCGGAGACGACGGGTGCGGTCGAGGGGTGGTCGAGGTCGAGCACGACGAGGTCGGCGCGTTTGCCGGCCTCGAGTGAGCCCACGCGGTCGTCGATCCCGAGCGTCTTCGCACCCTCGATGGTCGCGACGCGAAGCGCCTCCCACGCGGGGAAGGCGGTCGGATCAGTTTGCTTGGTCTTCGCGAGCAGCGCCGTGGTCCGCAGCTCTCGCAGGAAATCGTGCCCGCCCGGACCGGGAGCCTGATCCGTTCCGATGCCGGCGACGCCGCCGTACTCGCGGTACTCGGCGATTGGCGGCGTGATGCCGTCGATGGCGGCGATCGAACTCGGGTTCGCGGCCATCCGCACGCCGGCGTCGGCGAGGTGCTCGCGTTCTGCGGGCGTGGCGTTGTGGAGGTGCACGGCGAGCAAGCGCTCCGAGACGATGCCGAGGTCGTCGAGAACGCTGACGGTCGTCTCGTCCGCACCGTAGCGGGCCTGAATCTGGCGGTGCTCGCGCTCGCCCTGCGCGACGTGCATGTGGATGCCCCGGTCGTGCTCGACGGCGCGGTCGCGGATTGTCTCGAGTAGTTCGGGCGGCACCATGTCGAGTGCCTGTGGTCCGTAGAGACACGAGACGCGCTCGTGGTCGTCGTACGTGTCGAACAGGTCCTCGTTGCGTTCAAGTCCCGCCCAGCCCTGCTCCTCGTCGAGCGGGTACGGCTCGTCCGGCCCGAGGTCGGCTGCGGCGTCGTCGACAGCGTTGATCGTCTCCGTGGCAACGACACGAATGCCCATCGGATCGGAGACCGCGTCGACGAGGTCGGCGACATCGGCCGCGTACTCGCCGACGGTGGTCACCCCCGAGCGCAGCGCCTCGAGGACACCGAGTCGCGCGCCGGCGATCTCGTCTTCGGCGGTCATCGCCTCCGAGAGTGGACCGAGCGCGCGGTTCATCCACTCGATTTCGGGCACATCCTGTGCGCCGCCGCGAAGGAGCGTCAGGCCGGTATGGGCGTGGACATTCACCAGTCCGGGGAGGACAACCCGACCGCTGCCGTCGATGGTTCGCGCCGGGTCGCCGTCGAATTCGTCGGCGGAACCGACGTAAGTGAGAACACCGCCCTCGACGGCGATTGTCGCATCATCGACGATTCCGAGTCGGCCGTCGCCCATCGTCAACGCGAGCGCGTTTGTGATTGCGAGGTCGCTGGTCATACGTCGGGCCACGGCCGGCAGTCCTAAATGGGAAAGTGAGCCGGCAAACGATCACGTGGACGCATCGGCCCGCCGGATCGCGCGAGTGAGTAGAAGGGGTGCTGTGAGCACTGAAACGAGCACCAGCGCGAGGACCGCAACGAAGAGCCGCTGATCGATGATGCCTGCAGCGAGCGCGCTGGTCGCAACGATCAGTTCGGCACCGGCGCGAGGCAACAAGCCGATACCGACGATCAGCGCGTCGGCGTGGTCGTGCCCAACCAGACGGCCACCGAGGTAGCCACCGCCGACTTTCGCACCGACGCCGGCCGTAACGACTGTCGCCACGAAGGGATCAAACTGCAACAACGCTGACGGATCCAGCCGTGCACCGACGCTGACGAAGAACAGCGGAATGAACACCCCGTACGCAATTCCGACGATCCCCTCACGGATCTGCGCGCGTCGAAACCGGCGATCGGTTCCAACGATCAGTCCGGCGACCAGACCGCCGAGGATCGCGTCCAGTCCGACAGCGTCCGCAGCATAGCCGAACAAAAAGAGGAGCCCCATGATACCGATCAACTCCGAGTTGGGCTGGTTCGAACCACCAAGCATCCGTGCGAACCGTCCGATGAGCAGCCGGTAGACGACAAAGACTCCGGCGAAGAAAGCTGCGACGAGCGCCAGAATACGGACATACTGGAAGAGCGATGCACCCGCCTGCTGCGTTACGAGCAACGAGAACGCGGTGAGACCGACGACTTCTGCGAGCGCCGCTACGCCGACGATGTGCAGCGCGTACTGCGTGTGGAGCCGATCGACATCGAAGAGCATCCGCGCGGAGACGCCGATCGATGTGACGCCGAACGCGATTGCGAGCACGGCGCTAGCGGTGGGGTCGTATCCGAACACGACTCCCGTCGCGAAGCCCGCTACGGCAGGGACACCGACGCCGAGCAACGCGACGACAACGACCGAAGCGCCGCTTTGCTCAAGTTTTCCGAGGTCAATCTCCTCGTAGCCGGCGTCGAACAGCAACAGCATCGCGCCGATCGAAGCCAGCAGCGCGAAGGCTCCGTCGGGATCGATGACACCCAACATGTACGTTCCGAGCGCGATGCCCGCGAGGATCTCGCCGAGTATCACCGGTTCACCAGCGCGGTCAACAACCTCGCCGAGAACCAAGGCGGCGATGAGCGCGACCCCAACAGAGAGAAATACGGATGTATCCGTCACATCCGTTCCATCACCAAGCACGGTGAAAAATCAGCCACCGAAATCACCGACCCGCAAGCGCTGCGACGGCACCGTCACTCGAACTTCTCGAGTAGCCGGTCATAGAACTGCGGCTCCGATACCGTCTCGGTGCCGCCGTTTGCACGCACTGTGTTGTTCGCGTTCGCTTCCGTCGCCTCCGTCGCAAGCTTCTCGACGATCAGTTCCGGCGTCGAGCGCGCGAGGTGGTTCTTCACCGGCGAGCGGTTCACCTCGAGTTCCCCCTCGACCAGTCCGACGGCTTCGATACCGTCGACCGTCACCGCGAAACCAGCCATCTCGCGGATTTCGTCGGCCAGGTGAGAGACGAAGACCGCCGTCGCGCCGTTTTCGTGCAAGGCTTCCAGAATTCCGGCGATGATCTTCGCCGACGCGCCCGGTTCCGTGATGCTCTCGAGTTCGTCGACGAGTACGAGCGAGCCCTCACCGCCCTGGGCGAGGTCGGCGAACTCGCGGACGGTGGACTCGAACGCGCCGGCGTCGAGCGTGCCCTGGGTCTTCGCGTGGTAGTGTAAGTCGTCGAAACGCCGCAGCGCCGCTCGCTCGGCGGGAACGGGCAGCCCCATGTGCGCGAGGACGACGACGCTCGCGGTGAGGTCGAGCAGCGAGGTCTTCCCGCCGCTGTTGACTCCCGAGAGGAGTGCGACACCCGACACTTCGTAGTCGACTGGGTCGATGGCCTCGAGTGGCTCGTCGAGCAGCGGTGAGCGACCGGCCTCGATGGTGAAGCCGGTGTTGGCGTCCGTGGCGTCATCACCGCCACCGCTACCGCCGCCGTCAGCGTCCCAGACGAACTCCGGCATCGTACACCCAAAGTCCTCGGCAAAGCGGGCAATCGCGAGTTCGACGTCCAACTCGAGTGCGCCTCGAACGAGTTCCCGCGCACCGTCGCGCTGATCAGCGAGGTCGGCCGCCAGTTCGCGCTTGAGTTTGCCCGCGCGCCGTTCCTTGGCCGCGGTGAGTTCCTCGCGCAGTCGAGCGGCGGCGTCCTCGTCGCGCTCGACGGGGAACGTGGGTTCGTCGCCGAAGATGCGCCGCGCGAGTTCCGCCTCGCCCGCGTCGAGGTCGAGCGAGTCGATCAGGTGCTCGCGCGCGGCGGCGACGGCCGCGGCGAACTCGTCTGCGAGTTCCCGCGAGAGCAGCGAGTCGACGCCAGCGCCGCGTTCGACCAGCGACAGGAGGTCCGAGCCCTCGATGGTCACGTCCTCCTCGCGGATCGCGTCCCGGAGGTGGTCGTTCGCGACGGTCTCTGCGGTACCGACCGCCGCATCTAAGTCGTCCGCGGCGACCGTCAGTCGGTCGAGTTCGTCGTCGCCGGCGACGGTGCCGTCCGGCTCGAGTCGCGAGAGGCCGTCCTCGAGTGCGTCGAGGTCGCACTCAACCTCGTCCGTGAGGCCGGCGGTCCGGTGAACGTCGATCGCGGCGGTGATTCGATCCCGGTTTCGTGCGAAGAACGCGAGCGGGCGTTCGGGAACGATTTCGGCGGGGGACTCGAGTGCATCCGGTCTGACCTGCACGTCGCCTTCGACGGTGACGCCGGCGAAGGATTCATCGAGTGCGATGACGGTCGAGTAGCCGCGGGCGAGTTCCGCGAGTCCCTGGGCGTCCTCGACGACTTCAACGGAGAGTTCAGGGATCGCCTCGCGGGCCGCAGAGTAGCGCTCGGCGTCGGTCGTCGCGAGACAGCGCTCGCGGACGCGAACGTCGCCGGGCGTTCGAAGTGGTTCGACGCCCTCGAGTGCCTCGAGGACAGCGGGGTCGGCCTCGCGGGAAATTGCCTCGCGCGAGAACGTCTGAATTTCCTCGATGCGCGAGCGACGCGGGCTCGGGTAGAACGTCTCGACGCGCTGGGCAGCGTACGCCGTGACCGTGCGTTCTTTGAGCAGCGAGAGGACCTCGCGGTAGATCTCTCTGGCGCGGTCGGTCGCGAGGAAGCCGCCGGGATCGTCGTGTTCGCGGCGAATCGCGCCGCGTGCGATCCGGGCGGCCCGTCCCTGCGTGATACCGGGTGCGGACGCGATCGTCGCGACATCACCCGCGCGCAGCGCTTGTTCCGGGTCGTCGAGTTCCGACAGCGCCCGGGCGGTTTTCTCGCCGACGCCCGGAATCGACTCGAGGTCCATGTTCTCGACGGTCGTATCCAACCGGAGCGAGAAAAAGCTCCCGCCCGCCGCAGATCGTGTGCTACCATCCACCATTCACATAGTTCGTCGTCGTTCCATACCGGTAATCACTCTGATGGGGTGGCGACCACCGGGAACACGCTACAACAACCCGGATGAACATCGGTGGGACTCGCGGCTGTCGCGACTCAAGGACGAGTCGATGAGTCGATGGCACCAACAAGAGACGCCACGGTGCTTATCCCGCTCGGTGACATCCCGACGCATATGTCTCGTCGATCGGGTGTTACCGATATATTGTGGGGTAATATTGAGGACGAGAACAGCTGGGAACGGTATCGTGCCCTCGCCCGGACGGTCGATGGTGGACTCTGCCAGTGGGACGAGAACGGCCACATTGTGGTCGTCGACGAGGACTTCCGATCGATCACTGGCTATCCGGGTGAGGAGCTTGCAGGCACCCACATTTCGACACTCTTCGACGATGCAGGTGTTGCGACGATCGACGACATGCTCGCCTCCCAGTCCGAGGACGAACCCGTCGTCGAAACCGCGGTCGACATCCGAGCCGTGGATGGGAATGCGGTGCCGTGTACTGTCCGAGTTAGTCGAATACCGCCAGCGGAAGACGCGACCGAGGACGAGCCGGACGGTGTGCTCTGTTTCGTCCGCGAACAGGGTGTGGATTCGACCGCGGGTTCGGAACGGATTCCGGAGCAGGAACAGGAATCGGAGCCGGGCAGAGAATCCGAGCCGACCACAGAATCAGAAGCAGAATCTAGCCTGGAGACGATAGCGGAATCCGGACCCGTCTCGACTCCAGAGCCCACCGCCTCGGAAGCGGATCGCGCCTCGGCGGACTCGATCAAAGCTGCACTAAACGGAGCCAGCATCGGTGCGATCGTCATCGACGACAACGCCAAGATCAGGTGGCTCGACGAGACCGCCGAAGCGTATCTCGGTCTCGAGCGCGAGTCGGTTCTCGGTCGGCCCAAACGAACTGTCGTCGAGGAACAGCTCGCCGACCGGATCGTCGAGCCGGCCTCGTTCGTCAGTCGAGTCGGACGCGGAGGGGACGACGGAAGCAGCGGTGACAGCGAAGACAAAAACAAAATCGAAGACGAAAACGAAGAGAAACACGGGAACGAACGCGAAGAGAGACACAGCGATACCCCAGCCGACACAGAGAGAAACGACCGCGAGGACGAGCAGATCACCGTCGAAACGGTATCCGACGACTACCTCGAGTTCAAACTCGTCGATGACCGCGGCGAGCGCTGGCTCGAGTATCAGAGCAAGTCGATCAAGACCGGACCCTACGCTGGTGGCCGTGTCGAGTTCTACGACGACATCACCGAGCGAAAGCGCTCTCAGGGAAAACTCAAAAAGAGTCAGGAAGCGTTCAACACCCTCGTCGACACTATCACGGAGTACGCAATCTTCCAGCTGGACGAAGACGGCCGTGTCATCAGCTGGAACGAGGGCGCACGCCAGACCAAGGGCTACAAGCGCAACGACATCCTCGGCCAGCACTTCTCGGTGTTCTACACCGACGAGGAACGGGCGGCAAATGTTCCCAAACGGAATCTGCAGATTGCACTCGAGACCGGCTCAGTCGAGGACGAGGGTTGGCGCGTCAGGAAGGACGGATCGCAGTTCTGGGCGGACGTCACGATTACGCCCGTTCGAGATGCCGACGGCACACACCAGGGCTTTCTGAAGGTGACGCGCGATATGACCGACCGACGAAACCGTGAGCGTGAGCTCGAAACCGAACTCCAGCGCGTATTCGATCGGGTGTCCGACGCGCTGTACGCGGTCGACAATGAGTTCAGATTCACGCTCGTCAACGACCGCGCCGAGGAGCTTCTCGGCTATCCCGAAGCAGACCTCCTTGGGGAGCGCCTCTGGGATGTCTTTCCGTCATCTGCCGAAATCGACGAGATCTGGGACGCGTTCCACACGGCGCGAGACGAACAGGTCCCAACGGACTACGAACTCTACTACCCTCGGCTCGGATTCTGGGTCGAAGCAAACCTCTACCCCTCCGAAACCGGCATCTCGGTCTACTTCCGAGACGTCACCGATCGAAAACAGCGCGAACAGGAGTTAGAGGAATCGAAACAGCGCTACCGGACCATTGCCGAGTACTTCCCGAACGGCGTCGTCACCCTGTTCGACCACGACCTCGAGTACACCCTGGCGGCAGGACAGGGCTTCGAGATGATCCGCGAAGAGCCATCCGAGATCGAAGGCTCGAACGTCGCGGATGTCTGGAACCCAGAGACACGCGAAACGATCAAACCCATCCTTCGGAGCGCACTCGAGGGCGACGAGCAGTCGGTTGAGTTCTGCCACGACGACAGAGAGTGGATACTGTACGCGGTGCCAGTAACCGACAGCGAGGGCACCGTCTTCGCCGGAATGACGATGGCCCACGACATCACCGAGCGCAAGGAGAACCAGCGCAAACTCGAGGAGACGGTCGCCCAGCTCGAGGAGTCGAACAACCGCCTCGAACAGTTCGCCTACGCGGCCTCACACGACCTGCAGGAACCACTGCGAATGATCTCGAGCTATCTCCAGTTACTCGAACGGCGCTACAGCGAGGCGTTCGACGAGGACGGCGAAGAGTTCCTCGAGTACGCTATCGACGGCGCAGAGCGAATGCGACGGATGATCGACGGTCTGCTCGCGTACTCCCGCGTCGAGACGCGCGGCGACCCGCTCGAACCCGTCGATCTCGACGACGTCTTCGCAAACGTCCGCGAAGACCTCCAGCTACAGATCGGTGAGACGAACGCCGAGCTCACGGTAACCGAGGACGGCCTTCCTCGCGTCCAGGGCGATGCCAACCAGTTGCGACAAGTCTTCCAGAACCTGCTCGAGAACGCACTCGAGTACAGCGGCAACGACCAACCGCGGATACACGTCGATGCTGAGTCTCGGTTTCGCGACCGACGGCGTGAGTGGGTGATTTCGGTTCATGATGAGGGAATCGGAATCGAGCCGTCGGATCAGGAGCGAGTGTTCGAGGTGTTCGAACGGTTGCACAACCTCGGAGAATACCCAGGAACAGGGATCGGACTGGCGCTCTGTCAGCGAATCGTCGAGCGCCACGGCGGCGAGATGTGGCTCGAGAGCGAGCCGGGGGAGTGGACGACGATGTCGTTTACGCTGCCGGCGGCCTAACGAGAGCGGACGTGGGTGAGTGCGAGTGGGTTGTTGTCGGTCGCTGCCGGTTGCTGTCACCGGCAGGTTACGGGACCGTCCTGTCGCTTGCGGTCTACGGGACCGTCGTTATCCGGCCTGCGTCCCAACAACGGACATGGTACTCAAACGATTCCTCGGGTCAAAGGCGACGCGAACGTTCACCGTCGTCTCCGTTCTCGCAGATATGAAACGCGCACTCGACCGCGGACACAACGCTCGTGCGATTTTGCTGCTCGCCGTCGCGCTCCTCGCCTGGAAGTGGGCCGTGATCGGGCTGGTTGCACACGGACTCGCGAGTCTGATTCGGCGGGAAGAGTCAACGCACTCGAGTTCGCAGCCGGCCTGAGTCCGTCTGAAGAAGCGTCCACCTGAGCGATCGACCAGTTCGTAGCCGACCCAGAAAGCGATCTCGTTCTCACCCACGAATCCGTGAACTGATCAACAGAAATAACTGTTCGTCGTGAAACGGCAGGCAGTATGGAATGGTCCCTGCTGCACTCCCTCTCCCTGTTCCTCCGGAGCCCGTCGAAATTCTTCGAGGAACACGAGCCTGCCACAACGCTCCCGGTCGCGATCGGTATCGTCGTCACGTTTGCGATCGTGCTCGTCCTCTCGGTCTATAGGTCCACTCTGAGCAAATTACAACGCAGGACGACTGGTCATCACCGCTCTACCGAACTCTCTATGAGGGGAGTGCGGGCGGGTATTCGTTGGAAAGTAGGGCAGGCTTGAGGGCCAGACGTGGTACCTCCGGCGTCGAAATTTCGCTTGATTTCACCATCCAGATCGAATCTGTCTCGATATCCAGTGGGCAGGAGGTACGGCAATCTCGATCGGCGGCTCTGGTGAAGTCTGCATTTTCGGGCGGTTCTGCAGGGGTATCGGGCTCTCTGGGGATATCGATTTCGGACGTCTTGTTTAATACCCCTACCTAGTATTCGTTACGTCTTTGATCGAATTTCCTCTTGCTGCTGTCTGTGGGCGTCTTCATCCTCACGTTCCCGGTCGGGCCACGGGAGACCCCATTCGTGGCTCTCGCACTTCTCATACCGTCAAAACTGTTCCTCGACTGGTCACTGCTCTGAGTCTTCCGCCTCGACGTTTCCGGTCGTCTCTCACGCTGGTTCGTCCCGGACGAACCGGGTTAGCGGCGGTAACGCCACATGCGATGCTAAACGGCGGTGCTCAGAGAAGGATTGAAAGGCAGCACGAGATTCTGAATCCCCTCAGTACTAACAGACCGTTCAGCGTTCAATAAGAACGTGTAGTGAGCCGGTAGTTCACGTATTCCGGTATAAAACAAACGGAGTCGTCATGCTGCATTGATGCTCTGTATTCAGCAGCCATTCTTGTCATATTATAGGTGTTTTAACATACCCAATAAAACAGGAACCGACTACTCGAGTACATCGTCCTCGACCAGCGGCAACGTCGCTAACTGCGCCGCAGACAACAACACCCGATCCTTCTCCCAACCGTGGGCAATCGACTCGACCATCCCCGTCCCGTCGGTCAACGGCACCAGCCGTGCTGTCGTCCCGCTCGGGTCGGACTCGAGTGCGACGAGCGCATGGGGGAACGAGGAGACGGCGGGGACGGTGAGTTCGGTGACGCCGTCGGCCCGTTCGACGGCGGGGAAGTGGAGGTGACCGGTGACGACGAGCGAGATATCGTGCTGGACGAGCAGTTTGACCAGCGGTTCGGGGTTGGTGAAGCCGGGAACGCTGCCCTCGACGGGAAGTTCGGCGCGGTAGCGTTCGTAGAGGTCGCCCGTCGCGGGCAGGTTGTGGTGGACGACGACGATGGACGTGTCGGGGTTCGCAGCAGACAGGGCCTCGTCGAGCCACATCAGTTGTGCGGAATCGATGCGGCCGTCCCAGGTCTCGGCGGGCGAGTCGGGGGTCGCAGCGTGGCTGTCGAGGCCGAAGACGTCGAGGTCGCCGAACTGGACGTGAAACGGCAGTCCGCCGGGTGTGTACCGGTCCTCGAACGTCCGGACGGGCAGTGACTCGTGCTCGTCGAACGTCGTCGGGAAGTCGTGGTTGCCGGGGACTGCGACCGCGGGCGGCTCGAAGTCCGCGAGGTCGTCGAACAGGTCGAACTCGGGCGGCGTCCCGTTCCGTGTCAGGTCGCCCGCGACGACGACGCCGTCGAACGCGCGATCGTTGACTGCCGACACGGCGGCCTGGAGGTGGCGTTCGGTGCGGTGAAAGACCTTCCAGGTGCCGGTCGCGTCGGTCGCGAGGTGGATATCCGAGAGGATGGCGATGCGCGTCGGCTCGGCTGCGGTGGGTCGAGCGAACCGGGCGAGCAGTTGACCAGTGTGTGGACGCGTCATCTGATCGGTGGTGTCTCAGGTGGAAGGAGGGGCAGCGGCGTGGAGTCGAGCGGTATGCCAGTGTAGAACCGTTCACTCGTCGTTGTAGCCGTACTCCCTATCTGGGTCCTCGACGCCTTCGGTGCGCGAGCCGACCCAGGCACCGAGCGCAATGCCGTAGACGAGGTGGCTGGCGTGGAACAGTGCAAGTTCGTCGTTCTCGAGTCGAATGTCGAGCAGTTCCTTCAGCATGAACTGCGAGCCGAACGCGGAGAGCGCCATGCCGAAGACGCTGCCCCAGACGATACCGCGCTGTTCGGCTTCGATCGAGCGCTCTGCGTCCTGGAGCGCGAAGAGGCCGCCGAAGACCGCACCGGCCTGGACGCCGTAGAGGAGATGCAAGACGAGTCCCGCGATCGGATGATCACCAGGGTCGGAGCCGTCACGAGCCACGTACTGTGTCCAAAAGTTTGCAGACGGCGGCAACGAACGAAGGATCGGGAGCCGGAACGCGGTCATGATGAGTGTTGCGACGAAGCCGGCCTGCAAGCCGCGAGCGGCGGCGTTGGCAACGTGTGCTTCGCGTGAGTGGTCGCGCGACGGTGGGACAGCAGGGGCGGACTGAGTTGCCGACGTGCTCTCGCTATCTGTTCCTGACTGCTCTCGGATAGACTGTGGAACGAGCGATGATGGAAGCCGAGCGAGTACAGACATCTGGTCTGGTGTGGTACCACAAGCGGCCCCTTAACGCTCCGGCACGCGTTTGACTGCTCGTCGCAACCACTCGGGCCGGACTGCCGGAACCGATAGACCATTACGTCGAACTGACCAAGTAGTCAGTGAGATCTGACGCGTGGACGATACGACGATTGCGGACGGGCAAGCGGAATACAGTTCGAGGCGACGGTATCTGATCATCGGTTCCGTCGTCGCCAGTACTTTCTTCGTCGGCTTTGGCGGCGGTGTTATCTTCCCGATTCTACCGAACCTTGGTGACCTCCTCGGAATCTCGCCATTTCTCGTCGGCTTCATTCTGAGTGCGAACCGGTTCTCGCGGCTCGTTGCGAACGCGCCCGCCGGCAGCCTCGTCGACCGTATCGGCACTCGGACACCGTTCATTGTCGGCCTGCTTATCCAGAGCATCGGCACGTTCGGCTACGTCATCGCAATGGCCGCGCCGCTTCCCGAAGCCTGGTTTCTCCTTGCGCGACTCATCTGGGGGATCGGCAGCGCGCTCGTCTTCGCGACGGCCTACACCATCGCTGCCGACGTGAGCAAGGGCGGTTCGCGCGGAACCAGCATGGGACTCATCCGCGGCGGGAGCATCTTCGGCTTCCCGACCGGCCTCGTCCTCGGCGGTATCGTCAGCGAAGTCGCCGGCATCAACGCTGCGTTCATCGTCGCGACAGCGTTCGCGCTCGTCGCGAGCGCGATGGCCTACGTGACCGTTCCGGAAACCCATGTTGAGGGCGAGAATCGCCAGACCGTCTCCCCGTGGAACATCGACACCAGTCTGACCACAGTTACCGTCGGCCTGGTCAACTTCGCCGTCCTATTCGCCTACATCGGTGCGCTGTTCGCGACGCTCGTCCTCTTTCTCGACGAACACGGCATCGGCGTGCTCGGCTTCAACGCACAGGGCTCGTCGGGCATCTTCATGGCCATCACCGTGCTCGCTGCGGCCGTCTTCATGTTCCTCGGCGGCTTCGTGAGCGACCGAACGGACTCGCGCATCCCGACGCTGCTCGTCTTCCTGATCGTCTCGTTCGTCGGTTTCATCCTCCTCGCCAGTGCCAACTCGGTCGAAACACTCACTCTCGCGTGTCTCTTCATCGGTGCCGGTCAGGGTGGGACGAGCGGCCCACTCATGGCACTGCTTGCTGACCTCACGCCGAACGACGAGATGGGACGCGCCACCGGAACCAACAACGTCCTCGGCGACGTCGGCGGCGGACTCGGCCCACTGATTTCCGTCCCGATCGTCGAAGTCGTCGGCTTCACACCGGTGTACGCCGCCTGCGCGGTCATGCCACTGATCGCCGGTGCAATCTTGCTCGGCGGCGTCTACCGTGAAACCGGTGTGTTGCTCCCCGAAACGCGACTCCGCGGCGGTATCAACGAATCACTCGACGATTGAGCGTCAGCATCAACAGGTGAAACGTGAGGGCAGGAACGAGACACGCGAGGATCGGTAAACAAAACACGAACCACGAACCACAGGGACCGGCAGCACACGACGACGACAACGCGCTTTTGCCCGCGCAGTCCGAATCAGGAGCCATGACAACGGTCGAGGCGAAACGCGAGGCCGCCCGCGACGAACTGGCCACCCATGACGGCGTCCTCGTCGCCTTCTCCGGCGGCGTCGACTCGAGTGTCGTCGCCGCACTCGCCCACGACGCACTCGGGGACGACGCAGTCGCCTGCACCGCAAAGAGCGAGACGCTTCCCGAAGCCGAACTCGAGGACGCAGCGCGCGTCGCCGACGAGATCGGCATCCGCCACGAGATCGTCTCCTTCTCCGAACTCGAGAGCGAGCAGTTCGTCGAGAACGACGACGAACGCTGCTATCACTGCCGGACGATGCGCCTTGGCGAGATGATCGAAACCGCACGGGACCTTGGCATTGAAACCGTCTGTGACGGGACCAACGCCGACGACCCCGGCGCGGGTCATCGGCCAGGGCTGCAAGCCGTCGAGGAACTCGAGATTCACTCGCCACTGTTAGCCCACGACATCACGAAAGACGAGGTGCGGGCGATTGCCGACCAGTACGGCCTCTCAGTGGCGGACAAACCCTCGATGGCGTGTCTCTCCTCGCGCATCCCGACCGGACTCGAGGTCACCGAAGAACGACTCACCCGCGTCGAACAGGCCGAGGCACTGCTGCGACAGTGGGGATTCGACCAGTTCCGTGTGCGCGATCACGACGGCCTCGCCCGTATCGAGGTCTCGCCTGCGGAACTCGAGCGTGCTCTCCAGCGCGAGTTCGTCGAGACCGTCCGCGACGAACTCTCGGACCTCGGTTTCGATCACGTCACACTCGACTTACACGGCTACCGAACGGGGAGCGTCAGTCCGGAGTCGGACGAGGCGGTTGCGACAGAGTCAGACGACTGAGGAGCGGCGTACCGGCTGTCGATTTTCGTTCGTTCGAATTGATTGGTCAGAAGTAACCATTCGTTCAAAATATAACGCAATTTTATCCCTCAAACACGCCACAGCCTCAGTATCCACCATAGTGTTCGACAATATTGCACGAGGCGACACGAACGTCACACCAGATCGAGAACCAGTACTCGATGGACGACGCCGATCTGCCGCCCGAGTGGGCCGTCCACACTGCCCGAGTGTACACACCTGCCGAAAGCGAGCGAGAACGCCAATATCACCTCTACGACCACAGCACCAACGATCTACGATTAAAAGTCGCTCCTGCCTCGCTTGACGGCGACGACCAGCCCGGCTACGCGCTGACCGTCACGAGCTATCCGGAACTCGAGTGCAGCGAGCGCCAGCGGGTGCGGACGGTGTTGACGTTCGAACGCTGTGACGAACTCGCGCGCCGGTTTATGTTGCTTTTTTCAGCTCGGTACGATGGTGCGGGCTCACTCGAGAGGGCCCGAGAGTACGCGGCGGTGCGGACGCAGTCGCATCGCTGAGTTGCGGACGCCGCGGAGTTGGTTGGATAATCACTATCGGATAACTGTCAATACCCCGTGTCACTGTTGACTCTCGAACAACCATGTTCCCGCGAGAGTCCGGTTTCTGTGCGGTTTTCGACACCGAGAGGCTTTTTACTCACTGCCGAGTAAGCGGTTTTGATGATGGAAATGATGTGGCAGGACCTGGTCTTTCTCGCTGGAAGCATTCTCTCGATTGTCTTCCTCGCACCAACAATCAAAGACGCCTCGGCTCGCGTCCCCCTCGGCTCGAGTGTCCCCTCGATGACGATCGGTGGCATCTATGCGTTCACCTACGGCACGATGGGAATGACGTTCTCGGCTGCCGGCTCGATCGGCGTTGCGGTCATGTGGTCGCTGATCGCGTGTTATCGTGCACCCGGTGAGCAGGGAATGGCGAACGTACTGCGCTTTGCGACCGATCTGGGCCGACAGACGCGAGACATCGTTCAGATCGCGCTGCCAACCACCGACGGTGGGCACGAACAGTCCCAGACTGAGCACCAGTCCAGTTACCACCAGTCTGCTGACTGATCGTCCGTGGATGCTGTTCGTTCCTCTGGCACGTTTCGATCGACGGCCGAAACCGAATATCGCACCTGTTTTTGCTCCGTAGTTACAGCACGTAGAGGACTCCTTTCGGAACTCTCAGCACGCGACGGATACGAATCGTTTGTCGCGGTACCCCGCTACCGAACCTGTCGGGTGTGCTAGTATTCACCAGACTACTTTCTTACGAGTCGTTACGGACCCGCGAGCAGGTGTCGTACCGCACTCGGCGGTTCGTCGACTAGCAGCTACTGCTTAGCCTGCTCGACGACGAGGAGCGGACGTCGACAGCAGTGAGGTCGTCGACAACGATCGTGTAACTTGACGGTAACAAGGGCGCTCAACGATGTGAGGCCGACGCCAAAGCTGCACTCGACTCACAGACTCCATCATGATCACAAACTATCGTCGAACACGTGCAATCGGACACCTACTCGAGTACACTATTCGACAGCGGACAAACGCGTGAACGAGAACGGCCAAACTCAAGAAGGGGTTCTGCTCCCAGACAGAGCGTTCCCATCAGGGGATCAGAAAGTCGAGAGAGTAGCTAGGGACAGACGTACGCACACATCTCACAGGAATATGTTCACGGCGCGCAGGAGCCCGGCTGTAGGAAAGAACGCGAACGGGATCAGTCCACGCCGACCCACTTCAGGACCAACAGCGTCCCTTCGAACAGCAGGATCATCGTGATCCCCACGAGGATCGGTGCCATCGCGGTCGGGTCGAACGTGAACATGAACGCTAGCCCGAAGAAGGCCGCCCAAAAGTACAGGCGCTTGTCCGCGAGCCACTGCCGGGTGGTCACACCCATCATGATCGCAAGCATGATGAACAGCGGAATCTGGAAGACGATAGCGAGGAAACCGATCAGCGTGATGATCAGGTCGAAGGTATCACCCAGCGCGTAGGCGATATCCGCACTGCCCTCTGCGTAGAACGTGAAGTACTCGAAGAGAATCGGGAGGACGAGCACGTAGGAGAACAACATTCCGATCCCCGCAAGCACCACGCTCGTGGGCACGGCTGCCAGGTAGTACTTGCGCTCGTGCGGGTACAGGCCCGGCTTCATGAACCGGTAACACTGGTAGACAAACACCGGCAACCCGACCATGATGCCGAGCAGTGCCGAGACCTTAATTCGGGTCAGCCACAGCTCCAGCGGGTGGTAGACGTGTGGCGGTGGGACGTTCTCGATCTCGTATGGGAAAACGTTGAACCAGATGTGTTCAATCGCCTGTGAGGCACCGAGCAGGCCGATCGCCGTCCCAGCCGACGCGAAGAGCAAGACGACCGCAACACGGAGGATCATCTCCTCGATGTGGTCGGCGAGGGGCATCTCCTCGTCGTCTGGGGGTGTCGAAATGCCACCGACATCTTCGTCAGGGTCCGGGTACGAGTCTTCGTCCGACGCCGAACCAGGTTCGTGGCCGCCGACGACGCCTTCGCCGTCGGTTTCGACTGGGTGATCGGCGTCAGCGTCAGTGTCGGCGTCGGAGTCGGTGTCAGTATCTGTCTCGAAGTCTGCGCCGGAGTCAGACGCAGGGTCAGAAGGAGACACAGACCCGGAGTCAGAATCAGTATCCGGGTCGGCGTCAGTATCAGCGTCGGCGTCCGCGTCTGTTTCTGTTTCTGCTTCCGCTTCCGCCTCTGAGTCCGCTGGCGTCTCCGCTTCCGTCTCCGGCGCGTCCGACCCAGACGATGGCGACGGCTCCTCGTCTCCGTTCGCAGGGTCCTCGTCGGGGTCCACAGTCTCCCCCGCGTCCGCCGACTCGTCCGACATCTATCGGGATATAGATAGGCCGCCAGTTATAGGCCTTTTTCTTACGAGCACCGCGGGAGAGTGACAAGTCGGGTGACCGGTCGGGAATTCGAGGTCGCCTCACGGACATTTCCGCTATCAAGGGGTCCCTGACTCGAAAGGTTGATAACTGGATGTCAGTTACCCCAGCACACGAAATGAGTTCTGCCGTCGATGAGGATACCGCCCAAGCGATAAACAGCGGGCGTGAAACCCTCGGCGCGATGTTCTCGAGCGCGCAGACGCATCTACAGAAGGTGTTTATCGTCTTCGTCATCGGCTTTATCGGCTCCTTCTGGGCGCTTCGCGTCTTCATCTGGGACTTTCTCGAAGAAACGGCGAAAGCGGAGATGTCGCCGTACGTGGCGAGTTCGACGGACCTGATTACACGGACACCGTTCGAAGTGATCCTCTTGCAGGCGAAAATAGGGATGCTCGTCGGAATCGCCTTCGCGATTCCTGCCTTGCTGTATCTCTCTCGAGATGCGCTTCGTCGCCGCGGCTACGAGAGCGTCGTCCCAATCTCGCGAAAGTACATGGCCGGCTTCGGCCTCACGTCGATCATCCTCTTCTGTATCGGAATTACCTACGCCTACTCGATCTTCTTCCCGTATGCGTTCGACTTCCTCGCGGGCAACGCCGTCAACGCTGGCGTCAAGCCGAGCTTCGGAATTACCGAGTTCACCGAGTTCATGGCGCTGCTGACGCTCTCGTTCGGACTTGCGGCACAGTTGCCCCTCTTTATGGGCGTCCTTTCGTACACCGAAATCGTCCCCTACGAAACGTTCCGGGACAAGTGGCGCCACGCGATCGTCGGCGTTACCGTCTTCGGCGCGCTGTTCTCCCCACCAGATCCGTTCACACTCATCATGTGGGCGATGCCGATGGTCGCACTCTACATCTTCAGTCTCGGCCTTGCAAAGGTCGTCTCGAACATCCGACGACGCGGCGCAGCCGAAACCGACGGGACCGGGACAGATCACCTCAAACGGCTCGTTATCCAGTTCGTCGGCGTATTGGTCGTCGTTGCAGCTGCCATCACAGCGGCCGTCAATCAGGGTGCCTTCGACTACCTCGAACAGGCGATCTACCCGTCCCTGCCCGACTGGGCACACCCCGGCCCCGACGGCCCGCTCGGACTCGAGTCGGTCGCCCTCGAGTACGGCTTGCTCGGTGATGTCGCGGTAGGTCTCGTGGTCGCCCTCGGATTGGGACTTGCCGGGCTGTTCGTTTATACGATCAAAGTGCTGCAAGCACCGGTGTATCCGCGCGAGGGTGACATTCGATCGGCGACCGATCCCGACGACGTCGACTTCGAGATGCTCACGCCCGGAGACATTGAGGAGGTGCCGGCGACGGTGTTTCTCAAGATGGACGAAGATCGGGCAATGGAGACGGCCCGGCAGGCAATGTACGACGACGACCGTGACAAGGCTCAGGCAATTCTGGATCGGTTCGATACGTTGCAAGAGCAGCAGGCACAGGCCGAAGCCGAGTCGGAAAGCGGCGACGAGGCAGAAGAGACCCAGGGAGAGGGACTGAGCCAGACGGACACGGATGAGGAAGAAGGCGGCCTCTTCGCGAGTACGGCCGCCGGCATGCTCGATCCGTTCACCGAGGAAGAGACGGACGAGGACGACATCGGCGGCTACGCCTACGACATCGCGTTCATCCTCAACAGTCTCACGTCGAAGATGTTCCGCATCGTGGCCGTCTTCATGGTCGTCATGGGCGGGACGTTCTTCTGGCTCTACCAGGGCGGACTCGGGTGGATCCTCACGATGTTCCTCGACCGCGTTCCGGAGCACATCCTCCACCAAGTCGCCGTCCGGAACGACGTTGATCCAGCCGGAATGACCCTCGACGAACTCATCATGGAGATGGACATCGTCATCGCGCTCCACCCGGTCGAAGTGCTGATCTTCGAGGTGAAGGTGAGTGTGCTCGCAGCGATCGTCGCCATCCTCCCGATGGTGCTGTACTATGGCTGGCCAGCGATGAAAGAGCGCGGACTGGTCCGTGGTGACCGACGCGTCTTCGTCGTCTGGGGTGGCTCGCTGCTGGGCGGCTTCGCGTTCGGAACCTACCTCGGGTTCTTCTGGGTTGCACCCGCGGTTATCTCCTACCTCGTCTCGGACGCGATCACCAACGGGATGGTGGTCTCCTACCGGATCAGCAGCTTCTTCTGGCTGGTGATCTTTACGACCATCGGCATCGGCTTCCTCTTCAATATCGTCGTCACGATGGCGCTGTTCCACGTCGGCGGCATCATCAGCTACCGGACGATGCTCAAACGCTGGCGACCAGTCGTGGTCGGTATCTTCGCCATCGCGGCCATCGCCAGCCCGAAGGGAATCCTGACAATGCTCCTGTTCGCGATTCCGATCGCACTGACCTACATGCTGGGACTCGGCGTGTTGTACCTGCTCACCGGTGGTGGCCGGCTCTTCGGCGGTGGCGGCCGCGGTGGCGACGAGACCGGTCCGGAGCAGGAGACCGAGGCAACGACGTAACTCGGCACCCCCCAAGACTGTTCTCGTAGCAACACCGGCATTACCCACCCCTGTTCTCACAGCAACATTGGCTCCGCCAGCCACGGCATCGCTGTCCGACGACTTAAGGCAGGAGCCTACGAAACGGGCTGCTAGACTGATGCCCAAAATCAGCGTGGAAATTCCACAAGAACTGCTCGACGATCTCGACGACCACGTCGGCGATGACGGGAAGTTCGTCAATCGAAGCGACGCGATTCGCGCCTCGATCCGGAAAACGCTCGATCTGCTCGACGAAATTGACGACCGGCACGACCGACTCGACACCGACGAGGAGTAAGGCACTCAAGCGGTGCACAGTGGACCACGAGCCGGTCAAGCGGGAGTAGCCAACACAACAGCAGAAAACGGCAAAGCAGAGAGCGGACGCTGAGTGACGAGAGACGGGAGACGGGAGACGGGAAAGAAGGGAGATGAAAGCCGAAAGCCGACCTACTCCTCGTCAATCCGCTCCGCGAACCCGAAGTTCGGCTTCACGTCACCGACACGAACCGTCACGACCTCACCCTCTGCAGTTCCCGGTACGAACAACCGATAGCCCTCGATCGAAGCGATTCCGTCACCCTCTGTTCCGGTGTCGACGATTTCCACCTCGAGTTCGTCTCCCGAGCTAACCGGCGCAGTGAGCCGCCCCTTCCCGATAAAGTAAACCTCAGAGGACTCGTCACGCGACGCCTTCGGACTCGTCGCGCGCACATACTGGAACTCCTCTTCGACATCCGCACGGAAGTCATCGACGTCCGGCCCCTCGAAGACCTTGACGATGAAGTCGCCGTCCGTGGCGAGTAACTCGAGTGCGGTCTCGAACGCCTGTCGCGCGAGGTGGAGTGAACGGGCCTGATCGAGGGAGTATTCGCCGGACATGTTGGGTGCCATGTCTGAGATGACGACGTCGACGGGGCCGCCGGTTCCGGTGGCCGTGCCGGTCTCTGCTGACTCGGCGTCGCCGCCTGCAGCCTCGATAACGCGCTCGCGGGTTCGTTCTTCGGTCATGTCCCCGCGCAGGGTTTCGATGGTGTCGTGGTCGTCGAAGTCGCGGATGCGCTGGAGGTCGACACCGATCACCTGGCCCTGGGGGCCGACGGCTTCGGCGGCGACCTCGAGCCAGCCGCCGGGGGCAGCACCGAGGTCGACGACGGTGTCGCCGCCGGAGATGACGTTCTCGAGTTGGTCGAGCTGTTTGAGCTTGTATGCTGCTCGGCTGCGGTAGCCTTCCTGCTTTGCTTTGTTGTAGTAGTGGTCCTTTCGTGCCATACGGGTACTCAGTTGGTCGTACTAGCGGGTGAAGACGGATAGGTGTCGCGACTTTCAGCGTTCGGCGTTCGATGTTCGACGTTCAGAAAAAGTGTAGTGGCGGTGTGGCATTACTGAGAAGCAAAGTTGTCGTTATCTCTTCTTCGTCTTCGCCTGTCGGTTCGGAGGAGGTATCTATCCGTTCAGCAGTGGTGTCCCCGGAACCGGTTCACCGGGCGTGTGATCGTCGCCACCACGTTCAGTGTCTGTCACCGCCTGTCGGTCCACTCGCGCCCGGCGGTGCGACCGGCGTCTCGGAGCCCGTCGCTCGTGAGGCTCACCTCCGGGACGGAAGAGACCAACAGAACCGCATCTTCTGCCATCCGCTCGACCGCATCGTCCGTCACTGGCACACCGCTTCCGACTCACTTTCCTAGTCAAGGACGGCCTTGATCAAGTCGGTAGTCCGGGTCTGGGTCGACGTATGCGGTTTCCGGCTCGATGGAGACCACGATGCCGAGCAAACGCCGTCCGCGCTCTCGACGGCTTCCCCGACATCGTTGTCCGTGACTGTGGGGCCCATAGCCGAGCGTAGTGAGAGTAGCGGAAAGGGTATCGTGCCTGCACAGCACGGGGTTCGCAGGGTGCCGGTGGGTTGGAGTTATGGGAAAGAACGAAGGAACAGTATCGAGCGGGGGTACTCGAGTCCAGCCCCATCTCTGGAGTCAGCCTATTCTGCGTTTGTGTGTGAGGCCGAGTCCGTATCAGGAGCGGTTTCGCTTTCTGTCCCCGGCGTTGTCTCCGGAGCCGGAGACGGGACCGGGACCGAGGTCGAGGACGGTAACGCACTCGAGACCAGCACCGGTTCTGGTATCGTGCCTGCGTCCGGACGCCCGCTCACAGCCTGCTCGATGCGGGCTGCGCGCGTCCAGCCGAGTTCTGTGGTTGTGAGCACATCCAGCAGACACTTGACGTTGAGCGCGTCGTGGAACTGCTTGTAGCCGACAACGAGCAGCGGCGCGTAGACGAGCAGCCGCCAGTCCTCGCCCTCGATCTGGATACCGAGCGCCGCAATCAGGAAGACGATGCTCGTGAAGAAGACGAACACCGCGAGCACGGTGAGGATGTGACCAGCAGCGATTAGCCAGACGATGTATGCCAGCACGACGAAACTCGCAAGCGGCAGGAAGAACATCTCGACCAGCCGGAACGGGAGCGCGATCCGGTTTAAGTAGCCATACGACGAGTCCGTCACGACCGGCCAGTGCTTGATGATCGTCATGTAGTTGCCACGGTACCAGCGCAGGCGCTGGCGGTAGAGGTCGTGCCAGGTCGCCGGTGCTTCGGTGTAGACACGTGCGTCACTCACGGAGACGCGGTAGCCAGCCCGAAGCACCTTCATCGTCACGTCGAAGTCCTCCGTGAGCGTGTCGGGATCGTAGGCGAACACCTCCGAGAGCACCTCGCGGCGATACGCACCCAGACAACCAGGGACGACCATCACGATACCGAAGTAATCGAGCGCGCGCCGGTAGATGTTCACACCGATGGTGTACTCGAGTTGCTGGCAGCGGGTGACGAGCGAGTCACGGTTCCAGATGGTGACGTTGCTCGCGACGGCACCGATGTCCTCGTCGGCGGCGAACGGTGCGACGAGGTGCTTCAGGGCGTCTGGGTCGATGATACTGTCGGCGTCGACGGTGACGATGATATCGCCGGAGGCAAACAGGAGCCCGTAGTTCAGCGCGGAGTACTTGCCGCCGTTTGTCTTGCTGACGACTGAGACCCGCTCACTCGCGGCAGCGAAGGCGCTCGCCTCGGCGAACGTGTCGTCAGTGCTGCCGTCGTCAACCACGATGATTTCGAGCGCGTCTACAGGATAGTCAGCATCGAGCAGAGATTGGATCGTTCGACCGACGTACCCCTCCTCGTTGTAGGCCGGGATGAGGACGGTAAGCTGCGGGTAGGGCAATTTCGGCACGTACTTCGAGCGGCCGACCTGGTCGTGGAAGAACGCGATGAACGCAATGAACCAGTAGTAGACGAAGATCAACACGACGGCCCCGAGGTGGACGAGCGCAAGCAGTGATGGTCTGAGCCAGCCAAGCCAGACGATGAGCGCGATATAGCAGGTGACGGCAACCGCCAACCCTCGCGTTCCGAAGACGGCCCGGAATCGTGGGGCGCGTTCGACGACGTAGTACGACCAGCCGAGATAGACCAGTAACAGGACGCCGAGGAGTGCGATGGCGTACAGCGTCTGTGGGGCCATCACGTCGATCAGCAGCCAGAACGGCACCAGTGCGGAGAGAAACAGCGCAACCGAGCGCCACTTGACCGACTGTAGCTGCCGGATCGCGAACTGTGTGCGCTCGCGACCGAGGACGACTGGCGCGATCATGATTGGATTCATCGACCCACCCACTGTTTTATCGCCGCGAGCGCCTGTTCGGACTCCGTGTCCTCGTCAGACGATTCGACCTGCTCCGCTGTAATCGCAACGTGAGCCGGTTCGAGAACGCGCCAGCCATCGTCCGTCTGTTCGACCGTCCCCATCTCGAGTCCGAGCGCGAACTGTTCGATGGTCAAAAAGCCCGTGTTCTCGTCTTTCATGTGCTGGACGAGCAACTCGAGTTGCTCGACGCGCTCGTCGGTCGTGAAGTACTGGTAGTGAAACATCACGACGTGAACATCGTTCGCTGCGTGGGCCTCATCGAACGAGTTGGTGAGCGTCTCGAGGTCCTCGAACGGGACGTCGGTTTCATCGTTGGATTCGTTGCTGTCCTCGTCCTCGGAGTCGTCTGCCTCCTCCGCCTCAAGTGCCTGTTCCTCGTAGGCGGTCCAGTTTTCGAACGCCTGGGTTTCGGGGATGTGAAGGAGGCCGCCGTCTTCGAAGACGGTCTCGTCGGTGGCAGTATCGTTGTTTCCGTCGCTGTCACCGCTGTTGTCGCTCGTGTTGTCGTTCGCATCGAAGTACGCATCGGTGAACCACTCGCCACCAGAGACGGTGGTGTAGTTCGCTTCCTCGAGGATCGATACCGTCGTCTCGTCGTAGGTGTTCATCGGTGGGATGAACGTCGAGGACGGCGAGTGGACACACTCATCGAGCAGTTCCTCGCCGGCTTCGAGCCGGTCGCGTTGCTCGTCCGCTGGGAGGTCACCGAACTCGCTCGCACCGTAGAAGTCCGTCTCCGCCTCGTGGGTGTAGCCGTGCAGCGCCATCTCGAACTGACCGGGATAGTCGTCCTCGAGTGACTGCAGGTACGTACAGAGGTCGGGATCATCGGTCAGCGGTGCCTCACCGTTCGTGTCCGGAATAATCCCCAGCGTTACCGGCACCTCCTCGTCGATGAACACCTGATTTACGTCCCGAAGCTCGTCCTGATTGTACCAGGCCTGCACGTCGTCGTTTCGAAAGAGAACGATGGAGTCGTACTCCTCCCACTCCGGTTCACCCGCGGCCACCGTCGCCGACTCGGTCTCGAGCATCGGCATCACCGATATCGCCCCGGTGATCCCGGCCAGGAGCACCATCACGACGAGCGCCGAACTCAACAGTTGCCGGGCCAGCCGCGACTCGGGAACGTAGCGCGCCGGCAGCCAGTTCAGGTTGTCCTCTCGCGACGGGAGCGTCGGAAACGTCACCGTCGGGAGCGGCGGTGCGACATCCAGATTGAGAGCGAAATCGTCGGTGGCGCGCGCATCGCACTCGAGACACCGGCCGACTGTCTGGAGTCGCGTGAGGTCGTCCGCCGAAACCTGTCGGGTGCACTTCTCACAGCCGTCCACAAAGTCATCTTCCGGCGCGACGTGGCCGCAGACGTGTTCGTCGATGTGCTCTGCAGTGATCGTACGTGAACCACAGACAGGACAGGTGGACGGGAGTGAACTCATACTAGAAATAGGAGAGTTGAGACGGCCAGTACTGTCAGCGACCTGCACGTAGTCTCTGTGGGTTACCTTGAGGTAACTCCAGTTTTCCGTTCCGAACGGTCCGCTTGTTTATCATCGGTGGCGAGTACAGTAACAACCGACCAACAGCCAGGTCCGAAGACGAACTCCCACTCGTAACCGCGATCTCACATCGACGACCCATGAGCCATCCACCTTCCCCGGCAGAGTCGACCGCACTGTCGATCCTCGGCACCAAGTGGAAGCCCCGGCTGATCGTCGCCCTCGCGATCAATGATCGGCTCGGGTTTGGCGATTTAAAACGCGAACTCGCCGGTATCTCGGGAAAAGTATTGTCGGAGAACCTGGAGGAACTGCGCGATCACAACATCGTCTCACGCGATGTCGTGCAGGAACAGCCCCGCCGCGTCGAGTACGAACTGACTAGTGCCGGACGAGAACTGTACGGAGTTCTTGAATCCCTTGCAGACTGGGATGCGACGTACGCAACCGAGCGCGGCAGACCAACAGTTCTGCTCGCTGAAGACGATCCACGGCTCCGGGAGCTGTACGCACTGTGGTTGCAAACCGACTACGACGTGGTGACAGCAGCAGATGGCAAGGAAGCGCTCCGCTTGCTCGATGAGACCATCGATGTGGCAGTGCTCGCTCGTGACCTACCAACACTGGATGGTCCCGCAATCGCAGCCGCACTCGAGACGACCAGCCAACGAACACCGGTCGCGATCGTAACGTCAGGAAATATTTTCCCTGACGATGTGTCGATACCGGCAGATGTGTTGGTCCGCGATCCGCTCTCGAAAACCACCCTCCGAGAGATCGTGGGGCGATTGACGCGACTCAGATCGGAGTCGTCGATTGGTCGAGACGTTCGTGCGCGTCGCAACCGACTGACGTTCGTCGAACGCCACCTCGGGCCGACGGTATCGGCGACCGATGCCTACCAGCAGGTAGCGGACGAACTGGCAGCACTCGAGCAGGAACGAGCGGCGGCGGCCGAGTCGAGAGAACCCTGGCGGCGACTGCGATCGACAGCGGACTCAAACTCAGACTCAGACTCAGACTCGGCGTCCGCGGCCACGAGTCGAGCACAACGCCCCGAGCGAGAGCGTGACCACAAGCGAACCCACGCGACCGGAAACTCGGCCGAAGACACCAGCACACACAACGACAGTGACGGTGATGAAAACAAATGACTGGGGCGAACGAAACAGCCGACGTCCAATCGATCTTGCTCGTCGAAGACGACAATCTCCAGGCGCGGCTGTATCAGATGATGCTCCAGCAACTCGCAAGTCAGGAGGATGCGCCACTCGAGTTGGTGTCCGTCGAGCACGTCGAAACGCTGGCAGAGACTCGAAACGCGATCGACACGCCCGAGACAGACGACACGACGACAACCGAGACGGGTGACTGCCCGTTCGACCTTATCCTCCTCGATCTGAACCTCCCCGACTCGAATCGCCTCGACACACTGACGTCGGTACTCGAGTTTACCCACGAGATACCGGTTGTCATCCTGACCGCGATGGACGACACCGAACTCGGCCAGCGGGCGGTCGAACGTGGTGCGCAAGACTTTCTGATGAAAGAACACGTGACACCGCGGCTGCTCGGACAGACCGTGGCCTACGCTGTTGAGCGCCAGCACCAGCGCGCTGAAATCGAACGCCAGCGTCGCGAGTTAGCGCTGCTTCACTGGCACGTCCGCCACGAGTATCGTGGCGATGCCGCGGTAATACTTGGTTGGGCGTCGGAGCTCACGGCGAGCGATCCCGACACGCAGCGGACAATCGCACGACGCTCTTCTGTAGGAGATTGTTGATATTGCTCAGCTGTCGCTGTGGAATCGAAGAGAGCAAGGACACCGCGTCAGCGGTGTCCGTTAGGCATGATTCCGCTCGATGTGTTTGGATCGGAATCGATCGCAGCGGACCTGTTGGCGCAGGTTCGCTGGCGTAACGGTGTTACTTGCCCTCGCTGCAGTTCTGACCTGACGGTCAAGAACGGCAGCTATGGATACTTTCAGCGCTATCTCTGTAAGAATTGCGACCGCACGTTCAACGACAAGACTGGCACAATCTTCGCCCATTCGAAAGTCGCACTCAGAAAGTGGCTGTCCTCGATTTACGCGTTTCTCCGGTTTAACACGAGTCTTCGCCAGCTTCAGCTAGAAATCGACGTTCAGTACAAAACGATCTACCAACGCGTCGAGCGCTTCACGAAGGCGCTCGACGCGCCTTCGCTCGATCTTGTTGGTCCAGTCGAGATCGACGAAGTCTACGTTTCTGCAGGGCTGAAAGGCCGCGAGCGCGACCAAGAGTCGCGCTCGCGTGGCCTGTCCACGCGTGGACGAGGATCGTACGATCAGGACAAACCGCCGGTGTTCACGATCGTCGATCGCGCCACCGGCGAGCGATACGTGATCCCGCGAAATCAGCCGACGAATCGACGATTCGGCTCCTTCTCGCAAACCGCGAGAAGGAGCCACTGACTGTCTACACCGATGGATTTCGTGCCTACGATCCGTTGGCCGAGGACGACGCATTCGACCGCGAATACGTCGTCCATGGTGACGGCGAGTACGCTGACGAAAACGTTCACGTCAACACCTGCGAGAGCCACGGATCGCTGCTGCGACCGTGGCTCTCGCCTCATCGAGGCGTCTCAAAAGACAAGCTCACACAGCATCTCCGAGCGTTCCAACTTCGACGAAAGCTACTGCGGAAACCAGGGAGAGAAGCGCTCAAACACGCTGTCAAAGCCACTCTGTGAAATCAACAAAGTGCTACACAAGAGCGTCGCACGAATCATCGACGCGGGAGAACACATCGTCGACCTCACTGACTCGATCGCCGCGATGGTGCAGGCGATCGAAACGCCGAATCCGGTTCGTAAGTCCGTCGCGCTTGATCCGGTGCTCGAAACGGCGGTCGACCGGCTTGAAACACGCTACGACAATCTGGGGTTCGAGTGGGATCCAACACCAGAAGTGGACGTTCAGGTGCTGTCAGACCAATTTCTCGGAATTGTCATCAGAGCGACTGTGCATACGCTCGTCGAATGCAGTGGTGTGTCACAGCAGCAGATCGTTCTGCGGCCGTTCCGAACCGAGACCAAGAGCGATGGCTGTTTCGAGTCGGAGTCGAGATCGAGGTCGAGATCAGAATCGGAGTCACAGTCGAGGCCGGAATCAGACCCCGAAGGCGACCAGCGTATCGCCAATACCGACGGAAAGAGCGACGATAGGAAGGGCGGCAACGAGACCAGCGCCGGGTTCGACCTCGTCGCACCCACACTCGAGAAAGCGGAGGTCAAGGCAACAGTAGATGAGCTGAACCAGGGGAGCGACATCGAGTCGATTCTGGTACAGACGTTTCTTGACCGCTACGGTGGCGAGGTGAGAGTTATCTGCCCGGAAAATGATGGCGAAGAGCCCGTGCTACGTGTCGAATTGGATGCTGCCGAGTGAGTGTGTTGGCCCACTATGACGGTATCTCGACCGGAGAGAAGCGCTCGAAGCTTGAAGCCCTTTGACCACGTACGATTGATATGACGGCAGTAGCAGACGGCGAGATTCGTGTGCTCTGTGTCGACGACGACAACGTCATTCTCGGGCTCACGAAGACCGTTCTCGAACGGCTCGAAGACTCCATCGTCGTCGAGACCGAAACGGATCCGACGGCAGCGCTCGATCGATTTCGAACACGAGACTACGACTGTGTCGTCTGTGACTACGAGATGCCGGGGCTGTCGGGGCTCGAACTGCACGATGCGATCCGCGAGGAAACCCCCACGATACCGGTGATCCTGTTCACCGGCGCTGGTTCGGAAGAGGTTGCAAGCGAGGCGATTCGGCGCGGCATAACCGATTATCTCCGGAAAGAACGCGGGATGGCACAGTACGACGTGCTTGCATCACGAATTACAACCGCAGTCGAGCGCTACCGCACATTCGAAGAGCTCCAGCGCAAGAACGCGGCGATGGACGAAGCACCGGTCGGGATCGTGCTAACCGACTCGAGTCTCCCCGATAATCCGATCGTCTACGCCAACGAGGAGTTTTACGACCTGACCGGCTATCCCGCCGCGGAGGTACTCGGTCGAAACTGTCGATTTCTGCAGGGGGAACGAACCGAGCAGGAGCCGGTCGATCGAATGCGAACGGCGATCGAGGCGCGAGAGCCGATAACAACGGAAGTTCGAAACTACCGTCTCGACGGGACGATGTTCTGGAACGAGGTGACGATCGCACCGATCGACGACAGCGAAACGCCGTACTTCGTCGGCTTCCAGCACAATATAACTCGCCGGAAGCTCGCCGAGCAACGACTGAGCCGGCAGAACGAGCGACTCAAGGAGTTTACGGGAACCGTCTCACACGACCTCCGTGGACCGCTTGCCGCCGCAACGGGCTATCTCGAACTGGCCCGGACGGAAGCAGATGATGTCCCGTTTCTCGACGACGTTGCAGCCGCACACCAGCGAATGGAGACCCTCATTGACGACCTGCTGGTGCTCGCTCGAGCCGGGAACGTCATCGACGACAGCGAACCAATCTCGATCGTGGAAACCGTCGAAAACGCCTGGAATCCTCCGCCTCATCTGGCAGTGACGCTCGATATTCAGATACCGGACGACGTGCAGGTTCAGGCGGACCAGAATCGGCTCGTACAACTATTCGAGAACCTCCTCGGAAACAGTCTCGAACACGGCGTTCACGACGATGACGGAACAGAGACAGTGACGATCACGGTCGGACCCCTCGAGGACGGGTTCTTCGTCGCGGACGACGGGCCCGGTATTCCGCCAGATAAGCGCGAGATCGTCTTCGAGTCCGGCTACACGACCAACCCAGACGGCACCGGACTCGGCCTTCGGATCGTCCAGGATATCGTCGATGCTCACGGCTGGAGTGTGATTGCAACCGAGAGCGACGAGGGCGGTGCTCGCTTCGAGATTACGGACGTATACAACAATGACGACTGAAATGAGCCACAACGTACAGCCAGCATGCCAGCGTGAGCCGCGTCACTGCCGACGCAACGACCAACCACTACCCACGTGACAACCACCACTTCCGGGACGGTTCTCGTCCGAAAGGGTGCCTTTTTATGCCAACCGTCCGTAGCCCGATTCATATGTTTAAGGCCATCGTGAGCGCGGAAACGCTCACCAGCGCGCTCGACTCGATCAGCGTGCTGGTCGACGAGTGTAAGATCCACCTGGAGGAAGACGGACTCGAGATTCGAGCCGTCGACCCCGCAAACGTCGGGATGGTCGACCTCTCGCTCGACGCGGCCGCCTTCGAATCCTACGAGGCCGACGGCGGGCTGATCGGCGTCGACCTCTCCCGACTCGAAGACATCGCAGGCATGGCCGAATCCGGCCAGCTCATCCAGTTCGAACTCGACGAGGAGACCCGAAAGCTCCACATCCAGATCGACGGACTCGAGTACACCCTCGCGCTCATCGATCCGGACAGCATCCGCCAGGAGCCAGACATTCCGGAACTGGACCTGCCGGCAGAGGTCGTCCTTGAAGGAAAGGACGTCAACCGCTCGGTCACGGCGGCAGATATGGTCTCCGACCACATCGCGCTGGGTGTCAACGAGGGCGACGATTCCTTCTACGTCGATGCAGAGGGTGACACTGACGATGTCCACCTCGAACTCACAGCGGACGATCTGATCGACCTACAGGCCGGTCCCGCTCACTCGCTGTTCAGCCTGGACTACCTGAAGGACATGAACAAGGCGATCCCCTCGAATACCGAGGTCACGCTGCACCTCGGCGAGGAGTTCCCAGTCAAGATCTACTTCGGCTTCGCGGAGGGACAGGGGCAGGTCACCTATATGCTCGCGCCGCGGATCCAGAGCGACTGAATCCGCCGTTTTCGCGGACATCCTCGACGGGAGTTGACCCAGTCGACGCTGCTTTTCCACACCGTCAGCGCCATGTCATCGCTGTTTTGTGAGCGTTGTCTCGTCCCCCTGACCGTGATCTCTCGTTAACAGTCCACCAGACCAGACATAAAGCCTGCACAGAGACAGGACAGTCGTTACCTGTCCAGTACTGGTGGGAGGGATACGACCATACCATGCCCTCTAGCGACGACACATGCGATACTGACCCCGGTGGACAGGAATCGGCGGATGAACTGAACCGGGGAGCCGACTTGGGAGCAGAGACAGAGACGGAGACAGAAACTCAGACTCAGACTCAAACTGGAACAGAGCCGGAAACAAAAACAGGAACAGCGACAGCGCCAGACGTAGACTCAGAACCACAATCAGAACGAGACCCACTCGAGTACACCACCAGTTTTGACCCAACAGCAGACAGCCCGAGCGAACACGTTATTCTCACGATTGCCGCGCTCACCGACATCCGCCCCGCTCAACTCCCAGCACTGGCCCACGTTATCGACCCCGACGCGCTGGATCGAGTGTACGAACACGCGACGACGAAAGTGGATGCTGGCGAGCAGGAAGTCTGGTTCACCTACGCTGGGTTCGATGTTGGACTGCACAGTAGCGGAACGCTCACGGTGCGGAGTGCAACTGTGACCGGTACTGACACTGATGTCGATGCCGATGAAGATACCGACACTGACACCGATACCGATACAACAACCGCTTGAGACAACACTTCCCCAGCACAGGCACACCGGACAAATTAATTCAAGCGCAACCGGCAACCGGACAGATCCAAGCTACCTCGAGTGGGCGACTCGAGGATTCCTCGCAGCGGCGAACGCATCTTCACCCTCCTGAACCGCCACAAACGACAGGAGTGCGTCCGTCACCTCGTCAGAACGCTCTACACCGAGCAGGTGTGGGCCAGCCTCGATTATCTCCAGACGAGTATCGGGAATCGCCTCTTCCAACAGCCTGGCGTTCCGCCAGGGTACCACCTCGTCGTTCGTCCCGTGAACGATCAGCGTCGGCACATCGATCAGGTCTAGCTCCGCGCTGCTGTCGAACCCGAGGAACGCTCCGAGTTGCGCCTCGAGTGCCGGCCGACTCGCGTCCTGTTCCAGTCGCCACTCGAGTAGCTGTTCGATCAGGTGCGGGTTCCGATTGGTGAACGCGGGAGTGAAGACGGGACGCAGTTGCTCGCGAAGGCGTTGGCGCTCGCTCCCGCCGGCGGAGGCGGCGAGCAGTCGACTGGGTATTTCGTCGGGGATTGGATCGGCGTCGGCCCCGCCGTGGGTCGTCCCACAGAGAGTCAGGGAAACTGCGCGGTCGTGGTCGATGGCGTACTGCTGGGCGATCATCCCGCCGAGGCCCGAGCCGACGAGATGGGCGCTGTGGACGCCGGCGTCGTCGAGGACGGCCTCCAGGTCGGCCGCCAGCCCAGATACCGAGTAGCTCGCTACGTTTTGAGGCAGTGGAGAGCGGAGTCGACCGGGGAGACGAGGAACGAGCGGCGGGAGGCCGGCATCCGAACGACCGGTGCCGCGCAGATCGGGCGCGATTACGGGCGCGCCAAACTCGCGTGCGACGGCCTCGCGCTGCCAGCGCCACATCCACCGGCCGTATCCCAGATCCTGGAGGAAGACGACGGGTGTCGCGGTTCGTCGCTCGTCCATCGGTCGCTCGTCGAACTCGTAGTAGATCGACACGCCGTCCCGCGTCGCCCGTGGCATAGGCGAGACAATGGGTCGGATCCTCTTGAATTGGGGGCTCGTCTTCCGGCCCGTGCGACGGTGGCGCACACCTGTACGAACGGCGGGAAACGCGAACGAAAGGCGGGAAACGTGATCAGACAGCGCGATCAGACCGGGCCGTAATAATTTGTTACCGACACCGTCGCGAGCCAACGACAATCAGTGGACTTAATCCATCAGAGTAGCTTCCTATTACCGATGCAGCGACTGCACGCTCGCTACCCGTTTCTCGAAGCCGCCCGCGAGACCGTGGCGACGGAGACGGTCGATCTGGCAACCGTCGTCGAGCAGGAGCGAGCAGTCGTCGAGCGCGCGCGACAACGAGTGATTACCGCGCTCGAAGACGGCGAGATTGGTGAGCCCCACCGGGACCCCCGCACCGAACTGCTCTCCTATCCGGTTGCGCGCGTCCTCGTCTCGATGGTCGAGGAACGCGTCCTCGTGCGCCGGTACGCCCGCGCCGAGGCCGAGACCGCCCACGAGCGATTCACCGCCGACCTCGAGAACACCACCGAACTCAAGAGCGTCGAGTCGACCGGCCTCGAACTCGCAGAGTTGCTCGCGGAGTTCGATCTCGAGGAGACGGTTACCGCCGAGTCCGTGTCGGCGAGTGCGACTACAGGGACTGGAACCGGCTCCGGGACCGGAGCCAGCGCCGGCACTGGTACCGGCACAGCGACAGCCGGCACAACCGGCACAACCACAGCAACCGACCCCGACGACGCCGACCGGTTCAGAATCGACGTTGGTACCTACCTCCCGCTCGCCGCCGACCTCTGGGACGACGAATGGGGACTCGTCAACCAGCCCCTAACCGACGGCGACATCCCCGTCGAGAAAGACGACCTCCTGCTCCTCCTGCGCGAAGCCATCCGCGACCGAATCGAAGACGGCCTCCCCTTCGAGGTCCCCACCACGATCGGCGACCCACTCGAGGACGCCGCCGAAGAGGTCCGGGAGGTGCTCGCCAACCTCGACCTCACGCGCGAGATCGATACTGTCGTTCCTGAACTCTTCCCGCCGTGTATGAAGGCGCTGCTGGACCAGATCCAGAAGGGCGAACACCTGCCACATCACTCCCGGTTTGCTATCACGGCCTTCCTCTCGAGTATCGGCATGACGACGGACGAAATTGTCGACCTCTACCGGGTGAACTCCTCGTTCGGCGAGGAGATGACACGCTATCAGACGGACCACATTCGGGGCGAGACCTCACCGACGGAGTACTCGCCGCCCTCGTGTGCGACGATGCAGTCGTACGGCGACTGTGTGAACAAGGACGACCTCTGTGAGCGGATTCCGCACCCGATGGCCTACTACGAGGAGCGCGTCGACGATGCTGACGACGACGAACTCGAGGACTGGCGGGAAGGAGATGGAGATGGTGACGGTGATGGTGATGATGGCGACGATGCACAGAATTCGGAGACAGACAGCGGCGACGAGACCGACGCCAGCACCGATACCACGTCTAACAGCTAGAGCAAGATCTAGTTCTCCTCGTGCTCTTCGGATAACTCAACCGCTTGCTGTTGAATATCCTGCAGCGCCTTCTCCTGCTCGCTGCGAGCTACGCCACCCGATTCGACGTGGCGACCCTCGTACTGCCAGGAAGGGATCGCGTTCCAGACACTCGAGTCCGACTCAGTTGCCGGTGTTTCCGTGTCTCCGTCCGTGTCTGCATCCGCGTTCGCGGCCGTCTGGGAACCAGGTCCGTTGCTGTCGACGGCGTCTGTGTTCTGCGTCTGCGCTGCGTGTCGAGTGTCTTGAGCCGATGTGCTCGCTGCTCGTCGCCAGAGGAGGACAACACCGAAGCCAGCAAGGACAGCGATGAGTCCGACCGCAGACCCCGGTGAGACGGTCCCTGCAGAGCGGATGAGGGCAGAGGTCCCGAGCAGTACGAAGACGGCAAGGACAACCAGTTGCCCGAGCAGCGATGGCTGTGGCGATGCTGTGGTCGTCTCAGCTGCGGTGTCGGAACTGGTCATACAAACACATCAGCGCAGTGACTGAAAAACGTGCCGACGAGGGCAGACAAAACAGCCCACAGGAAAGGGAGGGGGGGACAGCGAGGCGACGGCGAACAGTACAGGAGCGCGTCGTGACAATCAGACCGCGTCCGGCGTGTCCGTTTCGACGTTGTCGTCATCGCTTTCAAGTCCGTCCTCAGGATCGTTCAGGACGAACGCCAAGGCGATACCGACGATGGTCAGGAGGAAGACGAAACCGATGATCGCACCGACGAGTAGCTGTGCGCCGTCAGGGGTGAGAAGTCCGTCGTCGCCACCGTAGTTCGTACCGATGCTGGCCATGACGCCGAGCATCAGGAGAACAGAGGAGACGGCGACGACCAGTTCGATGAGTCGCTCACGCTCGAGCATTATAGCGAACATTTCGCCGGACGCGTCAAAAGCGCTTCGAAGGGGTCGAAGAGGTCGGATGGACGAAGCGGACGAAAGGGCGGAGACGGTGATAGGAACAGGAACAGGACGGGGGCAGGACCTCAGGCCATGGTTAGTTCCTGTTCGAGTTCGCGGAGTTGCTCGACGCGGCGCTCGGTCGAGGGGTGGGTACTGAACAGCCGACCGACGATGCCGGATTTTAACGGGATGATGAAGAAGGCGTTCATCTCGGCCTCCTCGCGCATGTCTTTGTCCGGGACCTTGTCGACCTCACCCGAAATCTTCAGCAGCGCAGAGGCAAGCGCCGAAGGGTTGCCAGTAATGGCAGCAGCACCGCGGTCGGCGGCGAACTCACGGTAGCGCGAGAGCGCACGAATGAGGACGTAGCTAATGATCCAGACGACGAGCGAGACGAGGATCGCGACGAGGACGCCTCCGCCGCCTTTCCCGCCACCGCCGCGGCTGTGGCCGCCGCCGAAGAACGCGCCCCAGCGAACGATCATGAACGCGATCGTCGAGAGAAACGACGCGATAGTCATCACCATCATATCTCGGTTCTTGACGTGGGCGAGTTCGTGGGCGATGACACCGTCGAGTTCCTCGCGATCGAGCGTGTTCATCAAGCCACTCGTCACCGCGACAGCAGCGTTGCGCTGGTTACGTCCCGTCGCGAAGGCGTTCGGCACGTTCGAGTCGACGACGGCGACGGTCGGCTTCGGTAGGTCTGCCTGCTGCGAGAGCCGTTCGACTGATGAGTGAAGCTGTGGGTACTCGTCGGCCGAGACTTTCTTTGCGCCCATGCTTCGAAGCGTAAGTGTGTCGCTGAAGTAGTACTGGACGAGCGAGAATCCACCAAACAGGATCGCGATCATCCACAGTCCACCACCGATATAGAGCGTGAGGACGCCGGCGAAGACGATGTACAACGCGAACAGCAGGAACATCGTCACGAACATCCGGCCGCGAAGACCCCAATCCGGCTGCCAGTTCATACGCCGTTGTAAGTGCTCAGAGGAAATAAGTATCCTGACCCCACGGTCAACTGTCGTGTCGAGTCGAACCGTGCCTCTGTCGGAAACCGATCAGTCATCCTCGGCGTTCGACCCCCTCCGTTTCGCATGGAAACCGCCAGACTGAGAGACCGCGATTTTACAGCCAGTCAATGTCTGACATCCGTCGGACAGGATCTCAGTTCTCAGCGAACCCCCTCGTTTCGTGTCGAGTTTTCAGTGAGTGAAACAGCGGTCCGCACAACGTCGTTGTCGTTCTACCCGGTGAAACCGTGCTACCGTCCGGATAGCGAAAGAGTCCAGCCGAACACGTCACGTCTATGATTAAACACGGCCGGCGGCGCGAGTGGTACAAATGAGCCGAACAATAACTGAATACAGTAACAACTGAAACGGTTTGCACATCAATCGCATATAGTAACAACTGCAACTAGTTACACACTGGCCGCACTTCCGCGGTTCTCACTCGTTCTACTCGCTCCGAACCGCGCTGCCGTCGTGCGATCAGGTGTGCAGTGACTTGCAGTGGCTACTATAGCCCTCGTGTGATTAGATGCGCACTAACGTTCAGTGGCTCCTATAGCTGCACCGCTATTCGCGCGATCGACACGTTCGGAACCGGGTGCGGAGCGCGTCGTTTAACTCGCTCAGCCACCAATCGGGGATAATGAGTGAGTCTCGCGCGTTCTGTCCCCGATGTGGGGACCCTGTTCCCGAGCGATCGGCCGACGACGAGTCGGACGACGCCGCCGATCCGCTGCGTCCCGGCAGCGAGGTCGACCTCTGCGATTCGTGTTACTTCGAGGACTTCGACTTCGTGGACGCGCCGAATCGGATCGACGTCCGCGTCTGCGCCCGCTGTGGTGCGGTCTACCGCGGAAACCGCTGGGTCGACGTCGGCGCACAGGACTACACAGACATTGCGATTGAGGAGGTGAGCGAGGCACTCTCGGTCCACGTCGACGTCGAGGACGTCGCCTGGCAGGTCGAGCCCGAGCAGGTCGACCAGAACACGATCCGGATGCACTGTTTCTTTACGGGTGTCGTCCGCGGCACGCCGGTCGAAGAGCAGGTGATGGTGCCGGTCAAGATCGCCCGCCAGACCTGCCAGCGCTGTGGCCGCATCGCCGGCGACTACTACGCCAGCATCGTCCAGATCCGCGCGGAGGGACGCACGCCGACGAGCGAGGAGACCGACCGCGCCAAGGAAATCGCCCACAGCATCGTCGCCGACATGGAGGCGACGGGCGACCGCAACGCCTTCGTCACCGAGGTCAGTGAGACCGACGACGGACTGAACATCAAGGTCTCGACCAACAAGATCGGGAAGAAGATTTCGAACAAGATGGTCGAAGAGTTCGGCGGAACCGTCAACGACGCCGAAACTCTCGTCACCGAGGACTCGGATGGCAACGAAGTCTACCGCGTCACCTTCGCCGTCCGCCTCCCGCCGTACACCCCCGGCGACGTGATCGACCTCGCGGACGACGCCGACGACGACGGCCCGGTTCTGGTCCGCAGCGCCCGCGGCAACCTGAAGGGAACTCGCGTGACGACCGGTGAGCGCTACGAGGCGAGCTACGAGGAGGGGAACTCGCCCGACGCGCGCAAACTCGGCGAGCACGAGGATGCCGAGGAAACGACTGTTGTCACCGTCGAGGACGAGAACGCCGTGCAGGTGCTCGACCCCGAAACGTACCAGGCGAAGACCGTCGCCCGGCCGGACTACTTCGACGCTGACGCCGAGACGGTGCCCGTCTTGAAGAGCCGCGCAGGCCTGCACATTCTTCCCGACGAGTCTGCATCCGCATCCGCGGAGGAGTAACCCATGGCGGATGAGCCGACCGATGGAGACGGAGCTGAACACGCAAACAGCAGGCAAGAGACAGACAATGCAGAGCGCGTAACAGACGTCCTTGAGCAAGCAAGCGCAGACGGCCCGCTCGCAGTTATCGTCGAAAAGCCACGCGCCGAAACCGCGATCGAATCACTCCGAACCGAAGGCGTCTACGACGACTCGCGACACGTACAGGAAGACAGTCCGGAACGAGTAGCACTACCCGTCACCGCACCACCAGCAGACACCGATGTCCTCGACATTGTCCGCCAACTCGATCCCGAATACCGAACCCAAGATTTGGCAACTCTCCTCGCAGACAAGGGCTGGAGCGACGACGCACTCGAGTCCACCCCGAGCTCGTGGGCGGTCATCGGCTCAGTCATCCTGGTGACGCTGCCGGCTGACTTCTCTGCAGATCGGGAGCGCGACCTGGGCGAGGCCCTACTCGAGTTACACGGCGAAGCGGAGAGCGTGCTCGCAGACGAGGGAATCTCGAACGAGGGTGAGGCGGGTCGCGTGCGCGAGCCGCAGACGAGACTGCTCGCCGGTGAGCGCGATACGGAGACGGTCCACACCGAACACGGGACGCGGTACGGACTCGACCCGACGAAGGTGATGTTCTCGCCGGGGAATCAGGCTGAACGCGTTCGGATGGGCGACGTGTGCGAGCCGGACGAGCGCGTCTTCGACATGTTCGCGGGGATTGGCTACTTCACACTGCCGATGGCCCGCGCCGGTGCGCAGGTGACGGCGACGGAAATCAACCCGACCGCGTTTCGGTACCTACTCGAGAACGCGATGCTGAACGACGTGGGTGGCCGGGTAGATGCCTACATGAGCGACTGTCGAGACCTGACGAGCGAGGTGGCGGCAGACCGAATCGTGATGGGGTACTACGGGAGCGGCAGCGAGAGTGAAAGTGGAAGCGAAAACGGACCCAAACCCGACGGTGACAACGAGCGAGCGGCAGACACAGCACAGCCAGAGACGCGCGATGAAGCGGCCCACACCTTCCTCGCGGACGCCCTCGACGCGCTCGTTCCTGGCGGCGTGCTCCACTACCACGAGGCGACCCCGCAATCGCGGCTCTGGGAGCGGCCACTCGAGCGCATCGACGCGGCTGGAGCCGCTGCGGGGAGGGCGTACGAGATTCTCGAGAAGCGCCGCGTCAAGAGCCACAGCGCCGGTGTCGAACACATCGTCGTCGACGTGGCGTTCGAGTAGCGGCCGGTTCGTGACGATTGAAACATCGAACCAGACCAGCCCAAGAGAGACGCCACACAGTTGACCGTCGTCGACCGTACTCGACTGCAAGTGACTGCAAGTGACTGCAAATGACTACAATCGACCCCAATCGACCGCAATCGGTCGTGACATTCATACTCCCCGGGCAATTGTATCGACTATGGACAAAAATCAGTTCATCGCGCTCGGCTTCGCGTTCCTCATGGTCACGTCGATGATCGCGTGGGGCGCACTCGCCGCGTTCTGAGAGCGAATCGTCTCGGCGTATCTGACTCGATTTTGCGATGAGACTCCGCTCGTTGGTCGTCAGTCGATCTCGTTAGCCGTCCGTATCCCAGACATCTGCGAGCGGACTCGACGACGAGCCGTTCGACGATCCGGACCCCGACTGTGAGCGCGAGCGAGAGCGAGAACGTGTGTACGCAGTCCCGGAATCCGATCCAGCTACAGATCGACCCGTTGACTCGGCTCCTGATCCACTCGGACTCGAGTCCCCGCCCGAGCCACCATCGCGTCGGCCACCGATCGATCCGGACGAGTCACACGCCGCTTGTGGATCGAACGCCGGCAGTTCGGGCGTCGACATGCGATCGACCTGTGCTGTGAACCAGTCGGGCATGTCGGTCCGCGCACGTTCGAAGAGATCGAGGAGACTCGAGTCTGCGAGGTACGTCGCGCCGTGGTCCTCGGGGGCACGGACGACGCGACCACAGGCCTGGATGATGGTCCGCAGCGCGGTCCGGTAGTACCACGCCCACTGGCCCTCCTCGAGTCGGTGGGCGACGCGCGAGTCGCCGGTGTTTAGGTAGGGTGCCTTACAGAGCACTTGCCAGCGACAGAGGTCACCTTTGAGGTCGAGCGCCTCTTCCATCTTTACAGAGATGAACACGTCGGGGTCGGTGCTGGCTTTCCACTCCTCTAGGTCGGCGTCGCGGCCGTCGCGGTCGTGAACGCGAATACGATCGCCGACGCCGAAATCGCGCAGAAGGTCGGCGAGTCGCTCCTGAATGTTGTAGGAGTGGGCGTGAATCAGCCCTTTCTCGTCGGGATGGCGTTGCATGAGCCGGACGATGGTGCGAGCGATGTCTGGTGTCGTCTCGTCGCGGTGCTCGTAGGTCATCTTCCCCTGTGTCACGTCGTACAGCGGCCGGTTCTCGACTGGGAAGGTGTGACCGACATCGACGAGTGCGACGTCGTCGGGGGTGAGCCCGACCTGCCGGCAGAATGCTGCCTTGTTGAGGATGGTCGCCGAGAGGAGCGCGAACTTGTTGCCACGATCCCAGACGGTGTGGGCGAGGTACTTCTCGGGGTTCATCGGCTTGATCGTCAGGGGGCCGCCGAGTTCCTCGTCGTCGGTCTCCTCATCCGTATTGGCCGCGTTCCGCTCGGATTGGTCGACCAGCCACGTCGTCGGACTCTGCGGATCGCGAAAGTCCGAGACGAACCAGTCGAGTTCGCCGATCAGTTCCTGGAGCCGGTCGCGTTCGCGGACCTCTCGGGGCGAGAGCGTTTCCTGTGCGAGCAGGTCGTCCTTGCGACGGGTACAGGTCTGCTCGAGGTTCTCGGCGTAGCGGACGGCCCGTTCGATACTATCTATGTTCGGCACGCGCAGGTCGTCCCAGAATGGGACGGTTCGCGGCCCGAGCTGGATCGTCGCGTACATCTCCGCCCACTCGGCGAGGCCGTGGGCCTCGTCGATGACGACGACATCGCGCTTGCGAAAGACCTCGCTGCCCGCGGTCTGCATGAAGTACGCGAGGGTCATCGCCGCAATCGAGCGGTTCGAGGCGATTGCGCGGTCCGAAAAGTACGGACAGCGATGCTGGACCGAGCAGTCATAGCCTCGTTCGCGGACGCAGGGTGCCTGGTTGACCGGCGTGTTGCGCTCCTGGGGCAGAATGCAGGTGTAGTTCGACTTGCCGCGGATGACGTTCAAATCGGCGAGCAGGTCGTCCGAGGCGACGTCGTCGAGCTGTGAGACCTGTGGGGTCGTGTAGTAGGCCCCGGCAGCCTCGCTCGGCTCTGCCTCCTCGATCGTCCGGGCACAGCCGGCGACCGACCGCGCAAGAAGGGACTTACCGCTCCCAGTAGGTGCGCGCACGAGTACCACGTCATTGCCGGCCGCGAAGGCGTCACGAATGTCGCGGAGGGCCTGCTCCTGATTCCCGCGGTAGCTGGGCGCGGGAAAGGCGTCGAAGATCCGCTCGGGATTCACCGTCTGAGTCACGGACCGGCCGACTCCTAAAGGCTACGGAGCGTTGCTCGTGCTGAACTGTTCGGCTGTGAGGAGCGATACTGGTCGGAATGGAAACGAACTGGCAGCAAATCAGAGCGGAAGGGAGCGTAAAAGCGGCCGGTAGGTGGCAGCTACCCGCGGGTAACCGACTGATTACAAATACGAACACCGGCCTTGGCTTTAGTCGCGGAAGGGTCGCTCAGCGGTAGAGCATCGCGGTGCCAGCTGACCCTGGCCCGCGACGGCAGCACATGCCTCGTGGCGTTCAAATCCCACCCCTTCCGTCTACGGGATCGGTCTACATGACCCTTCCCGTTGCCATTGCCACTCTCCCCCATCACAGTGGCTTGTTCGTGGTCCGCTGTCCGCGTCGGCCAGACCGTTCACGGACCACGACTCATGTCTTCTCTTCGTCCCAGCAGATATCGAGTACGGGAGCGTCAGCTCACCGCAAACTCGGTGCGGGAGCCAGTACAGTTCACTCTCACCCTCACAGCGACTCCTCAGAGCGTTCACCAACTGGAACGAGGCGAGAGGTCTCCGCGTCGACCTGCTCGAGTCGCGCCACGTCCTCGGCGGTCGGCTCGTCGGGGATGACCTCGAGACACGGATAACACAGCAGGTGCTCCGTGCCGTCAGCGAGTTCGAGCATGATCGCCGAGCCGTCGCTGCCGTCGTTCTCGCCGAAGGTCCAGAGGTTGGCGATGCCGCCGGCAACGCTGACCGCTCGGCCGCAGCCGTCGCAGACGTCTGTTGCCATAGCTGACAGTGGGTACTGGGTGGTGAAAGTCGTTCCCCCCGGCACCGGTTCCGAACTCTGGTGCCGGCTTTCGTCGTCGGCCAACGAATTATACCAACCGCCGTGGTAGCGCCGGATATGGAGGTGCACTGTGCTGGCTGTGCCGGCTGCTGTATGGACTGGACCGCGTTGCTCGACGACCACGAGATGGATCAAACTCGCCAACACGGACGCGGACGATTCGCCGACGCCAGCGCCAGCGCCGACAGCGAGAGCGAACGCCGCCCCCCGTTCGACAGCGACGCCAACTTCGTCCCGCTCACCCGGAACGAGGTCCGAGCCTTCCTCGAAAAGGGAATGGCTGCCGCCATGACGCCGCGGTTCTGGCATGCTCACGACGAGCACGAGGCTGTCGAAATCGACGGCCAACAGGTCGCCGCCATCGCGGGCCGACCGGTCTTCTTCGTCGGCCTCCGAAAGCCTCCGAAGCCGGTCGCGCCCTTCGGCCGCGCGGAACCGACATGGCTGCCGACCTGTGTCTTCCTCGATCCGACAACGCTGCAGTGTCGCATCCACGACGACGAGCAGTTTCCTGCCGAGTGTGGTGTCTATCCGGCGCACAATCTCGAACTCGGGCACGAAACCGAGTGCGAGCGCGTCGAGGAGGCCTTCGGAGACGATCGGCTGCTCGACGACCAGCTTTCGGCCAACGAACTCGGCGACGGACCGCTACTCGGCTCACAGGCCGTCGGTGAGAAACTCTTCTGTCATCCCCGACCGGATGATCTCGCCGGCATCATCAAGCGTCTCGAAGTCGGGACGCTTCGACCGGAAGATCGCGCCGAGTGCATCGCAGTCGCGAGTGCCTCGAGTCCGGGCACGTTCGCGATCTCGGAGCACCACTACGAGACGGGAAAAGCACGGGCGATGGAAACGATGACATCAGCACGCGGTGGAGACAGTGCAGATAGCACTCCCGACAGTAAGTCCTGGGTCGGTCCCGCAATCGACGACTGGCACGAACACTACGACACAGCAGCGCACGATGACGGCTCAGCGCCATCACCCGATCTCGCGGTCACAGTCGAAGAGGACCGCGGCGCACCCAAGACGCCCGGTTGGGTGGACGGAGAGGGAGAAGTGGAAACGGGGACAGAGTGAGAACGCAACGTGAGGACGGATACTCGAGTCCCCTGCACCGAACGACTCACTGACGACCGTGACGACTGCCGTTCATCGTTCATGCCTGTAATGACGACGAGAGCACGGTCCCGAGGCAACACTGCGGCTCACAGCTCGTACTGGTAAACCGCAGAAGGGAGGGGGTCGACACTAGTCCGACTTGATCTGCTCGAACTGGTCGAGGAGGTCCTCCGCGGAGTCACCCGAATCGTACTCTACGCGGCCGTGATAGATCGTTCGCTCGTCATCGAAATCGGCGTCGACTCGAGAGGCCTGTTCTTCACGGCGTTCGTGTTCATCTTCGTCATAGGCACCCATTGACATGGCAAGTATACACATTGTAGGTGCGATTCGCATATCAATGTAACGGTCGTTCATATTCGAAGGCAGTCACGGTGAGTAAGGAGTTATCTCGCAACACGTATGGCCGACCAGGCCGTAGGACGGCCGTGGCACGGCCGCTTCGCTTTCGCTATTCGCCCACATCCTGGAGCGAGCAGCGAGTTCGACAGAAGATACTCCAGCCGCTCAGATCGAATATCGGTGCTCGTGCGGTGACGCCGCAGTTCGATATCGGCGCAGACTGGGAGACACACCGCTTCGAGATGCAAAACGGCGATATCGCCCTCTTTGCGCGTACTGACGAGGAGGCCTACTGGATGGGGAACACGGAAACGCCGTCCTCGCTCTGGCGTACGGACAAGTACGGCTGGCGTGAGATCCCGTATCACGTTACGCGCTGGACCCAGCGTGAACTCCTCGCGACGCTGCACGAGGAGGACCCGTGGCTTGCCGACTATCCGCACCTCTCGTGGTACTTCCTGCCGGTCTTCATGTCGAAAGACGGCCGCGAATCGACGCGCGCGTTCTTCCGCCAACACGCCGCCGGCTTCCCCGACGCGAGCCGCCGGGAGACAACGCGCTTCTTCGAGGACTTTCTCAAAACTGGCGCGCTCGACGAGTACCGACACGTCATGTCGGGGAAACTCGGCACCAGTAACCACGTCGACCGGGTGCGTATGAGTGCGGCGCTCGGCGAGTTCATCGCTGCGAAAATCCTCACCGACGCAGGCTACGACGTGACGCCCGAAATCGAGGTGACAACGGGCCACTCGCTCGACTTCCGCGCCGAAAACGGCGAGGCAAACGTCCTCGTCGAGGTTACCCGACCACAGCCACCGACGAACCGGGCCGCAGACGGCCCCGTCGCCGCCGTCCGTGATACCGCGGAGACGAAGACGAACGGCCAACTCGCCGAACACGGCGGCGGCGCAGTCCTCTTTGTCGACTGCTCGAGTTTCCGTGACGACGCCTGGGCTGCCGTTCGTGGCGAACGACCCGACGTCCGGCACCGCCCCGCTGTCGTCTATCGTGCACGACCGAACGGCCGGGTCGAAGGCTACCGGAAAGGATCGGTTCCACTCGAGTTGGCTGAGGCGATCGATTTTCTGGACTGACTGCTGAACGGCTGAACGACTGCTCCGTGCGGGATCGATGACTCTCTCGGTTACGCAAGTAGTTACTCAACAGCCGATGAGAGAAGAGAACAGGCCGACCTTAGAAGGAAACGGCGTCCGGTGAGTATGGACTCCCGACCGGTGTCGGATCGCGGTCACTGTAGCCGACGCGGCCAACGGCCTTGTTGCTCATCGCGGAGTAGACGGCAAGCTGAGCGTCATCCGCCGATTCGAACGTTTCGGATTCGAGACGTGCGAGTACATCGCCGACCGTCTCGGAGCCGTTCGGGAGTTCGAGGGTGCGGTCACCACAGTCCTCGATCAGTTCCTCGGTCGTTGCGGGGTACTCGTGGTCGTCGATGACCTCGGCGGTGCCAGTTGGAAGCATTACACACCATTGTGCGTGATCGATGATTATAAACATTGTCCATAATGGATTACTAGCCTCACCCAAGACCTAATATTGCTAGAATGGGTTCGAGTATCGTGGTCGGGGCGGTCAGAACCGGCGCTGAAGCCATCGGTGCCACTGAAAACGCCTTTATCGACGGAACTGCTCGGATGAGCCAGATCAATGCCCTACGCCGATCTTCACGTCCACACGACACGGTCGGACGGGAGCCTCGAGCTCGAGGCCGTCCCCGATGCGGCTGCCCGTGCGGACGTCCACGTCGTCGCGATCACCGACCACGACCGACTCCAGCCGTTTGATGATCCCGTGCGTGAACACGATGGTATCTCTATCGTCAACGGCATCGAGCTCCGTGTCGAGATTCAAGGTGACGACGACACGCCGAGTCAACGCGTCGATCTTCTCGCATATGGAATCGAACCGACGGCCGAACTCGAGTCCTTGACGAGCGGGATTCAAGAGAATCGCATCGAACGCGGACAGGCGATCGTCGACAACGTCGAGGACGAACTGGGGATCGACCTCGGCGTCACCGTCACGGATGGCTTCGGCCGCCCGCACGTCGCCCGCGCGATCGACGCACATCCGCAGACAGCGTACGACTACGAGGACGCTTTCGACCAGCTCATCGGGAACGACGGCCCGTGTTTCGTTGCACGGGAGATACCATCGTTCGAGAAGGGCCAACGAATTCTCGGTGAGGCTGCACAGCTCGTGTCGCTCGCACATCCGCTTCGGTACCCGGACCCGGAACACGCACTGTCACACGCAGCAGCCCTCGATGCGGTCGAGCTCTCGTATCCCTACGGCCGAGCGGTCGACCTCGAACCGGTGGAGCGAGCAATCGAGCGAGACGACCTGCTCGCGACCGGTGGCACCGACGCACATGAATCGGAGCTCGGCGTTGCAGGACTCTCGAAGGACGAATTCGACCAGTTGGGTCTGGTCCCAGAAAGTCAGATGGACTAGCCGGGAGCGGAGGGTTCAATGCCTCGTGGCACCAACGGCTGTGTATGAACTGTCACTACTGTGACCGCGAGGCCGCCTTCGCCGCGGAGTCGGACGGCCTCAAAGTCGGTCTCTGTGAGGAACACTTCCGCGAGCGTCTCCAGGAGCTCGCGGAAGCCGACGGACTCGAGAACCTCAAAGAGAAAGTCGACGTCGACCGCGCGGAGTAGGTGGTCAGTGTATCGGTACGTTGTACGTTGGTATGTGCAGGCTCGGTTTCAGACCCAGTCCTAGTTCCAGTTTCGAATTCGGGTCCTGATTCAGGTTCAGGTTTGAGTTCGATTGCCGTCCGTGTCCCGAACCGTAATCGACGCTCTTCGCAGGGCTGACCGCTATCCGTCACGCGAATAGACAGAGATAGAAGAGTTAGGCCGTTCGTCCGGCGTCAACGTCGATCGCGTCGACCGGACAGACGTCGACACAGAGCATACAGTCGATACACTGAGCTTCGTGAGTGGGGTCTGCCTTCTCCTCGCTCTCGGGGTGACCGGGGGTCTCGACCCACTCGAAGACATCGACGGGGCAGTCCTCGAGACAGGCACCGTCAGCGATACAAAGGTCGAAGTCGACGGCGACGTGAGTGCCGTGGATCCCGAGTTCTTCGGGTTCGTCGACGGGACCCCAGACGACGTGACCCTCGTGCTCGTCGACCTGCTCGCGATTTTCGTGGAACTGTGGATCTATGGCCATTGCTAACAGGTAAAAACGGCAGGTGCGTACTTAAATGTACGGACTCACTGTATTCCGAGAGAACGGCTAGCAGACACGCCAGCGGACTGTATTACCGGAAAAAGCGCTCGGCGAAACTGGACACAGTCAGTAGCCAAGCGAGAACACCCAGTTGACAAGAATCGCGCAGAAACTGAGTCCCAGAAGACCGGCCAGTACGAGAAACGCGACCCCCCAGCCGAAGAGGTCGGCGAACAGCCCGGTCGCGACCGAACCGAGCGCACCGATAAAGCCGTACACGGTACGAATGAGCCCGAATCCGGCACCGCGTTCTGCATCCGAGAGGACGTCCATGAACCGGGGTAAGAGCGCTGCACCCCAGCCGAGTCCAGTCCCGATCAGCAACACCGCGACGACGACGGCTTCGGGCCCGGGAACGGTAACGAGAATCACGAAGCCGACACCCGCGAGGAGGAGACAGCCAGCCGTCGCGAAGTCGCGGCCGACGCGGTCCGAGACAGCACCGACGCCGACCTGCGTAATCGCCTGCACGACGAAGTAACTCGCGAAGACGACGGCCGCGAACTCGGTCGGCTGCTTCCGGTGTTCGGTGAGGAACGTGGGGAGAAAGGTCGAAGTCGCCTGCCAGACGAACGCCCCGGCGATGGCAAGACAGATCGGGAACGCGATTTTCGGCCGCGAGAGAAGGTCGGTGATCGCACCAATGTCGAAGCGCTCGTGCATGGGTTGGTTCGGCCGGCGAGGCTCCGTCGGGTCAATGAGCCGAGAGAACAGCACGTAGACGAGAATCGCGATGGGAACAGCGATCGCGACAGCAGCTCGCCAGCCGTAGGTGACACCAACCCAGCCAGCAATCGGCGGCGCGACGAGACCGGCAGCCGGACCGCCGCTGTTATGAATCCCGATGGCAGCACCGATATCGTCGTACGTCCGGGTCAGCAACGTCGTCGCGACGCTGTAGTGGAGGCCGGCAACAGCCCCGAGGGCGATCGTTGCAAAGACGAACACCGCAAAGAAGGGCGAAACTGCGAGGAAGAGACTTGTTACTGCCGTCCCGCCGACGGCGATCAGGATAATCGGCCGCTCGCCATACCGATCCGCGAAAATCCCGCTCGGATACTGCGAGAGGAAGTAAGCCATCCACATGCCGGTCATCGCGACACCGACGACCGAGTTGGAGACCTCGAAGTCCTCGGTGATCATCGGCAAGACCGGGCTGATCGCCAGTCGGCCAACCATCGTCGCGAAGAACGCGAGTGTACACAGCACGAGAACAGTCTCGCTGTATCGCCAGCGTCTCATTCGCCACCAACGAGCTGTCTCCGTGTCCGTCTCATCGAATTCCTCGCCATCGTCGTTCTGATCGCTCATCCGTTCGTCACCGACGCCGACAGATGAGGGTATTGGTCCCGGCAGCCCCCGCCCGAGTCAGTACGAGCACGAACCAATCCCCTCAGCACTGGTGGCAGCCAGCCACCTTGAGCGAGAAGAGCCTTCTCCCCAGGGGGCGAGCACACGCGTATGCCAGCGACGGAGTCGACACCACTATCCTCACAGTCACAGCCACAGTCGCAATCAGAACCACACGTCAGAGTCATCAGCACCGGCGGCACCATCGCGAGCACGGGTGATGACAACGACACCAGCGGCAAGACCCCATCAGTGTCCGGTGAGGACCTCGTCGACGCCGTCCCGGAACTCACCGACTACGCCAGCTTCGACGTCGACACGGTCTGCCAGCGCTCCGGATTCCAGATGACCGTCGAGAACGCAACCGACATCGTTGACGCCGCCGAACGCGCGGCCGACGAGGGTGTCACCGGCGTCGTCGTCACCCACGGAACCGACACGATGGCCGAGTCGGCGTACTACCTTGACCTCGTTGCCGCCACCGATGTACCGGTCGTCTTCACCGGCGCACAGCGCCCGTTCGACCAGAAAGGAACCGACGGCCCCGCGAATCTACTCACCGCCGTCCGCGCCGCCGTCGACGACCGATTCCAGACTGGCAGCTTCCTCGCGTTCAACGACACCATCCACGCCGCCCGCTGGGTCGTCAAATCCCACACAAGCAAACTCGAGACGTTCGCCTCGCCCGGCGCGGGGCCAGTGGCCGAACTGACCCCCAACGGACTCCGAACGTTCCGCAAACCGCACAGCTACAGCGACGCATCGGCGATCCCGGACGCCGGAGCGCGAATCGACCCCGACATCCGCGTCGACATCGTGACGAACGCGATGGGCGTTGACGGCCAACAGGTGGAGCGAGCGCTCGAGTCCACCGCCGCTCCCGACGCCATCGTTCTCGCCGGTACTGGTCTCGGGAACGCGACCGGTGAGTTGGGGAGTGTACTCGAGTCGGCCATCGATGATGGCCTCCCGGTAGTACTGACTTCGCGGTGTCATGCGGGTGCGACGGCGGGACTGTACGGTGGGCCGGGTGGTGGACAGACGCTCCGCGAGGCAGGTGCGATTTCGGGTGGCGATCTGCCGGCGTGGAAGGCGCGGTTGAAGGTGGCGTTGGTGTTGTCGGTGGCTGGTGACGACGCCGAAGGCGAGACGCAAGATCGTATTGCTACGGCGTTCGAGGGTGTGGAGTCGGTAGTCTGAGCGGGCCGATACGGGTGAGAGCCGGAGGGAGTGGGAGGCATCAGTCAGACTCGAGTGCACCCGTCACCTCGAACACGGTTCCCTTGTAAGAAACCGTTCGCGTGGTCTCCTCGTAGCCGAACCAGCGGAGTGCCGTTCCGCGATCCGTTTCGAGGACGACGCGGTCGATGCCGTCGTCGAAGAACGGGAGTGTATTTCGAAAACTGCGAAATCGACGGCGCGGGAGTTGTTCGGGGATGAGGTGGGCGTCGGTGTCGACGTCAGTATCGGTGCTGGCGTCGGCATCGGCGGTAGAATGGGAATCAACTCGAGTAACCGTGAGCGTCGCGGGACGGCGGGCGTCCTCGTAGTTCGGCAGGCGGACGACGCGGTCGGCCTCGGTTCCGTCGCTGTCGTCGATTACGGCGTCCGGTTCCGGCTCCACCGCGAGGGGCGGTGCGTCGAGGTCGAACAGGGCGGCGTGGGTTTCACCGTCAGTGCTGTAGCCGACCGAGTAGGCATAACGACCGCCGCCGAGGTGGCCGACCGTTCGGGAGCGATTACGGTCGATCGGCCGGCCGTCGTAGAGGTCGAGCGTCGACGTCGTGACGGTGCCCGGCGCGACCCACGACAGCGGGTCCGGTGTCCCCCCAGGTGCGATCCAGTACCACTCGCCGGCGACGAGTTTGGACAGTCGCCACTGGTGGGGGTTTCCGGCCAGCTGCTCATCGCTGTAATTGACGAGATCGAACTCGATCCGCGCCGGTGCCGTGGCCGACTCCTGATTCGGCTCGAGATACACCTGGGTTTCGGGGGTCGCCTCGTGATACCAGCGGAGGTCGGTGGTTTCGGTACCCTCCCCGTCGAGTGACTCGGGAAGCGCCGGCACGTCTGTCCCCGAAAACTGCGAATTACCATCTGGGCCCGGCGTGTCGGTCGGCCAGACGGCGATCGTGAACCCGCTGTCCTGATAGCTGAACCCGTACCGGCCGGCTACGATCGGCTGTGACGGTCGCTGGTGATGGCCGAGCAGTTGATACTCGCACTCGACTTGCTCCTCGGGGTCGAGCGTGAGCGTCTCGGGGTACCAGTCGCTGTGAACGGTGTCGACCCGCCAGCGGCCGTCATCGTCTCGGCTGGACGACGGTACCGTCTCGGCAAAGGGGTGCTCCTCGGTCGGGACGAGGTAGGCTGCGTCGTTGGCGTCGCCGGACGACCGACTCGCGGGCGGATTGTCGAGCAGGACGAGCCGAGCCGGATCAAACGTCTGCTCGTAGTCGCGTTGATTAGCGATCACACCCGTCAGTGTCGCCGGCGACGACGCAGTCGCTGGCTCGTCAAAGTCGAGCGTCGCGACGAGGCCGTCATCGGTCCGAACGGCCCCGGTAACGACAGCGGTCAACGGTGCCGTTTCGAAGTCGACGACGGTCGCATCTTCGGATGGATTCCAGAAGCCAGCGAACGCATCGTCGGCATTCGTGGCCGAATCCGTGTCGGAGTCTGAATCCACCTGCACAGGATCACGGCCCGGGCCATCGTCGGTCTGCACGAGGTCGGTACAGCCTGCAAGAAGGACGCTTCCACCGGCGACAGTCTGGAGGAAGCGGCGGCGGGAGCGGTGACAGCGGCGGTGGTCCATACAGAGACGTGTTGGGGAAATAGTATAAATAAGCCGCTAGCTCAAACCGGTCTTTCACCGAACGTGACGGATCGTGAACGCACCGCTTTTGCATATGCCGTCAGTAACGCCGGTATGGATCTTACACACCGTCCGCGTCGGCTCCGGCAAGATCGGATACGGGGGCTCGTCAGCGAAACGAGCCTCGAGCCGGCGGATCTCATTGCGCCGGTGTTCATCGACGCGACAGCGACGACGCGCCAGCCGATCGAGTCAATGCCCGGCCACGAGCGCGTCCCGATCGAAAAGAGCGTCGCGCGCGTTGAGGAAGTACTTGAGACCGGCGTCGAAGCCGTCATGCTCTTTGGTATCCCCGAATCCAAGGACGCAACAGGAACGCGCGCCTGGGCTGACGACGGCGTGATTCAGGAGGCGATCCAGCGGATCACCGCCGAAACGGACGCCTACGTGATTACTGACGTCTGTCTCTGTGAGTACACCGAACACGGCCACTGTGGTACGCTCGAGCCGGCGCTCCGTGACGGCGAGTGCGAGACGCCAGACCCCTCGCTGACCGTCGACAACGATGCTACCCTCACCTCGCTCCGAAAGACGGCAATCTCTCACGCCGCAGCGGGCGCGGACATGGTCGCGCCGAGCAGCATGACCGACGGCATGGTCGGCGCGATCCGTGCCGGGCTGGATGACGAAGGGTTCCACGACATCCCCATCATGAGCTACGCCGCGAAGTACGAGAGCGCCTTCTATGGCCCGTTCCGGGACGCCGCCGACGGCGCACCCGCCTTCGGCAACCGCCGCCACTACCAGATGGATCCCGCAAACTCGCGCGAAGCGCTGCGTGAGGTCCGTCTCGACGCCGACGCCGGCGCAGACGTGCTCATGGTCAAACCCGCTCTGCCGTACCTGGACATCGTCCGCGACATCCGTCAGGAGTTCGACCACCCCGTCGCCGCCTACAACGTCTCCGGCGAGTACGCCATGCTCCACGCCGCCGCCGAGAAAGGCTGGCTCGACTTAGAGGAAGTTGCACTCGAGTCCCTGCTCTCGATCAAGCGGGCGGGCGCGGATCTGATTCTGACATACTTCGCCGAGGACGTTGCGAGCCGACTGCACTGAGTCTCACAGACGGAGCGCGTTCTGCGGTGGTGTGGATCTGTAGCGAATCGGAATCGAGGGGAGAGAATTGATGAACGTCCAGTCACCGTGAAGACGGTCAATGAACTACCCAAAAGACACCGCGCACGACACTGATCGGTCGTTTGTTGGTCGATGAACAGAAGTGCTTGTCACGGATGCAGTGTGCAGTGGTACCCAAACGCCCAGTTGTAGAGCGAATTGGAGCCAAACTGCGGACGGTGGAAACCTAATACACATTATATTGGCTCTAGATGCGAACGATCGCACCTAATAGGAGAGAATACTTGACGAACAACCAGGCACAGCCTTATATTATACTATTGCATCACGGTCAAACGTGATTCAGAACACGAACTGCGCCATATGTGGAGTAGCAGTGGACATTTGTCTACACTCGTCAGGTATATTAATCCGTTCGACCGAAACTGAGGTGCGTGCGTGATGGTCGAATCGGTCGCATTACAAGCCGATGTGGGCGATATCGAGTCGCTCGCAACGGGACTGAACCTGGTGTGGATGTTGACGGTCACCTTCCTGATCTTCTTCATGCACGCCGGGTTCGCGATGCTCGAAGCCGGACAGGTCCGCTCGAAGAACGTCGCGAACCAGTTGACGAAGAACATGCTGACCTGGGCGGTCGGCATTCTCGTGTTCGTCGCCATCGGGATGGGAATCGCGAACAACGTCGGGACGATACTCGGCGGCGGCAGCGGCGCGAGTCCGCTAACGCAGTTTGGTCTCGACCCGAGCGTCGAGATGGCCGAGTTACTGTTCAGCGCGGTGTTCGCGATGACGGCCGCGACGATCGTGTCCGGTGCCGTGGCAGGCCGTGCAAAACTCCGCGCGTACGTGGCCTATACCTTCCTGCTCGCGGCGGTTATCTACCCGGTGGTCGCGGGAATGGTCTGGTATGCACCCGGCGCTGACGTTCCGATACTCGAGAGCCTCGGGTTCGCCGACTTCGCGGGCGGGATGGTCGTCCACGGCGTCGGCGGGGTCGCGGGACTGACCGCGGCCTGGATCATCGGCGCACGGATGGACAAGTACGGCGACGACGGCAGCGTTAACATCATTCCCGGACACTCGCTGACGTTCGCGGTGCTGGGAACGTTGATCCTCTGTTTCGGCTGGTTCGGCTTCAACGTCGGGACGGCTGCGCTGGTCATCGACACGGGCGAGTTCGTCCTCGGTGACTTCGCCATCGTCGGGCGGGTTGCAATCGTGACCGCACTCGGTATGGGACTCGGTGCGCTTGGCGCGTCGACTGTCTCCCTGGCGATGAACGGAAAGGTCGACACACTGTACGTCGCGAACGGGATGCTCGCCGGCCTCGTCGGCGTCACCGGTCCGACGGACCTCATCACGCCCGTCGGGGCGATCGCGATCGGCTTTCTCGCCGGCGCACAGCTCCCGCTCGTCTTCAAACTCGTCGACGAGAAACTCAAAATCGACGACGTTTGTGCAGTCTTCCCCGTTCACGGGACTGCGGGTATGCTCGGCCTGCTCATCTACCCGCTGTGGTCCGTCGAGGGAACAGCCATCGGGAGCGGCGTCATTGCCGGCGGCCTCCTCTCGATCGAAGCCAGCGCGTTCGCACCGCAGTTCGTCGGCGTCGCAGTCATCACGATCTGGACCGTCGCGGCGACTGCAGCCGTCTGGAGTGCGTTCAAGGTGATCGGTCAGGCTCGCGTCACGCCCGATCACGAACGCGATGGCCTCGACCTCGCGGAACACGGCGTCGACACCTACCCAGAGTTTGGCCAGCCCGACATCGCTGCAGACGGCAGCGGGACGGGTAACGTTGTTCAGACGGATGGCGGCGAGTCCGACCTGCGCACCGACGGTGGCACGTCCACGTCCGCCAGCAGCGACGAACTCGAGATGGTCACGGCGATCATCCGTCCTGACCGCCTCGGTGCAGTCAAACAGTCACTGGCCGAGATCGGTGCACCGTCCCTGACGGTCACCAATGTCTCTGGTCGCGGCTCCCAGCCCGCAAAGAGGGGCCAGTGGCGCGGCGAGAAGTACACCGTCGACCTCCATCAGAAGATCAAGATCGAGTGTGTTGTCGCCGATATCCCAGCGGACGAAGTCGTCGACGCGATTGCCGACGCGGCGAACACGGGCGAACCGGGGGACGGGAAAATTTTCGTCCTCCCGGTCGCGGATGCCTACCAGGTTCGCACCGGCAAGACGGGAACTGAGGCGGTCTGATTGGCGGACGGAATGTTCGCCCGGACCGACACTGACATCCTACGTCCCCACTCAGTTACGTATCGGATAGGGTGACTGTCTTCGAGGATGACCCATATTTATCACGTATCCCTCAAAGCTACCTGCTAAATGAGTCAACGCGGAAACCAGCCGACGATGGAGTACGACGAAACGGAGGGGAACAAGAGCGAAGCAGACACTGCAACGCAGGCGGAGGCGGGAACCAGTTCGGCGGACGAGTCATTCCTTCTCGACGACGAAACCGTTCTAGTCGACACGCGACCGACGTGGTGGGGGTGGACCGGCTATCTCACGCTTGCGGGCATGTTCGTCGGTCTGGGGTTCCTTCTTACCTTCGTTGAGCTCGCGGCCGGGCTCCTGGCATTCGTTCCCGGCGTCCTGCTCGTGGGATACGTCTGGTACCAGCGAATCTACCAGCGATATCTCGTCACCGACCGGCGTATCATCGTCGCGACCGGAATGACGACCAGAACGACGAACGAAACATGGGTGGAAGACGTGAGCGGGCTCCAGACGAAGACGACGTCGTTCAGCCGCAGCCGAGGGTACGGCACGATCACGGTTTCGCACACGGTGACACCGAGCGGCTTCGGCCTGGGCGGAGATCTACAGCTACAGGGTGTTCCGAACTACGAACGGGTAGCACAAATGATTCGGCGGCGGCAGTCCGAGCGGAAGGGGCGTTGAACTGTGGAAGGAAAAAGATAAACCCCGACTGGCCAGAGACACAACCAACGTACAGAGACAGATCAGAAGCATCTGAGCCGAACAATAGACCTCAAGAAAACGGATGGGACACTCAATCACATCGTGGTCGAACCAGCTTAGCCGGTTCGGAAGCGATACCCGACGAACAGGATTGCAAGGAGTGCAACGACTGGGCCGAACCCAGGCATGTCGTCGGTCGAATCCGCTGTCTCAGTCTCATCGTCACCGTCGTCGGGTTGCGTCTCCGCTTCGTCGGTCATCTCGGCCGTCTCTTCCTCATCGGTCTCACCATCAGTTTCTTCGGCGTCGTCTTGGTCGGTCTCGCCATCGGTTTCTTCGGTATCCTCCTCATCGGTCTCGCCATCAGTTTCTTCGGTATCCTCCTCATCGGTCTCGCCATCAGTTTCTTCGGTATCCTCCTCATCGGTCTCCGCTTCATCGGCATCGTCATCGTCGGTGGACGACGACGATCCGGTTCCGCTACTGCCACTGCCGCCGTTGCTGTCATCGTCGTCGTCCGCAGTGTCAGCAGGCGACACTGAGAGCGTTCCGGCAGAGTAGGTGATGTCGATCTCAATCCAGGCTCCGTCGTTCGTTTCGGTGACAGTAAAGGCGGATGATTCACCCTTCCATAGCGCATCGAGGTCGTCAGCAGGGTCGTCGACATCCCACTCATCAAGCAGGTCGTTCGGGATGAACGCCTCGTAGAAACCATCATGTTGGTCTCCCTGAACGGTTCGTTGTGGTGCACCAACGTAGATTTCGAGTGAGTCGTCGGTCATTTCGGGGCGACTGAACGTCTGGGCGTTCGTCGTAATCGTCATCCCGTCAAGGTGTGCAGCGACATCGTTGGGAACGTTCGAAAAGTCAAACAGACCGAAATAAACCGTTTGATTCCAGCCAAACTCGGCCTGATCATCCTCGCCTTCGGGCCACTCAATACGTTCGTACTCCTCAACAGGCCCGATCGGCACATCAGGATCGTCGAAACCCTGGAGGTTGACGGGTTTCGTCGTCACGGTGATATCGGTCACGTTACCCGCCATACTTTCGTTTGCTTCAGCCTCCCAACTGACGTCCTTTGCTCCCCAGAGCAACGAATTCGGATCGTAATCTTCGACGGTCAGCGTGATCTCGAGTTCAGTCGTCTCGGTGACGTTGTAGGGCTCAAGATCGGACGGATGGCCCAATTCGCCGCCCGATTCGAGCAGTTGGACTTGCATGAACCCATTGTGGACCATCGTACCGACTTCGAACGCATCCATATCAGGTTCTGGTCCGTCACCGACGTGTTCGACTGACGCTTCGTGGATAGTCGGATCCACCATACCGAGATCGAGGGAGATCGACTCACCGTCATTGAGCGTGAGTTCGCCATCGCTGCGTGCCATCGCACCGTCGGTGAACGCTTCGACGCTATAGGTCCCTTCGGAGAGTTCAAGACTGTAGGAGCCATTATCCGACGGGTCAATCTCGTCCCAGTAGTAGTCGCTCCCGTCGGTTGCGACGACGACCCCTTTGTCGACTGGGGTTCCGTCATCATCACTGACAGTACCCGTAATCACTGCAGGCACGTCCAATTCGACATTGCGTGTCTCCGTCTGGCCAGCGTTCGTCTCAACACCATCGACGATCTCCGGACCGTAGCCGTCTGCATCAATACGAAGCGTGTACTCGCCTTCGGGGACGACAACGGAGTACTCACCATCAGCATCGGTTTCGTCGAACTCGACGTGTTGATAGCCATCGTCGTGGGCAAAGACTTCAGCCCCGTCGACTGGATTACCGTCGGCGTCAGTGACCGTTCCCTGTATCGTGCTCGCAACCTCAAGCTCGATCGTTTGCGTGACTACCTCGCCGACACTTACCGAGACATCCTCTAAGCGAGTTGGCGCGTAGCCGTCGGCTCTGACCTCGACATCGTATGTCCCGTCAGGTATTGAGATGGTGGCTGATCCGTTCTCGTCGGTGACGTCACCTTGCCAGATACTCTCGTCTGGGTCGTACATGTCGATATTTGCATCTGGGATTAGGTTCCCGTCCGGATCGGTCACAGTTACATCGAAGTGGCCAGCCGGTTCGAGCGTGACGTTCTGGACCGTCTGCTCACCAGTCGTCACCTCGAGACCGCCGTGTGAGACGCTACCGTAACCGTCCGAATCGGCCTGAATCGTGTACGTCCCTTCCGGGACCGAGAAGTTGAACTGCCCGTCGTCGTCCTCAGACAGCCCATTCCAACCAGTGTTTTCGTGTCCCTCATCGTACGCGTGGACCTCACCAGAGTCAATAGGGTTCCCATCAGGATCGGAGACAGTTCCGACGATGAACCCCGCCTCGGTGAGCGAGACGTTTAGTTCGGTCGTGGTACCTACTTCGACAGAAACATTGTCACTGTACTCCGTCACGTAACCGTCAGAACCCGCTTCGACGGTGTAGGTGTCCGGAGCAACCGACATGTTGTACGTTCCGTCTTCGTCGATCTCTACGTGTTCCCAGATATCGTGAACCTGTACGTAACCGGAATCGATGGGCTCGTTCGCAGAGTCGGTCACCGTACCGGCGATGAAGCCAGTCTCCTGTAGCGAGAAGTCCTGGTTGGTTGTTTCGCCGGGATTGACGACCACGTCGTCAGCGTCGCTTGAGACGTAATTATCCGAATCTGCCTCGACATAGTACGTGCCCGGAGCGATCGGCACGTTGTACGTTCCGTTGGAGATGGCAGCAACCTCGTGTATCTGTGGATCATCCGGATCGTCGACGACCGTTACATTGCCGTCGTCAAGGAGCGTTCCATTAATATCCGTCACAGATCCGCTGAGATACCCTTCTTCATCGAGTTCGAAGTTGTGTTCAACCGTTTCTCCAGCGTTCACCGTGGTTTCAGGGACGAATCCGTCAACGTAGCCGTCGACATCGACCAGAACTTCGTACGTTTCATCGGCGACTACGGCCTCGTATGTTCCATCGCTTTCGACGATCGCCGTGTCTCCCACAGAGGTGTTTTCCAGACCGTCGTAAATGTGGACCTCTCCACCCTCGAGGCTCGTTCCGTTCGTATCAGTCACGGTTCCGGATACGGTGCCGCCGATGAGGATCTCATCGCCACCGTCGTCGATTCCGCTCCAAGTTCCGTTGTCGTTATGGACGAGTGTGAGATGTCCCCACCCGAGCTCGCCTTCGGATGGATGCTGGAACTCCTCACCAAGACTGGAGATTTCGACTGTTTCGTTCTGTTTAATCGGCGTAGACTCGTTTAAGTGAATGTCCACAGTATCGCTGGACGCATCTATGAAGTCGAGTTCCACCGGCTCTCCTTCGTTGATGGTGACGGCAAGATTCTCTATGCTTGAAATGTCGACGTTCGAATATGTATAATTGAGTTCGATGGCATCGATATCATCGGCGTCCTCAGCCTGAACAGTGATCGTCCAATTGTGGTTCGAAGTAGCATCCGTCCGCTGATCATCGATCTCTACTTCCGCGTGATCGCTAGCGGCGACAGGACTACCTATCGCTACCATGCCAACGATCGCGACAAGTATCACGAGTGTGAAAACGAGTAGACGCGCCCCACGTGTCTGTTCACTAACACCGTCCAATATACCATGTGTCATATTATATGTCATACTCAGTTTATCAAGTTCGGTCGTGTCGGTCCTCACGAGTCAGTACAGAACATATTCGAAAAGATCGGGAAAAGTATATTGGCAGAAAATACCACGCATAAATGAATAATATAATCACGGCTTTAACAGGGTATTTCGAAGACACAATCGGTTTGCGGAGTGTGTCATAAACATATAAATAACTACTATCCCACATATTCAAATAGAACGTGAGGACTGAGATCCGTCACCTGCACGAATACCGCCCGCCACAGATCTCAATTGGGTCCGCACGGTCTACGCATATCGTGACAACGAAAATTGATATTGCGGATATTCGTCCTGATCGATAATCGGAAACAAGTGGTCGAACCTCGGTACTACTTTGCCGTCCCGTTCCGTAGGCCCGCCCATGAACGACGACAACTCGCGCGCGCTGTACGATCGAGCGCTCTCGGTGATGCCCGGCGGCGTGAACTCCGCCGTCCGCGCCGCAATTGAGCCCTACCCGTTCTTCGTCCAGAAAGGCGACCGCGGCCACGTCATCGACGCTGACGGCAACCGCTACATCGACTGGGTAATGGGCCTCGGCCCACTGCTACTTGGGCACAACCTCCCCGAATCCGTCCAGGCTGGCATCCAGCAGAAGGCGAGCGAGGGACCGATGTACGGCACGCCGACCGAAATCGAGGTCGATCTCGCCGAGTTTGTCGTGCGCCACGTCCCAAGCGTTGAAAAAATTCGGTTCGTCAATTCCGGCACCGAGGCGACCACCTCGGCCGTCCGTCTCGCCCGCGGCTACACCGGGCGAAACAAGATCGTCGTCAACCAGGGTGGCTACCACGGCGCTCAGGAGTCAACGCTGGTCGACGGTGACGCAGAAAACGTTGCGCCCTCCTCGGCCGGCGTCCCGCAGTCGTTTGCCGAGCACACGATTCCAGTGCCGTTCAACGACGAGGATGCCGTCCGCGAGGCGTTCGAGAAGCACGGCGACGATATCGCCGCCGTCATGACCGAGCCAATCCTCGCCAACTACGGTATCGTCGACCCCGACGACGGCTACCACGACTTCCTGCGAGAGATCACCGACGAACACGGCTCCCTGCTCATCTTCGACGAAGTGATCACCGGCTTCCGCGTCGGGGGTCTTGGCTGTGCCCAGAGCGAGTTCGACATTACGCCAGACCTGACGACGTTCGGCAAGATCATCGGCGGCGGCTTCCCCGTCGGCGCACTCGGCGGCCGCGCCGAGATCATCGAACAGCTCGCTCCCTCCGGCCCCGTCTTCCAGGCCGGCACATTCTCCGGCCACCCCGTCACGATGGCAGCCGGACTCGAGACGCTCCAGTTCGCCGCGGCGAACAACGTCTACGACCACGTCAACACGCTTGGCGACCAGTTACGGGCGGGACTCACCGACATCGTCGCCGAGCAGGCCCCCGAGTATACCGTCGCCGGCACCGACAGCATGTTCAAGGTGATTTTCACGCGCGACGGCGAGGCACCGTCGAACGCGGCCGACGTAAAGAACGCCGAAACGGACCGCTGGCGGCGTGTCTTCTGGGGCCAGATGAAAGCACAGGAAGTCTTCCTCTCACAGAACCAGTTCGAGTGTCAGTTCGTCAGCTACGGTCACACCGAGGCTGACGTCGAAGAGACGCTCGAGGCGTACAAGCACGCGCTGTAGCGTCGATCCACGAAAACTCGGCGACCAGATGAAACGACGAACTGTTATGGGCCCGGACACCGTTCGCTCTCGCAGGTGTCGCCGATCGTAGACGGACTTGACTGGGCACGTGTCGTCGAGCGCCTCCTGTATCTCTTTCCACCCGTGATCGGCGTCGGCATCGTCGGCGTCCTCCAGGAACTCGAGTACCCCGTCCCGGGACTCGACTTCGGGCTCTTCCTCGTCGGGACGTTTGGCTACACAGTACTGACGCTGGCACTTGCGGTAGCGCTCGTGCTGGACGCGAAACGGGTTCGACGGCGGCCGAAGGCAAGTGGCAACTGGCGACCGCACCCGTGGCTCAACGGTCTTTTCGCGCTCGTTTGGGCACCAGTTGCGGGCGTTGTCTATCTCGCGCGCCGACACAGGCGCTTCGGGACGCCACCGGGCTGGTCTGGCTGGTGGTTGGTGGTCGCGGCTTCGCTGGTGACGACGGTGGCCGGTCTCGCCGCGGCGCTCGTGGCGTTCCTGCTCGCAATTCCGGGCGTCGTCGCCGCCGCGCTCGGACTCGCAGGTGCAATCGCTGTCGGCGCGTTTCCGGTAGCGATCCATCAGGATGCGGCCTACGTCTGTACCCAATCGAACTCGTGGCGGCCGAACCCGGGCGTCTATCTTGGACTCGCGTTCCTGAGTCTCTCGGTCGCGCCGTTACAGCCGCTTGTTGCGGGGTATTACTTGCGAAAGCGACGACGAGAGATCGGTCTCGGCGGCGAGTGAGCCACAGAAACCGACCTGGAATTGCAGGGTTAGTCCGCTGCGACGACGATCGGCTCCCGGTGGCTCTCGATTGCTTCGAGGACGGCCTCGCGGTCGTCGTCACCGACATCGAACTCGCCCAGGGCGTCGTCGAGGTGGGTCGCGATGGCGTCGAACTCGTCGTGGTCGATCCCCATGCCGTCGTGAACGGCTTCCATCTCACCGCCTGTGTACTCAACTGGCCCGCCCGCGACCGAGCTGATGAACTGGGTCTGGTGAGCGCGCTGTTTCTGCATGTCAACGTCGTCGAAGAAGTGTGCGACCTGCTCGTCGGCCATGACGCGGTCGTAGAACTCGTCGACGACGGCACCAATCGCGTCCTCTCCACCGAGTCGGTCGTACAGCGTATCTGTCATCGCATACGGGTTCTCACCTGAATCGAATAAACCACATCCCGAATATGTTTGCCAAAGTTTATGTCAGTATATGGGACACAGTCGCGGTGGCGGGTGGTCCAACTGTCGCTGACCGTCGGCCGGGCAGCCTGAATAGGACGACAATCGATCCGAACGCGAGCACCAAGCGAGGCGGCCGACAAGCGTGCGCTTTTCATACCTCAGGCGAGGATTACCTTCTATGAGAACGCGTGGGACGTTGCGACTGGCGACACGGGGATCCACTCTCGCCCGGCGGCAGGCCACACTCGTCAAGGAGGCCCTAGAGAACCACCGGTACGAGGTCGAACTCGTCACCGTCGAGACCACAGGCGACCAGATCCGAGACGAACTCATCCATCGGCTCGGCAAGACGGGTGCCTTCGTCCGTGAACTCGACGAGCGAGTACTGGAAGGCGACCTCGACGGCGCGATTCACTCGATGAAGGACATGCCGACCGAACAGCCCGACGACCTCGTCACCGCTGCCGTGCCGGAGCGCGGCCGTCCCGGTGACTACCTGATCACGCCCGACGGCGCGACACTCGAGGAGCTTCCCCAGGGCGCGACCGTCGGCACCTCGAGTCTCCGTCGGCGTGCACAGCTCCTGTCCGAACGATCCGACCTCACCGTCGAGCCGCTGCGCGGGAACGTCGACACCCGACTCGAGAAGCTCCTCGCGCCGTCGCTGCAGGCCGAACACGAGGAACGCAGCGAGGCAGATAAGGAACGGAAGGGGAACACCGGGGATGAGGACTTCGAGCCAGAGTTCGACCAGACCGCCGACGAGTGGTTCGACGGCCTCTCGGAACTCGAGAAGCAGGCCCTCGGCCGCGAGGTCGAAACGGAGTACGACGCCATCGTCCTCGCACAGGCAGGACTGGAACGCAGCGGCCTCGACCACTACGTCGATTCGCAGGAGCTCCCCACCGGGACGTTCGTCCCCGCACCGGGACAGGGCGCGCTCGCCGTCACCGCAACGGACGGCGAGACCGCCGCGGAAATTCAGTCCGCGATCGACCACCCGCGAAGCCGTGTCGAGACCACCGTCGAGCGCACCGTACTGGCCGAACTCGGCGGCGGCTGCATCGCTCCGATCGGCATCTACGGCATCCTCCAGGGCGAGTACGTCCACGCGGCGGTCAGCGTCTTCGACCGCGACGGTGAGGAATCCGTCGCGGCGACGCGGGACCTTCCGGTCGAGGACCACGCGACGGCCGCCCGCGAGTTCGCACAGGACCTCGCCGACCGCGGCGCTGCAGAACTAATCGAAAACGCGCGCAAGGAAACCGAAAGCGAGTCCGAGCCGAGCCAGGAGGACCAGCCGGAGGGGAAATAGATGAGCGCTCCCGAGTCGGGAACCGTCTACCTCGTCGGCAGCGGCCCCGGCGACCCCGACCTGCTCACCGTCAAAGCGACACGACTACTCGAGTCCGCCGACGTCGTGCTCCACGACAAACTCCCAGGGCCGGAAATCATCGACCAGTTGCCCGAGGACCGACGCGAGGATGTCGGCAAACGTGCCGGCGGCGAGCGCACGCCCCAATCGGCGATCAACGAGCGGCTGGTCGAACTCGCCCGCGAAGGCAAAAGCGTCGTCCGGCTCAAGGGCGGCGACTCGTTCGTCTTTGGCCGCGGCGGCGAGGAGGCGGAGTACCTGGCAGATCATGGGGTGCCATTCGAGGTCGTCCCCGCCGTCACCTCCGCCATCGCCGCCCCCGCAGTGGCCGGAATTCCCGTCACCCACCGCGACCACGCCTCCTCGGTCTCCTTCGTCACCGGCCACGAGGACCCGACGAAGGACGAATCCGCCGTCGACTGGGACGCCCTCGCCGCCACCGGCAGCACCATCGTCGTCCTGATGGGCGTCGGTCGACTCCCGGACTACACGCAGGCCCTGCGCGAGGCCGGGATGAACCCCGAGACACCGGTCGCACTCATCGAACGAGGCACCTGGCCCGGCCAGCAGGTGGCGACGGGCACACTCGAGTCTATCGTCGACGTGCGCGACGAGCACGACATTTCGCCGCCTGCGGTCACCGTGATTGGTGAGGTTGCCGGAACGCGCGAGGGGGTACTCGAGTTCCTGGTGAACGAAGCAAACGACACAAACGACGCAAACGAAGCGACCAAACAGACCGAGGAGGAAGACTAACCCATGCGCGACCTCTCCGTCGCCGTCTTTCGTCCCGACGACGAACGCCTCGCGGATGCGGTCGAACTCCTCGACTCGCTTGGTGCGACGGCAGTGTCGGATCCGATGCTCGCCGTCGACCCAACGGACGCCGTCCCCCGCACGGACGCGGACTACGTCGTGCTCACGAGCAAGACGGGCGTCGAACTCGTCGCAGAGACAGACTGGGAGCCCGGCGAGGCCACCGTCTGTGCCATCGGCCCGAAGACCGCCGACGCGATCCGTGCCGCGGGCTACGAGGTCGACATCGTGCCCGACGAGTACACCTCGAGCGGCCTCGTCGCCGAACTCGAGTCGGACCTCGACGGCGCGCGGGTCGAAGTCGCCCGCAGCGACCACGGCAGTCCCGTCTTACTCGACGGCTTCGAAGCCGCTGGCGCGTACGTCCACGAAACGGTGCTCTACCAACTCGTTAGACCCGAGGCGAGCGGCGAGTCAGTCGAGCGCGCCGCTGCCGGCGACCTCGACGCCGCCTGCTTCACCTCGTCACTGACCGTCGAGCACTTCCTTGAGGCGGCCGCCGAGCGCGACGTTCGAGCGGATGCGCTGGCGGGACTCGAGGACGCGACTGTCGGCGTCATCGGCGAGCCGACCCGGGAGACCGCCGCCGAGTTCGGCATCGACGTCGATCTCGTCGCGAGTGAGGCGACGTTCGACGCGCTCGCCGCCGAAACTGTCGAGGCGGCTGCGCCAACGTACCACGACTGAGTCGCCGGACCTGCCCCCACGCTGGCCGAGCAACGAATCGGCCAAGAGACCGGAACTTTATCCCACATGCCGGCCCCACCATCTACCGATGCACCGATGACCGGGCCGGTACCCGAACTCGAGGACCGCGCACTCGAGTGCGCACGGAAACTCTGTGAGGCAGAGCGCGTGTTACTCGCCTCTCACATCGACGCCGACGGACTGACGAGCGCCGCCATCGCGAGTCAGGCGCTCGAACGCGCGGGGATTCCGTTCGAGACCGTTTTCGAAAAACAGCTCGACGCGGCGGCGATCGAGGCTATTGCGGCGACCGAGTACGACACCGTCCTCTTTACTGACTTCGGGAGCGGCCAGCTCGACGAAATCAGCGTCCACGAAGCGGGCGGCGCGTTTACGCCGGTCATCGCGGACCACCACCAGCCCGCCGACGCGGAGACGGCCTACCACCTCAACCCGCTCCTGTTCGGCATCAACGGCGCGTCCGAACTTTCGGGCGCTGGTGCGAGTTACGTCCTCGCGCGGGCGCTCGCCGAGGTTTCGGACGAGACAGTCATCCCCGACGGCGGCAGGGCAACCACAGCCCGCGCCGACAACCGCGACCTCGCCGCCCTCGCCATCGTCGGTGCTGTCGGCGACATGCAAGACTCTGACGGCGAACTCCACGGCGCAAACGAACGGATCGTCGCCGAGGCCGTCGACGCCGGCGTCATCGAAACCTCCACCGACCTCGCCCTCTACGGCAAGCAGACCCGCCCGCTCCCGAAGCTACTCGAGTACGCCACCGACGTTCGCATCCCGGGCATCTCCGGCAGCGAACGCGGGGTGCTCGCGTTTCTGGACGAGTTGCCACTCGAGTTGCGCCGGCCGGCGGATGGGGGTGGTGGAGGTAGTGAGGGTGACGACACTAGCGCTGGCGCTGGTGCCGGAACCGGTACCGGTACCGGCTCCAACGCCGGCGAGTGGCGTCGCTGGGCGGAATTGACTGCCGAGGAGAAACAGACTGTCGCCAGCGCGCTCGTAAAGCGGGCCGTCTCCCGTGGCGTTCCAGCAGGGAAGATCGACCGACTCGTCGGCACAGCCTACGTCCTGAGCGACGAACCCGTCGGTACAGAACTGCGCGACGCGAGCGAGTTCTCGACGCTACTCAACGCAACCGCGCGCTACGAGCGCGCCGACGTTGGCCTAGCAGTCTGTCTCGGGGATCGCGGAGAGGCACTCGAGCAGGCCCGCACCCTGTTACGAAACCATCGACGCAATCTCTCGAACGGTATCGATCTCGTGACCGAAGAGGGCGTAACGCACACGGACAATCTCCAGTGGTTCCACGCGGAAGACCGCATCCGCGAGACGATCGTCGGCATTGTGGCCGGCATGGCGATGGGCAACGAGGGAATCAGCCGCTCGAAGCCGATCATCGCGTTCGCGGATAAGTCGGACGACGATCCGGACTCGGAACCTGACTCGGAGGCCAGCCAGAATAACGAGGTCAAAGTATCCGCACGCGGCACGCACAGTCTGGTTCGGAAGGGACTCGACCTCTCTGCGGTGATGGGACAGGCTTCACGAGCCGTCGGCGGTGACGGCGGCGGGCACGACGTGGCGGCCGGTGCAACGGTTCCGAAAGGACGAGAAGCGGACTTTATCGAGCAGGTAGACGAACTCGTTGATGAGCAACTCTCATAGCTCTCCGCTGTTCACTCGTCCGCTCTTTTTCGATCCAGATTGTTTCGACATAGCCGGTCTACCAAAGCCGATTACTAACGGTAAATACCACTCCTAATAACAACTATAGTCTTCTAGACAACCATTACTGAACTGATCAAGAGCATCAGTATGAAGCCGGTGAGGAACGCAGTGACTGTTTGGAGATTCACGTAGCGGAAACGAGACTGTTGACGTTGGTGGTAGTTGGCATAGTCGAGATCGAATTCTTCTTTGACACAGTCTGGACACCACCTTTGTTCGACGTTACCGACGTGAACAGGGACGAGAGCTTGTTCAACAGTTTCGTGAGTGCAAAGCGATCGCTCGCAAGGAACAGCCATCTTCTGTTCTTGTGACGTTTTGGGTTTAGTTGTCTCGACGCTCAATCGGCATCACCTCGATTGTCCTGAAAAAGGCGTCTTGTTCGAGGTCGTCATCAACGTAGGCAGCCAGTGCTGGTTCAGTAACAATTGCCTGAACCTGCGAGGTGATGATCGACAACGTCGTTGGATCGTGGTCGCCGTTGATCACGACATCGGCGTACAGATCCGCTAATTGGTATAGTTCCGTCTCGACTGCGTCAGTGCTTTCCTGAGATGAGACGTAGTCAAGTGCGAGTTCGTTCCCATCCGAGGTAATGAAGACACGAGCGCTGTCGTAGTGTGCAGACACTTCCACTTTCAGATCCTTCGCTAGCGGTTGGAGCGTCTTGACTTCGGCGGGCACGCTTTCTACTTGCTGTGGTTCGTCGTTCGATTCTTCATCGTTGTCGTCCGAATTGATCTCACTACAACCGGCAAATAGGGTAGTACCAGCCGCAACAATGAACGCTCGTCTGTTCATAATCGTGTGATGGGTGGCAAGGAGGGGAGTTACTCGTTGCTCTCTTCGTCTTCGTTGTCCTGGAAGTCCGCCGCGTCGGTATCACTGTCGCCGTCGATCACCTCTTCGTTACTTTCGGGGTTTTCCTGGACCGGACCGTCCTCGCTGATCTCTTCGACGAGGGTAACCTCGGTCGTGATTCCCTTCGGTTCCTCGGAGACAACGTAGAGACCGTTCCACTCGACATACTGTCCATCGGTCGTAAAGAAGAAAATTGCATCTCCGTTCTCCCCGTAAGAGCCGTCCATCTGCGGGGATTCGACGACCTTGTGGCAGGCACCGTTCGACCCTGCACCAGATCCACTTCTGAATCGGCAGTCAGGAGCCTTGACGATCTGGCGATCGTTGGTCAGTTTCGAGTTGATGCTAGACACCTTGCCTTGGGCGAGCTCGTAGTTGATCACCTTGCCATCGTGGCTCAGCATGTAGACGTGGTGAACATTATTCTGGTCGTTGAGGTACTGATACCGTTGGATTAGATTCTGACGTTCAAGGCTGTTATCCAGCATGAACGGTGGTTGTTCCTGAACAAGGTCATAGTGATTGGCTTCCGTCATTCGCATCTCGAATAGCATTGATTCGCCAATCTCAGCCTGTCCGATGTCAGTTCCGGCACTATTGGCGAGTTCCTCACCGTCCGGGCTATCATCGCTCAGAAACGAGGAACTACATCCTGCAAGCAGGAGCATCGATACAACAACTGCGGTCAGTAGGAATTTTCGAGATCTCATTTATCGACTATATTGGGGAGCGTGTCATAGAATCCATCTCATAGCTTCTCACAGCCCGGTTCGTTTCCTCGCTCGTAGTTGGTGATTGCAACAACGAGTCGGAG
>NZ_AOIN01000009.1 GCF_000337135.1 Natrialba chahannaoensis JCM 10990
CTGAACGTCCTCGCTGTGTTCCTCAATGCGGTCTTCGACCCTGTACTCGATGTTTTTCGGGTCGTCAGTGTTTCGCGGGTTGTACGGAGCGATTGGCACGACCCCTGCGGCCAGCAGGTGGTCGTGCCAATCGAGAATGTCGTAGGCGCTGTCTCCAAGCATCCAGATCGGTGTATCGACGGCGAGCGCGTCACGAGTGACGCGCATCGCCGTCTCTTGGTCTGCTTGTTTGGCCGATGTAAACTCCGCTGCTATCGGTATCTTTGCCCCGGTTGAGACGATCGTACAGCCGAAGCCGTAGTAGTGTTCTTCGGCTGTTGGATCGTAGTTCCACGACGCAGCGTCGTTGTACTGGATCGCTTCGATGTGGGTCGAATCGATGGAGTAGGTGGAGTCGAGCAGGCCGCGAGCGGCGGCCTGCTCGACGAGTCTGTCGAAGACATCGTCGATGATGTGTTCGAGATCGGTGAGAAACCGGTCAATGGTGTCTCTGGATGGTGGTTTGTCGAGTCCGCAGTAGTACCAAGCGAGGCCGTGCTGGAGTTCTCGTACAACCGGACGTGTGCCGTAGATGTCCTTGTAATAGCAGTGTAGAAAGCCACGAAAGAGGTCTGGTGGCTGATGAACTCGTGTTCGCCCCCTCGAAGCGGGGGCGAACACGTCGTANTTGTAATAGCAGTGTAGAAAGCCACGAAAGAGGTCTGGTGGCTGATGAACTCGTGTTCGCCCCCTCGAAGCGGGGGCGAACACGTCGTAGTCCAGCAGAAACTTGAAATCAAGGTGCTCGAACAGCGGTACTGTCTCGGTAGCCGCGACATTCAAGAAGTCGTCTACCGAAGCTACGTCTTGCAGGGTTGCGCTTGTGTTGGACACACTTCGCGCACCCTGCTGCTTCGTACGTGACGCTTTCTATGACACACTC
>NZ_AOIN01000010.1 GCF_000337135.1 Natrialba chahannaoensis JCM 10990
GCAAGCTACTGCGGAAACCAGGGAGAGAAGCGCTCAAACACGCTATCAAAGCCACACTGTGAAATCAACAAAGTGCTACACAAGAGCGTACTTGGATTATAATGGCATCATCATCTTCGCCCAAAATATTTGCCTTCATCCGGCAGTGTCTAGTTAGGCCAGTTTGAGAAGTGAGCAGGTCGTAGAGTTAGTTTGGAACAATGCTCGTAGACCTGCTCAGCGAGAGCTA
>NZ_AOIN01000011.1 GCF_000337135.1 Natrialba chahannaoensis JCM 10990
CCCTACAAAGGTTCGTCTGAAACCTGTTGAATGCGCTCAACGCCCGCCTCTATCGTACTGCTTCAACCCTACAAAGGTTCGTCTGAAACCGGTGCCGTTGCGGTACCGGACCCTGCAATACGCGCTTCAACCCTACAAAGGTTCGTCTGAAACCATGCCGGAAATCCGGACGTAAAGCCTCGTATGTACCACTCCTACAAATCTATTTTCGTCGACCTTCAAT
>NZ_AOIN01000012.1 GCF_000337135.1 Natrialba chahannaoensis JCM 10990
GGCGAAGTGGGGGACGGGCCGGCGCTCACGGCGAACTCGTTCCTGACGTTCGCCAAGAAGAATTACGGCCTCGACCCACCTGACTAACCCACTCGTTTCCGCTGGACTCTCCTCGCTCGGGAGCGCCAGCGCTGTCCTGAGCGCGGTTTCTCCAGTAATTTCCTGAGAGCTATCCGATAGGTTTCTCAGAAGTGCGTTCTCAACGTCTCTCGGAGAGTTATTTCAGCCTGTTTAGTTGTGAAACCTGTGCATCATAGAGGCATCTTCGCAACATCAGGGTTCGTAGATATGTATCGCTCTACATAGTATATTTGTATTCTGGTAGTTAAAAGAGAACCTTCAATAGAGGATGATTCGAATTATGCTGATATATCGTCCACGAACGCCGTGGAGATGCTGAAATCACTCTTTCTATTATGCTGGTGAACCATAAGGAAGTTCAGAGTATAGAACGAGGTCTTTTGAACGATACCCTCCATTATAGGAGCTCTACCATCGAAGCTGTATTTTGGTCGCTCTTGTGTAGCACTTTGTTGATTTCACAGTGTGGCTTTGATAGCGTGTTTGAGCGCTTCTCTCCCTGGTTTCCGCAGTAGCTTGCGTC
>NZ_AOIN01000013.1 GCF_000337135.1 Natrialba chahannaoensis JCM 10990
AGGGGTCGATGGAAATTACTTTGTGTGAACGGTCGAATGAGTGACTCATAGCCGGATTTCCGGCATGGTTTCAGACGAACCTTTGTAGGGTTGAAGCGATCAGCGATCCCCACGTCACTGTTAGTTCCTTGTTTCAGACGAACCTTTGTAGGGTTGAAGCTCAATGTTCACACCATGAAAGCGTTCGGCAAATGTTTCAGACGAACCTTTGTAGGGTT
>NZ_AOIN01000014.1 GCF_000337135.1 Natrialba chahannaoensis JCM 10990
GGCGTGTTCGGCCAGGAGTATCACATCCAGCGGGCACTGGACGGCACGGACACCACTCAGGACGAGGTTCCCGGACAGGTGCTCGACGTGCTGGGCAGTGGTGGCCGGCCGCTTGAGCGCTCGATCCAGCGGACGATGGAAGACCGAATGGGGGCCGACTTCTCGGACGTGCGCATTCACACGGGCGGGAAAGCTGCCGAGGCTGCCGAGGCTATCGACGCGCGGGCGTTCACCTGTGGCAACGATATCGTCTTTAACGCGGGCGAATACGATCCCGAGTCCGCAGAAGGTCAGTTCCTCCTGGCACACGAACTGGCGCACGTCACACAGCAAAACGGCGGGGCACCGATCTCGATGATGCCCAAGCCGGATGCGGATCTACAGATCGATCCGGATCCCCACCTCGAGCGGGAAGCAGATCAGGCTGCCGAGGAGGCGTTATCCGGTGAGGAGCCGCTGGTGGTCAACCGCATGGGCACCGACGTGCACATTCAGCGGATCCCGAAAGGGAAGGTCTTCGAAGCCCTGGCGATGTTTGAGGAAGAACGCGGGGAAGACCATTCGGACGTACGCGAGAAAACGAACGAGTTGCAACTGCAGAATCTTCATTCCACGGCCACGGACATCCTCGAGCAGGAGGACGTGGCAGAGAGCGCCAGCCTCAGCCGTCGAGAACTGATCGGGAAGGGCGAAGACGGCTTCAGCGCACTCCTCGAGGGAGCGACACAACAGGGGAAGATTCAACACCGGGTGGCGGAACTGGAAGCACAGATCGAGGACAAACTGGAAGACGTTGCCCTGACGGACGATCAGCGAAAGAAACTGTGGGGAGCGGCCGACACCTCCACCTGGGACAAGGTCCAGTGGCAACTCATCAGTACGCTTCTGTTGAACGTCACCGAAATCCCAGCACTGCTGGAAGCCACGAAAAACAGTGCAAGGAGTGAGTACGGTGTCGATGAACGTGGCGAGCAACTTCTCGCACACGCAAAACAGGGGAAGATCGAGTCCTGGGAAGACGTCAAAGAGATTTGGTATCAAACCAACGGCGACTTCGCAGAGCGGGCCAAGAAAATCAAGGAAGAAATCCGTAAGGGGACCTTCCTTGATGAGGACAACCGACCAGATCACGTGAATGAGCGGGAAGAATAATATGGACGCAAAAATCACTGGAGAAGGAAACGGAGAACTCGGACTCAGTGTGATTGATCATAATGGCTCGGAGCATTTAATGTCGATTTCACCAAATGGTGAAATATCATACCACGAGTGTGGAGTGATAGCAAACAACCCTGCAAAACGAACTCGAGAAGAATGCGAGCGTGTCGATCAGACACGCCGATTTGCTCGCTGGCACGTCTACCGCGAGCGAGGGTACGACACGGTGCCACCGAGAGAAAACCCAGACCGGTTGATGGCGGCCCTGCTCGCGATCAACCGGCTGGACGAGTCGATGTTCACCGACTACTTCGGCGAGTTAGAAGCGAGGCTGGCGAGCCACTACGACGGCTCGTCCGTTGAGTTGCCCTTCCCCGAGGCGGATCCGGACGATCCGATCGTCTACCAGCAGGACATCTACCTTGAGCCAGATCCGGTCGGGTTCGAGCCGCCAGTCCTAGAGCAGTTCCTCGCGCGTTTCGAGGGGGAACCGGATTCACCACTCGAGTCGGGAGCGGCCGAAATCGCCATCGAGGAACTGGACTCGCTCGCGTTCGACATCGAGGCCGTCTCCGATATCCACGTCCTGTACAACGACGGGCGCGGAACCGAGAAGGTCGAGTACGGTGCCGATCCGCTGGAGCGCGAACCAGACGCGCGACTCGAGATTATGGCGTTCGACGTGACTGCTCTCCACTCGTTCCAGCACTTCGTCGTCTCCCACCTGGCCTACCAGATCCGCGATCGCTTCCTGTTGATGGGCGTGAACCCGCCCGTGGCTTTCCGTGCCCAGGGCTGGGGTACGTACGAGGGATTCCAGTGTCAGAAGTTCTGTGANTTCCTGTTGATGGGCGTGAACCCGCCCGTGGCTTTCCGTGCCCAGGGCTGGGGTACGTACGAGGGATTCCAGTGTCAGAAGTTCTGTGATCTCTACGAGGACTACTGGTCTGACGATTCCGAGATCCGTTCCTGGGAACCATTTTAATCACCGCAAGAGACATGTCTTCGCTCACGGATCGAAGTAGCAACTCGCTGGATGGCGTTGTACATCCACGCTCGAAGGCGGCCAAAGCCGCGGAGATAATCGATGCGAAGGCGTTCACCTGCGGCAACGACATCGTCTTCAACACTGGTGAGTACGATCCACAGAGTCCGGAGGATCAGTTCCTGCTGGCGCACGAACTTGCACACGTCAAACAGCAGACAGGTACCGCGATTTCGATGATGCCCCAGGAGGGTGCTGATCTCGAGATCGATCCCGACCCACATCTACGGCGATACCGAACCGGCAGTCGACCTACCCGAGGGCGTCGGTCCCAAAGATCCAGTCTACCTGAAAGACATCTATCTCGGCATTGGCGACGGTGGTCTGGACACCGGGGCGGCTGCACTGCTGGGTGATCCAGACCTGCTGAATCTCGTCGGTGCGACCGTCAACGTTGGTGGTGAACGAAGGATCGAAGGTGAGTACCTCCCCAAATTCCATGAGATGCTAGCTGCGGCTGCAGACGTGGACCCAGACTCACTTCCCAGCCTACGCGAGGGGTTGCTCATCGACGACATCTCTGGCATTCACGTCCAGACCGGATCACTCGACAATCCGACTGTTGAGTACGGCGACCAGCCAGACATTGACCGTGAGCCGGATGCACGGATTGAACTGGATCGTCTGCAAGTCGATTCGATCCGCGAGCTCCAGACTCGATTGGCAAATCACCTGATTTGCCAGATTCGCGATTGTTACATCTTGATGGGGATTGCGCCACCAGAGCCGTTCAGGATTAAAGGGCCAGGACTCGCCGACGCCGTCGGCTGGTACAATACTGGANGATTGTTACATCTTGATGGGGATTGCGCCACCAGAGCCGTTCAGGATTAAAGGGCCAGGACTCGCCGACGCCGTCGGCTGGTACAATACTGGAGACTTCTACGAAATGTACTGGAACCCCGACGCCGAGATTACGACCTGGTTCGAAGAGCACACTCCCGACGACGCCTACGAACACGTTGGGGAGCCTGTCAAACCGGAAGCGTAATCGACTACCGTCTCACATTCTTGTCCAGTTAGTCGACGATGTCCAGTTGTTCGCTTCCCACTGACTGCTGCTGGCCACCTGGGAAGCGCACGCTGAGAGCCCGGATGGACGCCGACTTCTCGAACGTGCGCATTCACACGGGTGAGAAAGCTGCGGAGGCGGCTGAACAGGCATTCGCTGNCGCTGAGAGCCCGGATGGACGCCGACTTCTCGAACGTGCGCATTCACACGGGTGAGAAAGCTGCGGAGGCGGCTGAACAGGCATTCGCTGATGAAGACCCAGTCGTCGTCACGGATATCGTACTGGGCCAGCTTGCGGTCCTTTCGGATCGGTTTCTCGATGTGACTGCTCGAGGGTGACTGACGAGTCAATCTCGAGTACTCGAAGTTTCGAGCGAAAGTCGCGCCCATTCAACGGCGTAAGAAGTCACCAATCGGTCAATATCCTAACGTTCTTTACGATTGCTTGAGTATCTAATAGACGCGCACGAAAGTGCGCAGAGCCGGAGTCCGAACCGCCAAGCTTGGAACTCCGGCTCGTTCGCAGCCCCCGCGTAGCGGGAGCACTCCATCATTGACGGCGGCGAAATAAAGACCTGCCGACCTATCGCCAACAGAGTCTCACAGGCGGTTGGATCATCTAGGGGTGCTCTTCGCTGCGTGTCGGGCTACGCTANAATAAAGACCTGCCGACCTATCGCCAACAGAGTCTCACAGGCGGTTGGATCATCTAGGGGTGCTCTTCGCTGCGTGTCGGGCTACGCTATCAACTCGACACATGCACTGTGAACTGACGATCCACTGTAACTGCGGCACCGATATCCGCACGGACCCGGCTCAGGGCACGATCACGTGTCCCGACTGCGAGTCGACGTTCGCCGCGCGAATTATTGATCTTGAGACTACCAATGCATCCCGCTATTTCCACGGCACTCACTCGTATCGCGGCCCATAACGACCTCGACGTGGCCGATCTGCCACCGCTGTACGAGGTCGTTGATCCAGAGGCATTGGCTGCGGTGCTCGAGTCTGGCGGGAACGCCCTCGTTGGCTTCGAGTACGAAGGCTATCGCGTCGTGATCGGGCCCGGGTCCGACGACGTGGCGGTGGAGGTGATCGACGAGAAGCGGTAACGGATCGAAGACAGGGAGTGGCTGTTGATCACCGCGTTTTTTCTCAGTGTCATCAGTTCGGCCAGCGCCTCGAAGTTGCTCGCCGAGTACCGTTTACACGGCACGGATCTCAGATTCGACCCACACGACATACTTCCAGATCGAGCGGACGGCGGCGTGTTCGGCCGCGAACATCACATTCAGCGGGCGCTGGACGGCAGGGACACCACTCATACTGTCGGACAGAACGAGTCGAAGACCGGTCGCGCTACTGTGGCCGCCACCTTCGGGAACGGCTGCGACTTCGCGACCGACTTCTNTACTGTCGGACAGAACGAGTCGAAGACCGGTCGCGCTACTGTGGCCGCCACCTTCGGGAACGGCTGCGACTTCGCGACCGACTTCTGTCCGGCAGTATCAGTCTGCACTCTGGACCCGCTCGGCGCGGTGCGTCGTCGGCACATCCCACCCCATCGCCACCATCGCGAACAACACCAGCGGCGAGAGGAACCCAAACAGGTAGAACGGGGCGTACTCGAGTGTCGCCACGCCAGTCGCCGACGCCATGAAGACACCGCCGGCGTGCCACGGGATGAGCGCGCCGGTTGGCGTCCCGGCAGCCTCGACAGCTCGCGAGAGTTCGTCGCTATCCAGCGAGAAGTCCTCGTAGAGGTTCCGGAGCGTCATGCCCGGGAGGACGATACTCATGTACTGCTGGGCGGTGAGGACGTTGATCGCCATCGCCGAGATACCGGTGCCGGCGATGAGCGAGCCGGAACTGCGGACGCCCTGCGAGAGGCGATGAGCGAGGACGGCGAGCACGCCGGTCTTCTCGAGAAGGCCGCCCAGGACGAGAGCGGCGACGACAACAGTAATCGTCCAGGCCGATCCCGCGAGCCCGTCGGTTGCGAGCAACTCGTTCACAAGCGAGGAGGTGGTCTCTGGTTCGGTCCCTTCGATGAAAACCTCCCACGCTGGGACGAAGCCGGTTCCCTGGACGAGGATGGAGGTGATGACGCCGGCGAACGTGCCGACGACGAGCGTCGGAAGGGCGGGATACCCGCGCAGTGCGAGTCCGAAGGTGACGGCCAGCGGAGCGAAGACGAGTAGGGAGATGGAATACGTTCCTGCCACCGCGTTTTGGATCTCGTCGATCTGACCGGACGGGACAGTTCCGCTCGCCTGCAGACCAAGAACGGCGAACGCGATGACGGCGATACCGAACGCGATTGCGGTTCCGGTTCGCATGCGGTGGATGTGGTCGTACAGCGGCGTGTTCGTCACACCAGCAGCGAGGTTCGTGGTGTCCGAGAGTGGCGACTGCTTGTCGCCCGCGTAGGCACCGGAGATGACCGCTCCGACTGTCATCGGTGCGGGTACGCCTAACCCGGAGCCGATGCCGACGAAGGCGACGCCGAGCGTTCCCACCGTCGTCCACGAAGAACCGATAGCGAACGCGACGCCCGCCGCGAGGACTGCTGCGACGGGCAGGAATATCTGCGGTGAGAGGAGTTCGAGACCGTAGTACATCATCGCAGGAATCGTCCCGGCGTCGACCCAGGTGGCAATGAGTGCGTAGATGGTGAAGATGATCAGGATCGCCTGCATCCCCATGAGAAGCGCGTCTGCGGCACCCTCATAGAGCTCGTCCCAAGTGTAGCCGAGGTAGTGGCCGAATGCGCCAGTGACGACGATACTCCACAGCAGCGGCACGTGCGGATCCAACCCGAGAAGTGCCGAGCCGATGCCGAGGAAGATAACGACGGCAGCCACGGGGACGAGTGCGAGCCGGACCGAGGGCCGTCGATCCGGATCAAGTTCGTCGAAGGTAGTCGGTGTAAAGTCGAGTGCCATCGGCCAAGTTATGCGGGCAAGGAATAAAAATAGACCTTTTTATTATCGAAATGCATGTTGTGTGGTGCCGATAGCCATGAATGCGTTGGGCACGATCAGCGGACGTGAACGAATTACTCGAGCGAGGGACACCGGACACGAGTAACAGAGACAACTCGCTAGACGTTAAAACGAGCCGCAAGCGAGAGAACAGCGTCGGCTACCGATCACGTTGCTCAGTCTCGTCTGCAGGATCAGCCCGTGGTGACCGGTCGGATCGTTTCTGTTCAACCTCGTGGTCGGCGTCGGCGTTCTCCGCCTGCCCTCGATTCTCTGACTGCGTTGTTTGCTCGCCCTCGAGTTCGTCGAGATACTGCTCGGCGTCGTACCTGACGTACCCCGTATAGAGAAAGATGAGCCCAAAGAGGATCATCGGGACGCCAATGAGCATGAACAATACCGCCAGAATCGTCCCCAGATCAGACGGGAGCGAGGCAGGGACTGGCGTGAACGTAACTGTAGCCGTGATCAAACCCATACTGGAGTGGAGTCGCCGTCCAATCAAAGGCGTTCCCCTGTTACTGCGAAAACGCGTTCAGGTTCGTCTGCAACCCCGCCGCAAGCTCGGACTTGCGCTGTAAGCGCGCGTGAGACACCGGCAACTGCGTCGCAATCTCCGCAACCGCCTCGTGGAACGTCTCCGCCTCACCGTACTGGCCGTCGAAGGCGTTTCGCACACTCTCCCGAACCTGCCAGACGCCAACAGGTGCCCAGTAGTCATCTGAGACTTCCCGGAGAACCAGACACTTCGCCTGCCGGCCGATTGACTCGAGGTACTCGAGTACACCCAATCGTGCCGCGTAGTAGGCACCGGCGGTTTCCTCGACGTAGCTGGTGCGGCCCTCGTAGCCTTCGCTAGCGCTTTGAAGCCAGATGTCGCCGTCGCTGTTTGGATTCCAGATGCTGCCGGGAGCTTTCATCTCGACGAGTTCGAACTCCCAGGTGCCGGGTGCGAGGACGACCCAGTAGCGGTTGCCCATGTACTCGTTGGCCCAGACCTGGACCTCGTCGATGCTTTGTTCGGTGCGGATGCGGCCGCGGAGGAACTGGCCGACGGTGTCGTCGACTGCAGTGATCGACCAGCGGGTTGGAACGAGGCGGCGTTGCTCGGTTTCACCGAGCGCGCCGGCCGACAGAATCGAGTTGATCTCGTAGACGTCGAAGCCGCGCCGGTAGAGGTAGGTCATCGCGCCCTGTGCCTGCCAGTCGTCGTCTTCTAAGGTTTTTTTGACCGGTTTCGGGACGTACGGGTTTTCCCGAAGCTCTGCGTTCCGGGCGTTGGCACGCGGGCCGCGCGGCGTTGCGACGTCTGTTCCCACATCGAGTCCGAGATCGGGTGTATCGTCGAGGCCGATTTCGAGGTCGACCGGATTGCCGGCGATGGCGACCTCGCGCTGGACGCCGACGAAGCCGTCCCAGGTGTCGTGAACGGAGGGCGTGAGGCGGCTCGCAATGGCGGGGGAGTCGACGTTCGCGCGCTTGTTGGAGTTCAGCAAGCCGGTGCGACGCTGGAGTACGTCGTCAATAGCGTACCCCTGCTGGTACCAGTTGCCGTCGGTGACGTACTCCTCGGCGTCGTCCTCGTCACCGACCGGTGAGAGCACGCCGACCGGGATGTCGGGATAGTTTGATCGGCCGACGAAAATCGAGGGGGCGGTCGAGCCGACGAGGGTGTCACCGCTCAACGCGTCGTCGAAGCGGCGTTCGAACTCTTCGAGGTGGTCCGTGATCGCGTAGGACTTTTCCTTCGCGAGGCGGCGGCGCTCGGCTTCCTCGTCGGGTTCGAGTTCCTCGATATAGTCGTCGAGGCGCATTCACTCACTGTAGGGGTGGCTGGGGTTTGAATGTTGAGTTGCACGGCGCTCCGCGGGCTAGCGGTGCGCATCCCCAGCGAAATGTCAGAGGCACGGCCAGGCACTCCACCACCCATCGGGCAGCGCCGAGACCGATGTTATGTCGGTGCCGGCAGTGTGTGGGAACCAGGCCGCATCCATTCTTTCTTTCTGGGGTATAAAATAGACAGTCCAGCATTTTCTGGGTGAGAAACTACGTGTCACAGATGGGGACGTGGCAGGGGGAGAATAGATTCTGGAAGACACGGTTCGGAACAGCACGGGCAGTTATTGTGGTTGCACGCGAACAGGTCTCTATGGGTGCTGACGGCGAGGAACCGGTGTACTACGTCATCAGCGACCTCCACATCGGTGGCGACGAGCAGTTGGGCGACATCGATTTCCTCCCCGAACTGCTCGCGTTCCTTCGCCGACTCGAGACGACAGACGAATCGGCAGAACTCGTGATCAACGGGGACCTGTTTGGCCTCTGGGAGTTCACCGAGTCCCAGGGTCCCGAAAAGTTCGACATACTCGTCGAGCGATATCCGAACCTGTTCGAACAACTCCGCGCCACTGGTGCGGCGATTCCGATTACGTTGCTTCCAGGCAACCACGACAGCGAACTCGCCGCATACGAGGCGTACGAACAGCTGCTGGCAGAGTACAACGTCACGCTCGTTCGGGCCGAGTCGCTAACTCGACAGCTCGGCGACCGGACGATTCACTTCGAACACGGCCATAGACAAGACCCCAACAATCGGCTCGAAGACTTCGGGAATCCCTACGAGAAGCCACTCGGCTACTACTACAATATCCTGGTGACGAGTCGAGCGGGACGCCTCTCGGATCGCGGTCGGTACAACTGGCTCAAGGACGTTCAGGCGGTGACACCGACCGAACGCGTGCCCCGCTGGCTCCTCTCGAAGTACTTCTACCGGGAAATGAAACCAACGCTTCGGTACGCCTTGCTGCCGATTCTCCTGCTGTTCAACGTTAGCGTCGTCATCACCGTGTTGGCGGCCCTCGATGTCGCAGGCATCTGGACCATGCCAGTCGGTGTGACGGACGACGTACTCGCACAGCTGGGACTCGTCGGTGAAGCGGTCCACTTCCTGCTCGTCGCCAACGTTGTTGTCGTCGGTATCTTGCTCCTCGCGAGCATTCCAGTCTACCTCGTCCTGCGCGACCTCAGCGCGACTATCGACCGGTTCGGCATCCGTGACACCGACCTTACCGTTGACCCCGACAAGCCGTACAGCAAAGCCGCACGGGATGTCTTCGAGGAACGGCCGGACACCGCAGTCTTCTGTTATGGCCACACCCATCGGCCGACGATGGCCGTCGTCGACGACCGGTTGCTCGTCAACACCGGTACCTGGCTAAAGCGGCTCCACCGCCGGGACGTCATCACCGGAGTTCTCCCGCCCGTCTACTACCCCTCGTATCACCTGTGTATCGTACGCATGTCGGCCGAGGACGACGGCCTCGTCGTCACATACGAGCCCGCCGACAAGCCAAGCCCTGCCGCAGACGAGATGACTCTCGTTGAGCGACTGCTGACACTGGGCCGCCAACCGGTACTCGAGTACCCCAACCGGGCGCGCATTACGGAGTCGGGGACGACAATCGATTCGGACGAGTGACGCGGGTTTGAAACGCTCACACTGGGACTTGCGACGAGTGGCGATGAGTAGGGACGAGCAGGGACGAGCAGGGACGAACGACGACCTGACGTACATGCCGTGGATATCGTACGTGTCGTGGACACACACCGGGAACACACAAAAGACAACCGTTAAAAACGGCGGGCGGAAAGGAAGGGGTATGAGTACGACGGACGATCAGCAGGCACGATCCTGCGTCTCCTGTGGGATCAACATCGCCGGTACGAACGCCGCGGCGTTCAAGTGTCCGGAGTGTGGCAAGCAGATTTACCGCTGTGCCAAGTGCCGCAAGCAGAGCAACCTCTATGAGTGCAACGAGTGCGGATTCACCGGACCCTGATATCAATGGGAAAAGTCGCTGCCAAAATTAAGGTCATGCCGGACAGCCCTGAGATCGATCTGGACGCGCTGCAGGAACGCCTCGAGAGCGCGCTCCCCGAGGGTGCGAAGATCAACGGCGTCGAGCGCGAAGAAGTCGCGTTCGGCCTCGTCGCACTCTACCCGACCGTGATCGTCCCTGACGGCTCCGGCGGCACTGAAACCGTCGAAGAGAACTTCGATGACGTCGAAGGCGTCGAGAGCGTCGGCGTCGAGAACGTCGGTCGTATCTAACTCGGATCCGAATCGATTTTCGATCCGTGTTCGCTGTAACTGGTCGTGAGCGACTGCGTTGACAGCTTGGCTGCGTCGGGTAGCTGCCCGCGTTGGGTAGCACACTGACGTGGCTCCCAAATCTGATCATACTTCTGCCACACCCTCACCCACCGCTATAGTAGCCACTGCAAGTCACTGCGCACCTGATCGCACGACGGCAGCGCGGGTCGGAGCGAGTGAACTGAGCGAGAACCGCGAACGTGCGATCAGTGTNCACGACGGCAGCGCGGGTCGGAGCGAGTGAACTGAGCGAGAACCGCGAACGTGCGATCAGTGTGTAACTAGTTGCAGTTGGTACTATAGTGTAGACGGTAGACTCCGAAAGCACTCGAGTACCATCGATCCAGCGTAGGCCGATTCGAAGATACTGAAAAAGCGACGCATCAGGCCGATTCTCGGTACGCATCGAGTCGGCCCTTCAGGAACGGACCAAACAGGATCGCGACGATTGCGACCACGAGTAGCGGCGAGAGCCAGCCGTACTCGATCGGGTTGAGGAAGATCATATACGAGCCATCGGAGATCTGTAGCGAGGTGTAGAGGTTATTCTCGGCAATGCCACCGAGGACCACTCCGAGGACGAACGCGATCACGGAGTAATTGTACCGCACCATGTAGAAGCCGATCACGCCGAAGACGATGATCGTCACAACGTCGATGGGGTTCGAGTCGAGGGCGTACGTCCCGAGGAACGAGAGGACGACGACCATCGGAATGAGGTAGTTCGTGTCGATTCGGGTCAGGATGCCGAGTCGAGTGACCAGTGTGAGCCCGACGAGGAGGATGATGACGTTTCCAACCAGCAACGCGAGCAACATCGTGTAAGTCAACGCGAGTTCGCCGCTCGGATCGAACATACTCTGGCCGGGTCGCAGGTTGTGCATGAGCAGCCCCGCGATAAGGACGGCCGTCGAGGAACTGCCGGGAATACCGAAGGAGATCGCAGGAATGAGCGAACCCGCGACAGTGCCGTTGTTGGATGCCTCCGAGGCGACGACACCGGTCTCGTTACCGGAGCCGAAGGAATCAGGATCGTCCGAACTGCGGACGGCCTCGGAGTAGGCGACGAAGTTCGAAACCGTCGAGCCAGCGCCGGGAATGGAGCCGACGATCATCCCGATCATGCTCGATTTGAACACCGTGAACGGGCGCTTGATCGTCTCGACTGCGCCGTCGATAATGCCGCCGCCGATGTCGACCGCCTGATCAGCGATACCGCCCGTCTGTCCGGCGAGTTTCATCATCTCTGCGATCGCGAACAATCCGATGAGAACGGCGACGAAGTCGATCCCATCGTACAGCAGCATCGAGTCCGTGTACCGGTTGTCGAGACTCATCGGGGCCGACCCAACCGTCGTCACGAGTAAGCCAGCGACACCGGCAAGCAGTCCCTTCGCCACCGAACCCCGGGTGACGACGGTGATCATCGCCAGGCCGAGCACGGCAACGAGGAACCGCTCCGGTGAACCGACTGCAAGCACGACCTCGACGAGGAACGGCGAGAACAGGATCAGCGCCGTAATCGTGAATAAACCGGCGATCGTCGACGCTGTTGCCGAAATCGATAGCGCCGTGGCTGCTTTCCCCTGTTTCGACATGGGGTAACCGTCGAACATCGTCGCCGCCGAGGACGACACCCCGGGCGTATTGATGAGGATCGCCGCGATCGACCCGCCGTACATCGAGCCGCTGTAGATCCCGATCAAGAGGATAATCGCGTTTTCCGGTGACAGCGGTGCCGTCATCGGCAAGATAATCGCCATCCCAAGCGGCGGTCCGAGCCCCGGCAACGCACCGACGATAATCCCCAGTAGAATACCGAGGACCACCCAGATCATCGTCTCGAACGTGAGCAGTGTCTCGAATGCCCCGAACAGTGATTCGACTGTCATGGGTTCGGATTCACCCCGTGCTCGCAGGGAGTGGTCCCCTCTCGGTCAGCGGTAGTGCCGTGTGAACGGGCCGTTTCACACGTTGTCCGACCGCCACCGACGCCAGCGAGTACAGTGAGTGTGGCCCATGCACTGGTGTCTCCCCCGCCGATGAACAGCGGTACCGGCGGTTCCCAGCCGGTGTACCAGCCGACCGCGATTTCTGGCGCAATAACGAGGTAGAACACGAGCGCGGTGAGAAAGCCGACGCCGACGAGTGCGATGGACCGCTGTCGGCCGATACCCGCCCACCATGCAAAGAGTGCGACGAAAATCGGCGTTGCGTACAGCATCCCGATCGTGAACGTCAGGCCCAGATACAGCACACACAGTCCTGCGGTGACAGCGGGGCCCCGCGGATCGTCGATGTCGTACGTGTAGGCACCTGCGGTCGGCTGCTCGGTTGGCTGCTCGTCAGCTTCGACATCGTCCTCGTCACCGCCGAGTAACTGTGCCGGCTCGGCAACGAATCGCCGAAGTGGACCCGGCAGATAGTTTCGTCCGAGGAGCAAGAGCGAAAGCACGATCGTCGCTCCGGCTGTTAGCCGGGGAAACATCGCCGCGCTCGCGGCAAACTCGCTGGCCTCCCAGAACATGTAACTCGCAGCGACGAGGAAACAGAGCAACAACACGTGCTCCATCGTCCCTCGTTCGCGGAACACGACTTCACCCGCGTCACTGAGTCGGGTCGTGACCGTCTCGATCCCCTCTCTGGAAGTGCGTGAAACGGTCTCGCCAACGGTGTCTGTGTCGTCCATCAATTGTGATTTCCTGGATTATCGGTTGGTGTTGGTACTGGTGTTATCCCGTGGCACGCACACTATTCACACTGCGTACATTGCACACGCCACTTCCACGACTCACATCACCCACACTACGCACACTACACACGCGACTCACACCAGACCAGCGAGTGTGAGCGACCACGTCAGGTTATGCGTCTTCTTCGATCCGCTCCTGGAACGCCTCGAAGTCGACGTTCTCCTCGAGGTCGTCGAGCGCACCGCCGAGGTCGTCGGCCGCCGCATCTATATCACCGTACTCGAGTACGTTGCCGGTTTCTTCGGCCCACTCCTGGGCCTCGTCGTGGGTTGCAGCGTACTCGATTGCGTCGGCGAGGTCCTGGCGGACGTCTTCCGGGGTGCCTGGCGGCGCGATCTGAGTCTGTCTGAATTCGGTGATGTACGCAAGGCTGTCGCCGTAGTTGGTGATCTGGTCAATCTCTGGGAAGGCGTCAATATCGGTGTCCATCAGGTTGACGATGGCGCTGACGTCGCCAGAGTCGGCGGCGTCGGCGGCGGAGGTGTTCGTTGCGATGCCGACCGGCGTTTCGCCGGAGATGACGGCTTCGTTGACTTCGCCACCGCCGTCGTAGGCGACGGCGTTCTCCCATTCGAGATCGTACTCGTCGCGAAGCAGGTAGGAGATAACGTGGCTGTCGTGGCCGACGCCCTGATACGCGAAGTTGTCGACCTCGCCGTCGGCGTAGGCGTCCTGTAGTTCGCTGAAGTCGCTGACACCGAGTTCGTCGTTGACGATGATCGTGTAGCCGAAGACGCCGGAGTACGCGATCGGTTCGAAGTCAGACGGGTGCCAGTCGTCGATGCCCTCGAGCCGCCAGCCGAACTGCCAGCTTGGCGTGTTCGCGGTGCCGAAGACGGTGCCGTCGTCGGCCTGGCTGTGGAGCCACTCGATGCCGCGAAGGCTCCCCGCACCAGGCTGGTTATCGATGACAACGGAGCCGTCGAGTTCTTCTTCCATGAGTGGGCCGAGCTGACGGGCGTAGGTGTCCGTGCCACCGCCCTCGGACCACGGAATCATCCAGGTCAGTTCCTCGTTGTCGAGACAGCCGGCAAGGCCAGCAAGCGAGACAGTAGATGCTGCACCAATCCCTTTCAGCAGACGTCGTCGATTCACAATCCACCGTACCAACTGAGACAATGATAAGGGTAGCCACCTATGCAAGAGTTACAGGTATCTTGAACACAAATGAAAAATAATTTCGTATAGATGCGCACACATCTGCTCTTTTTTGGCAAATAAGCACATGGTTGTCCTATGATGGCACACCGCTTACGAGCCACGATACCAAGAGACAGATAGCGACATGCGACTTGGAATTGGAGTCACCAAGACGACCAGCACTGCCGCCAGCGCAACGTTTACTGGACGGTGTCTGTGAGAGACTGTAGACGTGAATTTGCTCTCGGATCCGACGAATCGTCGCTGGCTCGCGTGGGGTGCGCTCGCCACAGTGTTCCTCCTCGTCAACCTCCATCGACTCTCGACTGGCGTCCTCTCTGAACAGTTGACTGTCGATTTCGGGACGACGGCCGCACAACTGGGTACCCTTCACGCCTCGTTCTTCCTTATTTATGCACTAATCCAGATTCCGACCGGTGTCCTCGCCGACCGCGTCGGTCCGCGGTACGTCGGAACGGCAGGCGGTGTCGTTCTCAGCGTCGGTGCGATCGGATTCGCGCTCAGTAACAGTTACTTCGCGGCATTTCTCTCTCGCGCTCTGATCGGCCTCGGCAGCGGCGTCATCTTCGTCTCGATTCTTCGATTCTGTGCAAACTGGTATCGCGCGGACGAGTTCGCCACGATGACTGGTTTGACGGCAAGCGTTGCCGGCCTGGGCGCGATCCTCGCGACGACACCGCTCGCTGTCGCTGTCGGCACGGTCGGTTGGCGATCGACCATCTTCGGCCTCGCCACTGTCGGGCTGGTCGCCGCCACAGCAGTGTACGTCTTGGCGCGGAGTTCTCCCGCCGACGCCGGACTCGAACCAATCGACGGGGTCCCCGAGCAACCATCTATCTCGCTCGCAGAGACCTGGCAGAACCTCCGACTGCTCGCGAAAGACCGAGTCCAGTGGCTGCTCTCGATCGTCTTCTTTGCGGGCAACGGTGCGCTCCTCACCCTGCTCGGACTCTGGGGGATCCCGTATCTGGTCGTCGTCTACGGCGTCGATACGACGACGGCCTCGTACTACACGCTCCTTGGCTCCGTTGGGATGCTGGTCGGCCCACCAGTCATCGGCTGGGTTTCGGACCGCATCGCGCGACGACGACTCCCGATGGCGGTCGGGCTCGGTTGCTTCGCGATCGCACTGAGCGTGATTCCAGTGTTCGGCCAGCCACCCCGGTATCTCGTCGCCGTCTCGTACTTTTGCTGTGGACTGTTGGCTGGGGCAGCTATGCTCTCGCTTTCGATCGTCAAAGAGCGCTACCCTGCCAGCGCGAGCGGCGTCGCGACGGCAACCGTCAACACCGCCGGCTTCGTCGGCGCAACCGTGCTTCCCGCCGTGATGGGGCTCGCGCTCGATCGGTACCAGACCGGCGAAACCATCGGCGGCACCGTCGCCTACACAGAGTTCGGCTACCGCATCGCGTTCGGAATCCTCGCCGGTGCCGTCGCTATCGCGTTCCTGTGTTCGCTGTGGCTCCTGTTCGCCGAGCAACGCATGGATGCGCCCGCGGCCACGCCAGCTGAGACGAACTAGCGCTGTGGTGATGCCGGCTGCTGGACATCGGATGCCGATACCAGAGACGGGATACGAGTGCCAGATTCCGGATACGGATACGGATACGGATATGGATACGAGTGCCAGGTACCAGATATTGAATCGCAAAGAGCGGACAACAGACAGCGAACGGAATCAATCAATCGTCCGCCGTGTCTCCGGATCCACTGCCGTCAGATACTGCTCCAGGAGCGTCGGGAACTCCCGACCTCGAATGAACCGAAGGCCGAAGTCCTCCGTCCAGTCGATGATCCCCCTATCCTCGGTGACCACACCAGCATCAAGTTCGCGCGCGAGAATCAACAGGTCGAAATCCTCACGAGAGTCGAGCACTCCCGTCCGCATCGCAGTGCGGTACTTCTCGCGCAGATCCGAGACGATGGCGTCGATCTCTGTCTTGTACTCGTGGTCCTCGAGTGGCTCGTCGACTGCGTCCTCAGCGCGTCGGACCGCCTTTTCAGACACCCGGAGCCCACGGTCGACGCGGCCGCTCATCTCGTCGACGAAGCTGTAGACGACGTTCGCAGGGATCGTCACGGCGTAGCGGTCGGGATGCTTTCGGATCACCCAGGTGTTCAGTCGGGAGTACACCTCGTCGTTCACGTCGCGGGCCGCGAGCATCGTCGTGAACTCGTCGTGGATCGTCGGCGGCATGTAACACGAGATGCCCAGATTGAGCCGCGCGTTGGCGATCAACTCGAGGAGGCGCAGGATGGCGTCCTCGAGTGACTCTTCGTTGTGACGAATCTCTTCGGTGAGAAAGAGGGAGGTGTCGAGGACGAACCGTTGCTTGAAGGCCTCGCTAGAGGTGGCCATGTGGTGTGTAGGAGACGAAGGTGGAAATAACTACGCTGGGACGGTGGGGTCGCTGGTGGCCTGAGAGATTTCCCAAGGTGGTAAAACGGCGAGACAGCAGTGTGTGACGACGAGGGCAACGACCGCTGCGACCGCGGCGCGTCCAGTTACGGACCCGGTGATGGCCCTGGACCCTGTTCCCCTCCCTGCGGACCCTTAGCACCCAGATCCGCCTGCGAGACGATCTGTGCGCCGCGCTCGGAGAGATCGACGGTCACGTCCTCGTGGACGGCCTTGCTGATCTCGTCGATATTCCCCGCAAGCACCGTCAGGATGTCGCTCGGGTTCGCGTACAGCAGCATGTTTCCGTCCTGGCCCTCCGCGACGAGCTGGGTGTCGTTGAGGACGATCTGGTTGTTCTGGATGGTCGCCGCGACGACCGGCAACGCCTCGGGTTTGCCTGGTTCGTCGTCCCGAACGCGGCGAATGTGGACTGCATCGAGGTCGAGGACGTGTTTGTGCTCTTTAATCTTCTCGGCGCAGGCCACCATGTCCTGCAACAGCTTCGACTTCTCCTCGGTCGCGTGATCGCCGTCGAGACAGTGCTGGCAGACGCGGAGTTCGATTCGCATTACCACCCGTTTGGAACGCCAGCCCGATGAGAATTCCGTTTCGGTGACCACGATGGTGGTCAGGATTCTTTCCGCTGCCCCTCGTACAAGTATCGATGGAGCATCCAGACGACACTGAGACAAACAACGAGACAGAAACGAAACCGGACGCTGACACCGATGAGACGACCTACCACAGTCAACTCGGCATCGGCAAATCCGCCTTCGAGGGACTCGAACCTCACTTCGAGCACCGAAACTACGAGGGACTCGAGTACCGTCACGTCCCGGACTACCGTCGCGGGGTCGAGCGCGGGACCGTCCTGATCGACGGCAAGGTTGTCCGGGGTTTCCCGAAGGTACCCCGAACACTGGTACTCAAGACAGGCATTCCGACACAGTTCGACAGGAACGAACGAATCGCCGTCGAGGAGAAGCTAAACGGCTACAACGTTCGCATTGCCCAGCTCGGCGGCGAACAGCTCGCGTTCACCAGGAGCGGGATGGTCTGCCCATTCACGACGCGTCTGCTCCGGCGGCTGGTCGATCTTGCCGACCTGTTCGAGGCCCATCCCCAGGCGATGGTCTGTGGAGAGATGATCGGCCCGGAGAATCCATACACGGCTCACGAGTATCCAGGCGTCGACTCGATCGCGTTCCGGGCGTTCGACTGGCGCGACCGGGAGTCGGGTGACCCACTGCCGGTCCAGGAGCGGCGCGAGCGCTACGAGGCGTTCGGTGTCCCGCAAACGCCGCTGTTCGAGATCGTCGATGTCGACAACGCGGCCGCGAGCGTGCAGGAGATCATCCGCGAACTCGACGCCGAAAACCGCGAGGGCGTCATACTGAAATCGCTCGATGGGAACACGTTGCTCAAGTACACGACCTCGGCGTCGACGAACTCGGATCTCGCGTACGCGTTCTCGCTCCCGTTCGACTACGGCCAGGCGTTCATGTTCCGCCGACTGCTCAGAGAGGGGTTCCAGACCGTCGAGTGGGACGAAGACGACGAGGACGCTCGCGAGCGCGCACACGAAGTCGGTGAATCGATCCTCTGCTCGATGCGCGAGGCGATCCAGACAGTCGAGGACGGTGACACTCTCGGCGAGCGCCACACCGTCCGCGCGAGCGATGAGACGATCGACGTGCTCTTCGAACACCTCCGTGGCCAGGGGCTCAACATCGACATTGAGGACGACTATCACGAAGACGGTGACCGCGTCGTGACGTTCTGCAAGCGGACGCCCTCCTCCAACGACACGATTCGGAACTACCTCGATGGCCACATCGTCAGCGAGTAGCGGCGGCCGCCGTCAGTGCCTGTCCGATTCTGCGATTTCGCGAATCCGATCCGCTCCTGCTGGGACGTAGCCGCCATGATAGCAGAGCGTGTGCGTGACATCGAGGTCGGCGAGCGTCGCAACGGACTCGAGTGCCCGCTCCATCTTGGGTGTGAACTCCGGTTTCGGACCAGCGAGTCGGTCGGCACCGTCACCCGGACCGTCCGCAACCAGCGCGTCACCGGCAACCAGCAACTCGCCGTCAGGGAAGTGAATCGAGATGTGGCCCGTGGAATGACCTGGCGTCTCGACAACCTCGAACGGGCCCGCGAGCGTCGGGACGCAAACGCCACCGACGAGTTCGATATCCACCGACACCGGCGGATACCTGTCGTCGCCACTGCCCTTGATCGGGTCACGCTCGCCCGTCACGTACGGCGTTTCCTCACGGTGGGCCGCGACCATCGCGTCGGTGCGATCAAGCAACGTCTCGAGCGCGCCCGCGTGGTCACCGTCGTGGTGCGTGAGGATGACCAGCCAGATGTCTGTGAGTTCGTACTCGAGTGCGCGCAGGTGCGTCTCGATGGCGTCGACCGCACCGGACTCGGCGGGGCCGACATCGAACAGTACGAGGCCGCGTTCGGTTTCGACGACTGCGGGCGTGATCGCGAGATCCTGCCCGCCGTAGTCGACCGTGATCGGCAGTGCGTGTACGACAGCATCAGCGTCCATACGTGGCGGCTATGGGTCGCCGTCCCGATAGCTTCTGCGGGTTCGCCCGACACGACAGCAATACAACTAATACGGTTAGGTTTCCATTGGTTATATAATGGAGAACGAGCCCACCATCGGGCACCAATCCCCGCTCGTCCCACCAACTCCCGCGCTTGACAGTGAGACGGATCCGATTACGGACCGAGAACAGGACCCGCTTCCCGAATCTGTGACAGATCTCCTCGCGCGCTACGAGGATATCATTGGGGATCGAGGGGACTCACTCTGGCGCTGGCTCTACGGCGCGTTCCCCGAATTTCGACTCTCGTGTGTCGCCGACAAGTATGGCTCGCGAGTTCGGACGGCAAAACTTCTCTCGTCGCTGTTCATTACGATCGCAGACGATGTTGCGGAGCTGCATGGCGACCGGGAAACGTTCGCACAGCTAGCGAACGTCCCGTTCGACAGCCAGTGTGCCGATCCCAATTGTGCGGGCGTCGACAGCCCCGTAGTCGACCTCGCGATCGACGTCTGGAGCCGCTTTCGGGAGCTGTACGACGCGGGCCCCCGTGCAACCGAGTTCGGCGATCTCCTCGCGTTCGACCTGCGGCAGGTGCTCGACGCCATCGAGTACTCGCTGCTCGCGAATCGCGACCCCAATCTCGTCTCGGAGCAGGAGCTGTGGACCTACGACTCTGCCAACATGATGGTGTTCGTCCACGCCCTCACCGATCTGGCGAACGCACCAACGTTCGACCGAGCAGAACTCGCTTCGCTCCGACAGGTGCTCGACAGAACTCAGCGTATGGCCCGGATCGGCAACTGGCTCGCGACTTGGCAGCGCGAACTCGCCGAGGGCGACTACAGTTCAGGCGTGGTCGTCCGCGCGATTGAAACGGGCGTGATCGATCCCACAGAGTTGCAGCACCTGCGCTCGGCTGCAAGGTTAGAATCAATGGCGGACTCGGAATCAGTAACAACAACGGAACGGTTCGACACGCTCGTTCGAGCCGTCAAACGCTCGTCCGTCGAAGCCTACTTCCTCGATCGCTGGCGTATCGAATGTGCCGACGCGGCGCGGTTCGACAACGCGCTCGCAAGCATCGACCTCGGAGCGTACCTCGGCGGGTTCGAGACGATTCTGTGCTCACACGTTGCGAAACGGAATATGACGCGCTAAGGATGTCGGTTACCGCTATCAACGAGGCGGACACGAGCCTACGGACAGTCGTCTGCAACTCTGACGAGGAGAATCACGGGAGTGGCGTGTTGCATCAGGTTCGGTGTCTCATCTGATGGGACATGACCACCATAGCAATGCGTTCTAGCTACCGTAATCGATCGTACCGGAAGTGCGATAAGCTGGCGTCAGAGTCCACGTGTGGCGACTATGGGTGGTCATCCCGATAATTCTCGGAACCGTTGTATCAACAACTCAATGATACAACTAATGGATTGTAATGTCTATTGGTAATATGGTGCATAAACAGTCCGACGAAAATCAGCCCTCGATCGTCCCCTCCATCACCGATATCGACAGCGAATCAGATCCTATTTTGGACCGTGAACAGGACCCTTTCCCCAAACCGGTTGCTGACTACATTGCACGGTACGACAAGGTCATCGGCGACAGGCCACACTCGACGTGGCGCTGGGGCTACAACGGGACTCCTGAGGTTCGACTCTCGTGTGTTGACGATGAATTGGAAAACCGCGTCCGAACGGCAAAGTTACTCGCAACGATGTACATCACAATTGCGGACGATATTGCAGAGCGTCATAACGATCAGGCGACGCTCGCGGAGTTGATACCCATCCCATTCGACAATCAGTCCACCGATCCCGAGAAAGACAGTGTTGACAGTGAGATAATTGACCTCAGTACCGATATCTGGAACCAATTCCGGGAACGATACGATGCGAGCCCGCGGGCGGCCGAGTTCGTCGACCTTTTCGAGTTCGATCTGCGACAGGTTCTCGATGCGGTCGAATACTCACTGCTCACCAATCGTTCCCCCGATCTCGTCTCGGAGCAGGAGCTGTGGACTTACGACTCCTACAACATGATGGTGTACGTCTACGCCGTCATTGACCTGGCGAACGCACCGGAATTTGACCGAGCAGACCTTTCCACGCTTCGGCAGGTAACTCACAGAACCCAGCGCATGGCCCGGATCGGCAACTGGCTCGCGACCTGGCAGCGGGAACTCGCCGAAGGTGATTTCAGTTCGGGAGTGGTCATCCGCGCGGTCGAAACGGACGTAATCAACCGCGAAGACTTGCACACACTGCGCGCTACTGCGGAGCACGGGCAGGCGTCAGAAACAGTGGACGAGATCGTTCGGAGTATCGAGCGCTCGTCTATCGAAGATGACTTCCTCGACCGCTGGCGCGTCGAGTATGCCGAGGCGGCGCGCTTCAACGATGCACTCGAGAGCGTCGACCTTGAGGAATATCTTGAGGGGTTTGAGACGATCCTGGACTCGTACGTTGCGTGGTGAAATACAGTGTGCGTGAGGTGTTGGTCGTTGGTCGCCGATACACTCACTCGAGTGCGCCGTCGATCGCCTGCTCAAGGTCGTTGATCAGGTCGTCGACGTGCTCGATGCCGACCGAGACGCGGACGAGGCCGTCCGTGAGCCCCGCATCGATGCGCTCCTCGCGCGGAATCGTGGCGTGGGTCATCGGCGCGGGCTGTTCGATCAGGCTCTCGACGCCGCCGAGACTCTCCGCGAGTGTGAACACCTCGGTGTTCGAGACGACCTCGCTCGCCTCCTCCAGGCTGGCATCGAGTTCGAAGCTTAGCATACCACCGAAGTCGGCCATCTGTTCGCTGGCGATCTCGTGGCCAGGATGGGACTCGAGTCCGGGGAAGTAGACGCGGTCGACGGCCGGGTGGTCGTCGAGCCACTCCGCGATGGCGCGGGCGTTCTCGCAGTGGCGATCCATCCGGACGGGCAGGGTCTTGGTACCGCGGAGGACGAGGAAGCTCTCGAAGGGGCCGGGCGTCGCGCCGACGGCGTTCTGATAGAAGCCAAAGCGCTCGTCCAGTTCCTCGTCGTTCGTGAGGAGTGCGCCGCCGACCACGTCGGAGTGGCCGCCGAGGTACTTGGTCAGCGAGTGCGAGACGATGTCAGCACCGAGGTCGAGGGGCTGCTGGAGGTACGGCGTCGCGAAGGTGTTGTCGATCGCACAGAGTGCGTCGTGGTCGTGGGCGATGTCCGCTGCGCCCGCGATGTCGACGATCGACATGAGTGGGTTCGTCGGCGTCTCGAGCCAGAGCAGTTCGGTGTTCTCCTGGAAGGCCGCGTCGATGGCGTCGAGGTCGGTCATGTCGACGAACGTGAACTCGATATCGTAGTTCTCGTACACCTGCGTGAAGATGCGGTGGGTGCCGCCGTAGACGTCGTTGCCCGTGACGACGTGGTCGCCAGAGTCAAGCAGGTTGAGCACGGTGTTGATCGAAGCCATCCCGCTCGCGAACGCACGGCCGTACTCGGCGTTCTCGAGGCTGGCGAGATTCGCTTCGAGATCGGATCTGGTCGGGTTACCGGTTCGCGAGTACTCGTAGCCGCGGTGCTCTCCCGGAGCGTCCTGCTCGTACGTTGAGTTCGCGTGGATCGGCGTCATCAGCGCGCCCGTCTCCTCGTCGGGCTCCTGGCCGGCGTGAATCGATCGCGTTTCGATCCGGAACTGATCTGCGTCGGCGTCGGTGGGGAAATCAGCGTCGTCGTCCATACAGAGCAACGCGTCGTGCCGTCGGATTATTGTTACTGTTACGATCAAGGAGACTGTTTCGAGGGGACCGTTGCACGATAGTGTGTGGGAACCATCGCCATGGACAGCGGCCGAGCGGGAGCGAAAGACGTGCGTTTTATAACCATCACCGGTCAAGACGGGCGTACGACTATGCCGAAATCTAATGGCCCTCGTCAGGGAACCCGGAACAAGCTATCCAACAGTCCACGAGACCGCGGGTCCTCGCCGCCACAGCGTGCGATTCAGCAGTACGAGGTCGGTGAAAAGGTCCACCTGAAGATCGACCCAAGTGTTCACAAGGGACGCTTCCACCCACGCTTCGACGGTCACACCGGCGAAGTCATCGGCACGCAGGGCGACGCCTTCAAGGTCGAGATCAACGACGGTGGCAAGGACAAGACGCTCATCGTCACCGCAGCACACCTGCGCGCCCAGGATCGCTCGGAAGAGCGTGTCTGAGACCGCACAGCGCTCTCGAACACAGATACCACTATGACGATCTTCAAAGAGATCGTCGACGAGGAGTTCCTGACGGTCTCGGAGACGAAGGGGCTGCTCGCCGACATCGAAGCCGACCGCGCACTGGACGAAGAGCGGGAACTGCCGTACGAACTCGCGCGAGCGATCGACCACGTCAACCAGTTCACCGTCCTCGAACCCGACGACGCACAGGACCTCGTCACCGATCTGCAGGAGATCGAGAAAGTCGACGAACCGACAGCGTACAAGATCGCCAACCTCCTGCCACGTAACCGAAGCGAACTGCGCTCGGTCTACGCACAGCAGCGCTACTCGCTCTCCGGCGACGAGCTCGACGACATTCTCAACGTCGTCGCGAAGTACGCCTGAGCGATCACCACCCGATCGAACGACGGGGGACCGACCCACGACTGCAGCGCTCGCTGCAAGCGGGCCGACTCTTTAAGTACGCCGTGCCCGTATCGCTTGACAATGAGCGAAGTCGATAGCGATGGGACGGACGTTCGGCGCGCGGTCGTGTTGGACTACCTCGCACATGGCCTCTCCGACGACGGCCGACCGCAGTACGCGAAGTCGCCCGCAGGCTACGCCCTCGGGACGACGGACTTCCAGCTCTACGAAGTCGCGTTCGACGAGGACGAACGCCTCACCATCGGCAGCGAGGTCGTCGTCGAACCCGCGTCCGAACGCGACATCGTCACCGAGAGCAACCGCGTCGAGTACGAGGACCTCTCCTCGGGCGCACAGTCTGAACTCGAGTACGTGGTCGCTGATCTCGTCGAGGAAGACGAACAGCGCTTTGTCGACTTCTACAACGACGCCCAGCCGATCACGTTACGACTCCACCAGCTTAATCTCCTCCCCGGGATTGGGAAGAAACTCCGCAACGGGATCCTCGACGAGCGAAAGCGAAAGCCGTTCGAGAGCTTCGAGGAGCTCTCGGAACGCGTTTCCGGCCTCCACGACCCAGACGAGATCGTCGCCGAGCGGATCATCCAGGAGCTGCGCGACGAGGACCTGAAGTACCAGACGTTCGTCGGCCGGCACGAGCAAGAGCAGAATCAGTAGATAGCAGTGGCCGGCAGTAGAACGCAGTAATACGTAGTGGAAATCCGTAGGTAGCGAACAAAATCGGTAGGCGTAGTCACAGTCCGCTCACACTGCAAAGCACGTCCAAAGTACAAAGTAACCCTCTCAGTCAGACGTCCCGGACGGCGACAGCGCGTCGCGTCACCGGCCCAATCACTGTTCCTGCGTTGCAGACTGCTCTTCTGGTGTTCCAGACTGGTTGTCTTGTTCAGCGGACTGTTCTTCCGGTGACTGCTGGACGATCGTCAACCAGAACTCCTCGACTGACTGGACGAACTCGAGAAACTCGTCCGCGGAGACCGGCTTCTGGAGGTAGTAATCCGCCTCGATATCGTGTGATTTGACGATTTTCTCGCCCGTGGTTGAACTAGTCAGGACGACGACTGGAATCTCACACAGCGCCGGTTCGTCCTTTAGCTCAGCGAGGACTTCGAAGCCAGTCGTTCTGGGGAGTTGTGGCTCGAGTAAAATCAGGTCGGGTGTCGACTCGTCCGCGTAGGGCTCGCGCTGGTGGACGAAGTCGAGCGCAGATTCGCCGTCAGTGACCGAGTGAATTGTGTTGGTCAAACTAGCGTCCTGGAACGACTCGGTAAAGAGGCGGGAGTCGCCAGGATTTGGCTCGATAAGTAAGATGTCGATCGGACTGTCTGCGGCCGTCATTACAGTCCGTTCCCACCGAGAGGGTAAAACAACGTGGGTCACCCGGAGGCAAAGCGCCACCGTGACCAAACCGGACACCGCGAGACGGTGCGTTTACACCATTGCCACCCATACCGCCGGCAATGAGAGACCCAGATGGACTGATCGCCCGCGCGGGCGTCCGCGGCGATCCGAACCGCGATCAACACTTTCTCGTCGACGATCGCGTCCTCGACCGCCTGCCGACCTATCTAACTGACATCGACGCCGACACGAGCCACGTCCTCGAGATCGGTGGAGGCACCGGTGTACTGACCGACCGACTACTCGAGACGATCGGTGCCGACGACCACCTTTCCGTCGTCGAACGAGATCCACCGCTTGCCGAGTTCCTGCAAGAGGAGTTCAGCGACGCCATCGACGCGGGTCGCCTGACCGTGATCGAGGGCGATGCACTCGAGGTCGACCTGCCCGAGTTCACGTCGTCGGTGTCGAATCTGCCCTACGGCGTCTCGAGTCAAATCACGTTCCGGCTACTGCCCGAGCAGCGTCCGCTCGTACTGATGTTCCAGCAGGAGTTTGCAGAGCGGATGGTCGCCGATCCGGGCACTTCAGAGTACGGCCGGCTCTCGGTGTCGACCCAGCACTACGCCGACGCCGAACTCGTCGAGTCGATCCCGAAGGAGGCGTTCTCGCCGCCGCCGGCGGTCCAGAGCGCGGTTGTTCGATTGGTTCCACGGGAGCCGGAGTATGACGTGGAGAACGAGGCGTTCTTCCTTCGATTCGTCAAGGCATTGTTCACGCAGCGGCGCAAGACAATCCGCAACGGGATTCGGAATACGGCCCACATTTCGGGGCTCCAGGACCCCGACGCGGTGGTCGACGCAGCAGATGAGGACGTGCTCCAGAAGCGTGCCGGCGCGATGGCACCGGCCGAGTTCGCCGCGCTCGCGGAACTCGCGAGCGAGGTCGGTGAGCTAGAGGCGGAATCAGAATGAGAGTCGGCGTCAGAATCCTGATGGAGTAATGTGGGTTCTACCGCACCAAACACCCCAAGCTGTCTGTCCGACGACGCGACCCGCGTCTGACCGACGGATACTCAAAGCTGTACGATTGAGAGAGTCGAGAGACCGACGATAGCTATGGATGTTGGACTATCAGGCTTCGACTGGCTCGCAGAGACGTTTCAGGCGACCGAACTCAGAGTCGCCATCACCGTCGTAGCCGCTTGTCTCCTGATTGCGGTGTTGCTTTTTTACCGACGGTTGCAAGCCTGGATTAGCAATCGGAGCCGACCGCTGTACGGCGATATCGCCTCGACAGTCGTGCTGATCGGAACCTGTGTCTTCTCGCTCGCGATCGTCCTCGGCGTCTGGGGACAGACCGACGAGATCTACGAGCTCTCGACGGAGTCCGATCTGAGCGCGACAGTCGTCGCACAGGCGATCGCCTCGTTCATCCTGATCGTCGGTTCGTTCATCGTCATGCGGTTCGTCAAGCGCGTGCTGGACGAGGTGCTCGGCTCCGCGTCGGCCGTGACGGACCACCAGCGCGAGGTTACCCATCGCGTCTCGCAGGTCATCATCTGGTCGGTCGCGCTCGTGATGATTCTTGGCATCTGGGTCGACGACCTCGGTGGCCTCCTCGTCGGTGCCGGCTTCCTCGGCATCGTCGTCGGGATGGCCGCCCAGCAGGTCCTCGGGACGGTCCTTTCCGGCTTCGTCCTGATGTTCGCCCGCCCGTTCGAGATCGGCGACTGGATTGAAGTCGAGGATAACCAGGGGATCGTCACCGACATCTCGATCGTCAACACGCGCATCCGATCGTTCGACGGCGAATATATCATGATCCCCAACGACGTCATCTCCTCAAGTATGGTGACGAACCGATCGAAGCGCGGTCGCCTCCGCGTCGAAATCGACGTCGGGGTGGACTACGACGCCGACATCGAACGCGCCGCCGAACTCGCCGAGGAAACCGTCGCCGACCTCGAGCGGCCACTCTCCGCACCTGGGCCGCAAGTAATCACCAAACAGCTCGGTGACTCCTCGGTCGTGCTTGGTGTCCGCTTCTGGATCGACAAGCCAAGCGCCAGGCGGTACATGCAGGCCCAGACAGCCGCAATCAACGCGATCAAGGAGGCCTTCGACGAGGAAGGGATCGGCATCCCGTACCCACAGCGCGAACTCTCGAGTCGTCCTGACACCGATGTGCCGCTCGCAGGCGTTGGCGCGACACCGGATGGCACCTCGTCGGCGGACGAGGAGAACAGCGGCACGGAGTACCAGATGACCGAACCGGAGGACCACTGAGATGGACCTACGAGACCAACGCGGCATCGAAACGGAGGTGTATCAACCCGCGGAGGATTCGGAACTCCTCGCCGAGGCGGCGTGTGGCTACCTCGACAAACACGGCCGTGACGGCCCCGAGGCGACAATTCTCGAAGTCGGAACTGGTTCGGGCTACGTCGCCAACCGCGTCGCCGACGAGACGGCTGCCCGTGTGATCGCATCGGATCTGAACCCACACGCAGTCCGACAGGCGCGGAGCGACGGTAGCGAGGAGGGGTCGGGCAGGGGCGGGGCCGTCGAGACCGTGCGCGCCGACCTCGTCTCGCCGTTCGCCGACGACACCTTCGACGCCGTGCTGTTCAACCCGCCGTACCTGCCGACCGAACCCGAAAACGAGTGGGACGACTGGATGGAACACGCCCTGTCTGGCGGCGAAGACGGCCGCGCCGTCATCGACCCGTTCCTCGCCGCCGTCGGGCGCGTGCTCGCCCCCGACGGCGTCGTCTACCTGCTCGTCAGTAGCCTCACCGGCGTCGACGAAGTGGTCGAACGCGCCGGCGAGGAAGGCTTCAGCGCCGTCGCTATCGCCGACGAGTCGTTCCCGTTCGAGACGCTGACGGTACTCGAGTTACACTACTGAGTCCCGTGCCCTGAATCCGAAACTACTTTTCAGGTGGCTGAACATTCTCGACTGATGCCCTCCACACGTCGCTCCCTGCTGGCGAGTGCACTCGTTGGTAGTGCCGCCCTCGCTGGCTGTCTATCGCGTGTCCGGTCACCGTCACCCAGTGAGCCGCGGCCGCTGGTGTCGACGAACTCCCTGATCCCGAAAGTCACATTCTCGGTGCGAACGGTTCGTGGTCGAGCGTCGGCTGCAATGCGGCTAACACTCGCGAAGTGGCTGACGGCGAGGCACCGGTCGAGGGCGTGACCGAACGCTGGCGTGTCGAAACCACACAGCTGACCTACCACGAACCAATCGTCGCCGACGGGACCCTCTATCTGTTCGAGTCTCAACAGCGGCTTCGCGCGCTGGACACAGCCGATGGCGACGAACGCTGGACGTTTGACGACGCCAGAGCGCCACCGCTGGTCCGCGACGGTGTCGCGTACGTCCCGACATCGGGTGCGATGTACGCGCTCGACGCGACCACCGGCGAACAGGTGTGGGATCAGTCGTTCGACGAGCCAGGACACGTGACGGCACCGGCGACCGACGCTAGGGGCGAACTGTGCTTCGGTGCAGGCGAAACGCTCGTTGCACTCGAGTCCGACACCGGCGAGGAACTGTGGCGACGCGAATTGTTCGGGCAGATTCACGACCACGCCGCGATCGTTAGTATCTACGGGATCGTCGTCGCGACGGAAGCGGGGATGCTCTACGTCCTCGGCACCGACGGCACTGGCTTTCGGCGCTGGCAACTCCCCGCGGCACCGATGGGTCCACCGAGCGTCGACTCGAACACGATCTACGCCAGTTGCCGGGATGGGATGACCTACGCACTGACCGACGACGCCGGTCACGCAGACGACATCTACTGGTCGGCGGACACCGGCTGGACGGAACGCGGCATCGCCGTCGCAGACGGCTCCGTCTTCCTCACAGGGTGGGGAAGACTCCACGCACTCGAGACCGACACCGGCTCAGTCCACTGGGAGTACGACATCGGCGACTGGCGACACACCGCGCCCGCGTACGGCCGCGAGACGCTGTTCGTCGGTGGTGACGCACTGTACGCGCTCGATCCGACACCTGGCGAAATTCTTTCGGACGGTCCCGCGGTCCGGTTCCGGCGAGAGTTCGGCGGTCACGTCGGCCCCGGCCCCGTCCTCGACGACGGCGTGCTCTACGTCGTCGCCGAAGTCGACGAACAGGAGTTTGCACTGGTTGCACTCGAGTAGCACCAGCCACGACTGCGAGTCATGCAGTCGGGAGAGCGTCTCCCTCCGAAATCTCTGCATTGCTGTTTTCCGCCGTCAGGCCTACTCCTGCCACTCAATGCCTGTACGTAAGAAGAGCCCGCCTCGTAGATCCCCCAATAGAATTACTGCAATGCATTACAAAGGATGGAAAATATTAAGCACCGGTATAACCTAGCCGGCATACGATGACTGAGTACGTTTCGACCACACCGGGACTCTTTCCGCTCCCGGACTGGGCGAAAGACGACCTCTCTGACCTGAAGGGCCACCAGAAACACGACCTCATCAGCGGCGACGAGAGCGGCGAGATCACCGCCGCGTACGAGGACGCCCGCGAAGACGTGATCGCGGCCCAACAGGACGCCGGCCTCGACCGCATCGCTGAGGGCCAACTGCGCTGGGACGACATGCTTGCCCATCCACTGGCCGTCAACGACGCCGTCGAAACGCACGGGATCGTCCGCTACTACGACAACAACAACTTCTATCGAGAGCCCGTCGTCACCGGCGACCTCGACGCCACCGGCGACGTGGCGGCCGAACTCGAGACGGCGGCCGAACTCGCAGGCGACGATGCCCTGCAGGCCGTCCTCCCCGGACCGTACTCGCTCGCCGACCTGGCGACCGACGAACACTACGGCGACGAGGCCGAGTTCCTCGGCGCAATCGCCGACTTCTTGGAGGGCGAAGCAACAGCCTTCCCCGAGGTCGAGACGCTGTTCTTGCTCGAGCCATCCCTCGTCGAGAACGCGCCCGAAGACGGCGTCGACGAACGCGCAAGCGAAGCGATCGACCAGGTCGCCAGCGCGGTCGACGCCGACGTGGTCGTCCAGCCATACTGGGGTGCACTCGAGGAGAAGGTGTACGCGCACCTGCTCGATGCCGACATCGACGCGGTTGGCTTCGACTTTGTCGCGAATCAGGAGGACAACCTCTACAACATCCAGGAGTATGGCGCGACGGATGACGTCTCGTTCGGGCTCGCCGATGGACAGAACACGCTCGTCGAGGACCCCGAAGCGATCCGCGACCGCGTGGACTGGGTGTACGACCAGATCCCCGTTTCCGAGTTCGAGACGGTGTACCTGACGACGAACACCGAGACGTTCTACCTGCCGTACGCGAAGTTCGAGGAGAAACTCGCCGCCCTTGCTGCGGCCGCAGAACTCGCCGAGGTGAAAGCCACATGAGCGCAAACGAGGACACACCAGTGACCGTCAACGAGAACAAAGACCAGTTCCGACCCGAGGACCATGAGCACGACCACTTCCTGCTGACGACCGTCGTCGGCAGCTATCCAAAGCCGAAGTGGCTAAACCGATCGAAGGAGCTCTATCAGGACCCGGACCACGAGTTCGACGAAGACGATTGGCAGGAAGCAAAAGACGACGCCTCCCGGCTCATCACGGCCGAGCACGAACGCGCCGGCCTCGACGCCGTCGTCGACGGTGAGATGCGCCGGAACGAGATGGTCGAGTTCTTCGCTCACCGGATCGAGGGCTACGAGTTCAACGGCCCGGTCAAGGTCTGGGGCCACAACTACTTCGACAAGCCTTCCGTCGTCTCCGAAGTTGAGTACGACGAGAGCTGGCTGGTCGACGAATACGAGTTCACCGCGGCAGCCAGCGACCGCCCGGTGAAGGTCCCGATCACGGGTCCCTACACGCTCGCGAACTGGTCGTTCAACGAGGCCTACGACGACGACGAGGAACTCGCCTACGACCTCGCGGACCTCGTCAACGAGGAGATCGAAAAGCTCGTCGAGGCCGGCGCGCGCTACATCCAGATCGACGAGCCTGCGCTCGCGACGACGCCCGACGACCACGCGATCGTCGGCGAGGCCCTGGAACGCATCGTCGCTGACATCCCCGAGGAAGTCCGCATCGGCCTCCACGTCTGTTACGGCGACTACTCGCGCATTTACCCCGAAATTCTGGAGTTCCCTGTTGACGAGTTCGACCTCGAGCTCGCAAACGGCGACTACGAGCAGCTCGATGTCTTCAAAGACCCCGAGTTCTCGAAGGACCTCGCACTCGGGGTCACGGACGCCCACGTCGCCGAAGTCGAATCTGTCGAGCAGATCGAGGAAAACATCAAGAAAGGACTGGAGGTCGTCCCGCCGGAGCAACTCGTTGTCTCGCCCGACTGTGGCGTGAAGCTGCTCCCCCGTGAGGTCGCTTACGGCAAGATGGCGAACATGGTCGAAGCCGCCCGGAACGTCGAGGCCGACCTCGATGCAGGAAACATCGACATCGAACGCGGCGCGCCCGCACCGGCCGACGACTAACGACCGAGATCTGGCAACTGAGGACTGACGGCTGCGGATCGGTGCTAGAGGACTGATAAAAGCAGTTCGCCGAGACCAACTAACACTCGGTCACTGCGGTCCGATCGAACCTACGACTCTACGCGTGTTCGGTCGTGTTTGCCTTCCACTGAATCCACTCGCCGTACGACTCGAACTGCGCGAGCTGCGTCTCCGTCGCCTCACCGTCTGAGAAGGTGACCAGCCGGTAGGTCGGTGTTCCGAGTCCTTCGTTGGGATCGATCGAGAGCCACCGTACTCGCCGTTCTGAACTGTGGTCTGAGAGCAGTTCGCGGAGCGCTGCAATCGTCTCATCGTCGAGTTGATACAGTACGTGCGTACTGAAAACGACGAGTTCGGCGTTGGCCGGTGCCTCCGAAAGCTGATGTGGGAGTTCGTCGAGAACATCGCCTTCTCTGAGGGGCGGCTGATTCTCCCGTGCGATGTCGAGGGCCGTCTCGAGTCGTTCGTGGCGACGATGCTGAGCCGGCGGAATCAGCGCGTGGAGCCATCGCGCATCCGCTTCGTCAGCCACGTCAAGCGTATTCAGGTCGATGCCACACCGATGTGCAACGTTCGGAAGCTCCTGTGCAAGCGGTGGCCGGCTGTCTCCGCGGACCGTCGTCGAAATCGTGACGGGTGAGTCTGGGTTACCGAATCGCCCCGCATCACTCATGTCGTACTGATACCGGTCCCAGTTGAGATTCAATCCGGCACTCGCCCCGATTTCGATCTGGGCCAGCGACCGCTGCTCGGTGGTTCTGGCGACGTGTTCGAACGCCAACGCAAGCATCGCAGATCTGCCGATAGCGTTTGTTTGACAGCGACGGGTCGCAATCAGTGACCGTAATTGGTCTTCGTTTTCCAGACAGAAGTCGCGAAAGGCGGGAACCGGGTCCACATCGGAACCTGAATAATCGCCTCCACACGACCGATACAGGCCGGCGAGCGGATGGTCTGCACCGTCGAGCAAGAGCGAATGCACCGCTGCGAGCAGCAGTTCCGGTTCGGGTTGATCTTCTCGGGCTTTTGCAGCGATCTCAAGAAGTCGGCTGTCGTCCGCGACTGCGGCTGTGATAGTCGCATACAACGGTGATGTCTCGCTAACCCACGCTGCATAGCGCTCGAACGCCGTGGCAGTATCCATACCACGGATTGCTGTGAGTGTTACAAGAGACTAATGGACGTGAGACAGAGCACGCTGTCAGTTGTTGGTCGTGAAACGACTCGAACTAGTCCGTACTGATAGTCATTACATTACCATTAAAACACATTGGGAACTGTGAACACGAGCCGAGGACTCGACTGTTATCAGGTGATACCTGTGTCAGGGAACGTATACATGTGATCGGTACCAACGACCCCATGATGCAAGAATCCGTTTCGACGTCCCGTGAACTCGACGAGGAAGTCGCCGACCACCGCGACCCCGATTACGAAATCGATCCGCTGTTCGTCAACCGCTGGTCGCCGCGCGCGATGACCGGCGAACCGCTCGACGAAGAGGAATACCTGCCGCTGTTCGAAGCCGCCCGCTGGGCACCATCCGCGTTCAACAACCAGCACTGGCGGTTCATCTACGCCAGCCGTGAGGACGAAGAATGGGACACGTTCGCCGACCTCCTGCTCGGCGGAAACGAGGAGTGGGCGACCGACGCCGCCGTCCTCGCCGTTATCGTCTCGAAAACAACGTTCGATCACAACGGCGAACCCGCACCAGTCCACTCCTTCGACACTGGTGCTGCCTGGCAGAACCTCGCACTCGAGGGTGCGCGCCGCGGGCTGGCCGTCCACGGAATGGCCGGCTTCGACTACGAGCGCGCCGCCGAGGAACTCGATGTGCCCGAGGAGTTCGAGGTCGAGGCGATGTTCGCCGTCGGCGAGCGTGCACCCGCTGAGTCGCTTCCCGAAGAACTGCAGGAGCGTGAACAACCGAGCGACCGCAAGCCGGTCGATGAGATTGCGTTCCAGGGCGGTTTCGAGTAACTATCACTCGACCACACCACCCGCTCACCTAAAGGCAACCCTGGGCATCTCTTTGTGTTTCTGGCAGTGGCGTAGCCCTGTACTCGCGACGGAAACGGCTAACTTCGCGACGACTGAAGGCACAGTCATGACCCTCGAAGTCGGCGTTCTCGGCTATCGGTTCATGGGGAAAGCACACGCAAACGCCATGGCACGCCTGCCGATGTTCTTCCCGGACGCCCCCGAGATCGAACGCTCCGTTCTGGTTGGCCGCGATGAGGAAAGTCTGCGCGAGGCCGCCGACCAGCTCGGCTTCGATTCTATCTCGACGGACTGGGAAGCCGTCGTTGACGATGTCGACGCCTTCTACAACCTCGGCCCGAATCACGTCCACCCCGAGCCATCGATCGCCGCACTCGAGTCCGGCACGCCAGTGTTCTGCGAGAAGCCACTCGCACCGACACTCGCAGATGCCGAACGGATGGCCGAGGCGGCGGCCGATGCCGGCGAAAGCGTCCCCGCTGGCACTGCGTTCAACTACCGATTCATCCCGGCGATCCAGTACGCGAAGGGGGTACTCGAGTCGGGCAAACTCGGTGAGATCCGACACGTCCGGGGGCGCTACTTGCAAGACTGGCTCGTTGATCCCGAGGCGGCCTGGTCGTGGCGCAACGACGCGGAGATGGCAGGTGCGGGCGCGCTCGGCGACCTCGGCTCGCACACAGTCGATCTAGTGCGATTCCTCGTGGGTGACGACGCTCTTGCGGGCGATATCGAGCGGGTTAGCGGGTTTCTCGAGACGTTCGTCGACGAGCGGCCGGTAGAGGGTGACGGCGACAGTAACGAAACCCGGCCCGTCACCGTCGACGACGCCTACGCCGCCCATCTCGAGTTCGAAAACGGCGCAATGGGAACACTCGAGGCGAGCCGCTACGCGACGGGGCACAAGAACGATCACACGATCGAGATCCATGGTTCGAAGGGGAGTTTGCGTTTCTCACTCGAACGACTGAACGAACTCGAGGTATTAGGCGAGGGTGACCGTGGATACGAGACGATTCTCGTCACGGACGAGGACGATCCGTACGTCGACCACTGGTGGCCGCCGGGGCACGTCCTCGGCTGGGAGCACACGTTTGTCCACGAGAATTACGAGTTCCTGAGCGCTGTGTCAGAGGGACGTGCGTTCAGTCCGAGTTTCGCTGACGGGCTGGCCGCCCAGCGCGTACTTACGGCGGTTCAGGAGAGCGACGAGCGCGGCGAGTGGGTCTCGGTTGCCTAACGATAATAGTCCAGATCGGGAACTGCTGTCCGCCTACTCCAGAACGATACACGTCCGCGTGTGGCCGACGTTTTCGACGGATTGGATTTCTTCCGTGATTACCGACAACAGTTCCTGGTTCGACGCTGCCTCGACCTCGGCGATGACATCGAACTCACCGGCAATAATGTGTGCACGGCTGACCTCATCCTGTTCGTTGATCGTCTCGGCGACTGTGCGGGCGGTTCCGGCCGCAGCCGTAATCATCACGTATGCCTCAACCATGAGTGCTCTCCCCTGCTGGAAGGATAGATGGACGACGGCACATCTCAGTGCCCGCCGGTCTCGGCGTCGACTCTTGTCACGGTACGAATCTCGTCGTATCGGGGACTACCATTCTTCGGCGATTGACCGTCGAGTTCGAGGTATCCCGGTTCGATCCCCGTCACCTCACCTGTCATCGCCACATCGTCGCCACCCGTACGGTCTGCTTCCCGGATTTCGACTTTGTCTCCAACCGCAACGTGTTCCTTGACGAGTGCGGAGGCCTCCTCGGTGCCGGCGTCTCGCGGAATGGTGAGTTCTGTCATCGAGCCTAGTACAACGACGGCGAGGCGGGTAAAAGCGCAGGCGTCAGGTGACGGGAGCTTTTGTGCCGGTGTCGGTATCGGTATCGGTATCGGTATCGGTTCTGGTTTCGGTTCCAGCAACTGACTCGTGACTGTTGTGTATCACAGCAGCACCAACGCCGGCGAGAACGGTTATGTGCCCTCGCACGAGTCGCTAGCCTACGAAATGGCGGATCGACGAGCTACGCAGGAAACGGCCCGAATCGACCTCGAGAACGGCTTTACGATGCACGACTACCGAACGAAGCTCAAACTTCTGAAAGATTCGGGAACGACCCGAACGCTCGAGAACCGCGAGGGACTGTTGTGTCCGGCCTGTGGCCGCGAGTTCGACCGGCTATTCGTCACTGAGGAGGAAACAACGACGTTCGAGACGCCAGCGGAACGACCGTTCTGTCTCGCGAGAACCGCCGAGAAGTTGCTGTTGTGTACGCACTGACTGAACGACTGCCGGACCGATCACGCCACTAATCAACAGATTCGTCCACCGCGTTCTCGGACGCTCACGACAGTTTTTCTACGATAGCGACGCAACGGCGGGTATGAAGATCATCAAGGACAGCGTCCACGACCACATCTCCGTCGACGGCGTCGCCCGAGATCTCGTCGACACTCCCGCTGTCCAGCGACTCCGGCGGATCGCCCAACTGGGCACCGTCTCACTCGTCTACCCCTCTGCGAATCACACCCGCTTCGAACACAGTCTCGGCGTCTACCATATCGCCTGCGAGGCCCTCGACCACCTCGGCGTCGAAGGAAAACAAGCCGATCGCGTCCAGGCCGCAGCCATGCTGCATGACGTCGGTCACGGCCCGTTCAGCCACAACCTCGAGTCGCTTACCTATCGTCGGACCGGCCGCTACCACGACGACGTTCACACCCTCCTCGCGGACGGCGAAGTCGGCGACGTCCTGCGCGAGCACGACATCGATCCGAACGCCGTCGCCGATCTCGTCGCCGGCGACGGCCGCTTCGGCCAGCTCGTCTCCGGCGAACTCGACGTCGACCGGATGGACTACCTCGTCCGCGACGCCCACCACACGGGCGTCCCCTACGGCACCATCGACCACGGTCGACTGATCCGCGAACTCGTCTTCGTCGACGACGAACTCGTCCTCGATGAAGGCAACGTCCAGTCCGCCGAGAGCCTTCTGGTCGCCCGCGCGCTGATGAACCCGACCGTCTACAGCCACAGCGTCGCCCGTATCAGCAAGGCGATGCTCCGGCGCGCCAGCGAGCGGCTACTCGAGTCTCCCGAGACTAACGTCGACGCAGCAACGTTGCAGCGAATGGACGACTACGACCTGATCGTCGCGCTGCGTTCGTGTGAGTCGACCCAGGAGTTTACCCGGCGCTACGATCAGCGGGACCTGTTCAAGCGGGCCGTCTGGGCCGAAATCGACGACGTGCCAGGTGGCGTCATCGAGGCCGAGCACAGGGAGATCCGCGAGTTCGAGCAGGATATCGCCGCACGGGCCGACATCGATCCGTCGAACGTCATCCTCGACGTTCCGAGTCGGCCGTCGATGACCGAGTCGTCCTCGCGCGTGATGGTGAACGGGGACATTCGTCGACTCGAGCAGCAGTCTCCGCTGGTCGAGGCGCTGCGGGCGGCGCAGTACTCCCAGTGGCGGCTTGGCGTCTACTCGCCGCCGGAGTTACAAGAGCAAGTCGGCCACGCCGCAGTCGACGTGCTGGGACTCGATATCGACGGTGCGCTGGTCAGCGAGGTTCGGGACGGGGTGGATACAACGTTGGATCAGTTCGCGGAGTGAACCCAAACCGATCCAACACTACTCCCTGCCAGTCCGGAGTCGAACGAACCGTTGATGGAACTGCCCACGAACACACGCGTATGGAACGAACGGGCACGATTCTTTGCGGCCGCGAGTTCACTCCCGTCGAGGGGCGGATTATTATCGACGACGACGGCCGAATCGAGGCCATCGAGGAGGCATCCGTCGACTCCACCGACATCATTCTCCCGGCGTTCGTCAACGGCCACACCCACATCGGCGACTCTATCGCCAAAGAGGCCGGCGGCGGCCTCTCGCTCGAGGAACTCGTCGCTCCACCCGACGGCCTGAAACACCGTCTGCTCCGGGCCGCTTCCCGCGAGGAACTCGTCGCCGCGATGACCACCTCACTCGAGTTCATGCACCGGAGCGGGACGGCGGCCTGTCTCGAGTTTCGCGAGGGAGACGTGGCAGGTGTGGCGATGCTTCGAGAGGCAGTCACCGCTGCAGATGGTGCCGTCGACGCGCTCGCGTTTGCTCGCGGCTCCATCGACGCAATGCACGCTGGTGACGGGTTCGGCGCGAGCGGTGCCAACGACGCCGAGTTCGGCGATGAGCGACAGGCGACTCGAGAGGCGGACAAGCTGTTCGGCATCCACGCCGGCGAGGTCGACGCGAGCGACATCGATCCGGCGCTCGATCTGGAGCCCGATTTCCTGGTTCACATGGTTCACCCCGAACCAGATCATCTCGACCGGATCGACGAGCAGGACGTACCGATCGCCGTCTGTCCGCGGTCGAATCTGGTTACCGGCGTTGGGCTCTCCCCGTACACCGAACTCGCCGAGCGAACGACGCTCGCACTCGGTACCGACAACGTAATGTTGAACTCGCCATCGATGTTCCGCGAAATGGAGTTCCTCGCCAAACTCTCCGACCTCTCCGCAACCGAAATTCTGCGGATGGCGACGATCAACGGAGCCGATATCGCCGGTCTTGACTACGGCGTGATTGAACCCGGACGAGAGGCACGCCTGCAGGTTCTTGACGGAGAATCGTCGAATCTCAAGGGAGCACAGGACCTCGTTCGCGCCGTCGTGCGACGGGCCGGCGTCGACGATATATGTGAAGTCCACACGGAACCGACGGCGGAGTGATCAATCGCGACTTCAGACGGATTGAGGGTCACGATTTTCACGAAAACGTTCTTATAGCCGTCATGCCATATACTATCATAGCACATGTACGACTGTATCCTCGTTCCGACGGACGGCTCCGCCGAGGGCGAGCGCGCACTCGAGTACGCGTTTGACCTGGCGCGCGCCCACGATGCGACGATCAGGGCGCTGTACGTCGTGAACGTCAGCGGGTACGGGGGGCTGCCGATGGAGACTGCCTGGGATGGGATTAGCACCGCGTTACGCGACGAGGGTGAGACGGCAGTCGAGCGCGTCAGGGAGCTCGCACCGGATGATATCGAGGTCGACACGGCGGTACTCGAGGGGTCGCCGAGTCGGGTGATCGTCGACGAAGCGAGACCATCGACGTGTGATCTGGTTGTGATGGGGACCCACGGGCGAGGTGGGATCGACCGGCTGCTTCTCGGGAGTGTAACCGAACGTGTGGTCCGGCAGGCACCGGTGCCGGTGCTGACGGTGCAGGTCGATCCGCCGGAGGTACCAGAGCAGCCTGGTGAGTCGCAGGTTGCGGTAGAGTGAGTCACAGCGCGAGGGACAGTCGCGAGAGACGAACGGAGTCGTTCTCAAACCGGTCGCAGATGCTCGCAATCGGGCTCAAACCGGACGTAAATGCTCGCAGTCGCCAGCAGCGACCGTTTCTCGTTCTCCAGACTCGTCGGATTGGACGACGAGCGCGCCGGAATCCGTAATATCGACCGCCTCACCGACGAGTTCGCTCGAGGATCGATCAACACGCACGCGCTGGCCGAGCGTAAGCGCAAGCTCGCGCCAGGCTGGGACAACTCCGTCGAGGTCGGACCGAGCATCGTCAAACTCCTCGAGGAGCCGCTGGACGAACACGCGCCGGTCGACGTCCTCGCCGGCTTCGTCACGGATCGTCGTGGCACCCTCGGGTAATCCGTCTGCATCGAGGTTCGCGTTAACGCCGATACCGACAGTGAGCCACTCGACGCGGTCGGTCTCGCCCTCCATCTCGGTGAGGATACCCGCGAGCTTTCGGTACGCACCGTCCTCGCCGACGGGAATGACCACGTCGTTGGGCCACTTGATGCGGGCGTCGACACCTCCCTCGCGCACTGCGCGGGTCGTTGCAACTGCGGCGGCGAGCGTGTAAAGCGGCGCGCGTGCCGGTGTGATCGCCGGGCGCGTCACGATACTCAACCAGACACCGCCCGCGGGCGAGGACCACTCGCGCTCAAGCCGGCCGCGGCCGCCGGTCTGCTCGTCTGCGAGGACGACCACGTCCGTCGCGCCGTCGGTTGCGCGCTCACGCGCTACTTCGTTCGTACTGCCGACTGCGTCATGGTACTCGACAGTGAACGGTGCCTCAAGGTCGAACTCGACTGCGGGGCCACTGTAGGCGTCCGCCGAGACGAGTTCGTACCCCGACGGACCGCTCTCGATTTCGAAGCCGGCCTCACGGAGCGCGTCGACGTGTTTCCAGACGGCAGCCCGCGAGACGGACAGCGAGTCCGCAAGCTCGGGACCGGAGACGGGATCGTCAGCAATCGCGTCGAGAATCGCGCGTCGAGTCTCGTTCATGCGCGAACGCGGGTGCCGCTCGTACTTCAATCGGCAGGATTGGCGCGAACCGCGTCGCTTCGTTCGCCGCTGCTTAGGACCGAATCTCGCGCAGCTTCTCACGACCCGGCGCGATGAGTTCGTCGAGGTACGTCGCGAGCGTCCCCTTCGCGTCGGCTGGGTGGAGGTCCCCGGACTCGAGATCGGCTGCCAGCGTCTCGTAGTCGTCGTAGGTCAGGTTGCCGCCGTACTCCTCTGGGCGCTCGACGACGATTTCGTCGAAGCGGGGGAAGACATGGTACTCGAACAGTTCGAGCACGGGATTCTCGAGGTCGCCCTCGGGATCACGCGTCGGCGGGCAAAACGCCGAGTTGACCTTCTCCTCGAGTTCTTCGGTGGAATCCTCCATCGAAATGGTGACGCCCTCGCTCGAGGACATCTTCCCCTCGCCGCTGGTGAGGTCAGCGACGATGGGCGTGTGGAGCGCCGGTCGCACGTCGTAGCCCAGCTCTGGGAGTTCCTCGCGGGCGAGCATGTGCACCTTGCGCTGGTCCAGACCGCCGACGGCTAGATCGAGGTCGAGGTACTCGATGTCGAGCGTCTGCATTAGCGGGTAGACGACGTGGCTCACCTTCGCGGTCTCGCCGCCCTGAATCTCGGCCATCGCGCGCTGGGCGCGGTTGAGCGTCGTCGCCAACTCGAGTTCGTGCAGGTCGAGGGTGTAGTCCTCGTCGAGCTGGAACTCGGAGCCGTAGACGAACTCGGTGTTGTCCTCGTCGAGCCCGTAGGCGATGAACTGGGCTTTCATCTGTTCTGCGGTCTCGCGGATCTCCTCGAAGGTGCCCTTCCCGTTCAGGTAGGCGTGGACGTCCGCGAGGAGGACGACGACCTCCATGCCGGCGTCCTGGAGGTCGATGAGTTTGTTCGCGGTCAGCAGGTGCCCGAGGTGGAGCACGCCTGAGGGCTCGTAGCCGACGTAGGCGCGCGTTCCGTCCGGCTCGTCGGCGAGCTCGCGCACCTCCTCGTCGGTCACGACTTCCTCGGCGTTTCGCGTGATCAGATCGTACGTCTCCATGGCTTGTCTCACCTGAATCAACGGACGGGCTTATGCGTTCTTGAACGATGTTCGCATAGCGGACGGGTCGCGAGCCGTAAGGATCGAGAATCAACGGCGACCGATTCGATTACGACGCGGACTCGAGTTCCTGTACTTTCTGATCGATTTGGTCGAGGTGCGGTCCCAGAAGCTGCTCGGTGGCCGTCCCGTCGCCGATCACCGCCGTTTCCACGTCGCGGTGGTCGTCTCGCTGCTCGCCAAGCGTTCCGAACAGGAGTGAGTCGCGGTCGGCGAGCAAGAGGCAGTCGATAGGCTCCCCCTGTACGGAGAGTGACTGCCACTCGTCGGTCGGTTCCCAGAGGGCAATCTTCGGCGCGTTCTCTCGGACGAGTTCTCGGACAACCGGATCAGTCGTGCCGAGATAGACATCGACCCCGCGACAGGAGGCGTCCATAACACGTGCGAAGCAGCCGGACTTGAGGAGCCGTGGCGACGTGAACACCGAGAACAGTTCCTCGTCGGCTCGTTCGAGGAGCGACTGGCTGTAGGCGACGATCCCCTCCCGTCCGGTGATCGAGCGGAAGCTGTCGTCCGGTGACGGTTCCGCTAGATACGTACCGAGGTCGGGATTAAGGACTGAGTGCAGCCAGGAAACACATAGATTCGGATGGCCACGGTAGGCAACTGTCCTTTCGTTGGGATCGAAGTCGACCAGTCCTGCCGCCGCCAGCGTTGGGAGTGTCGTGTGTTCGAGGCTTGCGAGAACCTGATCAGTATCCGGCCCGGATTCGGACATTGTCGTCTCGCCCGTGGGTTGCTCCCTCGTCGCGACGTCTCGTGCAAGCGTTTCGATGTGAATCGCCTGAAACGAGTGGTTGAGACAGGCGAGAACATTGCGGCGACGGGTGTCCGCGAGCGCATCGAACACCACATCGAGTGAGTCGGTGCGTGCCTCGTCTGGCGACTGAATTGTGTCGACGATCGCCGAATCACGATACGCAGAGTGATCAGCTCGCGCCACAGTCTGGTTCTCAGTGTCGTGATCGACCAATCCGGCGTCGGCGAGTTTCGGTAGGTGAACGTGATGGAGCGAGAGGCGCAGTTGCTCGACGGCTGCGTCCGAAACGGCTGCACGTGGTGTGTCAGCCTTTCTGGAGACGACCCGCGTTGCGCACGCAGACAGTGAGAGTGGATCTGGTGCATGCTCGTACAGCACCCCGAGCAGGTGGCGACGAGACTCGCAAGCGAGACAGGCAAAGAGCGCAGTCAGTGAGTTACCCTCGTCCCTGTTCGGTCCATATCCGTAATCCATCGACCGATGGTCTGTCGGCAACAGGCAAAAATCCTTGACCGCGTCCCAGCGACATAGTAACACCACCTCACGACAGCCTCGGTCACACTCACACAGGTGACCGTTGCCTGCCGAACACTCATCCCCGTCGAGTACGTGGCGTACCACCCATATGGGTTACAGCGAGGACTTCGTCAACGCCGTTCGTCGCAGCTTCATCCCACAGGTCCATTACCTGCTCCAGGGCAGTTTCGACGGCTACGCGGTCAGCCACACCTCCGCCGACGAGTACGCGCTCACCGCCCACTGCTCCGAAGAGACCATCGAGGAGATCCTCGACTCGCTCGGCTTCTCGCGCAATCCAATCGCGGCACTGAAGGTGCGCGCCGATGGCAACACCTCTGAGGGGTCGTGGGTTTGGCGACCCTCGCTGCTCTCGTCGTACCAGGTCCACGTCGTCCTCCACGAACTCGAGAACGAGGCCGGCGTCGACGTCTACGCCCACTGGGAGTGTTCGTGGATCCGGCATCCCTACAAACACTACGTCACGCGCGGCTACGACGCCGAAAAAGGCGTTACTCTCACCCGGCGCTGGCTCACGAACTACGAAGGCGAGGAACTCGAGGGGCACGGCATCGAGTTCGAAATCGACGACTCGCCGGCCCGCCAGGCGAGCGAGTATTTCTCGCTGTCGTACTACCAACTCGAGGAGGCGGTGGCTGGCGTCAGGTCGTGGTTGTCGCTCCTCGGTGCCGGTAGTGATGATAGCGACGACAGTGATAATGGTGATGGTGGTAGTGGTAGTGATGATGACGGCAATGACCACGAGTCCCTGACAATCGACCGTGACGGCGAACGCGACGGCGTCTCGCCGCGGATTGTCGATAGGTAACGTATCCCGCAGCCCAATCAACACAATTGTAATAGTGAGAGAGCTAACAGTAGAGCCGATGCTCGAGTGGATCGGCGGTCCAACAGGGCTCGTGGATCTCGCGCTACCACTTGTCGGAGTGCTTCTTGTGGTCGCGGGCAAGGTGTACGCGACGCCACACAGGAGCTGGCGGTACTTCGCGTGGGGCTTTGGCTTCTGGTTCACGTTCACGCTCGTTCTCAGGCTCGAAGAGGGAACGCTCGTCTCGATTCCGTCCGCCGTCGGGCTGACGGTGAGTGGCCTGCTCTGGCTCTGTCTGCTATAGTAGCCACTGCAAGTCAATGCACACCTGATTGCACGGCAGCTGTGCGATCAGTGTGTAAATAGTTGCAGTTGTTACTATAGGAAGTTTCGGGATGGCACTGGTAACGATCTGGCGGGATCGGCCGTCTCGGTGGCGACATCTCCGCTGAGAGAGAAGTAAGCGGCGTCTCCACGAGTGATTCGATTACCTACGGAGAGGGTTTTTCCGCGCTGACCGGACAAACCGTCAATTGTTGGCTCTGAGGATGGATAGCCGTATGCTGACGTAGAAATCGACAGTGAAGAGTATATAAGATATGTATTTGTGACTGTGGCAGAGAAATAAAGCATGGAAAAATACGCACAATCGGTCTGTTTAGGCATAGGTGCGCTGACAGCCGCTATCTTGGCGTTGCAGTCTCTGCCCGAAAACAGTGGTCCGTTCTTTGGGTTTGTATATGTGTCACTAGCTCTATGGGGACTTTCACTTATACACCCAGTAAAGACGCTGGTGATGGATACGTTCGACACCAATCCACGTTTGTAGCGAAGACGCAGACCCGGTTGTGTAGCGACAGCGACGCAGGAGATGGAAACGACTCGACTGCCCGTCTAGACACCGTTTCGGATCCGTTCCTCGGCTGCCTCTAGCGCGCGCTCGCGGTCGAATTCCTCAATAATTGCCCGCAGTTCGTCCTCGCTCGCCGTCGCAAGCTCCTCGGCGTGTACCGTCATATTCGGCACCGCTCGAATGATGTTGTCGACGATCGGAACCTCGGCGACCTGCGGCGAGCGCGAGAGCGGGTTCAGGTCGATCACGATCTCTGTCTTTTCCATCTCCTGCAGGGCCTCGGCACGGTCGCCGTCTTCGAGCGGGACGACCACTACGTCCGCCGCGTAGATGCCGTCGGCGTCGACTTTCGCCCGCTGATGGTCGAGGTTCGGGATACGAGCGTCCGCAGTCAGCCCCTTCACGTCCTCGGCACCGTGTTCGCGCAGGTGCTCGGCGATCGCCTCGATTCGTTCCGGCGTCCGGTTGAAGAGGTTTACCTCGAGATCAGCATCTACGGCGTCGGCCAGCGCGACCATCTCGCCAGGCACGAGCGCGGCGACGTTCCCGTTGATCGACAACACCGGCTGCTCGGCCAGCAAGAGGTGCGCTGCCGCCACCCGCTCTGCCGCGTCGGCGCTCGGAATCGTCTCCTCGCCCAGTAAGTAGTCGAACGCGCTGCCACGCCCCTCCGCGTGCATTCCCTGCAAGTGCGTAATCCCCTTCTCGACACCGTTCTCGATCCGGTGGCGGGTAATCAGATCCTGATATCTGGGATGATCCTCCGGTATCTCCTCCTCGTGTTGGACATCTGCCGAGACGGTGTCGTACTCGCTCACGATCGAGTACTCGAGTGCGTCGATAAAAAGGAGACCGATCTGCAAAAAACAGTGGCCGTACTCAGTTGTTCGGCACCGTGCTACAGTGCGATTACTCCGTGAACGTGATCCAGCCCTCTGGTGCTTCGGCTTTCACGTTGTTCATCGCTTCGCGGGCGTCCGTCCGAGACTCGTAGACCTGCGTGCTCTGGGCCATCGTCGAGCCGTACTCGTCGACGAGCCGCCAGACCCAGCCATCCTCGTTCTCGTCCTCTGCGGTGTGGAGTTCGAAGGAGACGCTGTCGATCTCGAGGATGCTCGCTGCGTCGATCAGTTCGCGGACGTTCTCGAGTGCCTCGCGAGCGGCCTCGCTCGATTCGTGTGATTCGGAGCCGGTGGCGACCGTGCGGCCGTCCTCGTCGATGAGCCGCCACTGCCAGCGGTCGTCCTCGTCGGCGACGAGTTCGAACGAGGCGACGTCGAAGTCGACGCGGCCAGCCATCGGTGCGAGCTGGCGAACGGTTTCGATCTCCTCGTGGAGTTCCTCGCGGCTCGCCGCCGTGTCGACGGCGCTTGCGAGAACGGTGCGCTCGCGGTCGACGAGATCCCAGGTCCAACCGTCGTCATTAGCGTCGGTGACGCGGATCGCGGCGTCTTCGATCGTGAAGATCGGTGCGTCGTCGGCGTGTGCCTTGAGGGTCTCGACGACCTCGAGTGCGGCGTCGCGTTCCACGCAGGTGTCAGTCGCGTCGGCAATCTCCTTGCGATCGCGGTCGAGGAGTCGGAAGCTCCAATCGCCGCTGCGGTAGAGCTGAATCGTGACGGTACCGATCGTGTAGTCCTGTGCGGATTCAGCTGCGTTGCGAACGGCGGGGATGGCATCGACGAGTTCGTCGCGTGTCGTGTAGGTGTCGCCAGCGACGGCGACTGTCTCACCGGTTGGCAGGACGAACCGCCAGTGCCAGTCTTCTGCTGCGTACGGCTGGAAGATCGCATCGTCCATCGTGCGCACGTCGGAGTCGAGGTGCTCGAGGAGCCGGTTCATCGCCTTGCGTGCGGCACCGCGGGTTGGGTGCGTCGACGGGTCTTCGGCAACGAGCTGACCGGCTTCGTCGATGAGCCGCCAGCCCCACTCGTCGTCCTCGTTGACGAAGAGTTCGAAGGCAGCAGTCTCGATTTCGAGCAGTTCGGCGTCCGGTGCCTGCTCCTTGAGCGTCATCATCGCTTCGGCTGCCTCGCCGCGGGAAGTGTGTTCTGCACCGCTGTCTGCGAGTACGTTGCCGTCCTCGTCGATGAGTCGCCAGCGCCACTCGCCGTCGTCGGCCTCGTAGACCTGGAAGGCAGCCTCCTCGAACTCGATGAGTTCGGCTTCACTTGCCTGCTCACGAACGCGCTCGATCGCCTCGGCCGCCGTCTCGGCATCGTAGTGAGGTTCGGTGCTTCCGGCGATCACGTCGCGGTCTTCGGTAACGAGCCGCCAGTGCCAGGAACGGCCGTCGTCTGCGCCGCCCTCGCCGCCGCTGTCTGCAGTCGCCGTCCCGCCGTCAGTCGAAACCATCTGCTGCTCGTCGGACGTTGCAGGTAGCGCGTCACCCTCGTCGTACGTCAGTTCCTCGCTGTCGGTCGGGTAGACCTCGTACTCTGCGTCCTCGATCTCGACGACATCGGCGTCGCGAGCGTGCTCCCCGAACGTGTCGGTTTCGTGGGTCGCGTCGGCCTCCGTTTCGACATCGCTCGGACTCTGAGCGACGACGTGTTCTGCCTCGTCGACCAGTCGCCAGCGCCACTGTTCGCCGGTCTGATAGCGTTCGTAGGTTGGTTCGCCGGCAACCGTCACCGACGCAGTCCCGAGTTCCGAAAGCAGTGCGTCCGCAGCTTCCTCTGCGTCCCGCCGAGCGTCGTACGCGTCGGTCGCAGCAGCGAGCGGCGAATCCTGGTTGTCGACGAAACGCCACGACCAGCCGTTTGCGCCGTTGTCGCCTGTCCGTTCGTAGAGTTCGGCACCAACGTGTTCGAGGTCGAGTACGCGTGCCTGATCGAACCGCTCGGCGAACGTTCGTGCGGCAGTCTCAGCGTTCCCCTGCGTGCCGTGACCGTTCGCACCCGAGGCCAGCGGCAGCCGCTCGTCGTCGACCAGTTGCCAGTGCCACTGGTCACGTTCTTCGGCGTACGTGAACGCTGCACCGTCGATTTCGATCACGTCGGCCTTCGGTCCGCGGTCCTTGAGGAAGCTCACGGACTCTTCGGCCCCATCGCGCTCGCTAAACTCGCCAGCACAGGTGCCGACGACGCTGCCGTCGTCCCGTGCGAGCGTCCACTGCCAGCTTCCGTCTCTGTCCTCGTAGAGCCGGAACGCGGAGGTAGTGAGTTCCATCAGCCCGGCCGAACTGATCTGGGACTGCACGCGTTCAATTCCCTCGGTTGCTTTCGGCCGGGTCACGGCACTCTCGTTGCTCGTCGCTAGCGCTTCGAGGTGGAGTACGTTCCACTTCCAGTCGCCGTTGTCGTCACGGAAAACGGCGAACTGGGCACCCTCCAGCGCGTCGCCGGTAAGAATCGGTGGATCCTCCGTGTCTCCTTCCTCCTCGACGAACATTCCCTTCCGGCCGGTCAGGACGGGAACGAGCGCGGTGACACCTGCGATGATACCGACACCAATCGTGTAGACGAGGATGACATGAACGCTGTAGTCCGTGCCGAGCTCTCGCCAGTTGTACGGATACGCCCACGCGAAGAACGCAACGCCGCCAAACGAAATCAGCAGTCCCAGCGCACTCACCTGAATTCCCCGTTTCCGAACTGGAAGCATGAGCACGATCCCGAACAGACAGAGTGCGAGTCCTGTCCCGGCGATGACGCCGGTCATTCTGATCAGTCCGTACGTATCCGCGTCACCTGCATATCCGACGACGAAGGTAAACACGGCCGCCGCAGCGATGACGTAGCCGACAATAAACAGCCAGTAGCCGTAGACGTCTTTCGTCGAGTCAGGTTCGCCGACGTAGCGTTCGTACAGCCGGTACAGTTTGTGGTGAACGTCACTTGGTGAAGACATTCGAAATGTGAACGGAGAACTGCAACCCACCATAATAAACCTCCGGCCATCTGGCAATGTGGGAATATGTAAGAATTATTTTGGGAGGCCGATAACGGTTTCAACTTTGATTTTTAGACGTGGGGCAGTGTTCGGACGGGAGTGGCGGCTAAACAGGCGTCTGTGAAACGAATGGGCTGCTTGAAGCGATACCAGCCTGCCTTGCCGTCGAACCTATCTGTGTTGTGACTATCGTAGTACCTAAAAATAAGACAGCAAACCAGTCCGCTACCCGAGAAATAGACCGGAATAAATGAGACAGAGAACAGAGAAAGGTCGACAAGACTGTGGACGAGTAACCTAACCCACGCCGACTAACTACCGCAACAGCGCACCCGCGGGATGCGTTGCACAGACAGATGGCTCGTAGCCTGCATCCGAGAGCCCGGTTCCGAGGGCGAACACCGTCTCGCCGAGCATCGCCATCGACGCCTGTCCGTTGACGTCCGTCACGTCACCGATCGTGTGTGCGACCTGCTCCGTTACCAGTTCAGCCTCACGCGCGAACAGGCGAGAAGCGTACATGAACGACAACAGCGTCGGCTCCTCAACGACGCGCGAGAGCGCCTCCGTCCCTGCAGCCGTCAACTGCTCCGTATCACCCGCGAGCACGTCGGCTGTCGACAGTTCACCGAACGAAACGTACTCGACACGGGCTCGCGCCGGAATCGCATCGAGTTTGTTCTCCTGTGGCCCGCCTGGCTCGAGTCGAATTGGAATCCCGCCACAGTCCTGCGCAACGACATCGCCGAGTCCCGTCTCGGCTTGCACTTCTGCACCGTGGGCGATCGTGACGAGTTCGTTCCGAGACAGTTTACAGCCAAACACACGATTCGCAGCGAGCGCCGTTCCGAGCGCCATCGCACCCGAAATGCCGAACCCTGCCCCGAGTGGCAGATCCGACTCCGCCTCGACGCGGGCGACCACGTCGAGCGTCTCGAGGACGATGTTGACCGGTTCGATTTCGATCATTTCCCCGTCGAGAATGACGATCGACTCCGAGGCTTCCTCGGCTACCGGTTCGACTGTTACCGTTACGCCGTCGGTCAGCGTTAGCCCTGCCCCCCGCGATCCTGCCATCGTCGGATCGTCGGCCGGATGAGCGCTGAAAAAGCCCGTGATGTGCCCTGGTACGAACGCCGTCGCCTCCTCGCGCATTGGCGACCCTTGCGACTCGGACAGTATAACGTTGCGGATTCCAGCCACTACAACCGCCGCTGCCGGCGTTTTGTCGTTCGTATCACACTTCCCGCTCTCGACTGGGCGGGGTACTCGAGATGGTCGCGCTGACGAGTACGGACTCGATGCGCCGAAGCGTCTGTCCGACGGCGCTCGCCGAACAGCCAAGTTCCGATGCGATATCGCTGTAGGTCGCCTCCCGAGGGACCTCGTAGTACCCACACTCGTACGCCGTGTGCAACACCTCCTGCTGGTGGGCGGTGAGGTCGTGACACTGTAGAGTCGACAGTGGGTCGTAACTCGTTACGTTCTCGACCGTCAACGCCGCGAGGTCGTGGGTCTCGTAGACGAGTTGCTGAACATCCGCCATCGGTCCAGCGACCGTCACTCGTAGCGACGAACGGTCGGGGTCGACAAATCGCATTGGATACTCGACGATCACGCCGTAGCTTCGATGTGGTTCGAGAATTTCCCGATTGAACGCCGTCGGCTGGTACCGAAGCTGCACCATCGTCACGTCAGACGTAACGATCAACTCCCTGTCGTGTAACCGCGGCAATGCCGGATCGAAGCTCTCACGAACCTGCGAGGGCGCACCCGCCACCTCGAGAAACACTGTGAACGTCCCATCCGCGAGCACGTCGATGTCATGGATTGCCTCCAGCGTCACCCCACGGTCCCGGCACCGCGTTTCCGTCGGATCGAAGTACCCATCTTGGGGAGTGACAACATATGTCACTCGTTTCATACAACCTTCGAACATAACCATTGGCAAAAGAATTTCGATGATCAATATTTCACGACGACTATCGAAACCAGATGGTTGTTCTCCCAATTATTCCAACCCGAATATAAATAAATTCGTTTATGAAGAATTGGTGTTTTGTGGGTGTTGCACAATGTCATGGTTGGGCTATGTCACCACCCAACAGCCACAATGCGAACGAGAGTGGACCGACCGAGTGGGAACCCGGACAGGAACCGATCGACGCCACAACGGCCACATCGGAACGACCGGCCTCTGATGTCAACTTGAGTTCGAACTCGAACTCGAACTCAAACCCAAACCCGGACCCACACTCGAACTCCCACTCAACGACGACACCATCATCCTCGACAACCCGGCGATCCATCCTCGCCGTAACCGGCGCAACCGTCGCCGGGCTGGCAGGCACGGCTGCCGCCTCAACCTCCGCTGCTGCGCTCTGCAGCGACATCGACACCATCGAAATCGACGACCGCTTCTTCGGTTGGTGTGCTGACGGTACCCTCCCCGTCGCCGACGAAGTCTACGTCTTCATCCACGGCTGGTTCGGTGACTCCACCGCACAGATCCAGGCCGAAAGCGTCCTCAACACCATCGAAGACAGTGGCTACGAACCTGACGACGCCGTCGTACTCGAGTGGCCCGCGAGCACGCTCAACTACTTCGGTGCCGAGTCGGATACCGAAGACGTAGGCGAGGTCGCCGCGGAGCTCGCCGAGGAGTTTTACGACGACGGCGGCGGCAACCTGCGATTCGTCGGACACTCGCTCGGCGGGCGGTGTGTCCTCTGGACGGCAGCGAAACTGAGTTCTGGCTACGAACTCGAGACGGTCGCGCCGCTCGGTGCTGCGGCCGACGGCTCGGAGGTGTGTGGTGAGCCGTGGAACGACGGACTCGAGAACGCCTGCGAGGTTCGCAACTACCATTCGGAGAACGATTCGACGGTCGGCGCTGCGTACGGCGGCTTCTTCGATACCGCGCTCGGGAACGAAGGAGCGGACTGTGATCCAGCGTCGAACTACACGGATGTCGACGTGACGGACGACGTGAGCAGCCATATGGACTTCCTCGGAAATGAGGCGGTCGGTGTGGATATCGCGGATGCGATTCTGGACGGCAACTGTGGCGCTGACAATGGCGATGACGACGATGATGACGGCGGCTGGTGGTGACTACGTCGTCAAACACACTCATCGCTAGCGAGTCGGAACTGCATCGAGAAATGGAGCCACGCCCCTCACTACAGGAGGGTCGTTGTACCGGTTACGGGCTCAGTCGCTGACGATCTCGCAAGACGTTGCTCGCTGACGCTCGCAACGACTTGCTAGCTCTCAACGTCTTCGTCTACGGACTCAGACGTTGACGATCCCGCGGGAACACGGTCGGAGCAAAGCTCCTCCCTGCTCCCGATCGGCGGTCAGCGGCAATCCCTACGGGTTCAGCCGCTGACGGTCTCTCGGGAATAGCGCGGGACCACAGGTCCCGCGAACACCCACGCGACCGTTACGGCGAAAGCCGTTGCCGGTCGCGTGGGAACAACACAGCCTCTCGGATGTTATCCAGTCCGAGAATCGTCATGATCAGGCGCTCGCCACCCAGGCCGAAGCCGGCGTGGGGAGGCATGCCGTACTTGAACATCTTCGTGTAGTACTCGAACTGGTCGGGGTCGAGACCCTGCTGTTCGAAGCCGTCGATCAGGTGCTCGTGGCGGTGCTCACGCTGGCCACCTGAAACGAGCTCCATCCGCGGGTGCATCAGGTCGAAGCCGGTCGAGAGCTGTTCGTCGTCGTCGTGGTCCTTGATGTAGAACGGCTTGATCTCGCTCGGCCAATCCGTAATGAAGTAGTGGCCGCCGACATCGTCACCGAGTGCCTTCTCGCCCTCGGTCGGCAGGTCGTCGCCCCAGACGAGCTGCTCGTCGAGTTCGCCCGTCGCGTTGATGCGCTCGATGGCTTCCTCGTAGCTGAGCCGCGGGAAGTCGCCCTCGGGAACCTCGAACTCGTCTTCGAGACCGAGCGCCTCGAGTTCCTCGCTGCAGTTCTCGGTGACTGCTTCATAGGCTGCCTTGACGATACCCTCGGCGACATCCATGGCGTCGTTCTGGTCGCAGAACGCGCCCTCGAAGTCGATCGAGGTTGCCTCGTTCAGGTGGCGTGGCGTGTTGTGCTCCTCGGCGCGGAAGATCGGGCCGATCTCGAAGACGCGCTCGACGTTGGAGCCCGCAATGAGCTGCTTGAACAGCTGTGGGGACTGGTTCATGAACGCCTCCTCGCCGAAGTAGGTGATCGGGAAGAGCTCCGTGCCGCCCTCGGTACCCGTCGCGACGATTTTCGGCGTGTTGATCTCGGTACAGTAGAACTCGCGGAACTGCTCGCGGACCGCGCGCAGGATTTCGGCGCGGATCTCGAAGACCGCCTGGACCTCGTCTTTGCGCAGGTCGAGGGTGCGGTTGTCGAGACGGGTCGACAGGTCGGCGTCGACCTTGCCCGATGGGTCGAGTGGCAGTTCAGGGTCGGCAGCGGAGATGACGTCGACCGATTCGGGGGTGACCTCGACGCCCGTCGGGGCGCGGGGCTCCTCCTCGACGGTTCCGGTGACGCTCACGACGCTCTCGCGGGAGACACCGAGACCGGTCTCGACGAGTTCGTCGTCCATCTCGTCCTTCTCGAACTTGACCTGAATCTTTCCAGTTGCGTCTCGGAGAATCAGGAAGGCGATCCCGCCGAGGTCACGGATCTCGTGCACCCAGCCGGCGACGGTCGCGTCGTCGCCCGGCTCGGCGTCGGCAGTGTAGGTTCTGTCCTGCATACCACCCGATTCCCGTCGCCGCAACTTAAGCGCAATCGTTCTGGATCGGCGGTCGTAATCTCAGGTAGGCGGAACGGAAGAGCAGAGTAGTACGGCGTGACCGACGCCTGTGTCCGCTTGAATTTCGAAACGTTGCGTGTAAGGACCGATTTGGTAGCTTCGGTTGCCGTGGCAGCGAGCATTGTGTCGGCTGCGCCGATCGACTGGTGGCTGTTGCAGTCGCCGGTGCTCAGTGACCGCTTGGCAAGAGCCCTCGAACCCATACGCGGCACATCGTCGCGTCCGGTTTCTCTGTCGTGAAACGCTCCAGGCACCGCCTACCGCTCGTGGACGGTCATCGGCACCTCGTGCTTCGGTCGGGAAGTGATCGTCGCCCGCAGATCAAGTTCGGTCCCTGGAACGAGCTCGAGGTGATAGTTCTGGTAGATGGTCGCGAGGGTAAGCCGCGCCTCGAGCATCGCAAAGCGGTCGCCGATGCATCGTCGCGGCCCTGCGGCGAACGGGAAGTACGCTAGTCTTGGGAGGTCGTTCTCTAGGTCGTCGGTCCAGCGCTCGGGCCGAAAGGAGAGCGGGTCGTCGTACCACCGCGGATCGCGGTGGACGACCCACTGGTGCATCCAGACCGTCGCACCAGGTTGAATCTCGTAGCCGCCGATGATGTCTGGCTTGACTGGTTCGCGGACGATGCCCGGCACCGGCGGGTACAGCCGCATCGATTCTTTGACCACCTGCTCGGTGTACGTGAGGTCGTCGAGATCTGCTATCGTCGGCGTCTCGCCACCGAGCACGTCGTCAAGTTCCTCGACTAGCGCCCGCTCGACGGCTGGGTTCGTCGAGAGAAGGTACGCCGCAAACGTCAGCGCGAGCGCCGTCGTCTCGTGGCCCGCGAACAGCAGCGTCACGACCTCGTCTCGGATTTGCTCATCTGAGAGCGTATTCCCCTCCTCGTCGGTCACCTCGAGTAGCTTCGAAATGACGTCCTGATCAGTTGGGTTCGCCCGCCGCTCCTCGATCAGTTGATAGACGAGAGAGTCAAGCGACTCCCGGGCCCACTGAATTCGGCGTCGCGAGGGCGTAGGAATCTGCTGTGGAAGCACGAGGTGCGAGAGGGTTTCAGTTGCCAACATGAACTCGTCGAACGCCGCACCGACGGTGTCGACGGAGTCGTCGATGTCGACGCCAAAGAGTGCACGGGCGACGATTTTCAGCGTCACCTCCATCATATCTTCGTGGATCAGCCGCGTCTGTCCGTCCGCCCACGTCTCGAGTAGGTCTTCGGTGAAGCCAATCATCATCGGCGCGTGCCCCTCGATGCGGTTGGAACTGAACGCGGGCTGGATGAGGTGGCGGTTGCGCCGCCAGACCGCGCCTTCGCTGTTCAGGATGCCGTTCCCCATCACTGGTCCCAGCATAGTCTGGAAGTGATCGCCTTTGATGTAGTGCTGGTTGTTCTGGACGAGAACCTGCTCGATGTACTCCGGGTGGTTGAGCTGGTAGACCGGGCCGGTCGGCTCCTCCCAGTACGCGATATCTCCGTACTCGCGGGCCGTCCGTGTCATGAACGCGTACGGCTCACGAAGAAGCGCAAGCTGGTTCCCGACAAGCGGTAGCCCATCCGGGCCGGACGGTTTCTCGTCGGTCACTGGTGGTGTGTCGCTGCTCATCCGTGTGGTGACCGACGTGGCCGACACGCTCCGTCTGACCCCGTGCATCCCCATGGTGTTTAAGTCAGGACAGATACAGTAACAACTGAAACTGGTTGGGCACCGATTGCACTGTCCGCGATTCTCGTTCGCCCGTCCGCACCGAACCGCGCTGTCTTCGTGCGGTCGGGTACGCACTGACTGTTAGTTGCCCTTATAACACTCGACAGTTCGACGATCCGTTCAAGCGGACGCGAGCGGTCAGCGAATTGCAGCGCACAACGAAGCCCAACCAGTTTTTGCCACCGATCGATTGTGGTCTGGTATGTCCTCTCTCGAGCACCTGGCATCCAGCGTCGACGACGCGGAGACAGCGGTCGCGTTCACTGGTGCCGGCATCTCCGCGCCCTCTGGCGTCCCCACCTTCCGCGGCGACGACGGCGTCTGGGACGCGTTCGACGAAGGGCAGTTCACCTACGGCCGATTCCAGCGCGATCCCGCGGGCTTCTGGGTGGACCGCGTCGACCTCTACCGAACGATGTTCGACGGGGAGTACGAGCCCAACGCGGCACACGACGTGCTTGCCGAGTTTGCTCGCGACGATGTGCTGGAGTCCGTCCTCACACAGAACACGGATGGGTTACACGCGAAGGCAGCGACTCGAACGAACAGCGTCGGCGAGACCGGTGAAACCGAAACCGATGCTAACGAGTTCACAACCCACGAGTCGATCCTCGAACTGCACGGCAACGCGAGGCGGGTTCGCTGTACCGACTGCGGGACTCGCGCGGCTAGTGATCCGATCGTCGAACGAGCCGAGGACGGTGAACTCCCGCCCCGCTGCGAGTGTGGTGGCATCTACAAACCGGACGTAGTGCTGTTCGGCGAACGGCTTCCGAAGACAGTCCTCCAGCGCGCCAGGTCGCTCGCCCGCGAGAGCGATGTCTTTCTCGCCATCGGCTCCTCGCTGGTCGTCGAGCCTGCCGCTTCACTCCCCCGAATAGCCGCTTCTAACGGGGCGACAGTGGGTATCGTCAATCTCGAGTCGACGCCGGTCGACAGCGTGGCGGATGTCTGTCTGCGCGACGATGTGACGACGGCGTTGCCACGGCTCCAGGAGCTGGTCGATTCGGCAGCGTCGGCGTGACGTGCAGGCAAAATGGACAGTGTACGTCTACGAAGAACAGGCCGGATTCAGGCGTCGTTGGCCGCCTCGACCGTCTCACGAACCGCGTCGACGCTCTCGTCGTGTGCGAGGTCGCCGACGACGATCACGTCGGCGTACTGGGCCATCGAGTACGCCGAATCGTAGTCGTGGATGCCACCGCCGTAGAACAGCGTCGCGTCATCGACTGCACCGCTTGCAGCGTCGACGATGCCCTCGTCGCCGAGCATACCTGAGTACTCGACGTAGACGATTTCCTGGCCGAACATTCGCTCTGCAATCTCAGCATAGGCCGCCACGTCGTCGGCGTCCAAATCGCAATCAGCCTCGGTGTAGGTCGCCACGTCGGCGTCAGGGTTCATCACGATGTAGGCCTCCGTCGCGGTTCGGTCCCAGTCCAGGCCGTTGTCGATTCGGACCCACTCCTTGTGCGCGCCAGTGATCCAGAACGGCGAGCCAGCGTTGAAGACGGTCGGGATAAGGTAGCCCTCCAGTGCCCGGTTGTCGATGACGACATCGGGGCTCGATGGTTCCTGGTAAAGCGGCACGTCGTGTTCGGCACAGGCCTCCACGACGGCTTCCATGTTCTCCTCGGTGATCCCCATCGTGCCGCCGACTTCGATTGCGTCGGTGCCCGTGGCACAGAGATCACCGTAGGTGATCCCGTCAGGTAACTCCTTGTCAGGGTCTATCTTGAGAATATGGTCCCACTCCTCCCAGGGCGTCTCGGTAGTCATACCGCCTCGTTTCCCGAGGGGTGAGAAAAACGCTACGAAACGAACCATCTCTGATAGCATCACCAGTACCGATTTGCAGCGCTTCGTGGCTGCCAGCCGCCACTCGTGCCCTCACTCCGCGATCCAGACCATCTCCTGTGTTGCCGTCTCGAGTGAATTTAACTCAAAGTCACCGAACACCTCCCACGAGGCAAACGGCGAGAGGCGAAAGAGCAACTCGAACTCAGCTTTCGAAACGAGCGACAGGTCGTAGCTGCTGTCGACGACCAGTGACTCGTTTGCGTCGAGAACCTCTGTTCGGATGCGAACGCGCTGTTCGACAGTGTCGACAACGGTGGATCTGGTTCGGTAGGTGTAGCGCTCGCCGTTGACTTCGAGCTCCTGCGCTCGCCACTCGCCGTAGTGCTCGGCGACAAACACCGGATCGGGAACGAACGCGTTGAGCGCCAGTCGGCCGTCGGGACCGAGCGCACTGTAGAAGGACTCGAGTACCGCCAGCCTCTCATCGACCGTCTGCAGGAACAGGAACGTCCGGAAAGGGACGATGATGAGCGCGTACTCGCGGCCGGGTTCGGGATCGAACGTGCGCATGTCTGCCTGTCGAACATCGACCGCCAGGTCGTCCTGTGCGGCTTTGTCGCGGAGGTGTTCCAGCGAGTCCGCAGAGACATCAATGCCCGTGACATCGACGCCAGCCCGACGGAGTTCGAGATAGATCCGGCCGGTGCCACAGCCGACCTCGAGGACGGGGCCGTCGCACTCGAGTGCGAGGTCACGGTAGAACTCGATGTCGTCCTGCTGGTGGTGTACTTCATCGTAAAAGGGTGCGATGCTATCAAACAAGTCGGCAGTGGTCATACCAGAACGAGGGAGATTACTGATAAATATGTATGTGGGCTTTGTAAACAAGAACCAATCATTGCGTCTCCGAAATGGAGATGGACTCGATTGTCAGGCTGGAAGTGGTGGCCACGTCGGGGCCATCGTTTCTTGAATGAGCTGGGTCTGGGCACGTCGAAGTCGTTCGGAAACCGAGGATGCGGAGATATCCAGTTCTGCGGCGATTGCTTCTAACGACGTGCGACGAGGAATGTCGAAATAGCCCAGTTCGTAGGCCGTTCGGAGCGCCTCATATTGCGGGTCAGTCAACCCATTACCAGGTGATTCAGGCTCACAGTTCCGAGTGAGACGGTGCAATCGGAATCCAGTGTCAGTGTGACGCTGCCAAAAGGCTGCAAACGAAGTAAACGCGTCTCGGTCGGCGAACCAACCAGTCTGTCGCCATCCACCTGGTTCGACCTCGATCCGTTCGATAATGGCGTCTGCTGTAGCAAGGGCTTTGAGTTCCGAAAGATCGGTAATCTGCTCACCGAGTTGTTCTTCCAGACTCAATCCTGGCGTTACCTGATACCGATGGGTATCCCCCGCGCGCCCGATCAGAGTCCACGGTCCCACATCGACCGCGTCGGTGAAGGCGTTCTCGATTGCCGTCTGTGAGCCGCCGGTCGTGGTGACGAGAAATAGCGGTCGCTCGCCATGAGTGAACTGGAGGTCGAGGATGACCGTCGCGTCGGGGACCTCTTCCACGACACCGACAAGCGGAAGCGCGTCACACTGAATCTCGAATTCAGCGACAAGACTCATAGCATATCCTCTCGATTCGTGTGGCTGCAACCGACGAAAGTATTGTCAAACCAGACGGACCAACGGACGCCGTCTTTTAAATAGCCGTCTCACTGAGAGTGTGGCTTAGTCGACGTGCCCTCGAACAGCGTGATAGATGCAGCGACCACAACCTGAAGTTAGCAGAGAGACGGCCTGTGAACAACACGACGGGAGCCAACCACTTCTCTATCTCCACGGAGGGATGGCTCCACAGGAGTACTGGGATCCAGTGATTCCACATGTTAGCGAACACGACGCCATCGTCCCCCAGCGACCGGGCTTTGGTACCTGTCTCGACGATCCGACGACGACGAGTGCCGATGAGGTGCTAGAGCGTGAAATCGAGTACGTACAAGCACTCATCGAGAATATCGACGGGAATCCAGTTCTGTTCGGTCACTCCTTCGGTGGCCTTACCGCAATCGAAGCCGCGAGGGTCGTAGATGTCGACGCAGTCGTCGCCTACGAACCAGCGATCCTTCCCGACGGGTTCCGAGAGCAGGCCGACCTCGCGGAACGCATGGCGACACTCCTCAAGGAAGGCGAGCGCGAAGAAGCAGTGAAACGGTACATCGAGCAGGTCCTACACCCGGAAGGGATCGACGACCTCGACGCGTGGCTTTCGGAGTGGCCAGTCTGGCCAGACTGTGTTGGACTGGCCGAAGAGGTTCTCCGGATGAACCGCGCCGTCGAGCAGTACCGGCTGCCGGATCAGTTCGATATCGGTGCCCCAGCACTCGTTCTAACCGGTACTGACGGGCCGGATTTCCTCCGCGAAAGCGCTCGTTCGGTCCATGAGGCGCTTCCACATAGCCGCTTCGTCGAGTTCGATGGGGTTGGCCACGGCGGTCCCGCAGAAGCACCAGAACGAATCGCACCAGCAGTCAAATCCTTCCTTCAGCAGAAACGATGAAATGATGGTACGATAGCACGATAGAGAAACGGCGACAGCAGTTTATACGCTGGGACGACCGCAGAACCCACCTATATGCCCTGACTCATCAGGTGACTACGCAGCACGTCTGCCTCCTTGTTCCCCGTTCCCGTATTCAGGATAACGATCGTCTCGTCGCCGTCGAACTCGCCGCGCTCTGCGAGCGCCCACGCACCGCTCGCCGCCGCCGCGCAGGTCGGAGCCATCTCGATACCCTCGTGCTGGGCCACCTGAATCGCCGCATCGAGAATCTCGGTGTCATCCGTCGCCACCGCACCACCGTCGCTCTCGCGCAGCGCCTCGAGTACCCACGGACTCGCGCCGGGGTCCGGGATCTCGATACCACCGCAGATGGTGTCCGGCGTCTCGACCGGTTCGTGGACATCCTTCCCCTCATCGAAGGCGTCAACGATCGGCGCACAGCCCGCCGACTGAGCCGCGTAGAAGCCCGGCAGCTCGTCGGTGAGCCCGAGGTCAACGAACTCCTGTGCCGCCTTGTACATCCCGACCAGTCCAACGCCGCCGCCGGTCGGATAACAGATCGCGTCCGGAACTTCCCACTCGAGTTGCTCGATGAGTTCGTAGAACATCGTCTTCTTGCCCTCGTGGCGGTAGGGTGTGACGAACGTCTGGAGCGGGTACCATTCGTCGTGTTCTGCGAGGCCTTCCTCGAAGGCTGCGCCGGCGTCGTCGATCCGACCGCCGACGACGTTCATGTCGCCGCCGTGGACGTTGACCATCGCCTTGTTAGTAAAGCCAGAGCGCGCGGGGAGGTAGACGTTCGACTCGAGACCGGCACGGCCGGCGTAGGCGGCAGCGGACTGGCCGGCGTTGCCAGCGGAGGCGAGGGCGACCTCGCTCGCGCCGTGGCGCAGCGCGGCCGTGACGGCGAGCGTCTGTCCACGGTCCTTGAAGGTGCCCGTCGGGTTCCGACCTTCGTCTTTGATCAGGACGCGCTCGACGCCCATCTCCTCGGCCAGTTTGGGACACTCGACGAGCGGGGTCGCGCCTTCGTCCATCGTGACGGCGGAGTCACGGGTGAACGGCAACAGTTCCTCGTAGCGCCACATCGAGTCGAACGATCGCGATTCGAGCGTCTCGCGGTCGAGTTCCGCACCGATCGCGTCGTAGTCGTAGGTCGGATCGAGAATGCCGTCACAGTCGGGACAACGATGCGTCACCTCGTCGGCATCGAACGTGCCGCCGCAGTCGTAGCACTCGAGTCCGGTGAAGGCGCTGGTGGTTTCGACCGGGGATTCAGTCTGTGTTTCTGTCGCCGCGATTGGCTCCGCATCCGACAGTGACTCCGACTCTGGGTCCTGTTCCGAGTCCGGGTCCGCCTCGTTGGTCATACGCGGGCGTTCGCTGTGTAGACCTATAGTAGCCACTAAACCGGGCGAGCTTCGGACGCTCGGCTGGTCGGGTGTCCGAGCGACCGGTCGTGCGGGCGTTCGTCGGATGAACGAGCAGGAACGGTGAACCGAACAGGAACACTCTCACTGTGGAGTTGGTCTTGAGAAGGTGTCATTGGTTCGAAAATCGAGGGCTGTATTCAGTGGGGAGGATCAACTAGGCAGAACTCGGAACACGACCCTTAATACCCAATATTCGAGACCCGAAACTCAGTATTCAAGACACAGTACTCGATACAGACACTCGGGACTCAGTAGTCAGGAGTTACAACTGCAAACCGAAAACCGGCCACCCGCAATCGTCGAACAGTAAACAGATGTCGACAGGATCGTCTGCGGGTCGTTCAGTTGTCGCCGGCTTTCGACTGCCACTCGTACTCACGGCGCTTGGCGGACTTGCCAAAGCCGCAGGACGAGCAGACCTTCTTCTTCGTGTGGTAGGACTTCTCTCCGCAGCGACGACACTTGGTGTGGGTCGTCTTGTTCTTCTTTCCTTGGCTCGGGGTTCCTGCACCAGTCATGGAGTGATCGAAACGACGTTATCGCCGCGTATAATGGTTGTGTCTTCGACCGGCTCCGCTGCTGTCGATTCTGTCTCGGTCGCGTCGTCGCTGTCGCCGCCGTCCGCGGCGACCTCGAGGACGAGGTTCATGTGCTGGTCGTAGCCAGCGAGTTCGCCGGCGAACTCGTCGCCACTTTTGAGTCGTACCGTCACGCGTTCGCCGAGCGACGCCTCGAGGACGTCTAGCGGTCGTCCACTCATACGAAAGACCGCAGTTGATGGACACTTAATCGTACCGGTCCAGCGTCCGTATGTGTGCGGTCCGCTCACGCTGGCCCCAAGGCACCTCATGTCTCGCCGGCCTCTGCGTCACCGCACGCTCCACCCATTTCGGGTACCTCATGCAAACCGATAAGTGCTCACTCGTTGACTCCCACGCTATGGGTGACATCAAGTTCACAATCATCGAGTTGCACGTCGACGGCGAACAGGTCGGACCGCGATCGATCGGCTCTCTCCTCCCGTTCGGGACCGCCACAGACGACGAACAGGCTGAACTCGCCGAAGCCGCACAGGAAGAAGAGGATGTACTCGAGTCCGATGCCGACGCCGACACTGAGACTGACGGTGACGACTCCAGTTCAAGTCTCGTCGGCGCGCTCATCGCACTCGCGTTACTCGTCGCTACGGGCGTCGCCGTGAAGAAGTATCGCGGTGGCGACGAGGACGAACCGGAGTACGAACCTGAAACCGAACCCGACATCGTCGTCGACTGAGTCGTGTGGTAACTCGGTGGGCGTGGGCACTGAATCGAACTCCCCCGATCCAATTACGGCAGTCGAGTCAGCCGATCCATCCCACCGCAGCCGAACGTTTTTGCGCCTCCCGGTCGTACTGACCTTCGTGAATCTCTATCGTAGCGCCCGGACCGTCGCCGGCGCATCCGGGACCGGTGACGACGCGATTGACTGGCAGTCCGCGGCCGACGCTGCGAAGGCAGCGACCGAGCCTGGCTCACTCGCACTCGAGTCCGGCGAGCGCGAGGGCTATGCGCGTGACGTTCGCGACGCTCGCGCGGCTGTCCGGTCGGTCGCCGACATGGAGTTCGACGTGCCGGAGACGATCGAGATCCAGAACCGCCACCACTGGATCGATGCCAACGTCGCCACCTTCGAGCGCGTGATGGGCACGCTCGAGACCCACACCGAGACGTTCCCGGGAATCGCCCGCACGATCAATACGGGCACCATGACGGTTCTCCTCGCGTTTCTCGGCCGCAACGTGCTGGGACAGTACGATCCGCTCTTGCTCGCCGAGCGACCGGCAGACGACCACGCGCTGTACTTCGTCCGGCCGAATATCCGCAACGCAGCGGAGGTACTCGACGTTGACCCAGATCGGTTCCGTCGCTGGATCGCGTTCCACGAGGTGACCCATGCCGCCGAGTTCGGCGCTGCACCGTGGCTTTCGGGCCATCTCGAGGACCGGATGGAGTCGGGAATCGCCGCCCTCTCTGACGGCTCGTTCGACCGGAATGCGTTCCGCGATCTGGATGCCGCGATGACTGTCGTCGAGGGCTATGCTGAGTTACTGATGGACCATGCCTTCGACGACGAGTACGAGGATCTACGCCGGAAACTCGACGCACGCCGGCAGGGTCGTGGCCCGCTACAGAAGCTCTTCCGGCGGCTACTCGGGCTCGGACTCAAACAGCGCCAGTACGAGCGCGGCAAGGAGTTCTTCGAGCACGTCATCGCCAGTCGCGACCTCGAGACGGCGAGTCTGGTCTGGGAACAGCCAGAAAATCTGCCGACGCACGACGAACTCGATTCGCCGGGGCTGTGGATTCGGCGGGTCGAGCGCTGAGCTCACTGGTCTGTCTTCACTGCCTTCACATCCTTCGCTGCCTTCGCTGGCTCCACATCCGGCAGATTTGCCGTCCGATCTGCGCTAGCTCACGATCCACTGCAGATACCAGAGCAACGCGCCGCCCGCGACCAGAAAGCCGAGCGTCGAGAGTGCGACCATCTGGAGTGATGCGCCACCTTGCAGCGCCATCGTGCCACCCGAGAATCCGACCAGCAGCACGAAGGCGAGCCCGAGTCGCCGGAGCTGTTGCTTGTTTCCGTGCGCTGCCTGTCGCCGTGGGTCACGTCGCCCGCTCATACCTCGTCGTCGGTACTCACATGCACCGAACCAAATACCCATTCACTTTCGTCCGTGGTGTGCCCTGCTTTCGCTTCCTCTTCCGCATCACTTTCACTTTTACCCTCCCCCTTACGCTCCCCGTACCCCGCCGAAAGCCGAATCAGCGTCCCACTTCACCGAGTCCGAAATTCGGGACGCTCGCCGCTACTCGAGTCCGTCCATGCCATCGTCACCTCGTCTCCGAACGTCGCACAACCCCGATCACCGTGCTCGGCGACCGTGAGATTCGAACTCTCGACGGCCTAGTCTTCGGTCGTCTCGGTCTGTTCCTGCAGCGCATCCGCGACCGTCTCGTAACCGAACAGGCGCTCGCTGACCTGAGATTTACCGTCGGCTTGCTCTCGGAAGAACGGCTCGAGAGGCTCTCTTTCGAATACATCGGGGTCATCGCGGATGACGGTCACTGCGCTGTCACTCATGTGGCAGTTGGTCGGATGAGACACCGGACGAAGTCACAGGTGAATCAGAACACTTCCCGCAGGACCGGACGGATCATGCAGAGGGGGTTCACAAGTGGGCCCTTCACCGCTTGTTCGAGTACGTGAGTATAAGGCCGAGTCAGAAGGAATTGTGATGAAACAGATTAATCTGGCGTGTCGTTTGCACATGACAGCGACTCAGAGATCTCCACGAATGATAGTGGCAACGCGCTGGCGGTCGAAGAACTGATTCGCCGCCGAGATTTCGGGGTATGTACCATCGGCGTATGTCGGCCACTCGCCAAATGTATCGGGGTAGAGTTGTTTGGCAGTCATCTCTAGTTGGAAGAGGTTGAGAATAGGACCCTGATAGCGTGCGCCTTGTGCGTAGATGCGGTTGTTCTGCACTGCGGTGAGTTTCTGTCCAACTGGGTCGTCTTCGAGTGCCGTTCGGATAGACGCCATGTCGGTTCCGGGGTGCATCCCGCCGAAGACGAGGATGATGTCAGGATCAGCCGAAATCAGCGTTTCCATATCGATCTGCGATCCGGAAACGACATCGTCCGCGAACGCGTCAACCGGCTGCAGCGGGCGTGTGTGGGCGGTGAGGAATCCAGGGGTATCCACGTTATATATGTAGGGCTCCGTCGGGTCGCTGAACCCGCCCATGACGACAGTCGGTCGCTCGGACTCGGATGGAAGATCTGCTTCGATTCTGGTGAGGATATCATCGTGAATCGATGCCAGAGCGTCGTATTGGTCTTCCGCCTGAAACACCTGTGCTACTTTGTCAAACTGCTCCCAGAGCGTATAGTATCGGTATCGATCGGCGTACACGTCGGGCGGCTCGACGTGTCGGTTACTATAGTGGTTTCCGAACCAGGGACCGATATTCTTGTGAACTGCTTCAATATCAGACACGTCCCACCCATCGAGTGCGAGGACGCTCGCCGGATCGGCGAGGTGAACATCGCTGTCGAGTTCGTAGAGTTTCTCTTCGTTCGGGTCCCATGAGGAGTACCGTCCGCTCCAATCGAGCGACACTCCCGGAAGGCGCGGGGTAAACTGATTCCAGAGATCATTGTAGTAGTTTGGCGCGTGCAGCGCGTTCACGTCATTCCCGCGACCGAGTGCGAACGCCATCCCGGCGAGGTGTGTCAGTCGAGTAAAAATAGTCTGTGGTACCGTTTCGAATTCGACATCTCCCATCGGTGACATCGAGACGGTATACGAATCGTCTGTGGCCGTACCCATGGGTGATGTCGATGGCGAGTTACCCTTCCTCTCCCCGGTCAGACAACCGGCGAGGAGACCGGCACCAAAGACGGTTCCGCCGTATTTTACGTACTGCCGACGTGTTGATGTCCGCTTCCTCGTGTCGTCTTGCATTCTGTGATCTAGGCTGGCCTAAAACTATAAAGCGGTTCTGGTTTTTAGGCGTGCCTAAATAAACTAGGCTGAGAGCCATGCGTCAGTCGAAACCATGATCTATAGTAGCCACTGCAAGTCAAGACACACCTGATCGCACGGCAGCTGTGCGATCAGTGTGTGAATAGTTGCAGTTGTTACTATAGTCACAAGCCCACCAGCCACTTAGTACAAGATACCAAACAGCCAGCGAGGCCGTTCGCATAGCCGGGTGCAAGCCAAATTGAACTGAAAACGAGCGTTTTCCTGGTACCGCTGTTATCCGGTTTCGGTGCGCACGGTGACTGACACCAGCGAACCGAAGTCACAAAATAGCGTCCTACCGATCACATAAAGCCCCGATCGACCTCGTCCGTCTCGATCAAATCCTCGAGTTCGGCGTGCAACAGCTCGTCCGCCTCTTCGAACTGATCCGCGAGATCGTCGAGCGCTTCGGGGCGGTCATACTGGTCGTACTCCATCGGTCCGAACGCGGGGCTCTCGAGTGCCTCCATCACGTCGTCGAACAGATCCTGCGGCTGTCTCTTATACACATCTCTGATGGCNGTCTCGGCCTGGTCTTCGTCCTCTGGCGGGGACTGGACGGCAAAGCGGCCGCCCGACTCCTGCTGGGGCATGAACGAACCGATCTCGTCGTCGAGCTTGCGCGCGACCTGTGTGCCAACGCCGCGGACCTCGTAAGGGTTCTTCGCGTACGTCTTGAGGAAGAAGACGCCGGCGCGGGGATGTGCGAGGTACATATCTTCGCCGACGCCGCCGGCCCGGTCGCCGGCAACTGCTCGCCAGTCGTCGGGATCGACAGGTCGGTCGGTGACGTCCTCGAGTATGTCCTGCCACTCGCGAATCCGCATACTATCGTGTACCGTTGGGGCGGCGGGAGAAAGAACGTATCGGTCCCGGCGAACGTCAGACAGCAAAATCAAAAGGAATACAGCGCCGCCGCAGAAGGACACGTAACGAACGGTTGCGTATGGCAAAAACCCACAATTCTTCGCTCCTCGAACTGTTTCGCGCGACGCCAGTGACAAGTTCGTTGCTCTCTATCGCGCCGCTTGCGCTCGCGGTTGGACAGCTCGGAAACAGCTACGTACACGGCGTTTCACCGATCGTTTCGATCGCGTTCGCGATCGGTATGTGTGGCTTTTCCGTCGTCGCGATGGGACACCACGCCGCCGAGTACCGCCTGCGCCAACTTGAGTCGAGTATCCGATTCGGGAACGCCAACGAGTCGGAGTCTGGGGGCAATTCGGAACTAAAACTGGAGACGGAATCGGAACCCGAATCGGAATCCGTCCACCGATAGGGCGAGACATCCTGCACGGACCGTGGCGAATCAGGCCCCCGTTTCCTCACCAGTCACCAACTGCGCCTCGCGTGCCTCGTAGGCGTTGTATCCGGAGAGGCCGGCAACGATCAAGCCGGTGGCAAGCGTACTCCAGAACAGCCCACCGAGCATCTCGAACAGCGCCGCAGAGATGATGAGCCAGATACCAAGCACCGCGGCCAGTGTCGCAACACCAACACTCAACGGCACGTCGGTCGCGAGCCGGTAGTAGTTGTACGTGCCGGCGATGAAGATGACAGCGCCTACGAGCACGTTGTTCCAGAAGGCGGCTTCTGATGCGTCGTAAATGAGCAGCGAGGCGGCTACCCAGAGCCCGAGGACGGCGACGACAGCGCTAATAAGCGAGATATTTCGTCGCCGTTCCTCGCTGACGATTTGTGTGTTCTGATCCCGCGGGTCGCGGTCGTCTGGGTTATCACCAACACCGGTCCCGGAGCCGACCTCGGAGACTGGTTCAGCGTCGGCTTCGACATCTGCACTCGAGTCCGTGTTGGTGCCCGTACTCGTGTCCGTATCTGCATCTGTGCTCGTGTCTGGATTTGGGTCAGGGACTGGGTCTGAATCCGAGTTCGTCGTTATCGCTGTATCCGCCGTTGCATCCTGCTCGGACTGGCGTCGCTCGCTCTCACGCTCATGGTCCGATGCATGATGGTCACTGTCTGGATCGGGATCCGCAGGAGGACGGTCTCGATCCGACGGCTGGTCCGCGTTCGGCTCGGACCGGTCGGTGTCGGATGAATCTTTGTCGGGGTCACTCATCGTCACTGTCGACTCGACCAATGGGCAAAAGCGGCCACGACCGTTTCGGTTTTGCAGGTTCGACTCGTCGCGAGTAAGCTACTCTTACGGTGACGGCGGACGGATCCGCGTTCGACGACACATCTAAATTGGGTTGAATTGACGGCTGACCCGTGTCATTGTGGCCCAAAAAGAGAAAAAGAGAGAATGATTCGCTCGCGAAGCGAACGACGAGCCGCGACCGATAGCGTTTTTGACCGTTCGGTACTGCTAGAGAGCCGTGTACGTACGCGGAACCGTCGCGGGTGAGGTCGAGGTGCGAACGGTATCGACCAGTTACGGCGAGAGTGATCTCGCCGAGGTCCCCGTTCGACTGGCGACAGTGATCGACGGGCTCGACGACGGAAACGATGAGGACGATGGAAACGACGGGAACGAGAGTCGGACAGCCGACGAGAATCGCGCGCACATCACAGGGAGCGGGCAGGTGACGCTCGGGGAACTCGAGTCCGATTCTGAGTCTGGACCCGGTCTCGATTCAACCTCCGGCACCACCACCGACACCGGTACCGGTACCGGTGCGGACACGGGCGCAGACGCAGACGCGGACGCCGACAGCGAAATCGACCCGACCACCGTCACGCTCTGGAACAAGTGGACCGAATCCGCCGAGCTACTCGAGCCCGGGATGGAACTGCTCGTGACGAACGCCGCGGAAGACGAGTACCAGGGTGAGCTGCGGTACAAGACGACCGGCGACTCCTACGTCGTCGTCGAGCCGAGCTTTCACGTCAACGTGACCTCGATCCGCAACTGGGTCGAGTGTCCGCGCCTCTACTTCCTGAACAAGCTCTCCGGCGTCCCGCTGAACTACCCCGTAGTGAAGGGGACCCTCGTCCACGAGGTGTTCGGGGACTTGCTTCGCGGGCGCGACCTGGAGGAGTCCATCGACGCCCGCGTCGACGAGCGCGGCCTCGAACTCGGCCTGCTCGGTGAGACGGCTGATGGTGCTGCCGAGGATGTCCGCGAGAACGCGAAAGCGATCGAGGGCTGGCTCGAACAGGGTCGCCTCACCGAAGAGGATAAAGCGGTGACAGCCGCCGACAACCCGGAGCCGGCGTTCGAGCCAGCGGAAGGGAGCTGGCGCTCTGAACAACTGCTCATCAGCGAGACGTTCGGCATTCGCGGGCGAGCTGACGCCATCCGCCGCGGCGCACCGGTCGAACTCAAGACAGGGAAAAACCTCAAGAAAGAACCCCGGTTCAAGGACAAGGTGCAGGCCGCCTGCTACGCGCTGCTACTCGAGGAGCACGGCGGCGACGTCGACACGGGCACACTTCTCTACACCAAGAACTCGGCGCTCGACCGCAACGAGGAAACCGGCGACCTCACCCCCGCAAAGGAGTTCTCAATGGGCAGCGGACTGCTCAAGTTCGTCGTCCGCCTGCGTAACGAAATCGCTGCGATGGAGGTCAAGGGCGACATTCCCACCGGCTACGAGGGCAGCGCGAAGTGTGAGTACTGCTTCGAACAGGACACCTGCATGGTCGTCTCGGGCCGTCTCGACCAGGAGTCGAAGGCCGGCCAGATCGGGCAACCACTCCCCGAGGAGGAGCGCGAGTTCTTCGAGCGCTTCTACCACGCTATCGAACAAGAGCGACGGGAAGTCCACCGCGAGTTCGCCAAACTCTGGGAACAAGACGCCCAGGAACGGGCCGACGACGACCGCGCGCTGATCGACCTCGCGTTCGAGGAGAGTCGGGCACTCGAGGAGGGCCGCTGGGAACTCCGCGCGCGCCGGACGGGAAGTGCGACCTCGAAGCTCCGTGAGGGTGATCTGGTATTGGCGAGCGATGGGCACCCGGTTCGCGGGAGTTCCGAACTCGCCCGAATCGAACGGCTGGGAGAGGACGAGGTGGTCCTCACGGCCGACGAACGGGTCGAAGTGACCCGCCTCGACGTCTATCCGTCCGAACTCACTACTGACCGCCTTCTCGCGGCGCTTCACGACGCGCTCCTGAAGGGAGACAAGCGACGCAAGGACGTGTTGTTCGGCCGGGAAGAACCCGAGTTCGATTCGCCAGACGAGGTGTTCATCGACAACAACGAGGCCCAGGACGAGGCCGTGCGAACGGCCGTCGGCGCGGAGGACTACGCGTTGATCCACGGCCCGCCCGGTACCGGGAAGACCTACACCATCGCTCGCGCGATTCGTGCCATGGTCGAACGCGGCGAGCGCGTCCTCCTCTCGGCGTTTACGAACCGTGCGGTCGACAACGCGCTGGAAGCGTTGCTCGACCAACTCGAGGGCGTCATCGACGAGGAACGAATTATCCGCGTCGGCTCCGAGAGCGGCGTCCGCGAGGACATGCAGCCCTACCGGTTCGACCGCTCGGGTGATCCCAGCGACCGCGCCGCCGCGTTGCAGAACGCGCAGGTCGTCGCCGCGACCACCGCGACCTGCGGCTCACGAGTGATGAAGGAACAGGCCTTCGACGTGGCGCTGGTCGACGAGGCCGCGCAGTTGACGGAGCCAGGAACCTTCGCGGCGGTCAACCTCGCAGATCGGTTCGTGCTCGTCGGCGATCACGAGCAGCTTCCGCCGGTTGTCCGTGCCGAGAACGACCTTACAGAATCGCTGTTCGAGCGCCTCGTCGAACTCCACCCCGAGGCCGGCGTCATGCTCACCCAGCAGTATCGGATGAACCAGCGCATTCAAGCGTTCGCCTCCCAGGAGTTCTACGACGGCAAGCTCCGGCCCGCAAATGGCGAGGTCGCGGGGCGGACGCTCGACGACCTTTCCGGTGTTTCGCGCGAGGAGCTGCCAGCTAGCCTTCGGGACGCAGTCTCCTTCGTCGCAGTCGAGGGTGAGGCCAGTCGCTACACGGACAGCGCCGAGGCCGTTCGCATCGCTGACCTCATCGAAGACTATTGTACCGCCGGCCTCGACCCCTCCGACATCGGTGTCATCGCCCCCTTCCGCGCACAGGTCTCGGAGATATCAAGACACGTCCCAGAGTCGGTTGCCGTCGACACCGTCGACCGCTTCCAGGGCTCGAGTCAGGAAGTCATCATCGTCTCGTTCACCGCGACGGGGACGCTTGAGGGCCCCATCTTCGACGACTACCGGCGGATCAACGTCGCCCTCACCCGGCCGAAGCGCGCGCTCGTTCTCGTCGGCGATCCGAACGCACTCGAGACGGACCCGGTGTACGCGCGGATGCTCGAGTGGGCGCGGCGCTGCTAGCGAGCAGGTCACTGTCACGGTCGGTGTCACGAACATCGCGCCTGGACGCAGGACTAGCTTTACCGCACTCGCCGATGTGCAATTGCTATGCTCGATCGGGCGCACCGTTCCCTTCGACGAGCCACACAGCAGCACCAACCCAGTGCGCGGGCCGTCGTCTGGCTCGTCACCGCCATCGCGCTGGTTTCTATCGCGACCGGCCTCCTCGCGATTATCACGCAGCCGTCGGTCACTGCCGGCGGTTCGCTCGGCCTCCTGCAGTCTGCCTCAGAGTTCAGTGGCACTGTTCTCGGCTTCGCGCTGCTCGTAACTGCCTGGGGAATGCGCCGTGGGTTTCGGCTGGCCTACCTCGTTGCGGCGGTGCTCATCGTCCTCGCGGCCGCACACGGCGTCGTTCAGTCTCGGCTGCTGTCGGTCCCGCTCGTCATCCTTTCGATCGGCGGGCTGGTCGTTCTGGCGTTTACGAGCGCGCGATTCACCCGCTCGAGTGCGCTCACGCCGACGCAGTTAGGCAGTTTTGTCGCCATCGTCGGCGTCGGCTGTTACGGCATCGCCGGCGCGTACGCGCTCCGACATCAGTTCAGCGAACTGCACACCGTCGTTGATGCGACGTATTTCACGGTGGTGACGGCGAGCACGGTCGGCTACGGTGACATCCACCCGACAAGCGAAGCCGGCCGCCTGTTCGCCATCTCGCTCGCCATCCTGGGGCCGACGACTGTCGCCGTCGCCGCCGGCAGTCTGTTCGGCCCTATACTTCAGGCACGACTTACGAGAACCGGCCAGCGGGCGACGGCACACGCGAGAGAACAGACCCCCCACGAGCGCGTCGTCGTCCTCGGAACCGCTGGCCCGGTCTCAAACGTCGTAGCCGAACTCGGAAGTCGCGACTCGTCAGTTCTCGTCGTGACAAACGGCGAGGACAAGAATGAACACACTACTGGAGATGAGACGGGTGAGACGACCGTCCAAACCGGCGACCCGACAGACGAAGCTGTACTCGAATCCGTCCATCTCGAGGAGGCCGATGCGGTGCTGGTGGCAACAGGTGAGGCGGCCCGAGACAGCTACGCCGTGTTGTTGGCGCGTGATCGAACAGATGCGAGAATCGTTGCGATTAGTGACGATGCGTCGCCGGGAGCACTCGAGCGGGCCGGCGCTGACGTGGTTCTCTCGCCCGCACAGATACTGACGAACGCAGCGGTTGACGCGACGCTTGGGGCAGGAGAAAACGAGACCTACTCGTCCTGAGCGGTGTCCGCAGCCTCCCAGAGCGGATAGAGATCGTCCTGAATCGGCTCCGTGATCGTCTCGCCGTCGAGTTCGAGCGCTGGTTCGCCGTCGGCGTTGGGATCGGTATCGATATCACGAACGACACCGATCGATTCAGCCTCGATACCCGCATCCAAAAGGTTCTGTCGGCACTCTGCGGCCAATTCATCCGGAACAGTCGCGAGCAGCGCACCAGAACCGAAGATACGCAGCGGATCGACATCTGCGGCCGCACACAGCTTCGCGGTCTCCTCACGCACTGGAATCGCGTCTGTGTCCACCTCAAGCCGAGCATCCGATGCGCGGGCGAGCTCGAGTAGCCCCGCGGCGATGCCGCCCTCGGTCGGATCGTGCATCGCCGTGGCGAACTCGCGGACGACACGGGCGTCAGGGACGACACTGATCTCCTCGAGGAACGACTCGGCGCGGGTTCGGATCTCTTCGTCCACGCTGAGTTCGTCGCCGAAGTCGGCGGCCAGAATTGCGGTTCCCTCGACGCCGGCGGCTTTCGTGACGATGACGCGGTCGCCGGGTTCAGCACCGCCCGTCGGGACGAACCGCTCGGCGGCACCCATCGCGGTCAACGAGACCAGCGGACGCTCGAGTTGGTCGACGTACTCGGAGTGGCCACCGACGATAGAGGCTCCGACCTCCCGTGCGGCGGCGTCCAGATCGGTCGTGATCGTCTCGATCGGCACGCTTTCGTCGGGCAAGAGGATGACGACAGTCAGCCAGCGCGGGTCCGCGCCGGAAGCGGCGACGTCGTTGCAGGCGACGTAGACGCCGAGCGAGCCAACCTGCGAGGCCGCAAGCGAGATCGGATCGGAGCTGACGACCAGCGTCCCACCAGGCCAGTCGACGGCAGCGGCGTCCTCGCCGTCTGCAGGCCCCTGCAAGATCGTTTCGTCTGCGTCGGCCCCCGTCCGATCGAAGACGTGTGCGAGCAAGTCGTCCGGCGATACCTTCCCGGGCATATCACGGAATGGGAGGATCGACGGCTTGTACCTGTCGACGTTTACAATGGACTCGTTCTCCCGATGTCTGGATTCCGGAAGGCGGCTCGACAGCCGCTCTGTGGGCCGACGTCCGAACGCACTGTGTTCAGCCGCAGCCGCAGCTCAGTGCCCGCTTTCTGCGGGCGCGAGCACGTCCATCGTCTGTGTCACGTCCGCCTCGTCGGCACCACGTGGGAAACTCACCGCAACTGCGTCGATACCGTCGACCGCCTCGTAGCGCTCGACCTGCTCGCGAACCTCCGCCGGAGTGCCGGCTGCACAGAGATCGTCCAGAATCGCCTCGTCGACGAGTTCGAGTGCGCGCTCGCGGTCACCCGCCTGCCAGGCGTCGTGAATCTCGGGTGCCTCGTCGTACCCCTGGCGCTCGAGTGCATCTCGATAGAACGTCCCCATCCCGCCAATGTAGAACGCCGTGTGCTGGCGCGCGAGGTCGCGGGCGCGGGAGGCATCCTCGAGTGCACAGCAGGTGACACCGATCGTGACCTGCACGTCGTCTGGGTCACGGTCACCGAGGTCGGCACCGCGGTCGATATCCTCGATCCGATCCGCCACACCCTCGGGCGTGAGCATGATGCCGTGCCAGCCGTCGGCGAAGCGGCCAGCGAGTTCGACGGCTTTGGGACCCATCCCGGTCACTTCGACGGGCGGGGACGGGTCGGGCACCTCACAGCGAAGCCGGAAACCGGACAGCGAGAAATAGTCGCCGTCGTACTCGACTGGGTCGCCCGAGAGGACTGCACGGACGATATCAACCGTCTCGCGCGTTCGCTTGAGCGGGTTGCCGTACTCGATGCCGTGCCAGTTCTCGATCACGACGGGACCGCTCGGGCCGAGGCCAAGGCGGAAGCGGCCCTCAGAAACCTCCTGCAGCGTGGCAGCGGTCTGACCGAGCAGCGCGGGCGAGCGAGAGTAGGTGTTGACGATACTCGATCCGAGGTCAATCTCGTCGGTGCGTTCAGCGATCGCAGTCAGGACGGTGACCGCGTCCCGGCCCCAGGTTTCGGGGAGCCAAGCACAGTCGTAGCCGCCCGCTTCGGCCGTCTGGGCGTACTCGACGAGCGAATCGACGGTCGGCTGGGCAGCGACGGGCAAGTGAACATCTCTCTCAGTCATGCTGGATCTAATTCATAATCGGCTGACAGTGATTTGAGTGTGTGGGAACTGGTGGCGATAGAGAGAGCGGTTTAGATCTCGCGGTCCTCGCTAAGCTGTGGAACGCCCTGTGCGGTGAGCGTCTCACCGACGACGTAGGAGGCGGCCGGACTGGCAAGGAACTGCGTGATGTCTGCGATCTCGTCGACGGTGCCGATACGCCGCGCGACCTCCTCGCGGTCAATATTCTCGGCAGAGACGCCCATCTGGCTCTCGACGTCCGGCGTCGCGACGAAGCCCGGCACGATGCAGTTGACGCACACGTCGTCGTGAGCTCACTCGTAGGAGAGCGTCGTCGTAAGGTTGACAACCGCTGCCTTGGCCGCGCCGTAAGGACTCATCAGCGGCGAACCGCGCTGGCCGGCGACGCTCGCGAAGTTGATGACGGAGCTGCCGCCGTCCTTCAGGTACGCTTCTGCCGCTGGGTGCAGTGGTAGATTCCGTGGAGGTTGATGTCGACGATCGTCTTCCAGCCGTTCGGCGAAATATCGTCGAAGTCGGCCATGAACGACGCACCCGCGTTGTTCACCAGCATGTCAAGACCGCCGAACCGCTCGACAGTCGCCTCCACGAGCGCCTCGGCAGCCTCGCGGTCGGTCACGTCGCACTCGAGTGCGAGTGCCTCGCCAGGGAGTTCGCTCTCGTTGATCGCCTCGGCGATCGGGTCGACGTTCTCCTGCTCACGCAAGCAGACCACCACGTCGACGCCGTCCGCCGCGAGCCGCTTTGCGATTCCCTTGCCGATGCCACTCGAGGAGCCGGTGATGATGGCGACGTCGCCGTCGACGCTGAACTGCGCCGTACTCGTATCGGTCTCCGGTCTCGTGCTCATACGCACGCACCCGTTTGCCACAGTTTCGCTACCGTTGTTAGTGACACTGCCCAGTATGAAGGCATTGTTAATGAAAATCGAAGCCATCGCTGGTGAACCAGTCCCGCGCGAGGCGTGGCGACCCGCGTTCGAGGAAACCGTCCAGGAGACCATCGAACCAGTGCTGGGCGCGTCGAGACAATCGAGGACCTGGCCGACCGAGACCTCCACATCGGCGTCATCAGCAACGTGGACGACGAGGCTGGCCGCGAGATGCTCGCCCAGTTCGGCGTCCGCGAGCAGTTCGACTCGATCACGACCTCGGAGGAAGTGGGCCGGACCAAGCCCGACCCCGACCTTTTCGAGACCGCACTCGAGAAGGCCGGCGTGTCGCCCGAGCGATCGCTGATGATCGGTGATCGGTACGAGCATGACGTGAAGGGGGCTGCCGAGGTGGGGATGCACGGCGTCGCGTTCGGGGCGGAGGATGGACCCGCAGTTTCCTATCGGGTCGTCTCACCGCTTGAAATGGTCGAGATCATCGGTGCTGGGGAGCAGTAGAGAGTCGGGTGTATTCGAGTATCATGCTAACGGCGGCTGGAACGGAGGTTCACGGCTGTTGCGTCGCAGCGTACAGCAGCGAGCCCAGACTGAGTCCCGCGGCGAGCGACTGTACTGTCGCCTCGTCGTTGGCCGTCCAGACGAGTGCGGCTCCGATCGGCCACCAGCTGACCGTGAGAAATGCGTACCGGCCCGGATGATCGCGAACCCGGCCGACATAGCGCCGTTGCAGCCCGCGGTACAGAAACCCGGCACAGAGCCCGATCAAGAAGTAACTGCTCACGAGACCACGTTCGGATCGGGCGGCGACTGCGAGGTTCCAGACGGCCGTCACGCCATCGATAATGCGGCTGAGTGTCCTGAGGCGACCCATAGGGGATCATCCAGTACGACCAACATATCTCTTCGGTCTGGCGACAAACGTCGCGCTATGGCCGCGTTGCCGGTTATCTCGGACACAGTACTGGCTGTCCACTCTCTCGAGACGCGAACAGTGTAAATTATGTCGTGTGTTGCAACTATTTTCGTTAAGAATGGCGTGCGTAGTATCGTACCAACAATGTCGAGCGCGACCAGCGATCCCACACTCACACCCGTGGCCGTACCGACCACCGAGCCAGACTGCAGCGCAGACCGACAGCACGACGCACGCACCCCATGAGTGATACCTATAGTAACAACTGCAACTAGTTACACACTGATCGCACAGCTGCCGTGTGATCAGGTGTGCAGTGACTTGCAGTGGCTACTATACTACGAGCGACTCGTCGACGAGGATGCGCTGGCAACCCACCTGACGGACGAACTCGGTCCAGTCGAGGCCTACGAGATCAGCCGCCACCAGGAGGGTCACTCGAACGAAACGCTGTTCGTCACCTGGGGCGACCGCGACCTCGTCATCCGCCGGCCGCCGCCGGGCGAACTCGCCGACCTGACCGGGATCGACGTGGGCTACCACGTTCGCAAGGAGGGCGGAAGCCCGATCCCGCCGATTACCGAGGAGAAAGTCGAGGCCGAGGAACTCGGCCAGAAGACCGGCAAGGGGTTCTACGACTACGAAGCCAGAGAGACGTCGGAGACATCTCAAGCAGACGGCGAAGCCGTCGACGGCGACGGCGCGGACTACCAGCCCGAGGACGCGGGCGACTTTGACTGGCTCCGCGTCCAAGCGCGCATGATCAACCGCGCCGCGTTCCTCGTCGGCGAGGGCGTCGCCAAACCCGAGGAAGTCGACACTGGCGTCCAGTTCGGCCTCGGCTTCCCCGAGGGCATCTGCCGCCGCGCGGACAAGATCGGACTGGACACCGTCCTCGAGAAGCTCGAGACGCTCCACGAGGAGACCGGCGCAGACCGATTCGAACCACACTCCCATCTCGCGGAGCTCGTTAAGGCAGGCACGACCGGCGAAGACGCCGGACAGGGCTTCTACGAGTACGACACCGACGACGAGGGCCTTGATTCGTACCACAACATCAACGTCGAACTGGACGACGGTGTGCTGGCAATCGAGCTCGATCGACCCTCCCGAATGAACGCCATCTCGGGCGACCTACTCGAGGAGATCGACGACCTGTTCTCGACGGTCGACACCGACGACGTGCGCTGTGTCACTATCGAGGGCGTCGGCAACCGCGCGTTCAGCGCCGGTGCGGACATTGGCGGCTTCGGTGGGACGGAGCCGACCGACATGATGGACGTGACACCCGCCTTCGAGACGGTCAACGACTTCCCGCGGCCCGTCGTGGCCAAGATCGACGGCTACTGTCTCGAGGCCGGACTCGAGCTTGCGCTGGCCTGTGACCTGCGCCTTGCGACCGAGCGCTCGTCGTTCGGTGCACCGGAGATCGGCCTCGGACTGATCCCCGGCGGGGGCGGCACGCAGCGGCTCATGCGCGTACTCGGCGAAACACGGGCGAAGGAGCTCGTCTTCCGCGGGAACCACATCGAGGCCGAGCGCGCCGAGCAGTGGGGGCTGGTCAATCGCGCGGTCGCTCGCGAGGAGTTCGACGACGTGGTCGCCGAGTTCGTCGACGACCTGCACAACGGGCCACCGATCGGCCTCAAGGTCGCGAAGAAGGTGATGAACGAGGGCCAGGACGCGAGCCTGGAGGCCGCGCTCGCGATGGAAAGTCAGGGCTTCGGACTCCTGTTTACGACCGAGGACATGCGTGAGGGGACGGCCGCGTTCGCGGAGGACCGAGAGCCAGCGTTCGACGGGCAGTAACGGAATCGAATCGAGTAGTCGTTCCTCTCTTGACTCGCTGTCGTTATTCGTCGTCTCGTTCTTCGCCTAGATCCTCGTAGATTCGTGGATCCGTCTTGAACTTGAGGACGTTGTGCACCGCCGAGTTGCGCACGTTCGCGATCACGTCGCCGTACTCCGTGTAACAGTCGTGGATCCACCGCGAGACCTCCTCACGGTTGCGGAACATCATCACCGTCTTCCACTGGTATTCGCCGTCCGAGAGGAAGAAAAACAGCGTGTGCTTGTCCTGCTTGATGTGCTCCATCGCGTCCCGCCAGCGGTCGGCGAAGTTCTCCGCGTTGAACTTGAACTCGAACAGCGCGAAGATGTAGTACTCCTCGTTCGGGATGATCGCCTCCCGGAACACGCCCTCGTCGCGCATCCGGCGAATGGACTCGCTGACGGTGACGTGAGAGACGTCGATATCGTACTGCTCCTCGAGAACGGTCGTGAGTTCGCGCGAGGAGAGTTGCGGATCGTTCGAGAGTTCACAGAGGATGGCGATGTCGCGGTCTTTGAACTCCCAGCTCGGTGCGTCGTCGCTCGTGGATTCGTATGTCATCTGTGGTCTGTGTCGTGGGTCGTTGGGGTGTTGTGAGGGCCGACCGTACCGGCTATGTCGCCCGTGTTGGCTGTGACTGCAGTCGAAGGCTGGTCCAGGGTGTCATGTGGCCCCGAATGGCTCCGCAGTCGCCCGTCGACCAGCCGGATCGTTCAGACAGTGACTCTGTTTCGTTTCCATTGTAAAGTCACTTTGGGAGTAGCCAATAATAGACTCCTAAGGAGAAGGTTCCAGAAGAGGTAATTTATATTGTAGGAAAGAGGGCGAGCCCAGAAACTGCAGCGAAGAGAATCATAGGCCAGCAGGACTCCGCGTAGCGTGGAGATCAAACGTTCGATAACAGACCAGAGCCGGCTCCGTTCTGAACAGTTCCTCTAGCGAGAAGCGTAACACAGCCACAGATGGCAGAGATAACAGTCGTGATTGGTCCCGCTGGGCGAATCACTACGCAGTGGATTCGGGTCACTCGAGATCCGTTCCCAGAGCGAGTGTCACTGCCGCTCGTTCAGCCGGTATCGGTATGAACAATCAGATAGGAATGTATGTCAGGACTCAGTTATCTTGGTCCGTATCCTCACGACCACTCCCATCGAACGACGGCGTCCGTCGATTCAGGAACGCATCCACGCCCTCCTCGTGGGCCGGCGTCCCATACGCCAGTGACTGCGTGATTGCCTCGTACTCGAGTCCATCCGACCACGACCGGCCCAGATTGTCGTGGATGGCGCGTTTTGCGAGGCCGATGTTGGCGGTCGGCTTTGCAGCGAGCGTCTCGATGCAATCCACAACGCGGTCGTCGAGATCGTCTGCGGGAACGGTCTCGTTGACCAGATCGAGTTCCGCGGCTGTCTCGGCGTCGATCAGTCGACCGGTGAGCACGAGGTCCTTTGCGGTGCGCAACCCGACGAGTTGCGGGAGTGTGACCGAGCCGCCCATGTCGGGGACGAGGCCGACGTTGATGAACGTCGCGCCGAAGCTGGCGGAGTCGGCGGTGTAGGCGAAGTCCGCGGCGGCGACAAGCGAGAGGCCCGCGCCGACGGCGTCGCCGTTGACCTTCGCGATGATCGGCACCGAACTCGTCAGCAATTGTTCGGCGACCCGGCCGACGGTTTCCCGAACCCGGTCGGCGGCCTCCTGGGGTGTCTCGTCTCGCTCGGCCATCGCCTCGATGTCGCCGCCGGCGCTGAAGGCCTGCCCCTCGCCAGTCAGGACCGCGGCGTCGAGGTCGCCTGGATCGAGGGACTCGAGTTCGGCTGCCAGCTCGCGGGCGACCTCGGCGGTGAACGCGTTCCGGCTGTCGGGGCGGTCGAACGCGAGGTAGCGGACGGCGTTGTCGTCGTGGACCCGCATTCTGTTCTAGGCCGACTCGCCGCTCTTGGTCTTGATGAGGAACTTCATGTCGCCCTCGAAGACGACGGTGTCGTCTTGGTTCGTCATCACGGTATCGAGGACGACGAGGCCGGCATCGTCGCGGCTGCTCACGTCTTTCTTCTCGGTGACCTCCATATCGAGTGAAAGCGTGTCGCCGATGTAGACCGGGTTCGGGAGGTCCATGTAGTTCATCCCGAGGAAAGCGAAGGCGGTCCGCTCAACGATGCCGGTCCGGTAGACGAAGCCGGTCGCCTGGACGAACGTCATCGGGCCGTGGGCGATGCGCCCCTCGAAGGGGCCGTCCTCGGCGTAGTGCTTGTTCGTGTGCAGTTCCGTCCAGTCGCCCGACAGCGCCGAGTGCATAACGAAATCCGCTTCCGTGACGGTCCGACCGACGCTTTCGAACTCCTGGCCTTCTTCGAAGTCCTCGAAGTAGTGTGGCTCGTAACTGTATGCCATACCTAGAGCTTCGAACCAGTCTACAAATAGTTTGTCACGAAGACGGGTCGGCGCAACGCACCGGTGGATTGATATCGCAGACAGCGACGGGTCGGCTTCGGTTGCAGTTGCGACCTGGGCTTCGCCTGTGGCTTCAACACCGACCGCAACTACCCGCCCGCGGTCCGCAACCGCTACCGGTGGTCGTACACCCGTTTCACCTTCCCAACCTCCGTCCGCTCGATCTCACCAGGCCCGACGAGTGTCAGCTCGTCCGGCGTGAACGAGAGCACGTTCTCGAGTCGCGTCAACAGTCGGTCGCGCAACGTCTCGCGCTCAGCACCACTCAGCCCAGCCTCGTGCTCGACCGTCACCGCCATCCTGTCGAGACCGTCCTCCCGCGTGAGATCGATCCGATAGTACGGCTCGACGGCATCGAACTCGAGTACCACGTCCTCGATTTCGCTCGGGTAGCAGTTGACCCCGCGAACGATGATGAGGTCGTCGGCGCGGCCGGTGACGTTGTCCATACGGACCATCGTTCGGCCACAGTCGCATTCGTCGGTGGTCAGCGTCGTCAGATCGCCGGTCCGATAGCGCAGGACCGGGAGCGCCTCTTTCGAGAGCGTCGTGAGCACGAGTTCACCCTCCTCGCCCTCGGGCAGCACCTCGCCAGTCTTCGGGTCGATCACTTCGGGGTAGAAGTGATCCTCCCAGATGTGCAGGCCGTCCTGGGCCTCGTGACACTCGATCGAGACACCGGGGCCGATGATCTCCGAGAGGCCGTAGAGGTCGATACCGGTGACGCCGAGGCGCGCTTCGATTTCCTCGCGCATCGGGTTGGTACAGGGTTCAGCACCGAAAATGACGGTCGAAACGGGGAGGTCTGCCACGTCGACGCCCATCTCGGCCGCCGTCTCCGCGAGGTACAGCGAGTACGACGGCGTACAACAGAGCGAGTCGCTCTCGAGATCCTGTAGCAATTCGACCTGACGCTGGGTCTGACCGCCGCCGACCGGGATCACCGTCGCGCCGAGTTCCTCGATGCCGTAGTGAAGGCCGAGACCGCCGGTGAACAGCCCGTAGCCGTAGGCGTTCTGGACGGTGTCGCCCGGTTCGACGCCCGCCGCAGCGAGCGAGCGGGCGACGACCTCGCTCCAGACGTCGATATCCCCCTCGGTGTAGGGGACGATTTTCGGCTTCCCGGTCGTCCCCGAGGAAGCGTGAATTCGCTGTACATCCTCGTCGTCGACGGCAAAGAGGCCGTCCGGGTACTCGGCACGAAAGTCCTCCTTCGTGGTAAACGGCAGGGTGTGAATGTCTTCGACCGTCTGGATATCCGCTGGCGCGACGCCGGCCGCATCGAGTTCATCGCGATAGAAGTCGACGTTCTCGTAGGCGGTTTGAACCGTTTCTTGGAGCCGTTCGTTCTGTAACTCTCTGATCTTCGTCCGCGGAGCCGTCTCTCGCTGCGTGTAACCCATATCCAATCAAACATCTACGGCGGTCGATAAAAGTAGTGGGGTGTGAGAGCACACCACTATCTTAGGAGCGAAGGAGCCGATGATGACCGACGGTGCAGCGATGGACCGACACCGGAGTTCAACTGAAAATCTGGCGAAACAGCGCCTCCTCTGCCCGCCGAAGCCGTTCCAGAAATGCCGACTTGCTAATCTCCAGTTCCGTCGCGACCGACTCCGAGGACGTCTCGCGCGGAATCGCGAAATAGCCCATCTCGAGTGCCGTCCGAATACACTCCTCCTGGGCCGGGGTGAGGTCCCACCGCTGTGTCGGTGTTTCCCTGGCCTCGGCCTGGAGCGGGTAGACGCGCTCGAGTCGGACACCGACCGTCTCCCCTGCGGCTTCCATGACACCCTTGAGAACGTCCCGACCGACCACGGCACCGAAGATCATGGCCGCACCGTCACGGTACTGCAGAGTCTCGACGATCAGGCCGGCGTCGACGAGCCGGTGGACCACGCAGGGCTGTTTCGAGAGACAGCGGTACCGAGAGCGCCCGTTCGTTCGGGAGACGTGGAGGTAGCGAATGCGGTCGTCGGACTCGAGTTGCTCGACGAGCGCGTCGGACTGGGTGGAACTGAACTGGAGGAGGTCGTAGCCATCGTCGCGTCGCTGTGGCGGGCGGGCGTCCACGTCGACCCCGTCGCCAACGGCGCGGGTCGCCTCCGCGAGCGGACAGTCGTCATGGTGGACGCGAAATTCGACGGCGAGACACTCCTCGATCATGGTAACTGTGGTGTACCGGACACCACACCAATATTTAAAACCCGTGTATATGGTAGTTAACCGCTAAGGGCGTTTCCGACCACTAGTGTGGTATGATGGATCTTGGCACGGTGAAAGAGCGCGCGGGGCCGCGGGAGTTCAGCCCTGCGGACGACCTTCCCCGGGAGTACCGGGAGGCAGCGACTCGGATGATCGAGTTCCACGCCAACAGCGAGATCATGGGGGCGTATCTCGAGCGGCCGTTCATCCGCCAGTCGCCGAGTATCGACCGCAAACTGGCGTTCTCCGCGAAGGTCCAGGACGAAATCGGCCACGGGCAGTTGCTCTACCGCGCGGCGGAATCGCTCGGCGTGAAGACCCGCGAGGAGATGCTCGACGACCTCGCCAATGGCGACGGCAAGTTCCTCAACTGCTTTCACTACCCACTCGAGAGCTGGGTCGAAGTGCCGATGATCTCGTTCTTCGTCGACGGAGCCGCAATGCGCCGGCAGGCGACCCTGCGCCGGACCAGTTGGGAGCCCTACGCCCACGCCATGGATAAGGTGTGCTTCGAGGAAGGCTTCCACGTCAAACACGGCGAGGACATCCTGAAAGAGCTGATGACCGGCTCGCGAAAGGAACAACAGATGACCCAGGAGGCGTTCGAGGAGTGGTGGCCGCGCATTATCCAGTTCTTCGGACCGACCGACGACAAGAGCACGCACCACGATTTCGCATCCTCGGTCGGGCTGAAACAGCAGTCCAACGACGATCTGCGAAACGCCTTCCTCGATCAGTACATTCCGAAGGCGCGCAAGTACGGCCTCGAGATTCCCGACGAACCGCGCATTCGCGAGCGCGACGACGGCACCTACGCCGTCGAGGAGGACGACCTCGACTGGGACGAGTTCTTCACCATCGCGAAGAACGAGTACGAGCCGGGACTGGGGCAGATCAACGGCCGCAAGCACGCTCAGGAGGCCGTCGATTGGGTCCGTGAGACGATCGAACGCGACACGCCAGCCGCCAGTGGCCACGAGCCACAGGCGGCCGACTAACCATGATCTGGGAAGTCTTCCGCCAGGCGAAGACCGGCGAGTACCACACCCACTGTGGCAACGTCCACGCGCCCGACCGCGAGATGGCCAAACAGTTCGCCGCCATCCAGCACGGCCGGCGCAAACCCACGAACAGCCTCTGGGTCGTCCCGCGCGAAGAAATCGGCGAAATCGGCAGCGACGAAGTCGCGTTCGGCGGCACGACGGACAAGAGCTACCGCTGGGCGACCGCCTACAACACGACCGGCACCGACGCCCGCGAGGTTGTCGAGTCCGAAGACGAGCAAGTAACCGCCGAGAAACAGCGAGGTGACGACTGATGACGACGCCTGACTTCAGCGACCCCGAAAACCTGACCGCTCGCGAACGCCAGGCACTCGAGTGCCTGATCAAACGGCTCGCCGACGACGAGTTCGTCCTCGCCGAGCGCTACACCGAGTGGCAGGTCCGCGCGCCGACACTCGAGTCCGATCTCGCGCTGGCGAACAACGCGCAGGACGAACTCGGGCATGCCAGGCTCTGGTACGACGTGCTTGGTGACCACGGATACACGGAGCGAGAACTCGTCTACGAGCGTGATCCGGCGGAGTTCCGCCACAGCACGATCGTCGAACTCCCCTTCGAAGAGGGCGACTGGGCAGACGCAGTGCTCCGGTCGTACCTTTGCGACGTGGCCGAAGAGCTTCGACTGGAAGCACTCGAAGCGTCCTCGTCGCCGAAAATTGCGAACCGAGTCGCGAAGATTCAGCAGGAAGAGAGCTATCACCGCGAGCACGCCCAGAACTGGCTCGAGCGCCTTGCCGAGGGTGAAGAAGGTCACGAACGCTTGCAGGCGGCGCTCGATCGGTTGTTCCCGCACGCGCTGACGATCTTCGAACCGTGCGCGCCGCCACATGGTGAGAACGCAAACAAGACAAACGAGACGAGCGACGACGAGCCGCGAGCAACCGGCTCCGACGTCGAGGCCGACATCGTCGACTTCGGCCTCCGAACAGCGACACTCGAGGAACTCGGCGAGGAGTGGCTCGCAATCGTCGTCCCGTACCTCGAGTCGCTCGACCTCGACGTTCCCGAAAGCGGACAGACCGGCGACGGCGAGTTCGAATTCGAGGTGACCCAGGAGATGCTCCCCGACGAACGCGGTCGGGACGGCATCCACACCGACGCGTGGGTCGACCTCTACGACGACTTCACGCACACCTACCGCGAACTGGGGCGGAGCGAGCCAACGAAAATCATGGAAACCCCGGAGTGAAACATAATGAGTAGCAATAGTCCAGAACCGACCGAGACCGATGCAACGCCCTGTGCCTACACCGAGTACCGATCGGCCGACGGTGACGTTGCTGCGGAGCTCCCAGCGACTGGTGCAGACGCGACCGGACTCGAGTCCGATGTCTGGGATGCCCTCTACGAGATTGAAGATCCGGAGATGCCGATCAGCATCGTCGATCTCGGGCTGATCTACGGCGTCAGCGTTGCTGAGGGCGTCGCGACTGTCGACATGACGCTCACCTACTCGGGGTGTCCGGCGCGAGAGATGCTGACCGAGGAGGTCGAAGAGACGGCAGCGGCGGTCGAGGGTGTCGACGACGCCGACCTTCGGCTCGTCTGGAATCCGCCGTGGACGGTCGATCTGGTAACCGAGCAGGGGAAGGAAGATTTGCGGGAGTTCGGCCTGAGCATCTGAACAGTGAGTATGAACCCATGAGGAGACACACTAATCCAGACCCGAGCACGACGACAAGCGGCGAGACGACGGGTGCGACGTGTCCGTACTGCGACTCGACGGACACCGTTCGCGAGCACCCGAAGGGGCCGTCACTCTGTCGGTCGATGCACTACTGTAACGAGTGCGAGCAGCCGTTCGAAGCGTTCGGATAGAGGCTGACTGCGCCGCCGTGCTCGGTTCCACTACGAATCCGCGCCGCTCGCCGGCCCCGAGAGCGGCGCTACTCGCCACTGCCCGCCTGCAGAATCAGCCACTCGACTGCCACATTTATTATCGATCGTGCGACACTGTGAGGCATGGACACCGAAGCCTTCTTCGAGGGCATGCCCTTCGCATCGCTGCTTGGGATCACCATCACCGACTGTGCCGACGGCCACGCCGAAGGGGAACTCGAGATGACCGAGGAACTCTCCTGGAACGAGGACCGGCTGATGGCCCACGGCGGCGTTACGTTCACGCTGGCAGACACCGTCGGTGGGGCTGCGCTCGTCTCGCTGGTCGACCAGCCGGTGCCGACGATCGACATGCGCATCGACTATCTCTCGGCCGGAACGGGTGATCTCTTCGCCGAGGCCGAGGTCGTCCGCTGTGGGAGCGACGTAGGTGTCGTCGATGTCGATGTCTACGCGGTCGACGACGAGGCGCACGTCGCGGATGCGCGCGGTGTGTACAAGACAGGGTAGCGCGCGACAGCAGAAAAGCCAAAATCGAAATCAGAGACTCAGACCGGCTCGAGTCCGTTCTCCTCCCGAAGCACGTTGATGTACTGGCGGAAGCCGGACTCGAGATCGTACTCGGGATCGTAGCCCAGATCTGATTGGGCCGCCGTCATGTCGAGGTTCTGGGTCCAGGGGAGTTCGCCGTCGTCGGAAACAGCAATTTCGGCGTCCGGGAGCACGGTTTCGACCGCCTCGGCAGCCTCGCGAACCGTCGCGAGGACGCCCCGAACGTTGTACACGCGCTGGGTGAGCGAGTCCTCGGGTGTGAACGCCGCCTTCCGGAACGCCTGCGCGATATCCGCGACGTGTTGCCAGTCAATGGCCTGATCGCCGTAGTCGACGCTGTAGGGCTCGCCGAGCGCCGGCTTCTCGATGATGTTCGCGAGGAACGCCGAGCCGCCGGTTTCGCGGTACGGACCGTAGGCGACGGTCGGGCGGAGCGCGACGTGGTCGAGGCCGTACTCCTCGTGGTAGACCCGCGCCTGATGCTCGTTGTACTCCTTCGTCGCGCCGTAAAGCGTGTCCGGGTAGACGAGTTCGTCTTCGTCGACCCAATCCGCGTCATAGTGGTTCGGCGGGGCGTAGGCCGCCGCGGAGGAGGCCCAGGCGACGCGTTCGACCTGATCGTCGAGCGTGCGTGCAGCCTCGAAGACGTTGTTCGTCCCCAGGATATTCACGTCGGCCGCCGCGCGGGGGTTCTCGCGAGCCGTCGTCGTCAGGAGCGCGGCAAGGTGGATGATATGCGTCGTGTCAGTTTCTTTGACCGCTCGGATGACCTCCGTCGGCTCCGAAATGTCGCCGCGGCGGACATCGACATCGTCCGCGACGCCGAGCTTCTCGAGAATCTCCGTGTCCGCCGAGAGATCGTAGGCGACGACATCGTGGCCGTACTCGAGTAGGTCGCGGGCGACGTAGGAGCCGATGAAGCCGGTGCCGCCGGTCACCAGTACAGTCGCGTTCTCGCTCGTCATCGCTCGCTCACCACGCCGTCTCGAGTGCGGTCGGTGCGGAGTGGCCCACGAACGGAACAGCCGCTGTGTGCGAGGGGTTCTGTCATACGCTTTCACTGTCGCTGGCTAGTGACTTTGCTCTACCGGTGGGGTGCATCCAGCGAAGGCTGTACCAGTGGGTGATGGTCGTGGAATCTGACCGCGAGACGAAACACGCCGGTACGATTTATGACACTGTGCGTGAAAAAGTCACGTGATCACTGATGTACAAGCACGTCGCACTCCTGGTCCGACAGGACGACCTCTCTCACGAGGAATTCGTCGACTACTGGCAGACCACTCACACCCCAATCGCGAAGGAAATCGAAGGCGTCGTTCGCTACCAGCAGGTGCTCCCGACCGACCCCGAAAACGCCGAGTTCGACGGTATCGCCGAACTCTACTTTGAGACACTCGAGGACGTACACGCCGCGCTTGGCAGTCCGGGCTCGCGTGACTACGATCCGACGAAAGAGATTGCGGCTGAGGCCCGGCGAGACGTGGCCAACTTCCTCGCGATCGACGAGCGACCGCGGCTCATCGGCGAGGAGATCGTCCAGAAAGACGAAGTCGGCAGTGATACTGACGGCCTCTACAAGCACTCAGCGTTCCTCGTCCGCCAGGAGGGGATGACCCACGAGGAGTTCATCGACTACTGGCAGGAGAACCACACCCCAATCGCCCGCGAAATTGAGGGCGTCGTAAAGTACAATACGGTGCTCCCAACCGACCCCGAAAACGCCGAGTTCGACGGCGTCGCCGAACTCTACTTCGACGATTTAGAGAAGCTGTACGACGCGCTCGGCAGCGAGGGCTCGCGAGACTACGATCCGGACCGTGGGAAGGCGAAGGAGGCCCGCGAAGACGTGAACAACTTCCTCGCGATCGACGAGCGACCGCGGCTCATCGGCCGCGAACGACTCGTCAAAGACGAGGAATGACGGGACGATGACAGACTTCGAGGCGCAGGTCCGCGACGCCTTCCCCGAACTCGAGTCCATCGAGGACGACGACCTCTGCGAACGGGTCGTCGAGGCGTGGGTGCTCGGCCTCGAGCGCGGCGGCTGGCAGGATATTTCGGATATTCCCTACGCCTGGAACATCGACGAGGTGACCAACGTCGAGCACGTCCGTGGTGTGACACGGATCGCAATCGACTCGGCGACCCAGCAACGCGAGTTCCACGGCGCTGACCCCGATCTGGACACCATCGTCGCGGCGTGTCTCCTCCACGACGTGGGAAAGTGCTACGAGTATCCGCCGTTCGTCGCGGACAACCTGCTCGACGACCCCGATCCGCGCTACGTCAGCGAGGAGATTCCCCACTCGATTTCGGGCTACGCGCTCGCCCACGAGGTCGGCTGTCCGCTCGCGGTGCAGCGTGCGATTCCGCACTTCCTGGGTGAAGTCCCGACGCGAACGCTCGAAGCTGAACTCGTCAAAAGCGCCAACTCGGCGTCTTCGAACGCGATCACGCAGTCTGCGATGGGGATCACGCTGCAGGAGTGGGTCGAGGAGTACTCGCAAACGTCCTGACGGCGTGCTAGCGGCACAGAAGCAGACAGAGGGTCTGTGTTCGAATAGCGGGAACACACTTTTTACAGTTCCACGTGAGAGTGAACCCATGACAGCACACTCGGATCACCGACCCGTCGAAACCGTCGAGACGGCGATTAACCTGCTCGGCGTGCTCAAACAGGCCGGGCGGACAGGCATGGGCGTTACCGAGGTCGCAACCGAACTGGGACTCGCAAAGAGCACCGCACATCGCCACCTCCAGACGCTTGCCGACCGCGGCCTGATCGTCCGTGCGGGAGACATCTACCGTCTCAGTTCCTGGTTTCTCGACTACGGCGTTCACGTCCGGAACCAACACCCACTGTACGACCTCGCCAGGCCGAAGGTGGACGAACTCGCCGCCGAAACTGACGAGAAGGTCTGGTGTGTAATCGAGGAGGACGACACCGGCGTCCACCTCTACGGCGCGGACGGCGCACACTCAGTCACGACCCACGCTCGCGTCGGCAACCGCACGCCCTTACACCAGTTTGCCGCCGGCAAAGCAATCCTCGCGAACCTCCCCGAGGGACAGATCGCCCGAATCATCGACGGCCACGGATTGAGCGAACGGACGCCCCAGACGATTACCGACCCAGGCGAATTGCGAACCGAACTCGACTCGATCCGCGAGGAGGGCTACGCACTCAACCGAGAAGAATCCGTTCCGGGCGTCCACGCGGTGGGCGCACCAGTCCGAGACGAGGACGGGCATGCAATTGGTGCAATCAGTATCGCTGGCCCTGCAAACCGACTTCGCGGCGAGTTGCTCACGCAGGAACTGCCAGATCTCCTGCTCGGTGCGGTCAACGAAGTCGAGGTCAATCTGGCTCATATCTGAGCAGGCCGATCGGGCCTCGTCGTGCAGCGCTTTCCGGACACTGAATATATTGGACCGATCTACACGCCCTCCACCACTAACTTTGAGGGTTCGTTCGATCAGGTCGAACAGTCATTTGTAATCGTGAACCGTCATTTGACCACCTGCGTATTACAGGTGTACATCCGTAATATCCGCCACCTGTTCGCGGATGCTATGGTAACTATGCCACAATGCTGGCGGCCACTCGTAATGTCGCCACATTACTGTTCCCACTATTCGAACAGACGGGACAATGGTGGCAGGGTGAGCTGGACGGAGGTACTCGAGTAGCCCTCGATAAACCACCTCACTCGTCCAGCCCGAGGAAGTCAACGGCGTTCTCCCAGAGAATTTTCCGCTGGGTCTCCTCGTCAAAGTCCAGTTCGGCGAACTGCTCGAGCCACGGTTCGGGTTCGAGCATCGGGTAGTCGGTGCCGAACATGACCTTGTCCGAGAGCAGCGTTTTGGCGTAGTGCAGCACCTGGTCGTCGATGTAACGTGGCATCCAGCCCGAGAGATCCATGTAGACGTTGCCCTTCTGCTGGCAGATGGCGAGCTGTTCTTTCTCCCAGGGGTAGGCAGGGTGGGCGATGAGGATCTGGAGGTCGGGGTACTCCGCCGCGACATCGTCGATCAGCATCGGATTGCCGTACTTGATCTTCAGCCCGCGGCCGCCGGGGGAGCATGCACCGAGTGTCGAGTTCCCGCCGTGGAAGACGACCGGGACGCCGAGATCCTGGATGGTCGCCCAGAGCTCCTCGTGTTCGGGGTCGGAGGGGTCGAATCCCTGGGCAATCTGCTGGAACTTGAATCCCGACAGTCCTAGGTCCTCGACACAGCGGACGGCTTCCTCGACGCAGTCGTCCTTGAGCGGGTCGACGGAGCCGAAGCCGATGAAGAAGTCGTCAAACTCGTCACGGACCTCGGCGACGTAGGCGTTCGGAACGGGTGGGTTGCCGGTGTTCGTCTCGGCGTCCCAGCCGAGCAAGATTGCCTTCCCGACGCCGGCCTCGCGGTACTCCGCGCGCATGTTCTCGTAGGTGTCCGTCTCGAGATCCGCGCCGAAGCGGTCGGCGGCGTCGCGCATCATCTGGCCGCCGGCGTCATGGAGGAACTCGCTAGTCGGCTGGTGGGCATGCATGTCGATTGCGCGCGGCTCGTTGGGACCGAGCACCGTCGGCAAGTCCATGTGTTGGTTGACAACGTGTGTTCACATGTAGCTTCGGATGAATCTGTCGCCGTCGACCATATAATGTTGAAGTAGACATTATCAACTTCATGTCTGAAGTGCATCATCACCGACCACAACCACTACCAAAATCGCTCTTCTGTAGGAGATTGTTGATACTGGTCAGTTGTCGCTGTGGAATCGAAGAGAGCAAGGACACCGCGTCAGCGGTGTCCGTT
>NZ_AOIN01000015.1 GCF_000337135.1 Natrialba chahannaoensis JCM 10990
GGACTGCTGTTCCCAGAACGCGCCCTCGGGGATCGAAGCGTTGTCGCCGCGATCGAGGGAGAAGCAGTCCTCAACGATCGGTTTCGCGCCCTTCCAGACCTCACGCGCCTTTTCGCGTGCGAGCGTGTCTTTGCTCTTCGACCGCGTCACCGTCCCAGTCGGCTGATTCGGTAAGAACTCGGGTTCGGGGGCAGGGATGTCGTGGTAGCGGGCGATGTCCACGACTACCTCGGCAGCTGTATGGACGGCCTCTTGTACGTCGGCGAGGCGATCTTCCCACGCCCGCCAGAGAGTAGATTGGTCGGGGATGTCNGTCCACGACTACCTCGGCAGCTGTATGGACGGCCTCTTGTACGTCGGCGAGGCGATCTTCCCACGCCCGCCAGAGAGTAGATTGGTCGGGGATGTCTTCGAAGCCCAGCTGCGTGCAGAGGAACGGCTTCTGCTTCAGGTACTTGTAGAGAGCCGTGGCGTTCTTCCAGCCCTTGACGCAGCGGAGGACGTGGGCACGGAAAACGGCGTTCCAGGGCTTCGGACTTCCCTGTTCGTGGTCGTAGGTGTCGTAGAAGCGCAGGTAGCAGGCTGGGACTTCCGAGACGAGGTCCTCCAGGGAGACGGAGCGGTCGTACCGATGCTGTTGCTCGTACGGATAGCTTTTGAGAGCGCCATCGACCATCTCCCGGAACGTCATGTCGAAGGACCGAGCTTCGACAACTTCGCCAGTATCCGCGCCGTAGAGCCCTTCTACCTCGTAGTCCTTCGGCGTGGACTCGTATCCAACGCTGTCGAGACGCATCGGTGGACCGATCCGTTTCCACCGTGACCCCGTTGGGGCTTGTCCCGCGCGTGCTGTCACTACTCAGGAATTACGCGGCTTCGTATATAAACCTCCAGAATATACCAGAAACTCGGCCACCTTTTGTTGNGTCCCGCGCGTGCTGTCACTACTCAGGAATTACGCGGCTTCGTATATAAACCTCCAGAATATACCAGAAACTCGGCCACCTTTTGTTGTATCGACGCTTCGCCATTTCTATGTTGTAGAATGTAAGCAATGAAGCTGGAAATATTGATGAATGGATCTGAGAAACTCTATATCTTCACTTGCCTTTCCAATGGTAAGATATATAATTTCCTCCTTTATATGTTCGTAATAGATGGGATTTCGCCGCCCTCGGAAATCCAGCTCCGATTCAGGTNATATATAATTTCCTCCTTTATATGTTCGTAATAGATGGGATTTCGCCGCCCTCGGAAATCCAGCTCCGATTCAGGTAATTCATCATCTCAGTCATCACCGTCTACATCGTCGAAGCCGTCGAAGACGGCTCGTCGATCCAACCGCAACGCCACCCGCACTACAACCGACTCACAGTCATCTGCTGCTCGGCGTAGCCGGTCTGCTGCTGAGACCNATCTGGCTCTCAACCGATGACTGCGAAGCGGTACTCGGCCACTCGGTGCCCACAGCCTCTCTCAGGCGAACGCTCGAGCAGGTAGTAAACACCGAAGGTCGTGAGACAGTCGAACAGTGGGCCGACGAAGGGATGCCAGTCGAGATAATGGGTGATTCCGAGAAGATGGCTGCGTTCCGAACGCGGCAAGCGCAGTCTCCTGAAGCAGTCCCAACTGATATCGAACGGCAGAACGAGCTGTCGAAACACCGAAACAGATACACTCACCTGGATGATGACCAGTCTGGAGAGGCAGCCGTTCCCGACCCAGTTCGCCGAGTTCTCTCCACACCTGGGCAGTCGCTGGATGCGGCGGTCCAGTCGGACTTGGCCGAGCGTCTGGGTGATCGTTTCGACGACGTCACGATTCATACCGGCCCGGAAGCGGCGAAGGCCTGCGAGTCGATCGACGCTCGCGCGTTCGCCGTGGGCTCGCACGTCGTGTTCAATCACGGAGAGTTCGATCCGGACAGCGCCACAGGCAAGTACCTGCTTGCCCACGAGTTGGTGCATANGTGCGAGATTCCTCGAGTGCGTACGAGCGTGAGGCGGACGAGCTTGCCAGTGAGGCGCTCCGATCGGACGCGGGCGTTGGGGCGCTCACCCCGAGCCAAGCAGCGCTGTCGGTCCAGCGGATGCACAAACACGAACTCCTCGAGGTCCTCGACGACGAACTCGAGGAGGACCTCCCCGAGAAGTTCGAGGATGGCCTGCCCGAGGAGGTCCTCGAAAAGCTGCCGGAGGCGTTGCGTGAGGGGTATGAAAACGGCCATCCAGCGTTTACGCGGGCCTACGAGCGAACGTTCGACAACGCGACGTTTCCTGAGCTGACGAGGGAAGCGGTCCGGAACAACGAACGATACGGCGGTGAAGGGTCGGCCCACTGGACCTGGGAAGAGATCCAGAACTCACTCCTGTTCAATGACCGCGAGGGAATCGAGAACCTCAGCGAGCGCGAGCAGCGAACACTGGCGCTGTTCATGAACGAGTCCGATGAGATTGCCGCCCAGTTCGGTGAAGCGATCGAGCGTCACTGGCAGGGCCTCTCCGGTGGTGAGTACCTGGCCGCCTCGATGGAGAACGCGACTGCCGGGGCGATAGTAGACATTTCGACGGGCCAACCATTCGTTTCGACGGCAGCCGGTGTGTTCTCCGGACCGATCCGAGCGCAAGTGGAGTACCAGGTGGACAAGCGCCTGCCGAAGGACTACGATGAGTATAACAAGATTGAACTTATCAATGACACGTTCAGATCGATCACAGAAGATGGTGTGAGTTATACTCGAGGCAAGGAAGAAGAACACGGACTAGAAGCCAACGAAACATCGTTTGACGATTCCGAGTTCGGAGAGGAAATGCAGGCAGAACACATCGATAGGTTGAACAACGAGGCGTCTCTGCTGAATCGCGAACAGATCGAAGAAAATCTCGAAGAACTCAGCATGATAACTAGTGAGGGATGGGTTGAGATGGGGCAGGATCAAAGAGAAGAGTACCTCAAAACGTTACAACAGACGGGCCTTATGTCACGTGTATTAGTGGGCACGATGGCGTCAGTCGATCCAGACACAATTGACGACATCAGTGTGACAGACTACGCCAAAACGGGTGCGGCCAGTGCCGGCGTGACGGGAACGACATCAACTGGAAGCAAAGCCAGTGCAGACGCGATTGAATCGAATTCCATCGATCTGTCCGCAAGTGTAACCACTGGCCTGACTAAAGGGGGATTGAAAGGTGTTGCTACGGTTTTGACAAAGCTCGGCTTGGAAGAGTCTGGGACGAGAGGGCAACTCACAGCAGTTGGTGACGCCCTCGAAGACCGCCTCGCCAAACGCGTCAAAGGAATACGTAGGGAGCGAGCGACCGAGCTTGATTCCTCGCAAGAGTATGACGAACTGGTCCATGCGCTCTTACACGTATTAGATGAGGAGGGCCTATTGGAGGAACATTATCATGGGTAACGTACCACCGTCCCGAATGGAAGCAGATGTTGTCGGGCTGGATAGCCCAGGGGTAGCTATCCAGGTGATCGATCACCGGGATTATACCCATCACCTGTTGTTCGACTGGGATGGTGAATTCATCGGTCACGTTCAAGACCGATTTGCAGAGGAGGTCCAAACTGATCCTGAACCTGCGAAAATCCTTGATCGCGTTCGATTCCGCGCACGCAACGTCGGGCATCACGAGACTGACGCAAAACTTCTCAGCCCCATCTTTGACTGGGTCGTTCTCGAAGAAGCCATCGATGTCCTCGAGGATCTAGACCTGTCAGCCATCATGGGTCACTTCATGGACTTTCTCGAAGCAATTCGAGATCCTCCCGTTGATAACGTGGAATTCACCGCCTTGTACCTCCATCTGGATGACGCAAANACTTCATGGACTTTCTCGAAGCAATTCGAGATCCTCCCGTTGATAACGTGGAATTCACCGCCTTGTACCTCCATCTGGATGACGCAAACGAGGAACTGATTGATCAGTCCGATCCCGTGACGTTCTATTTCGAGGATCAGGATCTTGTTCACACACCGGTTAGCCTCGAGCGTGAGCCCGACGTGTACGTGACAATTTCAACCCTCAAACGGCCATTCGCCTGTGATCACACCTTCCGGGATCTTATCGTCCACCAGCTCAAATGCCAGATTCGAGATCTCTACTACAGNGCCTCGAGCGTGAGCCCGACGTGTACGTGACAATTTCAACCCTCAAACGGCCATTCGCCTGTGATCACACCTTCCGGGATCTTATCGTCCACCAGCTCAAATGCCAGATTCGAGATCTCTACTACAGACAGAGTGGTCAGCCTCCTGAACAGTATCAGGTTGACGGGGTCGGTATTCACGACACTGGAATCACACCATTTAAATGCCAATCAATATAACGCAATGAAGACTAAAATTATTGGAATTAGAGATGGTATTGTCGGGGTGAAAGTCATTGATCCCCGCGGAAACCCACATTTAGTCGAAATTGATGTCGATGACGAAAAAAAGGAGGACTTGCATGCGCAAGAATCGTACCCATATAACGAGTCCGAACGAACGGATCGAGAGGAACAGATTATGAACCAAGTCCGGGCTCGGGCACGATTTGAGGCGCATAGAAATACGGAGTACGACATCCTTCACTCTGGATGGGATCCAGCCCAACTTCGACGTGGAATCGACGCTCTAGAGAATATGTCGCTCAACGAGTTCGACGAGGCCTTCCGGGAATACTACCATGCACTCATCAATCCTGAGCGTACCAAAGACGAGTACGGCATTACCGAAGGGACGGTCGAGTTCCCCGGTGAGCCAGAGGTCGTGTTGATCATGAAGGGATTCTGTATCAATGACGACAACGAGGTCGTGAGCATCCTGCCCGACATGTACGTTTACTACTCAAACGAGCACGCAGAGAAGAACTATACTACCGGGACACCTGCAAGCTGCTCGGACGACACGACACAGATCACTCCGATGCTTCCCCCATTCAAGCTCCCCGACGATTTCGTCTATCCGGAGGACTTCCGTGGGTTTATGATCCACAATCTGATGTGCCAGATCCGAGATATCTATTGGAACATGGGGGAAGATCCGCCTGCGGCATACGAGATTGACGGATTCGGTAAAGGAACCGGGAATTTCGACTACGAGGAATACAACTACTGACCGTAACCGTATCGTCCATCAGTTCAAACGCCAGATTCGAGATTTCTACCGCAGACAGGGTGGCTGGCTTTCTGCACAGTACCTGGTCAACGGAATCGGTCTTCACGATACTGAACTCGTCCCATTCGAACGGCAAGCACAGTAAAAATATGCAAGTAGAAATAATAGGAATTAAGCAAGGTGTTGTTGGGGTAGAGGTTATCGACCCCCGTGGGAATTCTCATCTCATTGAGCTAGCCGTCGATAACGAAAATGCAGGCGATTATCACGGTCAGGATGTCTATCCACATAGCTCGGCCGAGCGGACTGCGGACCAGGAGCAGATTATGAATCAGGTCTTTGAGCGGGCACGATTTGAGGCACACACAAAAACAGAGTATGATATTCTTCGACCGAGTTGGTATCCACCGCAAATTGAGCGCGGCATCGAAGCGCTTGAAAATATGCCTGCAGAGAAGTTTGACGAGGCGTTCCGCGAGTATTATCATGCGCTAATCAATCCTGAGAAGACCAGAGAAAAGTACGGGATTACCGAAGGATCGGTTGAGTTCCCTGGCGAACCCCAGATCGTATTGATCATGAAAGGGTTCTGTATCGACGAGCAGAACGAAGTCGTGAACGTGTTACCTGGTATGTATATTTACTACACGAATGACCAAACCGAACAGACGTACACCGCGGGGACGTCGGCTAGCTGTTCGGATGAGACGACACAA
>NZ_AOIN01000016.1 GCF_000337135.1 Natrialba chahannaoensis JCM 10990
GGAGCCGCCTGCAAACGTTGATCTCGAAGGATTTGGAAAGCCTGCCGGCAATTTCGATCCAGATGAGTTCTGAGTTCCGTGTCTATCCCCATCACCCGTTGTTCGACTGGGACGGAGAACTCATCGGTCACGTTCAAGACCGATTTGCAGCGGAGGATCAGACCGATCCCCAACCTGCGAAAATACTGGAGCGCGTCCGATTTCGTGCACGCAACGTCGGGCATCACGAAACTGATGCAGAACTCCTCAGCCCCATCTTCGACTGGGTGGTTCTNACTTCATGGACTTTCTCGAAGCAATTCGAGATCCTCCCGTTGATAACGTGGAATTCACCGCCTTGTACCTCCATCTGGATGACGCAAACAAAGAACTGATCGATCAGTCCGATCCCGTGACGTTCTATTTCGAGGATCAGGACCTTGTTCACACATCGGTTAGCCTCGAGCGTGAGCCCGACGTGTACGTGACGATCTCACCGCTCACACGCCCGTTCGCCTGTGATCATACCTTTCGAGATCTTATTATCCATCAACTCAAATGCCAGATTCGAGACCTCCACTACAGACAGGGCGGCCGGCCTCCCAAACGGTATCTGGTCCAAGGTATTGGTCTACATGAAATCGAGATAGCTCCTTTGGACCAGCAGGTGAGGTGAAACTATGAAAACAGATATTATAGGGATTAGAAACGGTATTGTCGGTGTAGAAGTTGTTGATCCGCGTGGAAATAGGCACTTAGTTGAAATTAATGTCGAAGATGAAGATGTGGAAGATTTCCACGCTCAGGAATCATATTCTCATACATCTTCGGAACGGACGCCTGAGGAGGAACAGATAATGAACCAAGTCCGGGCACGGGCACGATTTGAGGCTCACAAGCAGACGGAATACGATATCATTCCATCAGGTTGGAATCCTACTCAGCTTCGCCGAGGAATCGAAGCACTAGAAAACATGCCTGTAGATGAGTTTGACGAGGCTTTTCGGGAGTACTATCACGCATTGATTGATCCAGAGCGAACGAAATCAGAATATGGAATCACTGAGGGGTCAGTAGAATTCGAGGGGGAACCTCAAATCGCCCTCATTGTGAAAGGCTTCTGTATCAACGATGATAACGAGGTTATTAACGTTCTACCGGACATGTACATCTACTATTCAAAGGAGGACATCGAGGAGACCTACACGACTGGGACACCAGCGTGTTGTTCGGAGGGAACCACACAGATCACCCCCATGGTGCCTCCGTTCGTAGAAGTGCCCGAAGACTTCGTCTACCCCGAGGACTTCCGGGGNTCGGAGGGAACCACACAGATCACCCCCATGGTGCCTCCGTTCGTAGAAGTGCCCGAAGACTTCGTCTACCCCGAGGACTTCCGGGGCTTTCTGATTAACAACCTCATCTGCCAGATCAGAGACGTGTACCGGAACATGGGTGAAACACCGCCCAAACAGTACGATATCGAAGGATATGGCAAACCAAAAGGAAACTTCGATCGTGACAAGTACTAACGCGAGTCGAGATGCACGACACTCTCCTCAGCACATCTTCAACTGGGTCGTTCTCGACGAGGCCATCGATGTCCTCAAAATATCCCAAGTGTCTGATAGAATAGCGTAATTCACTGACTCGTCGAGCTGCGAAATAGTCATCAAACTGGCGAGTAGTCACCGTTCAACCTATGCATTATAACTCATCTTCGGAACCCGTCACGAACCAGACGAGAGTTCCCGAATCGATTCGTCCCCAATCTCGTCAAGGACGTGCTCGTGGAACGCCTGCAATGCCGCGCTCTCGTCCTCCGCGAGCACCACGTCGCTCGCCGACAGCGTCGCCAGCCCGAACGCCCGCGGCGTCGGCGAATCGAGCAGCGTGCGCTCGACCACGATTTCGTCGGACTCGAGTGCAGCGACGAACGACTCGAGTGCGTCCACGTTGAGTTTGTCTTCGAGGATCTCGCGGTAGGTCTCCTCGATGACGGCGAACTCCTCCAGATCCTGCGCGAATCCGAGCAACATCTCGCTCGAGACCTGCTGCTCGCTGGCGGACTTTTCGTAGCCCTTGTAGCGTTTGAGGATCATCAGCGCCCGGGTCGCGTTAATTCGGAAGTAGCGCTGGAGGAGGTCGGTGCCGTCGATCGCCGCACGCAGGTCTTCGCGGACCCGCTCGGGATCGAGGTCGTCGAAGATCCCTTCCACGTCGACCTTCCGGTTGAGCGGCATCGAGAGCACGAAGCCGTTGTCTGCGACCGCGACGCGGACGTTGGCCGTCGCCTCCTGGGCGCAGTAGTACGCGAGCAGCCGCGAGAGGCCGTCGTTGAATTTGCGCCCGTACGCGGAGTGAACGTAGTAGTGGCGCTCGTACTCCTCACGGTCGCGTTCGACCTCAATCGCGAGCCGGTCTGGTGTGCTCACGCTCTCCGCGCCGGCGTACCGAAGCTGGTGGTCGAACAGCCGTGCAATCGCGCGAACGCTGTCGTCGTCCAGCGGGAACTCGCGGAGCCAGGCGCGAACGCGGGGTGGGCCACCCTCCTCGTAGTGGGCGAGCAGTGCAGCCTGAAAGTCGAGGATTTCACAGCCGAGGTCGTAGGAGAGCGGGAGTCGTTCGGAGTACCACGACGGAACCGTCGGGCGAGCACTCGTGCGGTCGACGTAGACCTTCGAGCCGCGCCGATAGCGGAACTCGAAGTGGTCGCCGCCGAGAACGAAGACATCGCCCTTCTCCAAGGTGTCGAGGTAGTTTTCGTCGAGCTGGCCGACCCACTCGTCGCCGGCGCGGGTGGAGACGTCGCAGGTGAACGAGTCCGGAATCGTCCCGATGTTGGTCATGTAGATCACCCGCGCGAGCCGGCCGCGCTTGCCGATCAGTGGCTTGCCGACGGGAAACTCCTCGTAGTGGTGCTCGCCGTCGGGCGCGTCGTTCGTATCACGCCAGACCTTCGCGTAGACGTTCTTCTCCTCCATACCGGCGTACTCGGCAGTCAGATAGCGCATGAGCGACTCGAACTCGGCTTCGGAGTAGTTGCGATACGGGTAGGCGCGCCGGAGAATTTCCGTGACTTTGGACTCCGGTCGAATCTCCGCGATCGCCATCCCGTAGACGTGCTGGGCTGCCACGTCCTGCGCGTTCTCGGGAATCGAGACCGAGTCGACGAACCCGTCTTCGGCCTTCTTCAACATGACCGCGCACTCGAGTAGCTCGTCCCGGTCGAGGGCGATCACTCGGCCCGTCACGGTCTGGCCGACGCGGTGGCCCGCGCGGCCGACGCGCTGGAGGAGCGCGGCGACAGATTTGGGCGAGCCGACCTGCACGACGAGGTCGACGTGGGGCATGTCGATCCCCAACTCGAGACTCGTCGAGGAGGTGACGATGTCGAGGCTGCCCTCTTTCAGTCGGGACTCGATATCCTGTCGGATGTCCTTCGAGAGGCTGCCGTGGTGACAGCCAGAGTTGTCCTCGTCGTAGGCGTCGAACCGCTCGCGGAGGGTATGAAGTACCCGCTCCGCACCGGATCTGGTGTTGGTGAAAACGAGGGTGTTCGTGTGGTTCTGAATGTGGTCGTGAAGTTGTCGGTAGAACCGTTCCTGAACGACCTCGCGGGAGGTGTTGATCAGATCGTCGGTAGGGCACTCGAGTTCGATGTCGAACTCGCGGGCGAAGCGGGCGTCGACGATGTCGTAGTTGCGTGGTTCGCTTTTCGGTTCGGCTTCGGAAGGCGCTGGTGCTGTGTCGGCGGCCGTTTCATCGCCATCCGCTGCATCGTTACCTGGCATGCTCGGCTCCTCGCGCCCGACCAGAAACTCCGCAACCTCCGAGAGCGGTTCGATGGTCGCCGAGCAGCCGATTCTGGTGATTTCGTGGTCGGTCATCGCCGCGAGCCGTTCGAGGCTGACCGACAGGTGGGTGCCCCGCTTGCCCGCTGCGAGTGAGTGAATTTCGTCGACGATGACGTACTCCACCGTCCGAAGCTTCTCGCGGAATTTCGGCGAGTTCAGCAGGATGGCCAGCGTCTCGGGCGTCGTATTGAGGATGTGGGGCGTCTCCTCGAGCATCTTCTGGCGGTCGCTCGAGGACGTGTCGCCGTGGCGGATGGCGTGGCGTATTTCGCCCATCGATTCCCCGTCGTCCCGGTCGTCGACGATCGATTCGATCCCCTCGAGTGGCACCTCGAGATTGCGGTGGATGTCGTTGGCGAGGGATTTGAGCGGGGAGATGTAGAGACAGTAGACGGAGTTTTCGAGGCCGTCTTTGGATTCGCGGTCGCGTCGGTAGAGTTCGTCGATGATCGACGTGAACGATGCGAGTGTGTTATGGAGATATAGCCCGCCACGACCGCCGACGTAGTTGTGTGTATCCGGCACACTAAGGTCAACTATCTGACCGCTGTATGTAGATATCTCGTTCGATTGGACAGTTACCCAGGCGATATTTTGAGAGCGGATGTCGTCAATCTTTTCGGCGAGTTCGCGTGTCGTCTCGTCGGATGGGAGCGACTGGAGCGTCGTAGATAGTTTTTTCAGCGCCCGTTCCGTGAGGTAACCACTTCGTCTGGCCACTTCGTAGATATTGCCGAGTTCGGCGTTGAACTCCCGATCATTCTCGAAGTATTTCGACAGCGCACGAACGTCTCGATAGTCGAACGCGTGTCGTCCAATGTGATTTCCGTTACGCTCCCCTGAGACGTGTGCTTCTATCTCGTCAACATTCGGATGGACGATCGAACATTCCGAGAGGAGCGTCGACAGATTGTCGATCCCACGAATCGTGAGCGAATAGTACGTTCGCCGCGTTTGTTCGTCCGTGTTCGTCGCGTATTTCTCCCGCCTACCGCGGGCCGGGATAATTCCGAACGAGAGGAAGAGGTATATCAATTGCTCTATCTTTAGCTCGTTAGCCTGTCCGAGACGGATTTCGTTGGAGCGAACCTCGGCCTCTACCGACAGAAATGTCGAAAGGAACGACCGTTTAATTGGTTTCGACGCGTTCAATACCCAGTTCGGAAGCGAGACGTCTCGTCCCGGACCGGGTTCGATATCGAGTAATTCTGCAACGCTCTTCTGTAGGAGATTGTTGATACTGGTCAGTTGTCGCTGTGGAATCGAAGAGAGCAAGGACACCGCGTCAGCGGTGTCCGTTAG
>NZ_AOIN01000017.1 GCF_000337135.1 Natrialba chahannaoensis JCM 10990
AGCTACTGCGGAAACCAGGGAGAGAAGCGCTCAAACACGCTATCAAAGCCACACTGTGAAATCAACAAAGTGCTACACAAGAGCGTTCTGCAAAGAACACGGAAAACGCCGAATCGGAGATCATGTAGTCAATCTCCGACTTTTGTTCGAATTCGATACCGAACCGATCCCGCATCGTCTCCATCGCACGTTCGAGCAGTTCGGTCCGATTTTTCTGCGAAATCTGTACAAATCGGGTCCGTTCGTATTCACCAATCAAGCCCTCTGCGAGGACGAATGCTGCCAGTTCTGCGAGTTCGGAGTCGAGCGTGGTAGGATAGCAAAATCGGGAAAGGCGACCGTTGTCCGTTTTAACGAGTACCTCACCGGAACGAAGCGGCGTATACGATTCTCGAAGTATCTGAAGAAATTCTTCAGAACAGTACTCGCTTCTACCGTGTACGAGATTTGAGACGGATGCGAGGCTAATCGACAGTCGGTCCGCAACGTCTGAGAAGGAAAGGCCTGCGAGTGCGAGCGCAAGCCGTCGTTCGTCCTCGGCAAACGCCGAAATAGGTGCCTCATCCTCGAGACGAACGAGGACGTGATCCGACTCAACCTCGGTCGCAACAAGCGGAAATTCTGATCGAAGCTGATCGAGTGCTGCACCTACGTCAAGCTCGATATCACGTTCGGGGAGATCGACATGTTGAGGAATTCCGATCCGGTCCCCGTCTTCAATCTCGCTTGCGGATTGCCATTCGGGTCCCGACGATGTCTCGACGAGAAGCGGATGATTCGGTGTGATTTCAATTTCTCTCCCGTACGACGTTTGAATTCGATGGATCGGTCCGTCGTAGGTCTCCGAATAGACCATCGACTGTTGGAGTGTGAGTTCGTCTTCGTCGAGCGAATACGCCTCGACCGAACTCGTGTACAGTTCTCCGTCTTCGTCGACATCTGTGACTTTTCGATTCCGTCGTTCGAGAAGCTCAGTTGCTCGAAGGACTGTTGCCTCTCCATCGTCTCGAACGATAATCGGCGTATCTGGTTTGATACACTTTCCGCTACCGGTCGGCGCACAGATCAGCGTGTTCTGCCCTTCGTGAATCTTCGGAATCGCCCCCTGCTGCGGTGGCGTAAAGAAACCGTCGTTCTCGGGGACGAACTCGCCGAACTCTGCGAGCCACCACTCCTGGACGGCGGGTTCGAGCAGGTCGAAGACATCCCGGTCGTCGATCGTCGTAGTCTCGGGATCGAAGGGGAGGGCGTCGTCGTCGATCTGCAACTCGCGGCGCGCGGTCCCATCCATCACCACCGTCTGGGGGACCGGCGTGTAAGAGGGTTTGCCCACCGGAGCGAAAGTGAAACAGTGGCTGGTTCCCGGTGGAAGACTGGTTGGCAGCGGCGAATGACTGCAGAACCTGCAGTGACCGGCAGATTCATTGGAACCGCTGGACAGAGAGTGCCTATGTTCGAACTACCACTCCACGCCGGCAGCGGGCACCCGAACCTCTTCTGGATTCTCGTCCCCAGTTTCCTCACATTCCTCGCCGGACTCGGTCTCGGCGCGCGTTCAGAACGCATACTCAAGGTACTGCGACCGGACGACGCGTCCTCGAGTGAGTAAGTAGCTCGCGAATTATCGGTGCCGACGACGCCGCAGCGTCCCACGAACGATCGGCGTCGCCGGGAAGACGCCGCGGTCGATCCGCTCGATCTGTTCGACGGCGAACTCGTCGTGACAGACGAACCGCTCGACGGTCTCTCGAGTGAGTTGACAGCCGCCAGCGACGCGCTCCCAGAACGGATTCAGGACGTGCTGTCCAGTCCCGCGCCAGCCGTCGGCGTGAACGTGCTCGAGAAACCGAAACTCACCACCGGGTTTGAGTACGCGTGCGACCTCCTCGAGTGCGGCGTCAGGCTCCTGAATCGTACAGAAGACGAGACTGGCGAGCACAACGTCGAAGGCGTCATCCGGATAAGGGAGCGACTCGGCACGAGCGTCGCGAAGATCGACTGCACACCCGTACTCTCTCGCCTTGGCAACTGCCTGGCGGCGCATGTGTCGGTCCGGTTCGATTGCGTGGATCTCGACGGTCGGATCCGCTTCCGCGAGATACGGGAAGTTCGCACCCGTTCCCGCACCGATGTCGAGCACGCGACCAGAGAGCTCTCGGGTCAGATACTGTCGATGCGGCTCGAACAGGAGTCGATCCGGGACGATGACGTCGTAGACTCTGGCGACCAGCGGATGTGAAATTTCGCTCGTGTCAACGGGTGCGCCCATATCGCGATCTACGACACGACGTGTGTTATCGGTTCGGTCAACGCGGCCAACGCGTCGATTGGTTTCGGCCAATGCATCGGTCGGTCATCGCGACACATTCTACTTAGCGGATCGTCTTCGGAATACACTCGATCACGTCCGTAGCAATCACCCCCGGCCCGTACTCGGTCGTCGCGAGCTCACCGCTCTTGCCGAGAATCCAGGCACCGAGTTCCGCCGCTTCCTGGCGATCCATCCCCTGACCAAGCAACGACGCCGTGATTCCGGCCAGCGTATCGCCCGTCCCCGCGACGGTCAGCGCCGACGTGCCGGTATCGCTCTCGAGTCGCTCACCCGCCGTCACGATCTCGTCTACGCCGCCGGTCAGCGTAATCACAGCGTCTGTCTCCTCGGTGAACGCCTCGAGCGAGCCGTAGGCCTCGTAGATCGGATCGTCCTCCGACTCACTCGGTGTGAGCACGGCCGTCGAGAGATCCGACTCGAGTGCGGGTTCGATCGCCAGAGCGTCGACGACGACAGGAATGTCGGTTCGTTCGAGAACGTCGCGGAGCGCGTCCGTGTCCGCGTCGACGAGGCCGGGGCCGATGACGAGTGCGTCGGCCCACTCGCAGACGTTGCCCGCGTCGTCTGCTGCGTTCTGGTCGAACTGATCGCCCTCGTAGGAGCTCACAAGCAGGTTCGGCGACGAGCCGGCGACGGGACCATAGAGTGGGTCCGGGACGAGCACGCGGACGTGGTCTGTGCCGGTTCGAAGCGCTGCACGCCCGACGAGCACGGGTTGATTTGGATAGTCAATGCTACCGCCCGCGACGGCGACGCGGCCGTTGTCGGTGTCACTCGTTTCTGAAATGTTCGAGAGCGTTCGTTGCAGGCGACCCATACGACCGGTAAGACAGTGTTGCAGGAGTGGATTCGGCAGGCGTGTTCCGGTTTGGAAGCAGTCGCTCTCAGCGTGGTTGTGTGCGATCGACGCGAGGCAGAAGCTGGAAATTCGTTACTCGATGGGCGTTCCGCGATTTCGCATGTCTGCGCCGCAGTCGGGACAAGAACCGTGTGCAACTGCCGTTACGACAGTTCCGCAGGCAAAACACTCGTATACCGATTCCTCGCTTGGGTCGAGTTTGACGTCTTTCATCGTGGTGGACACCGTGACGCACCGATCGTCACATTCAGGAATATTAGGGATATTAGGTTGAAGCTGTCCGTTGAGTATCTAGCGTCGGAAGCAAAACGTGGTTCACTATTCAACCATGACGTGAGACGGTACGCCAAGCTCGCCAAAGATAACCGAGAAGAGTTTCCGCTGAACCGTCCGGTGATGACGATAAAACGCAGCCGGCGATATCGAGAGCATCGACGCGATGTCCTCCCCAGAACGCTCGCGCGGCGACTCGAAGTAGCCGCTGTAGTACGCGAGCTGGACTACCTCGAGTTGCCTGTCGGTCAGCCGATCAAGCAGTTCGGCGCGTAGATCCCGCGGCGTCGTCCGGTCGACTCGCCGCTTCGAGCGCAGTTCGATGGCTGGAAAGGCTGTCGTCACGATGTCAGTGCTGGCACCGCCGGTGTCGGTGGCGGTGCCAGCAGTGCTATCAGAACCATCAGTACCCCCAGTACCACCAGCGTCAACATCGGCAGGAACGTCGACGACGACGCGAGTCGAGTCGGGAGTTGCCCGAACACTACGAAGGATGGCACCGTGGTCCGCGAGCGTGAGCGCCGGGAACGGCCGCGCGAGCTCGAGTTTGATCGTCCCGCCGCCCTCGCCGGTCGCGTTCGCATCACCACCCCCGTTCGCGCTCTCGTGCCCTCCGCGCCGGTGGTCGCTGACGACCTGCGCATCAGTGACCGCGACGAGCTCAGTCGCCGCTGAGACGACGTCGGCTGCCGGTGCGCCCTCGACCGAGGCGAACACCGTCGCGCCGTCCTCGTGCTGTCGAACGCCGCCGTCGAACGAGAGCGTACAGTCCGCCCGCGTCGCGAGGCGAGTGAAAACGAAGCTCTCGTCTGCGACATCGAACTCGAGTCGCGTGTTCGCGTTCGAGAGGAGTGCGCGCTTGCGGTCGACCGCTGCGATGGCCGAGGCGATCGTTTCGCCGAGTTCGGTGAGGACGGCACGAGTTACGTCGTCGAAGGCGTCGGGTCGGTCCGCGTAGACGGTCAACACGCCGTAGGAGAACTCGTCGTAGGAGAGCGGGACGCTGATGACTGACTGGTACTCGCGAGCGAGCGCCTCGCTCCGCCAGGGCTGCTCGCGAAGATCGTCGACGACGTTGGAAACGACCGTCCCCTCGCGCGTGACGGCGGTTCTGACGGCGGGCTCGCAGCCGTGGACGGATGGTGCGGTTGCAGTTGCGGTCGCTGCTGTCGACTCGTCTCCCGTGGCACCATCACCCGGCTCTGCGGGGAGCGAAAACGACACGCTGTCGAGGTAGTCCCGCCCGCGATCCGTCCCGCCGTGGGCGCGAGACTCGAGTCGCTCACCGGACGGATCGTCGGTTCCGATCCAGGCGAACGAGAACCGGTCCGTAGCCGTCAGCCGGTCGCAGACGCCGTGTTCGATCTCGTCGCGCGTTTCGGCCTGGACGAGTTCCTGGTCGATCTCGCGGATGATTTCGTTGATTTGGTTGAGTCTGGTGAGTTGGCGGTTCTGGTGTTTGAGTTCGCGGTCGCGCTCCCGAAGCGTGCGTTCGCGTTCGACGCGGTCGAGTGCCGCCTCCGCCGTCGCCGCCAGCAGGTCAGTTACCTCGCCGGAGACCTCGTCGAAGACGTCCGCCTCGGCCGAGCCGGCGACGAAGACGCCGTGATCACCGAGCGGGACGAACGCGGCGCTTCTGATCTCCGTCGTCGGATCGGTGAGCAGCGGCGAGTCGTGGACATCCGCCAGGAACCGGCTCTCACCGTCGATGAAGACATCGCCGACGATGCTCTCACCAACCTGCTGTGCTGAGAGCGGGCCGTGGAGCGCCGCCATCGAGTCCGAGCGGGCGGCCGGCCGGAGCACGTTCTCGTCGGTATCGAACAGGTAGATCGCACTCGCCTCAAGGTCGAGCACGTCCGTCGCGTCGTCGACGGTGACGGCCGCGATTTCGCGATCTGTTTCGGCGTAGAGCAACTCGCGGGCGGTCCGATGCAGCGCCGTCAGCGCCTCCTCGCGGCGCTTGCGGGTCGTGATGTCGCGACAGCTGTAGAGGAGCGTCCCGTCCTGGATCGAGACTTCGCGGACGTTGACCAGCAGCGTGTGCTCGCGACCCGCCTTGTCTGTCGCCGTACACTCGATATTCGTGAGGACACCATCCTCGGCGAGCGCCGCGCGGTCGAACAGGTCCGCGCCGAGCAGTTCGTCGATCGACCCCATCTCGTGGATCTCCTCGTCCGTGTAGCCGAAGATGAAGTGCACGTTCGGGCAAACGTAAGTGAATTCGCCCTTGTCGTTCGTGATGAGGACCGTATCGGTCATGTGATTGAGCGTCACCCGGTGGAGTTCCTCGGACTCGCGCAGGTCGCGCTCGAGTGCCACGCGCTCGGTGACATCCGTCGCGCGGACGAGGATCGTCGTGACGCGGTCGCCGTTGGTGACCGGCCGGACAGTCAGGTCGAGGGTCTGACGGTTTCCGCCATCCGCCGCGTTCCCGGCCGTTTCTCGAGTCACGTCTTTGGCCGTGTCGCTCGGCCGCTCGCGCGTTATCTCCCGGCGCACCAGCTGACCGTTCGTAGCCTCCTCGACGGCCTGTTGGATCATGTCGCGACAGTCCTCGAGTTGGTCCCACGAGGCGAGCGACCAGAGGTCGCGCCCGCGAACGTCGGACGGCGTCGCATCGAGGTCGGCGAGCGCAGCCTCGTTCGCTCGCCGGACCGCGCCGTCGGGGTCGAGCACCCAGCCGTACGCCGACGGATCGTCGAAGATTGCCTCGAACTGTCTGGCCTGCTCTCGGCGTCGGTCCCGTCTCCCAGTTTGTGACAGGACTCGCTCGAGAGCCGTCAAGAGCCCGGTATTCGAATCTCGGCAGAGACCTATATCTGGGGCTGGATCTGGATCTGAATCTGAATCTGGGTCTGGGTCTGCTGTTGAACCCACTCCAGTATCCGTATCCGCAACTCCGTCCGGTTCGCCAACACGCGGAACGTACTCAGCACCCCCGGTCACAGCTACTGCTCGCGCGAGTGCATCATCCCCTTCGCCTGCTCTCGGCGAGAGAACAACTGGGACCCAGTCACCGTCGTCACCATCATCACTCGGCACATCGCGCTTTTCGTTCTCCGGCCCACGACCTCCGTGTTCGATCTCGCGCTCTCGGATCGACTCGAGTAGCCCCAGCCCTGACCCGTCGGGAAGGTCGGCTGCCGTCACCACGCAATCGACGCCACTGGCCGCGCGCTGGTCGAGCCACTCGAGTGCAGCGGCCTTCGACGGGACCGACTCGGTGGTGGCTTCGGCGAGTCGTCCGCTCCACGCGGAAACGAGCGAGTCGAACTCGGTCGCAAGGGCCGAGCCGACGACGAGTAGCCGCGGCGGGGGTGTATCGACAGTCCGTGCGGTATGCATCCGATGGGAATATGTGACAGGGGAGAGTGAAAGCATCGGTTCGCAGGCTCTCGGCAGCGGTCGTGGAGACCGCTCATACGAACCGGAACAGCCCCGCGAGAACGACCAGCAAGAGGAGTACTGGAACCACTCTGAGGACGACGTTCCGGGGCGGCAGTAGCCGCGCCTTGTTCGACCAGTTGATAAGCGAACAGCCGATCTGTACCGGTCCGAGGATATCGCGCCGCCGGAGTGGCGTCGCGTTCGCCGTCAACTGGGTGGCCCACTCGAGAAACGGCCGAAGGTCCGGATGGTCGATGCTGTCCCGGACGAGTTCGGCGCTCAGCTCGACGTTGTACTCGAAGGCGACCTGTGTGATGTTTGCGGAGCCGATGATGCAGACAGGATCAGGCCCATCCCGAAGGTAGAGCTTCGCGTGGAGGCCGCGTGCGCGCTTGTACAGCGACACCTGGTCGTGCTCGTCATGTGCCCAGAGATCCTCGGCGATCCGCGCAGAGAACTGATCCGAGGCGGGACCGACAACGACGATCAGTTCGTTCTCTTGCGAGCGCTCGAGAAACGAGTCGATATCGTCTCGAACCCGACAGTAGCCCTGGTACGTAAAATAGCCGCTGATGAGGTAGACCGTGCCGTCGCCGGCGAACAGGTCGGCCAGCGCGTCCTCGAATCGGCGCGTACCGTCGATCGTTCCCAGCAATCGGACGGCAGGTTCGGCGTCGATCATTACCAGCCGTCACGACGCGAGGACGTATTGAACTCTGGGTGTCACGTGCTGTCTGTTTCGGCTGGCGGAATCAGCGGTCCAATTCCAATTCCAGTACGACCGGTCGATGATCCGACAACTGCACGTCGAGGACGTCACAGCGCGCCACGTCGAGCGATGGCGAGCAACAGAACAGATCGAGCTGCCGCGAGCTGACGAGCCAGTCGTCGAACGGGCGCGCTGGCACCGTCTCGCCCGGCATCTGTAACTCGAGTGTCGTCTGCGCTGTGAACTCGCGCAGTTCGTCGGTCGCGGCGAATGTGTTGAAATCGCCGGTGACAACGACCTGCCGTCCGTCAGCGCGGTCGTGGATAAGGTCTGCGAGTTCGGCGAGCTGTCGTTCTCTGCTCCGCGCGCCAAGCGAGAGGTGGACCATGAACAGAACCACGTCGGCGGCGACCCCCATCTCGAGAACGAGTCGTTTGCCGCCGGCTGAGAGGTAGTGTGGAACGATCGTGCGGTCGCGATCTGCACGCGAGAGCACAGCGTTGCCGAGCTGTCCGAAGAACGGCAGTGACTGGACGAGTCCGCTGTCGCCGTACTTGTTCGCGATCTCGCCGCCGTAGGAGAGGCCGCGTCGGCGAAGCGAGTCACACAACGTCTGGAACTGCCCCTCCGTGATCGTGCGATGAGAGCCGCGGTCGAGCTCGATGAGCGAGACGATGTCGGGACGCTCACGTTCGATGAGCGAGACGAGTCGTCTGAACGCCTGTCGTTCGGCGGCGGTGTCACCCAGGGTGGCACCGATTGGCGGCGGGACGTAGCCCCCGAGGACGTTCTGGTAGCCAAGCAGATAGCCAGCGTTGCAGGAGAGGATTTTCATTGTGTGGCAGAGAGCGAACTGCGGGTCAGCCGCCGCAGGAACGATTGGAACGTTGAGTCATACCCCGGCGGTCGCAGGTCGTCTGATCGTGACGCCACTCGGGCAGTGGTGCATATAACGATTACTCCGCCGATGGTCGTCTCGTGTGAGTACCGACGGAGATTCGCGGTTGGAATCAGCGAGGATGGCGGAAACTGCGAACAACGGCGGCGAGCGGTACCGGGAAACAGTAGTCCGCGAGAGGTGCGAGGTGAGAGGAGAGAAGAGTCGGACACCATTACACGTCGGCTGGCACTGCATCCTGTACCGGCTCCCACTCCTCGTCAGGATCGACACGCCCCGCACGAACGGCGTTGAGGATCGCCCCGAGCAGCAAGCAGCAGCCGCCGAAATAGACCCACGTCAGGATCAACAGGACGGCACCAGCGATGCCGAACAGCGCAATACTCTCAGATGTCGCAACGTAGAGCCGGAAGCCAAGCGCCAACACCGTCCAGGAGAGCGCCGCGAAGGCCGTCCCTGGAAGCACCTCGCGAGCTGAAACGTCCGCTTGCGGGAAGAGGTAGTACATCGGGAAGAAGAGCACGGTGAGAAGCCCCAGGAGGACGATGCTGCTGACGAGGGTCGCCGCCACGCCGCCGACGAAGACCGAGACGCTGACGCCGACGACGCTGACCAGTGCGACCCCGAGTGCAACCGTCACTGTCAGCAACGCAGTGTTGAGCACCGTCACGATCGTCACTGTCATGGCGCTGCCAACGTAGGATTGGTCCTTCCGAGAGCCGTAGATGCCCGTAAACGCGCTGTTGACTGCCTGAAAGAGCCGCGCGGCGCTCCACAGCAAGATCGCCAGCGCGAGCACACCAGCCCGGGCCAGATCGACGCCTGCATCCCCGGCTACCTCGCTTGCATCAGACGTGAGCATTCCCTCGAGTCCGGCCGCCTCCTCGATCATCTCGAGTAGCGGCTCGAGTGCGTCGACGAGCGTCATACCGACGAGCAGGAGGATGACCAGGGGAACGAGCGTGTTGAACGCGTGGTAGGCGAGCCCCGCGGCGGTGACGCTGATTTGGCGTTTGCGAGCGACTGCAGCGACGGATCGGGCGAGTGCGGGGAGAGAGGTGCGGTCGGGGTTGGATGGTGGTTCGGATGCGGGTGCACTCGAGCCGCTGCCGGAGCACATGGCTGTCAGAAGGAGACAACGGTTGGGCGGAAGTGGTTGGTGCTGGCGACAGCGGGTGCTGGTGCTGGTGCTGGTACTGGCGCTGGTGCTGGCGTTCGTGCTGACGCTGAGACTCGGACTGGTCGTCCGTAGCTGAAGACGGAACTCACTCGTCGTGAACGACCGACTGGACGTGGCCGACGACGCCGCTTTTCAGTTCGACTTCGGACCCGCTGGATCGTCCTCGTAGACCGTGCCGACCTCGCCGATGATCGGTTCCTGATCCTCCGACTCGATATCGTGGTCGCCCTGGACGATTTCGACGGTGATCCCCTGGCGGAGTTCCTCCGCAGTTGGTCGATCGCTGGACATGGACGATGGTGGGGCAGGTCGCTCGAAAAGGGTGTGCCTGCGTTTGCGTTCACGTCGTCAAGACGGAGCAAAACAGCTCACGCTTCAGTTCACACTTCTCGATCTACAGCCCCTAGTTCTCGGACACCTCATCCTCGAAGTCCAGCGCAACAGAATTGATACAGTAGCGCTTCCCGGTCGGCTCCGGCCCGTCTTCGAAGACGTGGCCGAGGTGGCCGCCGCAGTTGGCACAGAGAACCTCCGTGCGTTGCATCCCGTGGCTGGTGTCGAGTCGCGTCTCGATTCGGTCGTCGTCGACATCGTAGAAGCTCGGCCAGCCACAGCCGGAGTCATACTTCGTGTCGCCGTCGAACAGCTCGGCCCCGCAGCCAGCACACTCGTAACTACCGTCTGCCTTGTGATCGACGTACTCGCCGCTGAAGGGGGCCTCGGTGCCCGCTTCACGGAGGATTCGGTACTCCTCCTCGTCGAGTTCCGCGCGCCACTCCGCGTCGGTCTTGTCGGTCGTCGGTTGCTGTTCCGACGCTGCTGTGCGCTCGTGGTCGTCGTTTCCCATATGATTCTAGCAAGACTGAGACGGTCAAGAGTCTGTTGTGACACGGCGTCAGATGCCACTCGCTGCTCGCGAATAGGTTGCTTCTCGATCGACCACTACGTGTCTCGACGCGGGCCCTCGACTATCTGCTCGTGATGATGTCCGTACTCTCACACTTTGGACACTGCGTCATGCGGCCGAGTTTCGGGACCTCAATTCGTCGCCACTGCTCGTCGCCACCGGGCGCTTCGAATCCACATCGACGGCACCGCGACTGACCGCGAGGTATTGTTGTGTTGACCATGTTTGGTAGTATGATAAAATCACTCATATAGGTTGGTACTGTCATGCATACTGATACGCGTGAAGTTGGCGGGCGCTACAGCAGCAACGCTCCGAAACCGGTGTGCAACGCTGGCCGAAGACACACACCTTGACGGTGGTCGCCCGCCAACTCGTCTCAATGACTGTTTCCCAGACCGTCGAACTCGAGGGCCACATCATCGACTCCGGATCGATGGGCCACTGTTTCGGGGCCGTCATGGAGATGGGCGGTGAGTTCGAAGTCGAAGAGTTCGAAGTCGGCCGTCACAAGCACGACGAGACGTACTGCCGGATGACCGTCACCGCAGAGACACCAGCGGATCTCCGGGCGATCGTACACGAACTTAACCAGCAAGGGGCGACCGTCGCCGATCCGCGGGACGCAACGATCGAGCCTGCGCCGGACGATCAGGTCGTTCCAGTCGACTTCTACTCGACGACGAATCATCCCACGTACGTCCGCATCCACGGCGACTGGGCGGAGGTTGAGGATATCGAAATGGATTGTGCGCTCGTCGTGGAGAAAGATGGAGGCGAGGATAACGGAGAGCGCAGTGGCGGCAATGGCGGTGACAGCAGCGATACCGACAGCAACGAGCCACGCGTCTATACCAAAGTCCTCAACGCCGTCGAGGAAGGCGACCTCGTGGTCACCGGCGAGAGCGGCATCCGCGTCGAACCACCCGAACGCCCGCGCAACGGCGGCGGTTCCTTCGGCTTCATGCAGGGCGGCGTCTCCAGCGAACGCCCGTCTAAATCGCTAATCGAAGAAATCGCCGACGAGATGCGCGACGTACGTGAGAACGACGGCACCGTCCTCGCCGTCTGTGGGCCCGCGATCGTCCACTCGGGGGGCCGCGACGCGCTCGCTGAACTCGTTCGAGAGGGCTACGTCGACGCGATCAGCGCAGGCAACGGCTTCGCCGTCCACGATCTTGAGCGAGACCTCTACGGCACCTCCCTCGGTGTCGACACGGAGAGCCTCGAACACCCGCGTAAGGGACACAAGCACCACATCTACACGATCAGTGAAATCGTCCGCCACGGCGGCATCCCCGAGGCTGTTGACGCCGGTGTCGTCGACGAGGGCGTGATGTACGAGTGTGTCACAAACGATATCCCCTACGTGCTTGCAGGCTCGATCCGCGACGACGGTCCGCTTCCCGATACCATCACGGACGCGATCGAGGCGCAGGACGCGATCCGCAAGCAAGCACAGGACGCCGACATCGTGCTCATGCTCTCGACGCTCTTGCACTCCGTCGCCGTCGGCAACTGTCTGCCCTCGACGACCAAGACCGTCTGCGTCGACATCAACCCCGCAACCGTCACCCAACTGCTCGACCGCGGCAGCGCACAGGCCATCGGCCTCGTCACCGACATCGGCGCGTTCCTCCCGATGCTCACTGACGAGTTACTCGAGTCCGACTCGAGTTGAGCACCGCAGAGAGCCAGCCGGCGCTTTCATCCCAGTGTGTTCACCCGCCGACTCTACGGCACTCGATCTGGCTCTCCGTCAAACTGCAGTCAGGGCAAGGTGTTTTATATCGTACTGTGGTATCTTGTATCCATCACTCGGCAGCGGCCAGCGGGTCGGTGCCGCACCTGTGACTGTGATACGGAGGGAGGATGCAACAGGAACACATCGACGCCAGCAAGCGGATTCAGAGACAGACCGGAAAGACGTTTTACCTCGCAACCAAATTCCTGCCCCAGCGCGTCCGTCACGCGACGCACGTCCTGTACGCCTTCTTCCGCATCGCCGACGAAATTGTCGACGACGCAGAGGGCGTGCCCCCCGACACGCAACGCGCCGAACTCGAGACCCTCCGTGCACAGGCGCTCGGCGAAATCGACCCCGAGGACCCCGTCCTCGAGGCGTTTCAGACCCTCTGCGAGCGCTACGAGATTCCGGACGAAGAGATCAACGTCTTCATCGACGCGATGGCGACCGACATTACGAAGAGCCGCTACGAAACTGCCGCCGAACTCGACGACTATATGCGCGGCTCCGCGGCCGCCGTCGGCGTCATGATGACCGCGATCATGGAACCCGAACCCGAGTTCCCCGAAACCGCCCGTCCGCACGCCATCAAACTCGGCGAAGCCTTCCAGCTGACCAACTTCCTGCGCGACGTGCGCGAGGACATCCTCGATCGCGACCGGATCTACCTTCCGCAAGAAACTCTCCGCAAACACGGTGTGTCCGACGCACAGATCGAGGCACTCGAGTTCGACGAGTCATTCGCGGCGGCGATGGCAGAGGAGCTACAGCGAACCGAGGCCCGATACCGTGCGGGAGTGGCTGGAATTCGCTACCTGCCGGACGATTGCCAGTTCCCGGTGCTCGTCGCGGCGGTGCTCTACGCGGAGCACCACGCGCTGATTCGTGCGCAAGGCTACGACGTGCTCACGTCGGAGCCGTCGCTGTCGACGGCGCGAAAGCTTCGCTGTGTGCTCCAGACGCGCTGGCACTGGCAATGGAATCGTGATCCGGAGGCAGTGTTTCAGCGCGTTTCAGCCGTTCCCGCTGCTGACGCGAGCAGGGAGACGCGACACAGCGAACACGGTGAGCGAACGCCGATTCAGTGACAGGGATAGGGACAGGGGACAACGAAACCCGTCCTACTCGAGTGAGACGAAAACAGTCGAGTAGGGCGGAGTGCAGTCGAGTCAGTCGGATGGGTCTGGCTGTTCAGACGACGGTGTGATTCTGCGCCAGTGTGTATAGCTGCCGACGCAAATGGCAAGCCACGACGCGCCGACCAACAGAGAGGCGAGGGAGCCGAGTTGCGGAACGAGTTCGAACATTGCGAGATAGGGGAAGGCGAATCCGAATCCTGCGATCACGACGCCGCCGGCAGCGTACGCGACCTGTTCACCAGGTTGAACGTTCGTGTCGAAGAACGTGAGAGCACCGAGGAACAGGAGGTACGGACTGAACAGCGCCACTAGAATCGGTCGCAACAGGCCACTAATACCCATGACATCGCCCTCTGCATGCGTGAGGTAGACCTCATCGCCGTTGGCCACTACTCCGTACGTCTCGTACGCATCGACGTTCGTCGGGAAGTCCGGCGATTCCTCGTACTCGTCGCAGTGGTGGACGGAGTCGTGGCACAGACGGATGGTGCCGAGTCGCTGCCAGCCGTGACCGCGGTGCTCGCTGTACTCCGGTGGCTGCACGATGGCTTCCTGGAACGCTTGCTGTGTCGCCGGTGAAAGCTCGTCTACCGGTTTCGGTGTAGAGATGTTGACGTCGTCGCGTTCGACGGTCTCGTTGAAGGCCTCCGTCGATTCGTGCGCGACGGCATACGTCGTCGCACTCGAGTGGTATGGGGTCGCGAAGGACGCCGGATATACGAAACTGCCGGCCAGGAGAAGCAGCGTGAGGAGTGAAACCACCGTCCGAGGCGATATTTTCACTGGTGACACGTTATGGTTAGACAATAAGTGTTTTCTGATTATCAGTAGCTGGAGAAAAGAGAGTACAGAACTGCACGGCTCTGTTGAATCCCTCAATACGTGATAGGAATGGCGTGCTGAATACACAGCGCGAATGTGGCACGAATCTGAGCGTGATCAATGCGGAGCATCGAACGCTCAGTACAGGTGACTTGCTGCGCCAATGGCTATACAGGCATTCGGAAGTTTGAGATGGTATAATCTTGAATCTCAGTGTATGCAGGTCCCCAAACTTGATTTTAGAGAGCTTTTTAAATCGGCAGTTGTCCTTGTTCTCGTTATCGCGGTCCTGCAGTATTTCGGGGGGATAATGGTGGAAACTCCCGGACAAGTTGATATCACTGGGTTAGCGACAATCGCAGTGGTGTTTCTGATATTTTCCGCTGTGATTGCGATAGTCACCGTAAATACATCTCTCCCGACACCTGACTGGGCCACGAGAACCGACAAATAAGAAGTTGACTGGACGGCTGGTTCACCGGTTCTGGTGTGAAACAAACTCGGTTGCTGTGCTGCGTCCATGCTCTGTATTCAGCACGGCCTCGTCAAATTATCAGTATTTGAGTGTTTCAACAGTGCCAACTGCACTAACAAGAGCAGACGGGACAGGTCCCCAGTCAGGCAGGAACTGCTGTCCGGAGCAGATCACGGTCGTACCGGCCCGTGCTGAACAGGCCGAGACAGAACAGGCCAGCGATGGCAGCGGGGATCCAGTTGCCGTAGAGCAGGTTGATCGACCCCCACAGCAAGACGAAGCTCACCAGATCGTCGAGGATGAACTCGCAGGAACGGACGCGCTCGAGTAATGCCTCGCGGTCGAACGCCAGATCGACGAGCACGACCGCGATGGTCCCCGAGAGCAGCCAGCCGAGGTAGTTCGACACCGGAACGCCGTAGTAGACCCCTGCTGGCACAAACTCCCAGAAGCCAATCGCGACGGCCGCAGGATCCAGGACGAGATCGACTGCGATTACCGCAGTGACGGCACTCGCCAGCCTGAGGACAGGATTGTGGTGGCGCTCACCGAGCACCAGCAGCGTCAACAGATAGGCGTTGAGCACCAGCGGGATGAAAAACAGCGGTAGCGCCAGTGGCACCTCACCGAGGAGCATCGGCCCGAGCTGGATCGTATACTCGAACGCGCCGTAGGGCCAGTCGGTCCGCACGCCGACGAGTTCGATCGCGTACGTGTAGACGGTCAACACGCCGAGGCAGCCGAGCGCCCACCAGCCGATCCGCGGCAAGAGCCCGACGAGCAGCGGCGAACGCATCACGGCAGTCCCGAAGAGCAACAGCAGCGGGTTGTACGCGAGAGGCTCCGGCAACAGCCCGAGATCACTTGCGACAAGCGTCACCGCGCCGATGACCGGGAACACCACCGCGATGGTGAACCGGTTCTCACGGATGATGGACTCGAGTCGGTGCTGGATTGCAGCGCGTGAGCTTTCGCTGGTTTGAGTTGGGGAAGTCGAGGTGGGAGCGGAGGCAGAGCCAGGGCCAGGGCTTGAGGGAGACTCCGTCGAATTGCCCGTTTCGGAGCCCGAGTCCGGACTATCCATAGAGCATCACCCAGAGGCCGCCCATAGTCATCGCCGCGCCGACGACAGTGTTGATCGCCGGGAACCACCAGTAGGCGCGGTCGATGTCGATTTGCGTCGCGACGATAGTGGCGACGAGTACCGGATAGACCAGCAACAGCGCACCGAGTCGCACGTCGAGCACGGCAAACGCGAGCGCGCTCCCCAGCCAGCAGGCAGCGCAGTAGCCGTACGTCCACGACTCACCGAGGACGGTCGCGCTCGTTCGAATTCCTGTCTCCTGATCGGGTTCGATATCCGGTATCGCAGAGAACGTGTGCATCCCCATTGCCCAGAGCCAGGCCCCCACGACGGCAAGCACTGGGGGCTGGGTGCCAGCGACCGCAGCATAGGCCGCCGCTCCCGGCGCGATGTAGAGCCCGTTCGAGACCGAGTCGAGGAACGGCGTTGTCTTGAATCGAACCGGCGGCGCGCTGTAGGCTGCGCCGAGGACCAGGAAGACGGCGATCCAAGGCCACGCTGCACTCGATACGAGCGGAACGAGCACGACAGCCAGCGCCGCACAGAGTGCAACGGCGACCGGTACGTACCCCTGACCGCGGTAGCGCGCTTCCCGTTCGTCGGCCGCTTTTTTCGGGTTCTTCGCATCTATTTCGCGGTCGTAGATGTCGTTGATTCCGTAGAGGAACACGTTCGCCGGCACGAGGAAGTACGCGAACAGCGCGACCGTCGCGAGCGTGACCAGGTCGCCGGTGCCCTCGGCTGCGTAGGCGATACCGACCAGCACGGGTCCGGCGAGGTAGAACCAGAACCGAGGGCGTGAGAGCGTGAACAGGTACGACAGCGACTCGAAACCGCCTCGGCCAGCAGCCTCGCTCGCTCCGCTGACTCCACTGGTCTCACCGCCGTCGTCACTCATCGTGTGTCTGCTGTCATCAGATACGTCGGTGGCATGAGAGGCAGGAGAAGGCAGCGGGGTACTCGAGTTCCCCTCCAAACGCACCCCTGTCCTCACGAGTCCAAGTATGCTCTCAGGCACTCCCATGATCCTCCAGCACGGCGTCAGCCGTCAACTCGCCGCTGATCAGACACATCGGGACGCCGATACCCGGCGTGGTGTCGGACCCGGTGAAGTAGAGTCCGTCGACCTGCTTCGAGCGGTGTGGTGGCCGGAACAGGGCCGTCTGTCTGAGCGTGTGGGCGAGCCCGAGTGCGGTCCCGTCGTAGCTGTTGTACCGACTGGCGAAGTCGGAAACGCAGAAGTCCTCCTCGAAGACGATCCGATCCCGCAAGCTGGCTCCCGTATACGTCTCGATGTCGTCGAGGATGAGATCCCGATACTGGTCGCGCAGTTCGGGAGTGTCCTCGAGTCCCGGCGCGATCGGAACGAGGACGAACAGCGCGCTGTGGCCGTCGGGTGCGACGGTGTCGTCGGTTTCGGAGGGGACACAGAGGTAGTACGCCGGGTCTTCTGGCCACTGGGGGTTCTCGAAAATTTGGTCGAAGTGCTCCTCCCAGTCGGTCGGGAGGACGAGCGTGTGGTGGGCAAGCTCGTCGACATCGCCCTCGACACCGAGATAGAGCAAAAACGCGGAGGGCGCGTAGGTTCGGGACTCCCAGTAGTCAGCGTCGTAGCCACGCCGTTCGGGCGTGAGCAGTTCCTGTTCGGTATGCGCGTAATCGGTGTTGCTCACCACCAGATCCGGCCGGAGCGGCCCGTCGGCCGTCTCGACGAGGAATGCCCCTGTCCGACCCTTGATTTTCGTCACCGATCGCCCAGTATCGTACTGGACACCGAGTTCGCGTCCGAGCTCGACGAAGGCGTCGATGACACCCCCGATTCCGCCCTCGGGGTACCAGACACCGAGGTTGAAATCGACGTGACTCATCAGGTTGTACAGTGCCGGCGTATTCGACGGCGACCCGCCGAGGAAGACCAGCGTGTACTGCATGATCTGTTGCAACTGTGGATGGTCGAAGTAGTCCTCGACGTGACCCTGCATCGATCCGAGCAACGAAAGTCCCCGCGCCTGTCGCGCAACGGCGGGGTCGATGTAGTCTCGCAATCGCGACCGATCCTCGTAGACGAAGTGCTCCATACCGACCTCGTAGTTCTCCCGTGACTTCTCGAGATAGCGCTCGAGTGCCTCACCAGCACCCTCCTCGTACATCTCGAACAGCTCCTTCGTTCGCTCCAGATCCGGTGTAATGTCGACCCGGTCACCCGGTATCTGAGACGAGCCAGTCATCGCGGTTGCCGCTGGGGCGTCGCCATCTGTGCGTACTCGAGTCCCGTCTGGTTCGAGATCCCGAGTGGTACTCTCTTTGAAGAAAATTCGGTAGTGGGGATCGAGGTGTGTCAGCTCGTAGTAGTCCGTTGGTGTCCGGTCGAAGGTAGCAAAGAATCGCTCGAAGACATCGGGCATCAGATACCAGGATGGCCCCATGTCGAACCGGAAGCCATCGCGTTCGAGACGGCTCGCACGGCCCCCGAGCTGGTCGTTTTGCTCGACGACGCGAACGTCAGCGCCGGCATCGGCGAGGTAACAGGCGGTAGAAAGGCCGCCGACACCAGCTCCGACGATGACGACGGAGCTCCCGGAGAGTGGTTGCATAGTCGACACTGACTCTCGGTGCAGTGAAAAACCTAGGTCCTGACAGTGTGGGGCGCGGGACGGTAACGCCACTCTTTTCGAGAGGAGTAACCGCCCCGACTCTGGAGCTACGTGATGTGAACGTGGCTGGAGCTACGGGTCCAACGTGGATATTGGTATAGAGATCAGCGCAGCGCTACTGCCACCGAAGTAAAATCAGTCGATGTGGCCTTCGCGGCGGAGCTGGTCGGCGTCCTGGCTGGTGTAGCGCCACTCGATCGTGGCCTTCTCGTCCTGCCAGTCCCAGGGCTCGGCGACAACAATGTCGTCTTGCTCGATCCAGGTTCGGTACTTCATTCGGCCTGGAATACGGCCGAGACGTTCCTCGCCGTCCTCACACCGCAGTTGCACGTGGTTGCCACCGAGGTGTTCGGTTACGACGGCGAATACTTCATCGCTGTTGGGCATACGGAGGTTCCGTCGCCCGGAGTCTTCTGTCACACCTGGCCTACGTTCGGCAGACGTTTAAATCATCGGAAAGTCGTGGTACCACCCACCACGGCCCTGATATGGGGAAATAAGCCATTTCAGCGAATACACATCAATTGTGTTGGAGTTCGCGCTCTGAATCGGGGTTCTCGAGTTCCCACAATAGTTCCGGTAAGAAGGCCTCGAGGTTGTCGATCACGCGTCGTTCGCTGACGTTCAGGCCGTCACAGTGTTCGTGGGCAGACTCGCGGATGTCGACGTGGAGGTCGCCGTCCTCGAGCCAGACGCTGAGCGGGAAGACCGAACACCGCGCCGGTTTCCAGTCCTCTTCCAGATGTAACGAGCAGAGGCCATCCTCGCGGAGAAACGCACAGGCGGCACCGTCGTCTGCAACGTGTTCCTCTCGGTCTTTCTCCTCGCGCGTGACGAACTTCTCGCCGCGGAAGTCGGTCGTCGTCTCGGCGAGGTTCGCCCGCTGGGCGAGCTCGAGAAGGTCCCGATCGTAGAGGAGGACGCCGTGGTGACAGCACCAGGTGCAGTCGTCGACGCACTCGAAGGTGAGATCGGGATCGAACTCGACGATGGCCTCGCGGTCGGGGTAGACCTCGACGCGCTGGGGGGCCTCGGTACTCACGTCAGCGAGGAGGGGGCGCGGGCGGAAGTGCTTTTCTTCCTGGGTCGGTGGTCGTTCGCGTTCGTTCCGCGTTGGGACCAGTTAGTCGGTCGCTCAGTCACCCGTTACCCGCCACTCGGTCACTCGGTCACTCGATCACTCGATCTCGAGTGCGCCGTACATGAACCCCGCATGGGGTGAACAGTAGTACGGCTGGAGGCCAGGCTCGTCGGCCTCCCACTCGAACGTGTCGCCCTCGCTCGAGATCGTTTGATCAAATGTCTCGCCGCCACCGCTTCGTTGCTCGATATCGTCCGTCGAGGTAACGGTGTGGAAGACGCCGTCGGTGTTGATCCACTCTACGGTGGTTCCTTCGTCGACGATAGCGAACGCGGGATCGAAAACGAAGGCGGGCTCGTCTTCCTCGCCTTCACGGGTCTCGATTTCGACACGATCCTCGCCCGTCAGATCGACGAACTCCTCGTCGATGTCGGCCGCGTCATCTGCGTCTTCGTCCGCAACCTCGTCTTCCCGTTCATCGCCTTCCTCGTCGCGGCCGTGGGCCTCTTCGACCGCGTCACGCTCTTCTTCGTCGACGTCACCGACGATCAGACTGCCGTCCATGAACCCGACGTGTGGCTCGCAGTAGTAGTGTTGGACGCCGTTCGATTCCGGCGTCCACTCGAACGTGTCGCCTTCCGACGCGATCTGCGTATTGAACTCGTCGCTCGGGGTTTTCTCCTCGAGCGAGTCAGTCGACGTGATGGTGTGGAAGACGCCGTCAGTGTTGATCCATCGAACGGTGGTCCCGGGCTCGAGTTCGGCGATCACGGGGTCGAAGACGAAGTCCGGTTCGTCCCCGTCGCCCTCTCGGGTCTCGATCTCGACGACATCGGTTTCGCCGCCTTCGTCTTCTGGCTCGACGTCTTCGTCTCCGTCTTCCGTCTCGTCATCGCCGAGACAGCCGGCGAGTACCGCGCTTGAGGCGACTCCGAAACCGACCAGCAGCCGTCTGCGGCTCGCGCGGTTCAGATTCATGGACACTCAGTGATCACTCCGGAGGGGTGGGCATGAACTCTCGGTCGACACCGACGGTGACCTCGCCCCAGGGCATCTCGTGATCACGGGTGGCGTGGTGAACGAGCCAAAAGCCGTGTTGGTCGGGGTCCTGGCCACCGTGTCCGGCTTCCCAGCTGTCGGCCTCCCAGAGATGGAAGTGAGTGAAGTCATCGTCCTGTGAGGCAGGAATGTCGTCTGGCGTGAACTGCCCGCGAACGCCCATTCCAAAGTAGATCAGGTTCTCAGCATCGTCGACGTTCGGTTCGTCCCAGTGCAAGAACAGCAGGACATCCTCACTGACGAACTTCCAGACGTGTGCTGGCGTCCGACCCGCAGCCTCCTGCTGATCCTCGTTTGTCCACTCGTCGTCGAACAACTCGATCAGTTCGTCGCGGTCGTCCGCAGAGAGATCTCCTTCACCGCCGTCTGGTGCCTCCCAGTCGGTGTCGTGTCCCTCGCTTCCGGACTCCGGCGGTGTCGGCATGAAGTCGTAGTCAACACGCGGCGTAATCGGCTCCTCGTGGAAGGGATACTCGATTTCATCCACGGCGATATGGGTGAGCCAGTACCCTTCGTCGCCGACTGCACCACCGTGGCCGGCCTCCCAGCCGTCGGCTGTGTGCTGATGGAAGTGGGAGAATTCGTCGTCTGGTTGACTTTCCTCGGTGAACAGTCCTTTCTGTCCGATCGTGATGTAATCGAGTGCCGTCGCGTTCTCGGGATTCGGATCGTCGAAGTGGAGGCCGATCAACGTTTCGTCGCTGACCCACTTCCAGACGTGACGCGGTGTGTACGACCGGTTCTCGCCTTCGACCTCGTGTTGGCCCTCGCTCATCGGCTGGTCGTCGAATGCAGCGACTAACCCGGCGATGTCGTCCTCGGAGAGTGGCTCACCCTCGGGAGAAGGATCGAGGCTCGTGAGTTCTGGATCAGGATCGACCTCCTCATCAACCGGCTCTTCATCATCGTCGAGACAACCAGCGACCGCGACCGCACCACCTGCGCCAAGCAGTTGAATCACGCGTCGGCGATCGAGCGTACTAGTGTCTTTTGTTGGCATACAGGTAGAGAGACGGAAGGGGAAGAGAAGCCGATATGGCGGTTATGTATTGCACACACACAGGCGCTACACAACTAAGCACACGTCCAACCGAGGCTCATGTTCCGAATTCGTCGATTCGTTCATGAACCGTCTCTGCCCACTCGTCGACTGCACCGTGTAGCAGCGTCTGCGCCTCTGGAACCGGGACCGAAAAGTATTGATAAACCGATCCACCGCCCTCAAGGAGCCGCCGCTCCCGATGCACCAGATTCACGTCACACAACGTCGACAGCGACCGCTGGACGTTGCTTCTGTCACGGTCGAGCGCACCTGCGAGTTCCGAAACCGTACTCCCCTGTAACTCGAGTACTTGGAAGTACACTCGCGTTTCGTGAGCCTGGACGCCGAAGACGCACTCGAGTATACGTTCGAACTGGGGATCGTCGACGAGCATGAGTTCCTCCATACGCTGCTCGTTGGGTGTCATTGCTATACAAATATAGAGAACGCCCGGCATCATAAGTCAGGCCCCAGACGACTGGTCGGTACTGCACTCACATCGTCGAACGATGGGCGGTGAAAAAGAGGCGACACAGCACAGACGACAGCGCGTCGAGTGAGCGAATCCTGCTTCGGGGCTGAGGAAGTTCAGACAGGTGCTGACGGTTCTTCTTCGCTGACGGAGGGGCCAGGACGTGCGAGTCGGTATCGTTCGAGACAGGCCTGCATATCGGCGTCGGTTTCGTAGGTGAGCAGTTTCATCGGCGTATCGCAGTAGTAGGTGCCTGCATGAAGTCTGATGGACATGTTGAGTGAGACACCAAGGACGTCAACTTCGACGATAACACGGTTGCCCGCCTTGAGCTCACGCATAATCTCGGTCGACGTGAGGTCTTTTCGACCGACCCGGATTGTTTCGGTCATTGGTGTACACACGACCGTGACAAACAAAAGCACACGTGGTGCATGTGGTCGTCGTCGCGTCGATATCCGTTAGTCGTCGTCCGACAGACGCGTCGCCGTCAGTTTGACGGAACGATGGTGTTCCGGAGCGTTCCAACACCCTCGTAAGTGATTTCGACCGTATCACCCGGTTCGACGAGACCGGGATTGGCGGGGCTGCCGAAGGCGACGACGTCACCCGGCTGAAACGTAAACCGCTTCGAGAGGTAGGAAACGATTTCGGCAACATCGAACAACATCAGATCCGTCGTCGCCTCCTGGCGGCGTTCGCCGGCCACGTCGGTGTGCATCCCGATTTCTGTGTCCGTCGCGTCGAGTTCGGTTTCGATCCACGGACCGAGCGGGCCGGAGCCGTCGAACGCCTTCCGCGCGGTGCGGCCCTGCTGGTCGAGCGCGTCCACGTCGTTCATAATCGTGTAGCCGCGGACGACCTCGGAAACCTCGTCCTCGGCCACATCGTGACACACCTCGTCGATGACGGCCGCGAGTTCACCTGCGTATGTGAATTCGTCGGTGAATTTGGGATAGGGAATCGGCTCCTCGTGGGCCAGCAACGACGCGGGCGGTTTGATGAAGAAATCCGGCTCCTCGGGGCGCTCGTACTCCATCTGCTCGAGCGTCTCGGCGTAGTTGCGACCGACGCAGTACAGGGCCGTCGGCTCACAGGGTGGGAGCAGGTCGCCATCGACGCCGACCTCGTACGTGCTGTCGTCGGTGTCGTCCGTCGGGTGAACAACGCCGTCCTCGTATCGGCCAGTCACCGGTCCGTCCTCGGCCTCGATCCGTGCGAGTCGCATACAGGGGGTTGTGAACCGATCGAAGTAGGCCTACCGGTTCGATTTCGAACGTATCCGCCAGCCACGTGTTAGGCTTTTGACGGTGCTCGTCGGAGTGGTCTCCGCATGTCCGACCACGACAGCGACGTACTGGTTTCGGCGGACTGGGTCGAAGAACACCTAGACGAGTTTCAGGCAGACGAACCGGACTACCGGCTCGTGGAGGTCAACAGCCCCGAGTCTCCCGACGAAGGCGATTTTCCCTCGCGGTACGACGAAGGCCACATCCCCGGCGCGATCGGGATGCAGTGGGACGAAGACCTCTCCGATCAGGACCAGCGAGACATCCTGAAGAAGGATGATTTCGAGGAAACAGTTGGCGAGCACGGTATCAGCGAGGACTCCACGGTCATCTTCTACGGCAACGGCTGGATTCCGAACTGGTTCGCCCTCTTCGCCTACTGGGAGTTCAAGTACTACGGGCACGACGACGCGCGCGTCCTCGACGGGGGTAAGGACTACTGGGTGAACGAAGACTACCAGTTGACTGACGAGGTGCCCGACTTCGATTCCGTCGAGTACACCGCGAACGGACCGTTCGAGAGTATCCGCGCCTACAAGGACGACGTGGACAAGGCTCGCGAGGCCGGCATTCCGATGGTCGACGTTCGCTCACCGGAGGAGTTCTCCGGCGAGCTCATCGCGCCCGAAGGACTCCAGGAGACCGCCCAGCGTGGGGGACACATCCCCGGAGCCTCGAACGTTCCGGTGAAAACCAACCTGCGCGACGACGGCCGGTTCAAGGGGCCAGATGAACTCGAGGAACTGTACGCAGACGAGGGAATCGACGGCGACGAATCCGTCGTTACCTACTGTCGCGTCGGCGAGCGCTCCGCAATCGCGTGGTTCGCGCTCCACGAGTTACTCGAGTACGACGACGTGCACAACTACGACGGCTCCTGGACGGAGTGGGGGAACCTCGTCCGCGCGCCGATCGAGCGCGGCGAGGCGGAGTGATGGTGTGGGTTGGCGTGATCGTCTGACGTGCCGACGTGGGTGTGAGGTGACCGCGTCGATCTGGTCGCAGGCGTCCCTGGCTGGTAGACAGCCACAGCCAGCGACTGCCACCCGATAGCAGACCGGCGACGGACGCCGGCCGACAGCCGATAACCCGCCGACCTACTCCTCGAGGACGAGGTACGTACGCGCACCCCGGTTCTCGAGTGAGACTTGGTCGGTGTCGACGTCAGTCCGGTCGCGGATGAACTCCTCGACGCCAGCCGCGTGCAGTTCGGTGACTTCGATTCGTTCGCGCTGCGTGGCTGCGCTGTAGCCGGCTTCGTCCTCGGTGAGGTCGCCTCGGGAGCGGTCATCACTTCGGTCGACGATCAGTGTCATACGCATCACTTGGACTGACAGTACGTCAATCCGATCCGTCCGCGGTGAAAGTGAAAGTAGTCGGTACCGAATTGCTCCCGCACGAATTTCGGCGGTCGAAATTCACTGTCAAGTCGCTATACTGGTGGACAACTGCCCGTCAACCAAGCAGCTTGACTTCGACCGTTCGCTGACCGCTTACAGTAGCAATCTGAACTGATTCGAGAATTGCCTCGCGCGCCTGTGATTGCCACTCCGCAACAGTCTCGGCGTGGCGTTTGCGACGATCGGCGGAGACAGCATCACTTTCATCTTCATCCTCACCACACCCACCATCCTCGCCCACTCCCTCACGGCCTGATTCGTCACCAACCGCAGCCTCGTCGAACGCCGGGTAGGCATCGATCACGTCGGACTCGAGTACGTCCGCCGGCCGAACGTGAACTGCCCCGGTCAGTTCGGCGTCGTCGCGCCGGTAGACGTGGATGCGGGCGCGCATCCGACCGTGGAACGGCGGCGTGATTCGGAGGACGGCCTCACCGGGGTTCTCCTGTGTGTAGGCGTAGGCGTCGACGACATCCGCTGGCGAGACGGCAATCGAGCGAATCGCTGCCGGATCGGCATCAGCACCCATTGGCGGTGGCTTCGGTTCGAAGGGAGTTAATCCTGGCCGTCGCGAGCAATCTCTGCGCTCTGACTGGAAACAGAATCGGCGTCCTGAGCGGCAGTCCCCGGCGGTTTGAACACCGTCGCCTCGACGTCGGTCGAAACACCGTAGGCCGCGTCCGCGACGGAAGCAGGAAGCGCGTATTCGTCTCCCTCGTAGTGGACGCGGAGTGACGATCGAACCGCCTCACGGACACAAGCCCGTGTCGCCGCGCCGACGCGAGTCGCGCTGCCGGTGAATTCAACGGGATCACCCGCCGGATCGTGGCCGACAATCACCGCGTCGGTCGTGGTTCCCGGGAAACCGGTTTCGGCGAGCAGCGTCGCGGTCTTGGCCTCGACGGCGACCGCCAGGAGGTTCGCGAGCGCGCCCGACTCGAGTGCGCGCGTGGTTCCGATGATGACGTTGACAGTACCGAGTTCGGTCTCCGTGTTATCCGTCTCGCCAGTCTGAGCGTCTGTGGGTGGCAGCGAGCCACCTTCGGGCTCTATCGGCAGCGTGGCGGGATTCGAGATGCCGGCAGTTGCGTAGGCCGTGACGGGACCACAGTGCGCGCCGCGGGCGTCGGTGATGTCGACGCCGGTGAGGAGCGCCGGACCTGGCTGTCGGGCGTGGGCGTCCGATTGCCCATCACGATCGACACTCGTTGTCTCTTGGAACCTCGCTCGCTCGAGTCGCGACGCGACGTACGCGCCGAGTTCCTGACACCCCCACCCGTCTGGAACCGAGATGTTATACGCAGCCTCGGACTGCCAGCGGCCGCCGTTCCAGCCACTCGAGAGCCACTCGGTACCGGTTCGGGACACCCGCAGTACCCCATCGCGGCGAACGGCCTGATAAGCGGGCTTGGCGGCAGTCATCGGTCACCGTCGTCTTCCGTATCCGACTCGCCAGCGCCGAGCGCCGCGAGTACTCTCTCGTTCGTCTCTCGGTCCTTGATCGCAATTCGGATGTGCGAGTCGAGCGCGCGGAACGTGCGAGCATCGCGGATGGCCACCCCGCGCTCGCGCGCCGTCTCGATCACGTCGTTGACGTTGTGCTCTCCAACGTCACACAGCAGATACGGTGCGTCCGACGGCGTAACGTCGAACCCGAGTTCGGTCCCCACCCGCTCACGAACTCGTGTGCGCTCCTCGGCGACCCGCTCGCGTGTCTCGCGGACGAACTCGTCCTGTCGGAGACAGTGCGCACCAACGCGCGCTGCCGGCGTCCCGAGCGACCACGCGCGACGGGCCGACTCGAGTGCCCGGCGATTCTCGCCAAATCCAATGGCGAAGCCGGCGCGCAGGCCCGGCAGGCCGAACAGTTTGGTGAGCGAGCGGGCGACGATGACGTGCTCGCGGCCGTGCGCGTAGTCAGACTCGAGTGCAGTGGCTGCCGCGGAGGGAAGGTCGGTAAAGCCAAGAAATGCCTCGTCGACGAGCAGCGTCGTTTCCGTCTCCGCACAGCGGTCCGCAAAAGCAACGAGGGCGGCTGGCTCGACCGCGTCACCCGTCGGGTTGTTCGGCGTGCAGATGATCGCGAGCGAGGCGGACTCGAGTGTGGCCGTGCGCAGCGACAGCATGTCATCGTAGCGGACGAACTGCGGCGTTGCACCTTGTAGGCGGACTTCGCGGGCGTACTCGCCGAAACTGGGGTAGGGAACGAGCGCCTCGTGGCCGGGCTCGAGCGCGAGTTCCATCGCCAGCCGGATCGCGGCCAGTCCGCCGGGTGTTGGGATCACCTGCTCGGGATCACAGCCCACGAAGTCGGCTGCCGCGGCCCGGAAGTCGGCGTACTCGTCGTCGGGATAGCGGCGGGACTCCTCGAGTGCACGGTGGTAGATATCGTCGACGCCGTCGGGCGTGTTCGGGTTGGTGTTTGCCGAGGCATCGACGACGGCCGGGTCAGGCTCACCGCCGTGGGGAACGCGGCCGGTGGTGTGAATCGAGTCAGGGTCCATGGTCGGCTTCGGGTGCTTATTCCGGTTCGGCTCTGGAAGGTGTGTCGGTGTCGGAGCCGGGATCGAAACCAGAACGTTCTGCAAGCCCGTCCGACTCGATTCCGAGCCGCCGACAAACCGTCTCGAACTGGTCTCTGACCGCTGCCATCTCGCTCTCGGGAACCAGTGAGAGCGCACCGCCCATGGCGACGCCCTCTTTCGCCTCGCCGGCGCAGTAGCGGTCCATCGCGACGTGCTCGCGCTCGTGGTCGGCGAAGCCCGGATCGGTCACCGTCAGCTCACAGTCGAGCGCAGCGCAGGCCGACTCGAGTTGCTCGCCCTGCTCGGCCGCGACGAACGAGGTCGTTGTAATCTCAAGCGGCGCATCGATGCCCGCATGGCGGAGGATCGCGGCCACAGCGACCATCTGTGTCCCGCCCGCGAGAGTGACGCTCGCAGCGGGGGTGGACTCGAGTACCCCCGCTGCAATGCCGGCGACGGTCGGCTGGACGGGGTCACCGACGGCTCGAATCGCGTCGAACGGCGCGGATTCGCAGTCGCCGGCCGTGAAATTGCTCGCGGCGAGAGCCTCATCGACGACGCGGCGCTTTCGCTCGACAGGGTTCTCCGGAAGCGACGAGGAGACGCTGGTCGGCTCGCCGAGGGCGGTGAGCACGCCAAGTGCGGTCGTCGTCCCACCGGGGACCGTCTCGCCGATAACGATGTCGTCCTCGCCGTCAGGGAGACTCGCCCCGTAACCGTGCGCGCGGTCGAAAATCGCCGCCGCGTCCGGGACGGCCACGGAGTCGCGGATGTCGTCCCCCGGCTCGATACCGAGGTCGACCGTGGGGACGCTCGTCGGCTTGGCAAGTCCAGCGTCGACCACCGTCACGTCGAATCCGCACACCTCGCGGACGGCCCGCGTGACTGCCGCCGGCGTCGGACAGCCGTTCGGACTGACCGGCGTCACCGGCGAGCGCGCGGGCGCGCCGAACTCGAGTATCTCCACATCAGCGGAGGGAGTGTGCGCCATCAGTTCAGGAGCCGCGCCGGCGGCGCTGATGCCGTCGATGAGCGCGGTTTCAGTGGTTCCGGCGGGAAGGATGATGCGTGGCTGCGTCATCGCTCGTCACCCGGACAGTCGTCCGTTTCTCGCATTACTCGTGTTTCCGGGTCCCGGATGTGCGTGGCAGCGATGCGAGCGTCTTCGCGTCGGTTCACGTTGATTGCGAGTCGTGGGTCGTCGGTTACGTAGGTCATGGATGCTGGAGTGTCGTGATCGGTCGTGTCGTTGCCCGTCGGAGTGTGGTCGGTTGTGTTGTGGGCAGTCGTATCGTTGTCAGCCGTAGTGTGGCCGGTCGTGTCGTCAGCGGTCGTCTCGCTGACGACGTTGATGCCGGTCGGGACAAGAGCGGTGTCGTCGGGAGCAGTGGCAGCGTTATCACCTGTCCGTTCAAGCCGCGAATCGACGCTGACGCCGAGTTCCCGTTTTCGAGATTCGGGAACGCAGACGGTCATCGATCCGGTTGCACCGCGCTCGTCGTACGCCGCGAGCACCCGATCGACGGCGGCTGCGGAGAGCAACGGGAGGTCCGCTGCGACTGTGAGTAGTGGCTGGGAAATCTCCGGTCGATCGAGTGCAGCCAGTAGGTCGGCGACGTACCCCTCGCCCGCGGTCTCGACGAAACGGATCTCTCGCTCGGATTCGGCAAGGTGTGCGTGCGTTTCCGGCGCATTGGGCGAGACTGCAGCGTAGATCGTCTCGATCTGGCTGGACTCGAGTGCACCCACGACGCGGTCGACCATCGGAACACCCGCAATGGGGTGCAACGGTTTTTCGTGGTCGCTCTCGAGTCGAGTGCCCTTCCCACCGCACATCACAAGAGCGTCCACGCGATCACCCCCGCGTGCAGCCCCGCGACGCGGCCGAGTTCGTTCGCCGCGCCGAAGATATCGCCGTTGATGCCGCCGAGGTGGCGGGTCGCCCAGTACCAGGGGAGGCAGACGCCGGCGACGCCGCCACAGACGGCGAGCGCGACCGGGCGCGGCCAGGCGAGCGCCGCGGCCGAGAGAACGAGCGCTGCGGGGACGAGCCAGCCGCCGGGCGTCGACGCCTGGGTGAACTGTTGGCCCATGCCCTCGTACGGCGCGCGGCCGAAGCAGGCCATCGTCGCCATGCCGAGCTTCGAGCCGACTTCGGTGCCGATGGCAACCGTAACAGCCGTCAACGCTGGAAGCGCAGCGAGACCGAGCCCGCCGAGTGCAAGTCCCGAAATCGTGATCGCGACGGCGAGGATCGCACCGACGCCGGTCGTCGTGTCCTTCAGGACCTCACGCCGGCGGTCGACATCACCGTGGACCACGAGCGCGTCGCCAAGGTCGGCGACGCCGTCGAGGTGGTGAATCCCGGTCACCGCGTAAACGGTGAGCAGGTAGCCGAAGGCGACGACCGGTGACATGAGCACGTCGGCTGCAAGCAGCGGCACTGCGGCGAGTGTGCCCGCAACGAGCCCGACGAGTGGGAACGCGGCCGGCGTGGATCGGAACGCATCCCAGTCACCATCACGATGGTCAACGGGCAGTCGCGTCAGGAAGCCGAGCGCGCCGCGGGTCGCGCGAAGCCAGCGTCTTACGACCACTGTCCCACCTCCGGGAGAGCCGGCTGTGGGTGTAGTAGGGGGCTTTCAACGATCAGCGGTCCATCCACGATCCCGAACTGGGCTGCGAGAACAGCTACCCCTGTTGCGAGCGCCAACGCGAGTATGGTCGAGACGACGGCAGCGACACGGATCACGCTCGTCGCGCGCTCCCCGTCCTCGAGTGCCGGCAATTCTGCGTCGGGGTTGAGATCGTACACGTCCCGTTTGCGGAGGCGAACCGAAAGCGCGCACGCGAGCGTCGCCATCGGCCACCCCGAGTTCGGCGACGGCGGCGTCCGAGCCCACGCAGCCGCGCGTCGAAGTGCGAGTGGTGCACCAGCCCCGAGTGCGATCGCTACCGCCGAGAGACGGGCGGGAACCCACATCACGAAATCGTCGAGCCGCGCGCTCGCGGTTCCGTGTGGCTTCGACGGATAACCGAGCATCGAATCGAGCGTGTTGATGCCCTTGACCCACGCAGCGACAGCGGCGGCCGCGGGCAGCGAAAACGGGGCGAGCAGGGCGAACGCCAAGAGTGTCGCGACGAGGCCATCCGCGAGATTCTCCGCCGCGCTCTCGAGTGCCGCGCTGCGGAGTTCGGCCGGCGAGAGCGAGTCCGTGTCACGTCCGACGAGGCCGCGAACACGGTCGCGAGCCGTCTCGAGTTCTCCCGCGGAGCCGGCCGTCGCGCGGACGACCTCGTCGGTCAACTCGAGTAACGACCGCAAACTGATCGTCAGCCAGAGGACGAGGGCGGCGGCTCCGATGCCGGCGAGCGGCGAGACAGCGGTCGTAACGAGAACGAACCCGGCGGCCGCGGCGGCGGGGACAAGCGGGACGATGAGCGCGATTGGAATGCCGACGAGACNAGATGTGTATAAGAGACAGGATGGAACGCGTTTCGCGGCTCGCCAGCGATGTGATCGAGGCCGAGCGCGACGGCGAGGAGGATGGCCGTAGTCACCACGGACCAGCCCTCGCGCGTTCGATGTGCTGTCCAGAAACAGTGGTCGTCATCGCAGTCGGTCACCTCCGGACCCGAGTTCGTCGGCTTCGGCGAGGGAACCGAGTGCGTCGAGTGTGTTTGGGAGTTCAGTGAGGGACTCGAGTACGTGCGTGTCTCCTGGGTCGTCACTCCTCCCTTCGGCTGGGGTGTTACCGTCTGTCATACATTCGTCGGCGAGCAAGAGTGCGGTTCCCCCAACGGACGCGAGACCACCGTCAGTTCGCGGGTCGTCGCCGACGTGGACGAGGTCTGTGGTCGAGACGCCGAGCTGGGCTGCGGTCTGCTCGAAGATTTCGGGTGCGGGTTTTCGCCAGCCGCAGCCGACGCTCGTGACGATGCTATCAAAGTCATCGCGCGAGAGGGCAGATCGGACGAGTGTCCGTCCGACGAGTTCGGGAACGCTGCAGTTCGAACAAAGTGCGACTGCGTGGCCGCGATCGCGAGCGGCGTCGATCGCCGCCCGTGCGCCCGGTCTGGTTTCGACGGCGGGATCGAACGCGGCGACGACTGCTCGCCTGGCTGCGTTCCCCCGAACTGTAACACCGCGACTCGCAAGCGCGCGAGAGACGTGTGCAGGGAGAGGGACTTCTGCGCCGTCGGGAGCGTCGACGTGAACCTCTGTGTACGCATCCGCCCAATCGTCGGGAACCGAAACGTCGCGCTCGGCGAGTTCGGTCGCGACGGCTGCGGCGGGGTCAGCCGGGTAGTCGGCGGTAACGAGCGTATCGAAGAGGTCGAACGAAACTCCCACGTTCGTGTGATTACTCCAAGTTAACTTTACCTTCGCGGTTCCCGCGAATCGTCCGACGAAGAGGCGTCAGTGTATTAGGAGCGAGTGCGAGTTCCCCAATCGAGAGCCAGCCTACCAGCTACGAACGCAATGGAGGAGCAGAGAAAACAGGTCAGCAGACGATCAGCAGGAGATGAGCGACGAGAAATCGCTCTATAGCTTCTGGTGAGCCAGCGGTTCAGTCGAGTCGCGCGAACGCGAGGTTGCCCGAGATGTTCTTGATGTAGATATCGACGACGTCACCCTCCTGCGCTCCAGGGACGAAAATTGTATACTCGCCTTTCTCGGCGACACCGTCACCCTTGCGGCCGGTGCCGGTAATTTCGACGGTGTAGGTCTTGCCCTCCTCGACGGCGTCCTGCTGTTGCTGCTGTGCGGCGCTTGTCGAGCGCTTGGTAACCGGTCTGAACGCACCACAGGCGTCACAGCGCAGCATTGGCGTCCGGTCCTCGCGGACAAGGCGGGTATCGGGCAGGCCACACTCCGTACAAAGGACGTACTCGTCGACGTAGGCGTCGACAGCCGCGTTGAAGTCCTGCTCGGAGAAGGTCCCGTTGTACCGACCGCGGCCGTCCTCGAACTTACCGCTGGTCCCCATCTCTCGCTGGACGAAGCGGTGGAGGTGCTCGTCCTCGCGCGAGAGGACGTCAGCGATCTCGCCCAGATTCGTAAACCGGGTAAACGCGCCGTCCTTCTGCGCCTGCGCGTCGGGGATCTGTAACCGTTCTTCGTCGCCCCCAATGTCGGGAACGTCCGCCATCGCTCGGTCGAGACTCGACTCGTAATCCATGTGCGATGAAAGACGACGCTGACGTAAATCCGTTCTGCTATCACGATCCGGCGACGGAACCGGGACAGGACCCTGGTACTCTTAGAGCGATTCGCTTCCCGCGTCGCCGATCGACCCCTGAGATTCGTCGTTGAGACTGTCCAGATCCCGCTCCGAATTCGCCTCTGCTTGATCACCCGATTCACCCGTGATTTCCCCGTAAATCGCCTCTCGTGCTGCCGCTCCGTTCTCGAATTCCTCGGTCGCGAGACGATCGAACACACTGCCAAGCGACCCCGTCTCGTTCGGCATGTCGATTGGATCGCTCCCGTACTCGGTCGCAATCTCCTCACCAGTGACCGGATACTCGAGTTGCCCGAGATGTCGCTCAACATCCTTAAGGACTGATTCCGCGGTGTCGGCACGTCGGGATTTGCGCTGTTCGGCGCGGTCCTGCACGCGGTCGACATTCGGGTTCCCGGCCAGAGTCCGTGTTACTACCGTTCTCGCTGCCTTCGTTGCTCCTACCAGGGCCGTTTTCACTCATACGCCGCGCTATCGCCACGTGGACCAAAAGCCGTTGGCCAGCGCGTGCGTGCACGAACACGACTAACGATCAACCGCAGACGAGGAGCCACAATTGAGGCGACTCGAGTTGACCATGAATGACAGAAAACCCTCCGTCACAGCGTTGACCTTCGACTTCGAAGTTGTGCAAACGTTATTTGCCACGTTCACAGATCCTTACTCCAGGCATCACGATGAAATTCATGCCCGCGGTAGTGTCAGTTACCACCGTCACCACCTACCACTACCGCAGGGCATACTGTGATCTTGCGTCGTTTCTGTCGCTCCTAATCCATTATCCGTGACGTAGAGTAGCGGAGCAACTGATAGTCCACTATGAAGCGGCTGCAAAACGAGTCCGCCCTCCCCGTATTGGTGTGCTGTCCTGTCGATACCTGCCGCTGGGAATGTTGTCTACTGATCATAGTTCGAAGAACCTCCGTCGCTGTTCTGCCTTCTGACGCTCGCTACGCCGGTCGTAGTGCTTATCCAGAATCTCTTCGCTCGCGTTCATCCGCTCGGAGACGAGCGACCGGTCCTCGTCGGACAATCGGTGTGCTGTCACCCGGCCGCTTCGTACGTCGTGCGGAGATCTCGCTGATGGGCACTTGCTCATCTTCGAGTAGAGAGTCCAGTCACAGGACTCCGGATCACGGTCGTGTGGGCAACTCTCGTTTCGCCAGCACGGCCGGGTTACGCGGTACAGCGTATCTCGGCACGCAGACACCGTCACACGGCCGTGCTTCGTCGTGAGAAGTGGACGCCGTCCGTGATCGTCAGTGACCGCTTCCCGCGGGCCGTCGATGTAGTCCTGAAGCGTCTGGGCAACGTGAGCGCTGATCGCGTTCCAACGCTCGCCCTTCTCCTTGTTCTTCAGCGGCGTATCGGTCTCGGGGCGGTGCACGAAATGAACCGCCGGCCCATCCGCACGCGGACGTTCACCTTCCAGGTCGAGATCGCCGAGGTCGAGCCCGCGCAGCTCGCCGACTCGGCACCCGGTGTGCCAGAGCATGAGGACGGTGACGTGCCGACGGCTCCCGTACTCGTATCGCTCTAACCAGTCGACGATCTCCACGGCTCTGTCTGGCACGAGCGTCGACTCGCTGACGTCGACACCGTCAGTGCGCGGAAGCGGCACCTGATCGTAGAGATCCTCCCGGACACCGTCGACCTCGGCACAGAATCGAAGGAAGGCACGCATCGTGGCCATCTCGCCGCGGAGTGTGACCAACTCGAGTTCTTTTCCGGAGTAACCGCCTTCGCGACGCCAGACGCGATAGGCGTACATGTCGCGCCCCGAGAGGTTGTTCAGGTTCACGATGCCCTCTTCGTCACACCACGCGACGAACGCCCGGAGACGGTAATCCTGCGCTTCTAGCGTGTTCTCTGCAGCATCGTCGCGTGCTTCCAGGTACAGCCTGACCGCCTCTTGCGGAGTGATCGGCTCGAGGCCGTTGCTCATCGCTCACCTCGCTGCTGGGGCTGGTCGGCACCGATCTCTCGCGAATCGCTCGTCTTGTTACCCCCGTTAATTTCGCGAGAAAACGGTTCGACCTCCGTTCCACAGACGGTACACCACGCGCTTCCCGTGCGGCGAACAGCGAGGACGTACGAGTCGACGGTCGGACAGAGACCGGTCGTGTACGCACCGCCGCGTAGCAGACTCACTCGGGCTCACCTCCGTCCGTCGCAGCGATCTGTAGTCCACAGGCGTCCGCACGGCGGTAGATGCTCTCCTCGAGCATCGCCTCTGCTTCGGTGGTCAGCGTGTAGCTGTTCGTCCGCCCGTCGAGTTCGTCGCGCTCGAGTAGCCCATCCTCAATGAGACCGTCGAGGTTCTGGTACAACCGTCCGTGGAGGACCTCGCTGTGGTGCTTCTCGAGTCGCTCCTTGATCGCGAGCCCGTAGGATTCCTCGCCGATCGACTCGAGATGAGCGATAGCTTCGAGAATATCACGCTGGAATCCGGTCAGCGCAGCCCACGTAGTGCCACCGTCGGCGACCAGTTCAGGCTCCGATTCGTACGCCTGTTCCAGCTGATTCGCACAGCGCCGGCAAACGTAGCCGTCCGGCGTGACTACCGCTTTCAGACCAGTGCAACGCGGCGTGTCACAGGAGTAGAGCCCACGGTCGCTCATCGGCTCACCCCCTGTGCCTCCCGCGTTACTGCATGGTCGTCGATCGCCGTGCTGATCGCAGACGCCGAGCGGAGTCCGCCACCGTGGATTGCATCGATCGTACTGATGACCTCGGCGAAAACAGCGTTCTGGTATCGCAGCTCGTCGGCGATCGTCTCGAGGGCATCGGCCTGTCGCTCTTCGGCCGACTGGCCACCATCGGATCGAAGGTAAGCACAGTCTTCACACGCGGGTTCGTTAGTTCGCGCGTCGTAGCCATCTGGCTGCTCGCCGCAGATACAGCGAGCGTCAGACCTATTTGTTGGTGATACCTCTTCCCGTGCGTGGGGTGTACGCCCCACGGAAGTTCCGTAATCCATGATCTGATTCACGGAGCTACCTTCTGGGCGGCGTTGGCGCGCCGCCCAGTCTCACATACCAACAAGAGTCATCTTCAGCCGAGTTGGTAGCTTCGCACTTCTAACTCTATACTCATATTGCATAAATGCAATGGTTGACCAAATCAGGTCACAAATGCGACTGGGAAGAAATTCATGAAAAGTAGGTATCCCCATGTCTAAGTGGGGAATAATGAGGCAATCGGGAACCTGGATGACCATCTGGGATGATCGGATTCTAGAGATTATACGAGAAGAAGGCGCAAAACCAGTAGGAGAACTAGCGAAGGCAGATGGGCTCCGGATCTCTCACTCCTCTGTTTCTCGTCGATGTCAAAAGCTCGCCGATCACGGACTACTGACCCCCTTAGGAAACGGCGTTTACACAATCACAGACGAGGGAGAAGCATATCTTGATGAAGAATACGACGCGGAGAACGAGGTTTACCTCAACGGGAATGGGAATGGTTCGATGAACGGCCCCACTGCCAGCGAGACCTCCGAATCGTGACGAACAGAAAACCTGCTCGATGGATGTGCACGCTCGATGAACGAATCCTTGAGCATCTCGCAGATGACTCCTGGTCGAGCCCGCTGCATATCTCACGTGTCATCAAATTCGATGCTTCCCGTGGGCGAGTTAGCGAGCGCTGCCAGCTGCTCTCTCAGGTTGGGCTTGTCGCCCCGATCTTCGAGGGAAGCAATATGTACGAGATCACTCGCGAAGGCCAGGAGTATCTTGACGGGAAACTTGATGTCGAAACCCGGCCAACGCCTTCGACTCAAGCCCTTCAGAGTTAATTGCTATCAGTAGCCTGTGTACTACTGGAAGGTTCAACTGTTATATTCATCAGTAGAATACGAACGTTAGTGACAATAGATAACGACAATCCTCGGAGCCGGTAAACACCTGTCTGCTTACGCCTTGACCTTACCACCCGATCTGGTTTGCGAGCGAATCGAAGACGGCTTTCCGAGTTGTCGGATTTATCGCCTTTTTCTGAATACGATAACTGTTTTTCTCACTATTCATACCGATCGTTACATCTAGAACGTCATGATATCCAGAGTCATCTTGAAGATCCTTTAACAGGTCGTTCAGAGACAACTCGTTTTCATCTTCCTCGTCGATTTCTGGATACTCACGTGGTACAATTCGCTCCCAGGTTCCGTTTTCACCCATCAGGACTCGGAAATTAGATTTTCCTAGGTCTCTAGTTCCTTTGGCACTACCGTGAGCAGGGTCAGCCTCTACGTTGGAGCTCTCGTTGACGGTAAAACGGAGTTTTGCATCACCCAGGAACTCGTCGAGAGTAGCAATGAATGCTAGATCTCGTCGAGCATCTTCGATTTCACCACTGTTGATGTGGATGAAGTCAAAGCTGGCAGATTCGTTGAAATCAATCATGAATCGCTTGACTAGACCCTCATGGGTGTTACTACTATTATCACCTACTGCTTCGATCGTCTGATTGTCGAGATCTACCCGAAGAACTGCTCGGTAAGGACCCTGGATGGTCTTGTAGTCACCTGTGCGAACATCGAACCCACCCGATTTCGACCCCTTTTTCCAGAACTCTACGTAAATAACGTCAGAGGTTTCAGCCTGCACTACCCGCGGCTTGTAGGAATCTTCAACGTTTCCGATTAGTGGAGCAGGTAAATCATTTAGCGCTGCTGCGTATTCTTCTAGATCATCTTGAGCCTCAGTTTGAGACTCCAGTTCAGTTTGAACCTCGTCCTTTGTGTCTGCCTCACAGAGCGATTCGAGGAGACCGTCGAACTCAGTGATCTTGTATACGTGTGCGGTGTGGTCAGCGTACTTGAAATATGATTCGTAGTAGGACGCTTCTCGCAAGGTGAGGCTATCACTTAGGACCTCAATGCCAGTTTCAGGGCCGGCACCCTCGATACAATTAGGCTTGACGTGATTCCGTGAGAGATAGAACCGTTTTGCGCCTTCGATAATATCTTCGCGAAGGTCAGGTGCCTTCGATGGATTCGTATCCAAGTAAGCCAGTACTTCATTTCGTGACCAGTTGGGGTCAACTTCTTCGTCGCCGCTAATCTGAAGACCCCGCCGGATAGCGCGGGTCTCTAGTGCATTAATCAGGTTCTCGTTTTCGCTGGACATTGCAATCTGTTATTCGCGCGATATGTGATTTAAACTTTGTATCGACAACCGTATTCGGTTGTGATTGGAAACAACCATATAGGATCCAACAAGTGAACAACCAAGGTGGTTGTATTCATATGGATGAAATTAGCACATATTTACATGATGTGATGGAGTGGACAGAATACGAAGCAATTGCCTACCAAACGCTAGTCAAAGAGGGAGCACTTGAGGCATCACAGTTGGTAACACGAAGCTCAATAAGCAAAGGAAAGGAGTATGAGGTGCTTAACAAATTGGTATCGAGAGATGTTGTTGTTACGCAAGGAACTCATCCAGAGCGATACAAAGCGGTTGAGCCCCGCCAGCTCATAGAAGAGAAACAGGATGAAATAAGCGACAAAATTGACCAACTCAAACATCGACTCGGAACTGCCTATGAGATGCAACAGGAGTCAGCGGTCGCACGCAGGGGAAACTCTGTTTGGATGAGTCGTGGTCGAGCAGGTTTAGCGAGAAAAGCACGAGAATACATTGAGAAATCGGAAGAATCAGTACATATGAAACTATGGGACCCGCGCTGGTTGGAATCCAAAGATCTGCGCGACCTCAATAATTTACAAGCAAGAGATGTGGATGTGAAGATAGTTTGTTTCGATGGACGAACAGAAGTGGATAATATTGCCTCAGCAGGCATACCTACGTGGGAAAGCAGTTCAGTAGATACCACCTATTGTGTCTTTGACGGGGAAACAGTAGCTATGGAAGTTCAAGATGGTAATATGGGTATAGGCTATCAGGACCCTCCCTTGGCAAGAGTTTTTGCAAAGGACTTCCAACAGTCTCTTGACAGCGCTCAAAAGGTGACCACCGATGGATAGAAAAACGCTACCTGCAGCCTTACTGTATGCGAATGAGCAGGAGCATATCGTCGGTAGAACACGCCTGCAAAAACTAGTCTTCTTAATTGAGATGGCGTTTCAGGAAGAAGATGGGTCTCTACCTCTTTCCCCAGACAGTTACAATTTTGAGCCGTATGACTATGGGCCATTTTCAAAAGAGCTCTATGATGATATTGATTCTCTCAAGAAACAAGATTTGATTCGGGAGATTAGCGAGGAGTATAAGGAAGGAGAGGTGCGATACGTGTACGAGATCGAAGACCAAGGTAAGCAATTGGTCGAGAATAACCTTGATAAGGAGGAAATGAGAGCGGTTCTCCGACTTTCAAGTAATTTCAAGGGTACGTTCAACGATGACTCACTACCCGATTTAATCAAGGAAGTATATTCTCGATATCCCAAATTTGCCGAGAACAGCATTTATTAACAGCCAACCGCGAGTATTCTCGTGCTATATTCGAGCGACTAAAACATGTATTGCCATCTACCGATATTTCCCTTACACTTCGATCTCATCAACTAACTCGACAACCCATTCGCCGTCACCGATATAGCGGATGTGAACATGATGATCGCCTTGGAGTTGACCATCCTCATTAAGAAGACCCTCAACACGGACATCGTCTTTTGGAAGTGTTATCCCAATCGAGTCCCGGTCCAATTGCCGGAGTTTGTTTAACGCCATATCTGGCGGGCAACCCCCCTTCTCATAAAAGTTGGTGACTATCGGTATTCCCAGTGGGAAACATACGGTTTCCCTGAGGTTTTCGAGGAAACGGGTTTGACCCGCGGAGGTATGGCACTTAGCCTACCCCAGAAGTACGTTCCCAACTCAATTCGACGGGAAGACGGTATCGACCTCACAGACAGCATTCTCGCACCGATCTTCGTCCTGGCGTCGTTCTCGATCGGCGCGGTCGGGACGCTGGAGTTCAGCGAGCCGCTGAACTTCGCGCTGACGGACGCGCTGTATGCGGCCCACGGCACGGAGATCACGTACGCGTTCATCATCTCCGTTGGTGTGCTTGTGATCGGCTGGCTGACCAACGAGACCACGCCAGAGGACTACACCGACGTTGAGACCGTCGTGATGCTCCTGGCGGTGATTCTAAACGTGCTCGGGGCACTCGTGCCGGCTGTCTCGCACACGCTCGAGACGATGTGGTACGTCGGCTGGTTCACGGTGTTCCTCAACGGTGCCGCGTTCTACCTGATCGCCTACAAGTAACCGAGGTTCAGAGACCAATGACTACTGATATTTCCACGGACGAAACCCGGAGTACAGACAGCCCACAGCCCACGGATCATGAAGTCGAATCCGGTTGCACGCTGAGTCGACGCCGAGTGCTCCAAGCGGCAGGGGCAGCAGGCACAGCGGCAACGCTCGGTGTCGGAGGTGGCGGGGTCGGAACCGTCGCCGCCGGTAACTTCAGTTTCGAAGGAACCTGCGATTCAGCGTTTGCCTATGCGTTCCCGATCTCGTGTGCGCACGCGGACCCGGACTCGGACACAAACGACGACGTGACGCCCGACGAGACGATCATGCATCAGTCGGCAACGTCTGAGAAGGCGAGCTACGACGCCGCGTACATCACTGCCTCGAACCACCTGACCGACACCGTCTCGATTGCTGCT
>NZ_AOIN01000018.1 GCF_000337135.1 Natrialba chahannaoensis JCM 10990
GGACCTCTACATCTTGGATTTCGAGACTGGCGACGAACTCCATGTTGTAGAGGGCTTCACCGACGACCACCCCCGCGGAATCGATTTCGGCGACAACTCCACTGTGTATGTTAGTGACCGTGATGTCGGCGAGGTGCTCGTCTACGACCTCGATTCTGAAGAATCGAGTGTGTTCGCTGAGATGCCCGAACCCGACACGCTCGCTGCCCATGAGTCAAGGGTGTATGTCTTCTCGTATGCGGATACGGACGATTACCCGATCCATGCGTACGATTCCGACGGTGAACACCTCTGGACTCGTGATGCACACGCGTCTGGTGCCAGCCAGGTTACTGCACTACCTGCCGACTACGGCCTTGCGGTGCCGGCTTACGATGACACCATCACCACAGTATCGTCGAGCGGCCGGTCAACTACGTCGCTTAACACCTCCCACGGCCTCCGGGAACTCGTAATGCCGTCGATGTTCCACGGTGTTGACGACTACATGCCAAGCACCCTGATGTACGATGCGATCCGGGGCGAGGAGGTGACTTTCAGCTACGGTACGATGGAGATCATCGAAATGACCGACTC
>NZ_AOIN01000019.1 GCF_000337135.1 Natrialba chahannaoensis JCM 10990
AACGCTGGTGAGACGTACGCAACCGGCCTCCCACTTCTGGTAAGTGATCGCGACGACGGTCTTGCCATTGTCGATTATGAGTCTGGCGAGGTCGTCCAGAACATCACGGATGCCAATGGCCAAGAAATCGGTATCTCGGGCGACGGCCGAATCGCTGCTGTGCGGTCTCGAATATCGGCTTCTGACCGGCTGAACGTGTACGACGTTGCTACTGGCGAAGAATTGCTGGAGGAGCGCGAAAGCACATTTGATGGCAGTATCCGCAACCCACTCGCAAACGGTAATGTTGTGGTCGCGGCTGGAATCGATACTGTCATCGGATTCGGTGTCACTCCTGGGGACCCTGATGCGAGCGGCGATCAGATCTGGTCGACTGGCCACGGCACGGGCGAACTTGCAAAATCACCCGACGAGACGATGGTCGCATTCTGCACTGAGACGGACCTCTACATCTTGGATTTCGAGACTGGCGACGAACTCCATGTTGTAGAGGGCTTCACCGACGACCACCCCCGCGGAATCGATTTCGGC
>NZ_AOIN01000020.1 GCF_000337135.1 Natrialba chahannaoensis JCM 10990
GAACGCGGCGTTTCAGCGGCAACTGATGGGTGGGACGTACCCGGAGAGCGAAGACAGTGCTCGCTCCGGCGAGCACGTCGAGGGCGAATGGGGCGACGTCGCTACGATCATGCTCACGCGGACGGGTTCATCGAAGCCGGACGGTGAGCGGGTGCCGCCGGTCGATCACGGCGACCGCGTGGCCCGCACGTGGTCGCAGGGTGACGTGTACGACGTGGTGCGGAACGCAGCGGAGTACCATCTCGGCTTAGAGTCTGAACAGTGGGGGTACGTTCGTGGTGACGACGTGCACGGGTTGGATGCTGAGAATCCGGGAGAGAACGCCTGTTACGTGCATTGTCACGATGCTATTTACATCGACTTGCAGGCAACAGGGCTACGCGACACGTTCGACACGGACCACGAGATCGTGGCTGTGTTGGAGAACACGTTCTACCCGGCGATTGAGAAGCACATCGAAGCGTGTGACTTGGCGAAACCAGAGGCTCATACCCGCGAGAAGGCCATAGAGGTGCGCTTAGACTTGGAGGAACCGGCGGGATACGCGACGGAGTACCTTCGGCTACAGGAGGACACGCCGATGATGGAGATGCCGGTCGAAATGCAGGCGTTCGCAGCTATCGAGTGGGCGCAGAACCGGCAGAGGATCGCTCGCTCGCAAGTTTTCAATGATGCCGCGAAAGCGGACCTATGCCTTCAGGACAAGGAGCGAGTGCACGGCCACCGCCTGAAGTACGACGGGAAGGGTAACGTCGTGTGTGCTCGCTGTGGCTCTGCTGTTGGGATCGGTGCCGATACGATAGCAGAGTACCGGCTGTCGTCACAGTCGTCGTCTGACGGCCAGCAGGCGGTCGCTGATGGTGGTCATGAGTACGTGGTCGGATACCGGACGGGCGAGCCACCGGCAGCGGCAGAGGCTCGGTCACAGGTTCGTGAGTACGTCGAGGCGCACGGGGTGCCGGACTCGGTGCCGAACGTGATGGGGTCGCTGGGGATCGCACCGCAACACAAGCAGGTGGTCGAGGAGGCCGTGGCTGGAGTAAACACAGCTGAGGAAGTCGAGCCGGTCTATGGCGAGCCGCCGGAGATTCCAGCTGAGTACGAGCTGGTCGAGATCGTCAACCCGGACGGATCGATAGAGGCAACGGGTGGTGGTGGGGGGGG
>NZ_AOIN01000021.1 GCF_000337135.1 Natrialba chahannaoensis JCM 10990
CCCGACACGCAGCGAAGCGCACCCCAAGATGATCCAACCGCTTGTGAGACTACGTTGGCGATAGGTCGGCAGGTCTTTATTTCGTCGCCATCAATGGTGGAGTGCTCCCGCTACGCGGGGGCTGCATGTGAGCCGGAGTTCCGAGCTTGGCGGCATGGACTCCGGCTCTCTTGCGCACTTTCGTGCGCGTCTGTTGGTTACTCAAGCAATCGTAAAGAACGTTAGGATATTGACCGATTGGTGGCTTCTTACGCCGTCGAATGGTCGTGACTCTTCTCGCCCGTAGTTGGATAGCGACCCGCCATCAGACCGATTTCGTAGCAGCCTCATGAACGGTCTCTCAATAGTGAACCAAGTGTGGCGTTGGGGATTAGCGAATCGCCGGAATCGATAGATTCCGCGATCCGCACTGAGGACAGTACGCATCTCCGCCAGGAACTCACAATTCAAACGCTTGAGAACCGCCTTCTCCGTCCTCAACTCGCTGCACAGCAACAGCACCTCATTCAAACGAGCATCTGTGATAATGATCCACCAATAACATTATGTGCTGTCAATATAATCGATTATTCGAGATGGCGGGTATCAACAATGGTGATGTATCATAGTTCGAATACTGATCCGTCTGTCCGCACGAGCAGACACGGCCTACGACAATACGTATCACCACAAGCTACGGGGACGAATCTGGAACGCACTTGAAAACACCGAGTACGATACACTACATGACTCCGGTGAGCCACCGGGATTTGTCATGTCGAACCCGTTCCCACCAGGTGATATGCAGGAAGGTGACGATCGAACGCTTCTGGTCGCCTCACACGATGAGGGACTCCTCGCACACGTTGCAGAGGATTTACTTGACGACCGTGAACTAAACATTGGCCAGATGCCTTTTTTGGTCGACGATATTCAATCACTCGAGCCGGATGTCGGTGAACCGGGGACGCGAGGCACGCTCGAGACGGGAACCGGGTTGCTCGTTCGAATTCCGCCATGGCAGTGCGAGGAGTACGGTATCGACCACCCAGGCGGGGATACGCCGGTCTTCTGGCGACCTGAACATACCACGGAACCGCTGTTGACGCAACTCGAGTCGAACCTCGATCAGAAACACGAGTTGTTCGCACACGACGATTTACCCGGCCCGAGCGATGTAGACGGTGATCTGTTCGACGGCTACGAACTCATCAAGACCTTCGCGGTACCCGTAACGGTGACTGAGGGTCAGGAGATGACCTATGTCTTGAGCAAGTGGAAGTTCAATTATACTGTCCGAGACAATGACCATCGACGACACCTAAACCTTGCATTAGATTGCGGGCTTGGAGAACGGAACTCGCTCGGACTCGGATTCATGAATCGGCAAATCAACTCTGGCTGATCAGAAATGAGGGAAGACTAATAGCATAAGCGCTTCAACCTGACTGGAGTTCGTCTGAAATTTGTCTACCCTCAGTCTTAAGTTGCAGCCCCAGTTACTTACGTTTGCTGAAGGCTGCAGCAGACGAGCCGTGGCCAGCGCCGGTTCCTTGTCAGATCAACGCTGGCCTGAGATCATCTTCTGATAACACATCACCTCTTGTATCACTCTTTTGGGCCAACATATTTATACCTTGTGTCTTTTTCATTCGCTTACCTATGAGTGCTTTTGGAACAGGTTCGCTTACCTATGAGCCAAAAGATATTTTAACCACCCGACACTAATGTAGCACGCCACCTTTCAAACAAAACATATGATTAATGGGATCAAATAACTATGGGAGAATATATTCGAAAACGAGGGGGCTGATTAGTGCTTTCACTTAAAGACTTTAAGGATAAATATACCGAAGACGAGCTAGCCGACGAACTCCCAAACTCGCCGGTCGGTTCTCTTCGGGATATCCAGTACCTCTACGGCAAGCTCTACACACTTGCCACAACGGGCGGCGGCGAGTACGCACCCTACTTGACGCCGGATGCCGCCAGCGACATCATCGACACAGATGACAGCCTCATCGTCGTTCGAGTTGATGTCTCTGGGGACGAACCAACGCTGGCCAACGACGCGACTGGTCCCGTTTGGGCGACTCGGTATACGGAAAACTTGGTCCAAAATGTGGGCCACTGTAAGTACCCGGCCGCTCGAGGGATCGACCACAGTGTCACCCACCAAGCTGGCCGGAACAGCGATCCCGAAAAGCTCGCTCGGTACGCAAAAGAGCGACTGACGAAATGGGCTACCGATGATGTCGTAACAGATGTCTCGGAGGAACACCCCGAGGGCTGGATAATCGATGACTTGGCAACATTGGGCGAGAATGAGGCAACCCTCGAGGCTATCGAGGACGCTGTAGTGACGGGGTTGGGCGGCGAATCGACGACCGCCTTGCTCACGGTGCAGATTAAAACCGAACCGAACGGCGACTATCGTTGGCCGGGCCAAATCGACGCATTCCGTGAAGCAATGCGCCAGCGTAAACTCTCGAAGCTCGTCACCAAGAACAAAGCGGATGACTCCTCAGGGGATGCAACCGATATCGTGACCGGTCGATCGGCACGAACAGTTGGGACCTCGGAGGATCCCCAGAATTACTTCTTGGGCAAACAACTCGAGAAATTCCCCGGACTCGACATCGAGGAAGCGTGGCGTTCCCACCCCATTTCCGAGGATGCTGCCGTCACTGTGATGAACGCCGAAACGTTCGTCGAAGCCTGCACCTATCGGACGTTCGGAACGAAGGTGTACTACCTGCCGTACTTCTTCGGGCGTCCGACACCAGAAAAGGCCTATGAGCTGTACAAACTCCTCTACCAAGCAGCAACCGACGAAGGGAAAGACACACCGATTGAGGACGCCTACGAACGACAACGAGAGGCCGACATCGACGAAACGGATCTTCGGTTCTACGTCTCGGCGGTGATGCCCCATCAGATGTCTCGATACGACGTTTTCGGCGAGACGCTGAACGGACGGCTACAGTATCCGCGGGAACTCGCCTTCACGCACAACCGTCTCGTCGATGTCGCGAGCGCGTTCAACAGCGTCGACGATTGGACGCCACCCATGCCGACCACCGATAGTTGGGGGCTACTTGCATCGGACAATAATCGGCTCAACTCCGTCTCCACGGGCTGGTACTTCTATCAGACGTTCGCCGAGCGAGACGACGCCGACGCGGACGCCGACGATCCGCGGATCGAAGCGCTCGTCAGCGTTCTGAGCGGCGACACCATCGCTGTCGAGACGCTACTCGAGGAGTACGTCCAGCGAATCATCGACGAACAAACCGACGACAGCGAACACGAGGGATTTCCGTCGTTCCTCGTCGCCAGCCAGTTCGCACAGTTGTGTTCGCTGGCCGACGGCAAGCTCGAGTTGGTGACGACGAACGATAGCGCGAAGGAACCGATCACGCGAGAACCGACCTACGAGGAACACACAATGCCAGATTACGAAGAGATAGCAATCACGGATGGGGGGAACCCCGCCGACGCGAAGCTCGAATCGTTCATCGAAAACACACCTGCGCTGTCGTCTACAGGGGATAGCGAAGGGACAGTCGCCAACCAGCGCCGCGGTGCGTTCTTGCTCGGCGCTCTCGTCGGCGATATCGGCAGCTATCAGGAATACAGCGAGGATCGATCGACGACGCTGGTCGATCAGTATCCGGTGAAATCGATCACCCAGTCGCGAATCAAGAAGGTCGCACAGGAGACGATTGCGAAGACGTTGACCTACACACGTCAGGAAAAGAAACAGCAAAACGGCTATCCTGGCACGAAAGCCGACCACATCGTCGACCGACTACGGGAGACGATCCTCGATCCCGAACCGGACAACTGGCAGATCGACACCGACGATCTGCGTTTTTACTACGCCCTCGGTGTAACCTACGGCATGAACGACCATCCGTGGGACAATGGTGCACAGGACGACGAAGCAACGACACTCGAGGAGGAACACTAACATGGCAGACACTACCGACACCGTCGAGAATCGCTCAGAAATCGTTTTCCTGTACGACGCCGTCGACGCGAATCCGAACGGGAACCCGCTCAGCGGTGCAAACCGTCCCCGAATCGATCCACAGACCCAGCAGGCGATCGTCACCGATGTCCGACTGAAGCGATACCTCCGCGACCAACTCGAGGACGACGGCCACGGCGTCTATATTCGAAATGTGCAGGAGGAAGGAAACCAGTACACGCGCGGACAGTTGCTTGAGGACCGATTGAAGGAAGTCGATCCCAACGACTACGACCTTGAGGACGACGAGGAAACAGAGCGATTCCGCGACGACATCTTTGGCGAGTTCCTCGGCGAAAGCGTTGACGTTCGGTACTTTGGCGCAACGATGTCTGTCGACACGGACGACGAATACGCAGAGCATCTTCCAGACCACTTCACCGGTCCCGTCCAGTTCTCGCCCGGCAAGACGATGCACGCGGTCAATGAAAATGAGGAGTACGACAGTTTGACGAGCGTGATCGCAACGCAGGAGGACAAACAGCAGGGCGGATTCGACCTGGACGATCACCGAATCCAGTACGGACTCATCCGATTCCACGGACTCGTCGACGAACACGGGGCAGAGGACACGAAGCTCACGAGCGACGATGTCGAGCGACTCGACACGCTTTGCTGGCGCGCGATCAAGAATCAGACGATCAGTCGGAGCAAGGTCGGGCAAGAGCCGCGTCTCTATTGTCGCGTCGAATACGCCGACGAGAGTTTCCACCTTGGCGGTCTGGACAAGGACCTTGCGCTGGACGACGAACGTTCGGAACCCGACGAGGAACTTCGCAACGTCCGTGATCTTGCCGTCGATATTGAGACGTTCGTCTCTCGACTCGAGAACGCGAGCGATCAGATCGAACGAGTTCGGGTCGTCGCAAGTGACGTGCTCACGTTCAGTCATGAGGGCGACGATGGCGGACCCGACGTGTTGTACGATGCACTCGAGGACGCACTGGGGGCAGACGCCGTCGAGGTTGTCGACGTCTACGACGAACACACTTCAACGATCCCGGACGACAGTTGAGACGATGGGACAGCAATCACTCGAAACGTGGACGACCGGGGAGGATGGCAGTAGCGACCAGCCGGAGCGCTGTCTGTCCTTTACCGTTCGAGGGCCGTGGGGACACTTCCGACGTATCGAGGGTAATATCGTCAAACAGACCTATCGAATCATCCCGCGGACAACGGTCGCCGGACTGATCGCCGCGATGCTCGGTATCGAACGGGACGGCTACTACGACCTATTCGGACCCGGTCAGTCGGCGATCGCAATCGAGCCGGAAAACGAAATCCGGACGATCAACATGCCGATGAACACGCTCTCGACGGCCGACGGAAACCTCCAGTCGCTAAACGGGCGAGGGAAAATCAGCGTCAAGCTCCCGGATCCGACGACGCTACGCCAGCAACACAACTACGAGGTGCTTGTCGACCCCGCGTACCGTATCGACGTGGCGCTGGCAGACGACGAGCGATACCGCGAGCTTCGGTCGATACTTCAGGACGGGAAGTCCCACTACGTCCCGAGCTTAGGGTTGTCGGAGTACCTCGCCGAGATCGAGTACCACGGCGAGTTCGATGTCGAGTCCGAGTCAGTCGATGGAGAGCAAGCGGTCGCCGTCGACTCCGCCGTACCCGATGCCGTCGAAGACGTCGTCCTCGAGGAGGGAACCCGCTGTGAGGTTGAAGAGTCGCCCGCGTTCATGGCGACGGACTCGGGTGGACGGACGACGACTGACTTCACCGCGTACACGTACAACCCGGACGCCGAACCGCTCGACGTCCGAAATGTCGATCCTGCGACGGTCGACGACAGAACCGTCGTTTTCGTCTGAGATGTCAACGCGCTATTCTCATCCACCGGACGGAGATCAGGATCCGGCGAATGGAGCCAATGGCGGCGTCTTGCTTATCGACCACCTCGAGGACGTTGCAAAGCGAACTGGCTTCGTCGTCCCAGACGACGCACAGACGCCCGACGGTGAATCGCTGCAGGATGTCGTCGAAACGCTCGCGTACGTTCACGATTTCGGGAAAGCGACGACGTTCTTTCAGGACTACCTGATCGAGTCTATCGAGCCGGACCGCAAGATGTACCGGTACCACGCCCCACTCGGTTCGTTTGCCGCGTTCTACGCGCTCGAGGCGAAAGGGTACGACGCAGAGACGTGTCTCGCGGGGTTTGTCGCCGTCGCGAAACACCACGGCAGTGTCCCGGACGTTGCGTCGTACGTCTTCGATCGTTCCCACCGACGCGAGAACGTTTCCGAACAAACACAGACAGAACAGTCCCAGACTGCGATTCGGCTGCAGATCAAGGACATACTCGATCACGCTCCGGATCTTGCCTCCGAGGTGTTCGAAGCCGCGACCGACGGACACGGCTCGTGGAGCGAGTTCTGTGAACGGTATGCCGGGAACCTACTCGAGGACATCGAATCGACCGTCACAACAACTGAGACGGGAACGTTCGATTACGAGTCGCTTTCGGAGTCGTGTTACGCACTCGTTCTCGAGTGTTGGGGGTCGCTCGTCCTCGCAGACAAGACGAGTGCGGCACAGGCGGGAAGCAGTGACGACGTTTCCGAAGCGACCTACGCCGCAGACTCGCCCTCGCTTTCGCAACTGGACGAACACGTCGCAGAGATCGAAGCCGGTGTCACCGCCGACCCGAACGGAACGCGATCGGAGCAGTTGAACCACTATCGCTCTCGAGCGCGGCGGCGAGTGCTTGAGAACGCCGCCTCGTTTGCGGACAACGGTGGTGGTGTCGCGACGCTAACGCTGCCGACTGGAATGGGAAAGACCCTGTCCGGGCTCTCAGCAGCGATGGAGATCCGTGATCGAACCGGTGGCGACAGAATCGTCTACGCGCTCCCGTTTACGAGCATCATCGATCAAGTCGTCGACGAGATCGAGGAGATCTACGACGCCGATACCGCTGGTCGGTTGCTCACGGCACACCATCACCTCTCGGAAACGACGATACGGGACGAAGAACACCCCGGTGAGGATTCGGACCAGGAAGCTGACGACGCCGATCAAAATGACGATGTTTCCGGGATGTTAGCAGAAAGTTGGCGGGCTGGACTTACGGTGACGACGTTCGTCCAGTTGTTCGAGAGTCTCGCCGGTCCGGCGAACACGCAATCGATGAAGCTTCCGGCCCTTCGCGACAGCGTTGTCATTCTCGATGAACCACAGAGTCTCCCACTGAACTGGTGGAAACTTGTTCCCCGACTGGTTGCACTGTTGACCGAACGCTACGATGCGACGGTCATTGCCATGACGGCAACGCAACCGCAACTCTTCGACGAAACAACTCCGTTCGTCGAGGATGCGACCGAACTCGTCGACGACCCGGACGTATACTTCGAAACGACTGAGCGAGTAACGTACGAACTCGATTCGTCGACCGAACGGTACATCGACAAGCAGACTGGCCCAAAATCGTACGAGGATGCTGCCGCAGAACTGCTCGAGGCGATAACCGATGGCGAGTCTGCACTCGCTATCTGCAACACGATAGACAGTGCACAGACACTCACAGAACGCGTCACAGGAGGGCGTTCGGAACTCGCAGACGTCGGTGAGGCGTACGCTGCCGAACTCGAACGGTGTGGTAGCGTCGACGATGTCGATCCGGAAGTACTCGCAAACCGGATTATGGACAGCGGAGAGAACTCGATACTGCATCTCTCAACACGACTTCGTCCTATCGATCGACTCACACTTATCGAAACGGCGAAGATTCTTACCGAACACGGACACCCCCTCGTCACCATTTCGACGCAACTCGTGGAGGCAGGCGTCGATATTAGCTTCGATCGCGTGTATCGAGATCTCGCACCGATCGACAGCATCGTCCAGGCCGCTGGTCGGTGCAACCGCTCGTTCGAACGTGACCGCGGAATCGTGACCGTCTGGTGGCTTGACGTTCCTGAAGAGCAGCAGAAGACGCCGGCAGAAGCAGTCTACAATCGCGGTCCGTCGTTGCTCCCTGTCGCGGCCGAAACGCTTGCCGAAGTACGAGCGGACGACTCTCCACTCCCCGAAACCGCCGTCGCTCGAACCGCCGTCAAGCGGTACTACAACCGACTACATCAGGAGAAAAACGTCGGGAAAGATGCGTACCCTACGTATGTCGACGATGCTCGAGGCGACGAACTCGAGGCCCTCTCGCTGATTGAGCAACGGCATGCCATTGATGTCGTCATCTCCCGGACGGACGAGGACCGAGAACTGATAGAAGAGGTTGAAGCCGCGATAGACCGATATGATTTCGAGACCGTCAACTCTCTTATGGACGAGTTGCGGACGAGACAGATTTCGGTTCCAATCTATCAGTCCGGATCGGAAGAGGAGCGAAAACTAGCGAATCTTCCGACTGTCCATCGCGAGACCGACATCCGCCTGCTCGACACATCCAACTCGCAGGTTCGGAACTTCTTCGATCCGGTAACCGGATTCGTCGTCCCTGACAACACCGTCGAGCGTCGATTCCTATGAGTGACACCGATCCCGTTACCCGCTTGCTTGAGACCGCTCGCGGAAACCCCGTCGACGAACCGTTTCGCGTTACCGGCGTCATGATGCAGTACTATCACGTCTGTAAGCGAGAACTCTGGTTCGAGTCGCGAAACCTCGAAATTGACCGCGAAAACCCGACGGTCGTCCGTGGCACCCGCGTCGACGACACTGCCTACGAGGAGAACCGGCAGAATCTCCACCTCGGGATGATCTCGCTCGATCTCCTCGAAGACGGGCGCGTCATCGAGGTCAAACCCTCGTCGACGCTGACTGAGCCAGCCGAAATGCAACTATCGTACTATCTCTGGTACCTCGATCGCGTTGCGGGTATCGAGAAGGGCGGCGTCCTCGCACATCCTCGAGAACGAAACCGTGAACACGTCGAACTCACAGACGAACGCAAAGATGCCGTGGAAACTGCAATTGATGGCATTCACGAAATCGTAAGCAAAGAGACGCCACCGCCGGCAGAGGAGAAGCCGTTCTGTGACTCCTGTGCGTACCATGACTTTTGCTGGTGCTAACCATGGACAAGAATTACCACGTATTTTCAGACGGACGAATCGAACGAAACGACGACACGGTCAGAGTTGTCACTGAAGACGGTGAAAAGAAATATGTCCCAATCGAGAACGCGGAGGCGCTGTACCTCCACGGCCAGATCGATTTCAATACTCGGCTGATGTCTTTCTTGAACGACCAAGGTGTCGCAATGCACGTCTTTGGCTGGGAGGATTACTATGCTGGCTCTATCATGCCAAAGCGTGGCCAAACATCCGGCCGAACTGTTGTCTCGCAGGTCCGTGCGTACGACGATACTTCTCACCGACGCCGGTTAGCGGCAGCGATCGTTTCTGGAAGCATCCACAACATGCGAACCAATGTCGTCTACTACAACGGCCGTGGCTGCGAACTCGACCAGATTATCGACGACCTCGAGGCGGCTGCCGAACGCGTCGAGAAGAATCTCGCGGTCGACGAACTGATGGGTGTCGAAGCCACGGCCCGAAAAGCATACTACCAGTCGTTCAACGAAATCCTGCCACCGTCATTTCAGCTCTCGCGCCGAGAGTACAACCCACCACCGAACGAAGTAAACAGCCTTATTTCATTCGGCAACTCGCTCGTCTATGCGAATTGCACCTCGGCGATTCGGGCAACCGCGCTTGATCCGACGATCAGTTATCTCCACGAACCCGGTGAGCGGCGGTACTCGCTTTCGCTGGATATCGCGGATCTGTTCAAACCCGTCATTGCGGATCGCGTTCTCTTTCGACTCTGTAACCGCAACCAGATCACAGCCGATGACTTCGAAACCGAACTCGAATCGTGTCTCCTGAACGAACAGGGTAGACAGACGTATTCGAAGGAGTTTGAGAAGACGCTCGAGCGAACAGTTGACCATCCAAATTTGAAACGAAAAGTCAGCTACCAGTATCTGATGCGACTCGAGGCGTACAAACTCAAGAAACATCTCCTGACCGGTGAGAAGTACGAGCCGTTCAAACGGTGGTGGTAACATGTACGTTGTCATGGTTTACGACCTTCAGGCTGATCGCACACACAAAGCTCTCAAGATCGGTCGTCGGTATCTCACTCACGTTCAAAACTCTGTTCTTGAAGGTGAGATCTCGAAGGGCGATCTCGAACAGCTCCGTGGTGAAGTCGAAGAGTTACTCGAGCCCGGCGAGTCTACGATTATCTACGAGCTCTCGTCAGACGCACTTCTCGATCGAACGGTGTACGGCGAAGATCCAACAGAGGATCAGCGCTTTCTCTAATTCTGGAGTGTTCCGTCAACCCCCACGGGAATGACGACTATTGAAGGTCGACGAAAATAGATTTGTAGGAGTGGTACATACGAGGCTTTACGTCCGGATTTCCGGCATGGTTTCAGACGAACCTTTGTAGGGTTGAAGCAGTACGATAGAGGCGGGCGTTGAGCGCATTCAACAGGTTTCAGACGAACCTTTGTAGGGTTGAAGCTAGACCAGACTATAACTCTAGGGGGTATCAATGAGCGTTTCAGACGAACCTTTGTAGGGTTGAAGCCCAGACGCCCGCCATCTCTGCGGCCTCGCTGTTGCACTGGTTTCAGACGAACCTTTGTAGGGTTGAAGCTTCGCGAGAGAACACGCCGACGAGGTCGAAACCGAGTTTCAGACGAACCTTTGTAGGGTTGAAGCTCAGTCGTCATATCGATCAGCGGTAAGGTCGCTACCCGTTTCAGACGAACCTTTGTAGGGTTGAAGCTACCGTGGTGGTCCAGGGGGCCCGCGAAAGTAGGGTTTCAGACGAACCTTTGTAGGGTTGAAGCGAACTCCTCGCGGATACCGTCCTGATGGACCCGGACTGTTTCAGACGAACCTTTGTAGGGTTGAAGCCTCGCCCCAAGGGACGCGGTAGCGGGCTGCTGTCTCGTTTCAGACGAACCTTTGTAGGGTTGAAGCCCGAAACGATTCGCCACAGCCCGGACACTCGACTGGTTTCAGACGAACCTTTGTAGGGTTGAAGCAGGAATTTACCGCACGTTTCGAGTATGTCGTCGAGTTTCAGACGAACCTTTGTAGGGTTGAAGCTCNACGAACCTTTGTAGGGTTGAAGCAGGAATTTACCGCACGTTTCGAGTATGTCGTCGAGTTTCAGACGAACCTTTGTAGGGTTGAAGCTCCAGTCATTTGGGGTAATGGTGCATCGGGTGCGAGTTTCAGACGAACCTTTGTAGGGTTGAAGCCATGTCAGAGGACGGAACAAACCGCCGAAACAGTTTCAGACGAACCTTTGTAGGGTTGAAGCCTTCGCCACAGCGGCGCGGCAGTAGCGACACTCGTTTCAGACGAACCTTTGTAGGGTTGAAGCGCATGGTCGTCGCCCGTCATCGGCGAGAGACCGGTTTCAGACGAACCTTTGTAGGGTTGAAGCAGTAGCACAGGGGTTGACTCACCGGAATTAGAACCAGGTTTCAGACGAACCTTTGTAGGGTTGAAGCGATGTCAGCCTACGAGGTCACTACCACGAGGCAAAAGGTTTCAGACGAACCTTTGTAGGGTTGAAGCTCATCGGGCACGTCCATACACACGACTATAGAGATGGTTTCAGACGAACCTTTGTAGGGTTGAAGCTACACGAGCTGGCCGACGGCCGCTGCACACCGCGAGTTTCAGACGAACCTTTGTAGGGTTGAAGCGTAAAGCCCCTATCGCATTACACATCGAGATAATGGTTTCAGACGAACCTTTGTAGGGTTGAAGCCCCCAGTCGACGATCTCCGACCGCTCGTCGAAGCCGGTTTCAGACGAACCTTTGTAGGGTTGAAGCCTTAAAAAGATTATGTCCCCAATGACCCTGATCAGTTTCAGACGAACCTTTGTAGGGTTGAAGCCGGTGTAGTTGTGGTCGACGGGTGCCGTGCGCTCGTTTCAGACGAACCTTTGTAGGGTTGAAGCGGCTCCTCTCGGGTCGCACGGTGGACTCTGCGGAAGGTTTCAGACGAACCTTTGTAGGGTTGAAGCGCCGCCACGAGCAGGACCTCGACGCCGACGACCTCCGTTTCAGACGAACCTTTGTAGGGTTGAAGCAAGACTACGTCGAGGCCGGCGACGCCGAACTCGTCGGTTTCAGACGAACCTTTGTAGGGTTGAAGCGAGGGGAGTGATTTCATGTGTCGGAATACACTCTCGTTTCAGACGAACCTTTGTAGGGTTGAAGCAGGCATGGAACCGACTCGCCGACCACGGCGACGGCAGTTTCAGACGAACCTTTGTAGGGTTGAAGCGGTAAACGGCACCTGATCCGGATGATCGGCCGGGTTTCAGACGAACCTTTGTAGGGTTGAAGCCTCCCACACCTGCAGCTAGAGTAGGAGGCGACGTGTTTCAGACGAACCTTTGTAGGGTTGAAGCGACCGGCCGAAGAGCCTGCAAGGGGAGGGCGTCGACCGTTTCAGACGAACCTTTGTAGGGTTGAAGCGACGTTCGCCTCACCGGCATCGAGGAGCTACCAGAGTTTCAGACGAACCTTTGTAGGGTTGAAGCTCGAACTTCCGGGAGATGAACGAGCACGACGTCGCGTTTCAGACGAACCTTTGTAGGGTTGAAGCCTCGTAGACGAAGTCCCACTTGATGTTTTCGTGGTGTTTCAGACGAACCTTTGTAGGGTTGAAGCGCGCACTTAGTCGCGGAGAAGCGCCACCAGGCGGTTTCAGACGAACCTTTGTAGGGTTGAAGCGAGAATCGCGATCTGGACCTCGGAGTCCTTGTACTCGTTTCAGACGAACCTTTGTAGGGTTGAAGCGAACTGCTCGTCGACAAAGCCACCGTCGTCGGGTTTCAGACGAACCTTTGTAGGGTTGAAGCATACAATCACTCCACGTCGACGAGCGACGGCCGCCAGTTTCAGACGAACCTTTGTAGGGTTGAAGCGGATGACTGAGGCTGCGATTGCTGCTGCGGAACACGTTTCAGACGAACCTTTGTAGGGTTGAAGCGCCTGGACCGCCATCTCATCAACGACGGCAACGACGGTTTCAGACGAACCTTTGTAGGGTTGAAGCGGACTCCAACAACCGGACTTCGCGCTTGTCAGCGGGTTTCAGACGAACCTTTGTAGGGTTGAAGCGAAGACGGCGGCAAGACGTGGAAAGTCTGTCTCGACTTGTTTCAGACGAACCTTTGTAGNGAACCTTTGTAGGGTTGAAGCGAAGACGGCGGCAAGACGTGGAAAGTCTGTCTCGACTTGTTTCAGACGAACCTTTGTAGGGTTGAAGCTTGACAACAGTCGACTTGAGCGGCATTACAGGTTGAACAGGCGCAATGCCACGGTCTTCAGGCCGTGGATACGCGCCGTCACTTAGTGACACAATCCACCGACGATAGCACGGCCTGATATTCCAACAGATACTTAAGATATCGTGCCTAATTACAATTGTAATGGTCACGGTGACTGTCACCGCGAAGTTTCACAACCCATCCCTCTCACGGCGGAAAGAGTGGCAACACGCCAGCCGACTCTACCGTGACACCAAACAGTTCTGTATCGACGGATGGGAAAACGGCGACTTCGACAAATCCGTGACCACCGCCAGCATCGACAACGACCTCTACTCGGCTATCCAGAACCAAGCCATTCGAGAGGCGAAATCCGACCACAACAAGGACGGAGAGGTTCGCTACCGAGAGAGTCAACCGTTCGCCGTCAACAACCAGAACTGGGAACTCGACACGACCGAGAACGGCACAGTCGTCGTCGGATTCCCATGTGTCTCCCAATGGTGGTACACCCCGATAGAGGTGTACGACGACATTGCCGACCCCGTAGACCGACTGGTTGAAGGTGACGCCGACAAGACCCGTCTACAGGTCTACCGTCGCGGAGACGACTGGTACTGTACGTTCAACATCGAGTACGACGCCGACACGTCGGGCGAGACGCCCATCGGTGTCGATATTGGTGAACGGCACATCATCGCTGTGACCGCCCACGGCGAAGACGAGTCGATGCTGGTGTCTGGTGGAGAGGCGAAGTACGTTCGACGCAAATATCGTTCCCTACGCGATTCGCTTTCGGAAGCGGGTGCGCTTCGCGCACGTAACCGTGTGGGTGACAAAGAACAGCGTCGAATCAAAGACTTGAATCACAAACTCTCCCGTCGCCTCATCACGTTCGCGGAACAGTTCGAGAACCCCGTCATTCGGATGGAAGACCTCGAAGGTATCCGTGAGAACAGTTCATGGTCGGGCGTCCACTCGTGGCATTTTCACCAACTCCAACAGTTCATCACGTACAAAGCCGAACGCGCTGGTATCCGTGTCGAGAAAGTCGATGCCTACCATACCAGTCAGCGGTGTTCGGCGTGTGGTTCGATGGGAACCCGTGATGGCGACCACTTTTCGTGTACAGAATGTGGCCGTGGACGCCACGCCGACCTGAACGCTTCGGAAAATATCGCACAACGGGAGGGTGAACCATGCACGGCGTAGCAGTTCGGCTGACGCGAACCGTGCTACCTCGCTGGTTGAATAACCAGTCGCCTTTGACGCCCGCTGTATGCGGGGAGGAAGGCCCCATTGACAGGGCTACACGCGCTGGAAAGCACACCGTTGGTCACAACTCGGTGGCGACCTTCGACGTTCCACGCGAAAGCGTACTTGAGAACCGAGGAAACGCGCAACCTGAATATCCACTTCGTGGATTCCCGCGTCTTTAGGCGCGGGAGGATGTCAACCGAAGCAGAATACTCGTGATGGACCCATGGCAGCGGTAACCACGTGGCACCCGCACGTAGTGCTGCTCGCACTCGAATGCTACGCCGCTTTCGCATTCGGACCGACCGCGTCGATCGCCTCACAGAACAGTCCAATCCCGAGTTCGATCTCGCGGGTACTCGAGTCTAGCGGCGGGAGCAGTCGGATCGTTTTCTTCCCACAGCCGAGGGTGAGCAGGCCGCGCTCGAGTGCTGCGTTCACGACCGCGTTCCGGCGCTCGGCGGTGTCGAACTCGACGGCGAGCATCAGTCCCTTACCCCGAACGTCGTCGACGTAGTCGGGCGTGTCGTCGCGAAGCAGTTCTTTGGCCTGTTTGCCGCGACGAGTGGCGTTCTCGAGGAGGCCGTGTTCCTCGATGGCTTCGAGGGTGAACGTGCCCATCATCGAACCGAGGAGGTCGCCGCCGCCGAAGGTGGAGCCGACGCGGTTTTTTTCACTGGGGAAGATGTCCGAGCGGGAGATGGTCGCCCCCACCCGAAGCGCCTTCGCGCTGGCGATGACGTCGGGTTCGATCGGGTAGTGATCCGACGCCCAGATTTCGCCAGTGCGGCCGATACCGGCCTGAATCTCGTCGACAACGAGCGGGATATCGTACTCGTCGGTCACGGCTGCAACCTCCTGCATGAACGCCTCACTGGGGAAGCGGTAGCCGCCGACGCCCTGGATCGGTTCGAGGGTCAGAAACGCGATTTCGTCGGGGTTGATCCGGCCGCCTTCGGGTGCCAGCATGCGACGAAGTTGTGAGGTCTCGCCCGCGAAGAAGCCACAGTCGCAACTGTCGGCGTCACAGCCGCGGTCGGCGCAGAACGGGACCGTTTCGATCCCGCTGACCTGTGGATAGTGACGGGTGTAGACCTCCTTCGACTTCGTAATCGAGAGCGTTCCGAACGTCCGTCCGTGAAAGCTTCCCTCGAACGCGACGCCGTACTTCGCGGGTGCGCGATAGTCGTGGGAAATCTTCATCGCGTTCTCCATGGCCTCGGCTCCAGAGTTCGAGAGGAAGACTGTGTCCATGTCGTACTGACTCGAGAGGTCGGTCAGCTTGTCCATGAGGTGACTCGAGCCGGGCACATCTGACTCCTCGGGTGTCGGGCCAGCACCGAAGTACATGTCCTGGCCAGCGATCTTCATCGGTTCGACGAGGTCGAACTCGTGGAGTTTCTCGGTGAGCTTCTCGTTGTTGTAGCCGAGCGGTGCCGCGCCGATGTGGCAGGTAAAATCGAGTAAGACGTTGCCGTCGACGTCGGTGACAAAGGGACCGTCGGCTTCGCGAGTGATGTCCCAGACGAACTCGTGGGAGTACTCGCTGGGTGCTGCGTTTGTCCCGTGGAATTCGACCCACTTGCGAGCGTTCGGGCCGGGATACGCGTCCACGGCCGGTTCCGCACTATTTCTGTCCATACACAGATTGTGTGTATGTTATAAATTAAAACTTGTTATGGGCCGCGGGACACTCCGGGTGAGCGGGGTATCGTTCCGCGGCCGGTGTCGGATCGTCACTGGACGGATCTCCGGACGACCCGATCAGTACCGTTTTGTCCTGGAGCAACACCCGTCCTCTGGTAGCGCTGAAGTTCTTGATCAACGAGAGCATCGCGAGGAAACAGACGATCGCGAACGGCGCGCCGGTGATGACGACCGCCTGCTCGAGTGCACCGGCACCGCCCTCGCCGCCGAGGATCATCAAGATTGCAGCGGTCATCCCGAGGACGACGCCCCAGAAGATGCGGTTGATGGTCGATGGAGACTCCTTGCCGCCCGTCGTCATCATCGAGACGGCGAGCGTCGAGGAGTCAGCCGACGTGATGAAGAACGTCGTCACGAGGACCATGAATCCGAGGATCAACACGGAGCCAATTGGAACGGCGAACTCGGCGACCCCGAGGTCGACCGAGAAGGTGAGCGCTTCGAACAGGATGAAGCCAGAAACCTCTGGTCCGGCACCTTCAGGCGCTACCACTTCGCTGAAGTCTGCGATACCGTTGTGCTCTGCCCACACCGCGGTCCCGCCGATGAACGTGAACCACGGAATCGTCGCTGCAGAGGTCGCGACGATGCCGGTAAAGGCAACCTCGCGCACGGTTCGGCCCTTGGAAATACGGGCGATGAACAGGCCGGCGAACGGCGACCACGAGAGCGCCCACGCCCAGTAGAAGACAGTCCAGGCTTCGACCCAGCCAGTGCCGCCTTCGGCAGCGCCCGTGTAGAGGCTCATCGCGGTGAAGTCCGAGATCATTCCGCCGATGGCCTGTGAGCCGAGTAACAGCAAGAACATCGTCGGACCGACGATGAACGTCGCGACCATGAGCAGGACGAACAGGCCCATGTTGAAGTTCGATAGCCGGCGAATGCCCTTGTCGATCCCGAGCACCATCGAGACCGTAAACAGGATCGTCATCGTCGTCACAACGAGAAGGATACCCATATCGCCAAAGTTGAGCCCCCACTGGTAGTCCAGTCCCGTGACGAACTGACTGCCGATGAAGCCGAGCGAAGTCGCGACCCCGCCAATCGTTGCGAAGACAGCCAGGATGTCGATGACCTTCGCCGCAGGTCCATCGAGATTCTCCTTCCCCAGGATGGGCGTCAATGCCGACGAGACACGGAGAGGGACGTTGTCGTAGTTGTGCGCGAAGTACCCGATTGCGATGCCCATGATGGTAAACACCGCGAGCTGTGGCAGCGCCCAGTGGAACAGTGTCTGCTGGACAGCGAGCGGAATCGCCTCACTCGTGCCCCCTCGACGCCGAACAGCGGGTTCGGATCGGCGTAGTAGAACAGTCCCTCCGTTGGTCCCCAGAACACGACACCTGCAGCGAAGCCGGCCGAGTACAACATCGCGAAAAACGACAGGAAGCTATACTCCGGATCCTCGTCGCCGAGTTTGATCTTCCCCCACGGCCCCACGATCAGGAACAAGAGGAAGATGACGATCAGGAACACGATAACCAGCAATGCCCAACTCATGTAGCTGAGCATCTCGCCGTGGGCGGTGTCGATCATCGTCTCGACAGCGCTTCGGTTGACGAAGAACGCGACGATCACGCTTACCGTCAACAGTGCGCCGAACGCGAAGACGACCGTGTCGAGCTCGTTTACGAACCGCTCAACGGCATTCCCCTTACTTCCGCTCATCGGTATCACCTCCGTTCGAGCGATACGCTGCCGCTGTTTGTAACCAACCCCTGGCACCATACACCATGCTGAATGGTGGCATACCAGTGTGATTGCTAGTATCATGCATAAATGTTCTCTTCTCGTAATCAGCATACACAGATTTCGTTTATAGAGAACGTCCGCTATCGGGGTACCATACCCAGAGAGAATCGACCGACTGGCCACTTCTTCACCGTTCCTCTCGGTAGACGACTCCTAATCGCCAACACGGTTTTCCTTCCATACACTCAGCACCGGCTTCAACCTTACACTGCTCACAGCCACACTGGCACCGACTCGAGTACCCTGCCGTTCCGGTCTAGCCACGGACACACTAAACGGTGCTGGCGCTACGTGGACGTGTGCTGCCTCCTCGTCACGTTCACAGTGAATCGGTGCCAGTAACGAACCGCCTTCTCGTGGGTCTGTATCGCTGGTCGGCCCGCACCTCCTTGTGGATCGATGTCGCTAGTCGGCCCGTCTCTTCTCGTGGATCACTGTCGCTAGTCGGTCTGCATCAGCGCGGGTAGAAATGGACTCCGTGGTCTGCTGTACCCTCTTGTAGTACACCAACCACTCACCTTCGAACGCGGCAGTACCGACCGACAGCAGTCCGGTTCAGTTCGTCAATTCCTCGAGTTTGCGCTCGCGTGCCTGCGCGCTCTCCTCGACGTTACTCGAGTACTCGTCGAGTCGGTCCTTGATGTGCTCGCGGGCGGCGTCGGGGGAGAACTCGTCGGACATGGTCAGCAGGCGGACGAACGCGCGCAGTTCCTCGTCGGTAAGTTCGGCGAACTCCTCGTTGTCGAGCTTTTCGATGACCTCGTCGACGTCGATCTGGCCGACCGGGTCGACGTTGAACTCGACGTTGACCATGCGGTAGTTCGAGCCGGCGAGGCGCTGTTCGGCCTTGCCAACACCTTCGGAGAGCATGTCTTTGAACGGAGTGTGATAGCCCATCGTTCCGAGATGGAGGAACGCGAGCATGTCCGTAATGCCCTGCGTGTAGGCGTCGCGGTCCTCGTTGTCGGGATCGAACACTGTTTCTCGGTCCCGTTCTTCCATGTACTCGAAGAGAATGCTGAAATCGAGAATCGCGTTCCGAACGCGCCGCCGAATCCGGTTTCGCTTCTGTTTTTTCGAGTGGTCGGTGTAGTCCGTTTTTCGACCGAGAAGGAAATCGCGGTCGGAGGGGGTGAGGATACCGCGGGGCCGATCCGAATCCGCCGCCGTCTGTAAGGACTCCGGCACGTCGTCCTGGCTCATACGGGATACACGGAGAGCCCGCGGATTAATCCTTCTGATCCGACCGACATGACTGCCAGAAGACAGGTGTGGGTCAGGGCTGCTGCCGTGCACACTCACGAACTGCATCGGAAAGAACGCGCACGCCGATTTCGAGGCTCGCTTCGTCGATGTCGAACGTCGGCGTGTGGTGGTTCGTCGGATGGTCCGAGCCGACGAGCAGGTAGGAGGCCAGTCCGCCGTCGTCCTGCACGCGCTCCATCAGGTAGGTGACATCCTCACTGACGCCGAACTCGGTCGTTCCGATCACCTGGTCGACGCCCTGCGTCTGCCGCGCGACGGCGCTGACGAGGTCGCGCAAGGCCGGATCACTGTCTGCTCGCGGCGATTCACTGATAACGCGCGGTGTGACGTCGCAGTCGTGCATCTCCGCCGCCGCGTAGAGCACGCGCTCGAGTTCGGTGCGCATGTACTCCATCAATCCCGTGGTTTCGCCGCGAACTTCGGCCTGGATCGTGAGCTCCTCTGCGATGACGTTGCTCGCCGTGCCGCCCTCGATGTAGCCGACGTTCACCCTGGTCATCCCCTCGCTGTGGCGCGGGATCGCGTAGGCGTTCTGGATCGCCGTCGCGGCGGCCTGCATCGTGTTTCCGCCCTCGTTCGGGGCCTTTCCGGCGTGGGCGCTCGCCCCCTCAAAGGTGGCCGTCAGGTGGGCCATCGCCAGCGGCTTCTCGATGCCGGCGACGATTTCGCCGGTTGGGTGACCCAGACCGATGTGTGGCGCGAACAGGTAGTCCACGCCGTCGAGATAGCCGCTCTCGGCCATCGCCTTCCCGCCGCCCGAAATCTCTTCTGCGGGCTGGAAGAAGACTTTGAGCGTCCCGCTGAAGTCGCTTGCTTGCACCGCCTGAATCGTGCCCAGCGCAATTGCGATATGTGCGTCGTGCCCGCAAGCGTGCATGTACCCCTCGTGCTCCGAGCGGAACTCCTCGGCTGTCGGTCGGTGGTCGTCGGCCGCCGACTCCGTCATCGAAATCGCGTCGAGATCGACGCGCAACCCGACCGTTGAACCCTCACCCTGTTCGAGGACCGCGATTGCACCGGTGTAGCCGCCGGCAGTCTTCTCGATGTACGTCCTCGCGTACACCCGCGGCTCGCGCTCGCTCGAGCCACGGCTCGAGTTCATCCTCGGACGGAACCGCCATTCGCTCCTCGGTGGCGAGCGCATCCCGGCCGACTGCGATTTCGTCGACGCCGAGGGACTCGAGTTCGGAGACGACGCGGGCGGTCGTTTTGAACTCGCGCCAGCCGGGTTCCGGGTGGCGATGGAACGCTCGTCGGAGATCGACGACACGGGTGTGCACATCGGTAGCCATCGTGGTGGCGTCTACGAACAGTGATCACTTAATTGTGGTCGGAAATCGCGTACGCCTTCTACACAATCCACGTTCGACCTACCTGGTCCATCTTCGACTCCGACTGTGCGGTGTCGGTACCTGTGGGTTGGTGGTTCCTTCAAAATACAGTGACGGATACATGTGATCCTATCCGCTATGTTTTACCATACCACTGCTGTAGCTGTGGATGTGATGCGTCCCGACAACGATCCGCTGCGAACCAAAGCCGGCGTCGACAAGATGGAAGAAACCGAAATTCCGATCGGCGAGCCACACGACTCGACCGAGCCGAGCTACATCATGTGGCGCTGCCAGGACTGTGGCGAGATGGGGGAACTCGAGGAGGACTTGCCGGACGAGTGTCCCAACTGCAGTGCACCGAAAGAAGATCTGTACTACTGGGAAGAAGACTGATCGCTGGGCCAGCTCACGGTGAACGGAGTGCCAACACACTGATTCAAGTACGCTGCGTCCGCGTATGCTGGTGTGCCTTCGGACTGGACTCCCAAGACGACGCTCAAACGGTTGCAGACGCAGATTGCCTACAACGACGAGCGGATTTTCTTTCGGTTCAGATGGGAGCAGCCGGACCCGGGCGGCTGGCTGCACGACATGCTCGTCTATCGCGACGGCTCTTGGGAGCGCTTCGCCGAGCCGTCGCCGTGGGTCCCACACCGCAGTGACGAGGACCACACCGGTTTCTACGAGGACAGGGTCAGCTTCCTCCTCGACGACGGCTCCGTCGAGGGGTTCGAGCAGTTCGGCGGCTGGCTGACCGCACACTACGGCATGCGGAGCCTGCCCAGTGAAGTTCCGACAGAGACCGTGCAGAACGACGAGCACTTTGGGTTCGACGGACTCGACAAGACGGACATTCGGAAGTACATCCCACAGGCCTGTACGGGCGACTGGTGGGAGAACGACTGGGAGACGATTCGCCCGCAGGCCGAGCTCGAACAGCTCAAATCCGACGGCGTCTTCCTCGATCTGCCCATGTGGCGGGCCCACCGCAGCAATCCGAAGGGATACGGCACGGACCACCACATCCTCGACTACCGCCACAGCGATCAGGGACGAAACACCTACACGACCCAGTCGTGGACTCCCGACGACGGCCCCGAACTCATGTGGGACCCGGCGGTCGTCGACGGCGGCGCACTCGACTACCACGAAATCCGTGACGGTACCATTCCAGACCAACAAGACGGCACGTACGCACTCGAGTTGGACGACGCAGTCGAATTTGATCCGTCGGTTGCCGAGTGGGAGGGCGCGATGATCCCGCGCCGACCGCTACAGGAGCCACACGGCAGCGCGGCGGACTGGCAAGCGACCGGTACGTGGGCCGATGGCGAGTGGACCGTCGAGATGTGGCGCGACCTGGAGACGGACTATCCCACAGATACGACCCAACTCGAGTCGGGTGAGGTCTACACGTGGTCGCCGGCGATCCACCACGGTGCGGGAAAACGCTGGCATTGGGCCGGCTATCCGTACAAGTTGGGTCTCGGCGTGGAACCAGACTATCCGGGGTCACAGTACACCGAGGGGACGACCGAACTGGTCGCTAGCGAATACAGCGGCGAGACGCCGTCATGGTCGTCGATCAAGTCGTATACGATTCCGCTCATCTTCCCGGGGATTCTCATCTGGGACGATCTCGTGGACGCAGACCATCCGCGCGCCGCGGACGTTCGTGATGGAACGGTTACGATGTGGGAGCTGTACGAAAACGACCCGGAGACATTTCTTGCTGCTGAGGAGTTCTGAAGAACGTCTTTGAAATCTGGTCTGTCATGACTGCTGTAACAACAACGTCTTAGTAACCCCCAGTTCACGTTTTCGTATGGCCCAACAGCAAGCCGAAGTTGCTGGCCCGATCGACGCCTTCCGGCAGTTTTTCTCCCTTCGCCGAGATGTGCTGGTGCTCTCGCTGGCGATGTTTGCGTTCAGTCTGGGATTCCAGATGACGAATCGGTTCATTCCGGACTACCTCTTCTATCTGGGCGCAGGCGGCTTCGTCGTCGGTCTGTTCGCAACTCTCGGAAACGTCATCGGGGCGGTGTACCCCTACTACGGCGGGGCCGTCTCCGACCGCGTCGGCTCGCGATACGCCCTGACGGTGTTCGGCTTTCTCTCGACGTTTGGCTTTGCGATCTGGCTCGCTGCCGCGTACGTTCCCACTATTGACCTTGGTGTCGTCGCCGTCGAGCCGTGGGTCTGGGTCTTCGTCGGCCTCCTGCTGGCCCAGTGCTGGAAATCGTTCGGAATCGGCGGCCACTACGCCATCGTGAAGCAAGCGACGGAACCCGGCCACCTGGCGCGTGGCTTCGCGAGCACGGAGACGTTCCGACGGATGGCGTTCCTGATCGCGCCGCTGATCGTCGCCGTGCTCGTGGTTGACGAACTCATGCCCGGTTTCCTGTGGGTGCTCGTCATTGGGATCATCTTCGCGCTGCTTGGGACGATCATCCAACACTTCCTCTACGAGACCGATCAGGACACGCTCGGCAAGGAGTTCCAGGGCGTCGGCCAGGTCGTTGACGACCTGCGGGCGCTGCCGGATGAACTGCGTCCACTGCTGGTCTCGGACGCACTGGTCCGGTTCGCCAACGGCATGGTGTACGCGTTCTTTATCCTCGTGATCACATTCGAGAAGGGGATTGGTCTCTCGCTCACGCTCCCTGTGATCGGCGCAGTCGACCTCTCACCGGCCGCGTTCTTCGGTGTCCTCCTCAGCATCGAGATGTTGGTCGCGCTGCTCACTATGGCACCGGTAGCTAAAATCGCCGAGTACACAGGCCTCAAGCCGGTCGTGGCACTCGGGTTCTTCGTCTACGCAATTTTCCCGGTGATGCTCATCTCCGCCCCAGAGGACAACGCTTTGCTGTTTATCGCTCTCTTCGCTTTTTCAGGACTCCGGTTCGCCGGTCTGCCGGCTCACAAGGCGTTGATCGTCGGTCCCGCTGAGAAAGACGCAGGTGGCCGCGTTACCGGTTCGTACTACCTCGTACGTGGTGCAATCGTCATCCCGAGTGGTGCGCTCGGCGGCTTCCTCTGGCAGTACGTCACGCCAGAAGTGTCGTTCACCCTCGCTTCGATTATCGGACTGATCGGTGTCGCCTACTTCTTGCTCTACGGCAAGGAGTTCGAAGCGTACCAGTAACGTCGAGCTTGTTTCTCGGTTCGTTCGCAGCTGGTCAAACTATGCTCCGTTGCTCTCCCGTTCAGTAAACCGCATCTTGAGAACCAGCGTCGATTCCTCGGACAAACGGACCGAACGGGTATGGGGCTACTCGAGTACCGAGCACATACTCACACACGACACTCGAGTTCGATTCGAGTTCGCCATCGAATCCGTTGTTCGGCTCCCTACGAGTTCTCTCTCGTCGCCGTCTCGGCGACCGACCGCACGTGGTCGGCCGTCAGTGCGGATAGCGGCACGTGTTCACCGCCCGTCTCGCCCGCAATCAGCGACGCGAGTCCAACGCGGTCGTCGTCGCCAGCGTCGACGACAACGACATCGTCGGCGGCCTGCTCGAGTCGCCGCGCCGCCGTTCGAACCGCATTCGTCGGTGCCTCCGCGACGTTCTCCTTCCCGTCGGTCACGAGCACGACGATCGCCGTCTCCGTCGCTGCCCGTTCGACGACGCTGTGGCCCGTCTTGAGCCCCGCCGCGAGCGGCGTGCGGTCGCCCGACGGTAACTCCTTGAGATGGCGTGCAGCCAACTCGACGCTCGCTGTCGGTGGTAACAACACCTCGGCATCCTTGCCTGCAAAGGCGACAAACGCAACCTCGTCGCGCCGCTGGTAGCTCTCGCGGAGCAACTCGAGTACGACGCCTTTCGCGGCGCGCATCGCCGGCCGCATTGACGCGCTGGCGTCGACGACGAAGACGATCGTGGCTGAGGTCGTCCCTTCTCGGACGGCGGTTCGAAGGTCGTCGCGTTCGACCTGGGAGCGACCGCGGTTGGCGGCAGCGCGAACCGACGCGGCGGCGTCGATGGGATCACCTGCCGCCGTTGATGCGCGCTCGGTACGGACACGCGCGCCGCGGTTGGCCGTGCTCGGTGTTGCACGCCCTCGCGCTCCATCGCCTGCTGCGTCTTGCTCGGCGGACGTGGCCTGGTTGTTCAGGTTCGGTGCGACCGCATCGCCAACGTCGACGGCGTGCTGGCGCTGACCGGGGACGAGCGGGGTTGCGGTTTCGTCGCCGCTGGACTCCTCGTCGGGTCGGGACTCGCCACCTTGTTGTTCGCCTTCATCGCCGTCTGTTCTCGTATCGCCCGCCGCGTTTGTCGACTGGGGAGTACTCGCGTTCCCGTCAGGGTCATCGGTGCGACCGGCATCGTCGCGGTCACCGTTTGCGTTCGGCTTCGTGTCCGTTTCTGGGCCGGATTCGGGTGGCTGTTCGGTGCCGTCACCGTCACCACCACTGTCGTCTCCGGAATCGGCAGAACTGCCGTGGTCACCCTCTCCGGACTCCGACCCTCCATTTTCGTTCGGGTCTGAGTCTGACTCCGCGTCCGATTCTGACGCTGAGCCCGTCTCCGAGTCACCTTCTCGATCCGGCTGTTCGCTCCCATCCGTCGCGCCGTCGTCCTGCGCTGTCGCGTCATCGAAGTGTTCGTTGAGCAGGTCCTCGAGTTCGGGTGCCTCTTCGAAGGGCGTACTCCGGAGTCGGTGCGGAAGTGCGAAGGTGGCGGCCTCGTGTACGTCTGATTCGGTGACGGTCAAGCGCCCATCGAGTGCGGCGAGGGCTCTTGCGGTTCGGGCAGTTGCGATATCGCCGCGGTGGCCGTCCACGCCGGCGTCGAGACAGAGTTCCGCGATCTCTGCCTTTCGATCGTCGGGGATCGAGACCGAGGACAGACGCGATCGCGCGTCCACGAGGGTCGACCGAAGCGCCTCGGTGTCGGTCGCGTACTCGTCGGCGGGATTCGTTGCTTTGTTCTCCGTCGAGGCGTCGAACGCCCGGTCGATGATCTCGACTCGGTCGTCGATTGCTGTCGCGCCTTCGACTGTCGCCTGCAGAGCGAACCGGTCGCGAAGTTGTGGTCGGAGATCCCCCTCCTCGGGATTCATCGTCCCGATCAGGGTGAACTCCGCGGGGTGTGAGACGCTGACGCCGTCGCGTTCGACCGTGTTGACGCCGCGTGCGGCGACGTCGAGGATGACATCGACGATGTGGTCGTCGAGCAGATTGACCTCGTCAACGTAGAGAATACCACGATGTGCGCGGGCGAGCAGACCGGGGTCGAACGCGGTTTCGCCGGCCATCGCGTTCTCGACTGAGAGGGTACCGACGACCCGGTCACGGGTGGCTCCCAGTGGGAGCGTTACCAGCGGTGGTGTCTGCAGTTCGACCGGCGGCTCCTCGCGGTTCCGACACTCTTCACACTGCAGTCGCGGCTCATCCGGTGCACAGCCGTAGGGGCAGTCCGAAACCGTCGGCTGTTCGGGAAGGAGGTCGACCAATGCGCGAACTGTCGTCGACTTCGCAGTTCCTTTCTCGCCCGTGATGAGTGCACCGTCCAGGTCGTCGTCGACCGCTGCAGCCAGCAGCACCCGTTTGAGTTCCTTCTGGCCGACGATTGCCGGGAAAGGCAGTGACGATAGCTTTTTGCACCCGGACTCTGCAACCATAGTTGCGATAATACAACAGAGGTTTAAATATTCGATGACACGGATCGGCATCTACACCGCGACCGAGAACGAGCTTGGCTCGATCGGCCGAGCCGCGGACAGACTCGAGGGGATCGACCTCGTCGTCCGCTCGGAGAGCGACCTCTCCGAGGAGGCCGAAATCGAGGAGTTCGTTGAGGAACTGACCGACGCCGCGGCAGCGATTTTCTGGCTGCACGGCGCTGAGGACAGCATGCCGGGCTACGAGTACGCGACGGGGGCACTCGCGGATGCCGGCGTGCCACTTATCGTCAAGTCGACCGGCGATGCGTTCGCCGTCGAGGATACGACCATCCCGGCGACACAGCGGGATCTCGCTTACGAGTATCTCGAAAAAGGGGGGACAATCAACGTCGCGAATCTATGTCGGTTTCTGGCGGCCGAGTTCGCGGTTGCCGACCCGGACGCTGACACCGTCCAGAAGGTCGAGTACGACGACCCGACTTCCCTCCCGACGGAGGGCGTCTACCACCCCGATTATCCCGGCATCGAGTACGAGGACCTACTCGAGACGCACGACCCTGAGCAGCCGACCGTCGCGGTCTGGTTCTACGAGTCCCATTGGACACACGAAAACACCCGCTACGTGGACGCGCAGGTCCGGGCACTCGAGGAGCAGGGCGCGAACGCGCTGCCGATTTTCTGTAATCCGGCAACGGACACCGACGAACAGGAAGATGCGGAGTGGGTGACTGACGAGTGGCTGATCGACGATGCGGGCGACCCGCTCGTCGACGCCGTGCTCTCTTCGTTCATGTTCTCCCTCTCGATGGACGAGCGCGGCCGCAGTGCAAGTGACGAGGGCAGTTCCGCTGCGGACGTCTTCCTCGATCGGCTCGGTGTGCCGGTCCTCCAGACGATCACGACGATGCGCTCGCGCTCTCGCTACCAGTCGAGCGACACCGGCGTGATGGGCTTCGAACTCGCACTCTCTGTCGCGCTACCGGAGTTCGACGGCAACGTCATCACCCACCCCATCTCGGGCAAGGAGCGCACCAGTGACGAAGCCGGTATCGGAAGCGCACCGAAGCACCACTTCCCGATCGAGGATCGGATCGACCACGCGACCCGGCTCGCGGTTAACTGGGCAACGCTGCGCCACACGCCGAACGAAGAGAAGAACGTGGCCGTCGTCCTGCACAACTACCCGCCGAGCGACGACGGGATCGGCACCGCGTTCGGGCTCGACAGCCCCGAGAGCACGGTTAATCTGCTGGGCGAACTGGATCGGCGAGGCTACGACCTTGACGGAGACTTCCCGGACAGCGGCCAGTCCCTCGTCGAGACGCTAACCTCACAACTGACGCTCGAGGACCGCTGGGTCGCCCCCGAGGACGTTCGTGACCTCTCGGTCGACGTGGTTGCACCCGACACCTACGAATCGTGGTTCGCCGAGGCTGACGAACGGTTTCAGGAGAACATCATCGAGGAGTGGGGCGAGGTGCCCGACAGACCGTTTGCGATACCGGGAGCCCAGTTTGGCAATGTCCTCGTCACGGTTCAGCCCCCGCGCGGATTCGGGATGGACCCCTCGAAGGTCTACCACGACTCGGATCTGCAGCCGCCACACGACTACTACGCCTTCTACGGTTGGCTCCGGAATACGTTCGAGGCCGATGGCGTTGTGCACCTCGGAACCCACGGTAGTCTCGAGTGGCTCCCCGGCAAGACCGTCGGCCTCGACGGCGAGAGTGCACCCGACCAGCTGATCGACGACATTCCCAACGTCTACCCGTATATCGTCAACAACCCGGGCGAGGGAACGCAGGCGAAACGGCGTTCGTACGCCGCCATCGTCGACTACCTCACGCCAGTGATGCGAAACGCCGGCACCTACGACGAACTGGCTGAACTTGAGGAGTTGGCGAATCAGTATCGCGAGGCCGGCATGGAAGACGCCCGCGCAGACGATGGCGAGCACCTCGAGACCCTTATCCGCGAGACAGTCGACGAGTTGGATCTCGCGGTCGAGTTGGGTATCACCGGCGAAATCAGCGAGAAAGCCGATGTTCGTGGACCTGACGAAGCTGGATCGACGCTTGCCGAAGGCGAGGTGGCAGGCGACGACCTCGAGATCGATGAACTGGTCGAACGCATCCACGAGTACCTCACCGATGTCAAGACGACCCAGATCCGGCTAGGGCTACACACAATGTCTGAACCGCCCGCAGACGAGCGCCTCGTCGAGTACCTCGTCGCGCTCACCCGACTCGAGAACCCAGGCGCGCCGAGCCTGCGTGAGAGTGTCGCCGGCGTGCTGGGCGTGGACTACGAGGCGATGCTCAACTCGCCAGGGACCTACGACGACGACCTCGGCATGACCTACGCCGAGGCTGCCGATACGGTTCACGAGACCAGTCTCGAACTGGTCGAGACGCTGGCCGAGCACGAGTTCGACGTCCCTGAATCCGAGCGCGAATCCGGTCCCGAGGACGAAGTGAACATGAACCTGCTCGTCGTCGACCTCGAAACGATCGGCGACGCGCGTGCTGAATCGGGCGCGCACGACGACCTCCGGAAAGCACTTGCGTACATCTGTGAGGAGGCCCAGCCCCGCGTGCAGGGCGCAGAAGACGAGATTCCGCGTACCGCGGACGCGCTCTCGGGCGAGTACGTTCCACCAGGCGGTTCCGGCGCGCCGACCCGCGGCGGCGTCGATCTGTTGCCCACGGCGCGAAACTTCTACACGCTCGACCCGCGCAAGGTACCCGCGAAGCCAGCCTGGCAAGTGGGTCGGGAGGTCGCGGCGGGCGTCCTTGATCGACATCACGCCGAAAACGATGAATATCCCGAAGAGATCGGCGTCGTCGCCTGGGGTACCCCGACGGTACGCACCCGCGGGGAGACCATCGCCCAGGTGCTCGCGATGATGGGCGTCGAACCGCAGTGGACCGATGCAGGCCGAATCGACGACGTGGAACCGATTCCGCTCGACGAACTGGGACGGCCCAGAATCGACGTGACGACGCGCGTCTCCGGACTCTTCCGGGATGCGTTCCCCGCCGCGGCAGGCGTCATCCACGACGCCGTCGACGCCGTTGTCGACCTCGACGAACCGCACGAGATGAACTACGTGAAGAAACACGTCGAGGAGGAACAGGCCGAACTCGAGTCCGAGGGTCTCGACGAGGCCGACGCTCGAACGGCCGCCAAACACCGCGTCTTCACCACGAAACCCGGCGGCTACGGCGCTGGGACGAACAAGGCTGTCGACGAGGGCAACTGGGACGACCGTTCAGACCTCGCCTCGGTCTACGTCCAGTGGGGTGGCTACGCGATGGGCTCCAGAGGTCGGGTTTCGGACGCCCACGACGCCTTCGAGCGACGGCTCTCGAGTGTCGACGCCACCGTCAAGCTCGAGGACACGATGGAACAGGACGAGTTCGACTCCTCGGATTGGTACGCCTTCCACGGCGGCTTCATCTCCGCTGTGAGCGAAATCGCGGGCGAAGAGCCCGCCTCTTACGTCGGCGACTCCTCGGACCCTGACAACGTCGATGTCTACACCAACGAGGAGAAGGTCCGGAAGGCGATGCGCGCCCGGGTGCTGAACCCCGACTGGCTCGAATCTATGGAGGAACACGGCTACAAAGGCGCTGGCGACCTCTCGACGACGGTCGACGTGACCCTCGGCTGGGACGCGACCGCCGGCGTCATCTCGGACCGTCTCTGGTCAGATGTCGCCGAGGCGTACGCCTTCGACGCTGAGCGTCAAGAGTGGATGCGCGACGTGAACCCGTGGGCACTCGAGTCCATCACCGACACGTTGCTCGAGGCGATCGACCGCGACCTCTGGGACGCCGACGAGGAGACTGCCGACCGCCTGCGCGATCTCAACCTCACTGTTGACGGCGATCTCGAGGCTCGAACGACGAACGAGGCCGTGGGTTCGGAGGTGTCCACCGATGACTGATGGCAAAGGTGACCATTCCGTCGAGGAAGCGTACGCCGACCTCGGCGCAACCACCCAGAACGCCATGGACATCGCCGAGACCAGCATGGACATCGTTCGGCAGTTCGTCCCCGACGAGACGCTCGCCGATAGGCTGCGACAGAAGTCCGTCCACTCGATGGGTGACATCGAATTTCAGCACCTACTCGAGTTCACCGGGGACGAGCACGGCGACGAGGACGCGCCAGTCCGTGCCGGCGCGCGAGCGGTGCTCGACGAGGCAACTATCGTGACGGACATTACGATGGCGAAAGCAGGCATCACGGGCCGCGGCCATGACTGTGAGAAGCGCAAGGCGATCGGTAACGGCGCTGAGCTGGCGGCCGAGACGGGAATGACCCGTACCGCCGCGTCGGTGCTCGAACTCGATAAACAGGGCGTCTATGACGGATCGATCGCCGTTGTCGGCAACGCGCCGACGGCTGCGTTCGCGCTTGCAGATTGTATCGAGAACGGGACGCGGCCGGCCGTGATCGTGGCGACGCCAGTCGGTTTTGTCAAGGCCGAGGAGAGCCGCGACCGCATTCGTGCGGTCAGTGAAACGTACGGTGTCCCGGCAGTGACGAACGTCGGACGGCGCGGCGGCAGCGGGCTCGCTGCGGCGCTAACGAACGAGTTGATTCACGTCGCGTCGGACGTGCGAAACGGCGAGCTTGAACTCGCCCTCGACCGTGATGGTACCCGGAACCGAAAGCCGACAAGTGCCACAACGGAGACAAACGAATGAGCGACGAGTACGATCTGGATGCCGGCCCAGATCCGGCAACAGTCGCCGCTGCAGCGGCCGAGACGGACTTCGAGACATCGAACAGTGGGGCGGACGACGAGTTGTCGCCAGTCTACGCTGTCGGTATTGGCCCCGGTAATCTCGAGTATCTCACCCCGCGCGGTGAGCGTGCGATCCGCGAGGCCGATGTTGTCGTCGGCTTCTCGACCGTCGTGGAGTTTATCGAGGACCGAACGGACGCTGACCTGCTCACCTGTGGGTACAAGGACGAAGCGGCTGCCCTCGAGGCGTTTGGCGAGCGCGTCGCCGCGGGCGAGCGCGGAACGGCGGTTCTGATGGGCGATCCGAACCACTCCGGCTACCAGTTCGTCGGCAAAGTGCAGGACGCTGTCGCGTCTGCCTTGGAATCAGCATCGGCATCGGAATCATCATCGGAATCGGCAGATAGTCCGGTGCGTGTCGTTCCCGGAATCTCTTCGCTCCAGTTGGCCGCCAGCCGTGCTCGAACGCCGATGGAGGACACCGAGTTCGTCACTCTCCACAAGAGCGGCTCGTTGGCGTCCGATATGGATCGCCTTGCTGCAGCCGTCGAGAACAGACACCTGCTCGTGTTGCCGCGTCCCTACGACCGGATGCCCGGCGACATCGCCGACTTCCTGCTCGAACAGGGAGCGGACGGCGATCTCGAGGCACTCGTTCTGGAGAAACTCACCCACGACGACGAGCAGTGCCACCGCTTCACGCTGGACGAACTGGCGGTGTACGCCGGCGGCACCGGTCCCGAGGAGACGCCGTTCTCCGATCTGATCGTGCTCGCGGTGCGACAGCCAGTTCCGGTCGAGTAACCGGGCTCGTCGACTGATCGGATGTGGTGACCGAATCCGCTGACAGCGGCCCTCCCACTGTTTCCGTTCTCGTTCCGGCTCCCTTTTCCGTTCTTTTCCGTTCCGGTTCCCGTTCTCACTCTCCGTTCACTCTCGTCTCCCTGCCGCCTGGCTCCGCTGCTCGGACTAACAAGCTCGATTGTTATAGAACAAAGAAAATTGATTTAGTGCCTGCGGAAGATTGGTCGCACGATGTCTGCTATCGCGCTTCCACACGACGCCAAGGCAGGGCCGACAAAGCCCGAGGTACGCTCGGTGGTTCTGGGCAAACTCGCACTCGAGTCCACCGACCACTTCGTCGACGTCGGCTCTTGTACGGGAGCAGTAACGATTGAGGCGGCACGATACAGTGGGCGTGTCACCGCGATCGAACGCAAGGAGGACCGTCTCGCCGTCACCGAGCAGAATCTCGCAGCGAACGAGGACGAGGTTACTGCCGATGTTGACCTCGTGAACGAGGCAGCACCGGCAGGAATCCCGGCCGACGCGGACGCCATCTTCCTCGGCGGCAGTCGCAATTTCGAGGCCGTCCTCGACCGCGCCGTGGAACTCGGCATCGACCGCATCGTGATGAACGTCTCGCGACTCGAGGTCGCCGGTGATGCAGTCGAGGCCTTCCGCGACCGAGACCTTCTCGAGGAGGTCGTCCAGTTGCAGGTCAGTCACGGCTACGAACTCGCAGGTGCAACGAGTTTCAACTCGGAAAATCCGGTCTACATGCTTGTCGGCTCGGCTACGTCAGCCGTGACCGAGACGGGCGACGGTGAAACCGACACAGACAGCGCCGCGGAGGACTCCCAATGACGCTCTACGGCATCGGACTCGGTCCCGGCGAGGCCGACCTCGTCACCGTCCGTGGCAAACAACTCCTCGAGCGCGCCGACATCGTCTACTCGCCCGGCCGCCTCTCACGATCGGTCGCACTCGAGTACGTCGACGAGGATGCGATCGGCGACCTCGACTTTCCGATGACGAAAGACGAGGAGAAACTCCGTCGAGCCTGGAAGGAAGCGGCCGAGGTGGTCGCGCCGAAGGCTCGTGAAGGCGATGTTGCGTTCGTTACGCTCGGTGATCCGAACGTCTACTCGACGTTCGGTCATCTTCGACGGACGCTCGAGGCCTTTCACTCCGACGTGGACCTCGAAATCGTTCCGGGTGTCTCCGCGATGACGGCGTTCGCGACGGCGCTTGGTGTCGAGATCGAGGCGGGTGCGGGTCTCTCGCTGCGCGAGGCGGCCAACGGTGCGAGCCCGACTGGTCCGGATCGGATGATCCTCTTCAAGGTGACTGACGCGCCCGCGACTCACGAGGGGCTGATCGAGGCAGGGTACGACGTTCGATACGGACGGCGACTTTTCATGGAGCAGGGCGAGACGCTCATCACGGACGATCCCACGGAGTTGGCCGAACGAGATTACTACACGCTGGCGTACGCCGAGCGGCAGGATCTCGAAATCGAGTCACCGACGGCGGCGTTCCAGCGTGGGGGTCACCAATGACTGCTGATGGTGTGTCCGGCGGACCTACCGATGACGATGCATCCGCCAGTGATGACGGACCCGCTGACGATCCGCAGGCGGCGATTGACGCCCAGAGCGAGCGCCGCCGTGCGGCGCTCGACGACCGAATCGTCGAGCACAGCGCCGGTGATCAGCAGGACGGGGTTCCGTTCGTCGGTGCCGGCCCGGGTAACCCGCGGCTGTTGACCGTCGCCGGAATGGAACTCCTCGAGGAGGCCGATCTGGTTGTCCATGCGGGCTCGCTGGTCAACAGCGAACTGTTAGACGAGTACTGCGACCACGCCGACCTCGTAAACTCTGTCGGAAAGGACCTGGAGGAACTCATTCCGCTAATGCGGGATGCCTACGAGGACGGCCGGAACGTGGTTCGACTTCACAGCGGCGACCCCGCGATCTACGGCGCTGCACTCGAGCAGATGGACGCGCTGGAACACGAAGGCGTTCCCACTTACCTCGTCCCGGGAGTTACCTCGGCGTTTGCGGCCAGCGCCACGCTCAGGACACAGTTAACGCTCAACGAGGTTTCGAATCACGTCGCGTTTACCCGGCCACAGGGGAAGACGCTCACTCCCGAGGAAGACCACATCTCCGAGTTCGTTGAAATGGGCGACGTGACGACGTGCATCTATCTCGGAACTCACGCTGTCCGTGAGACGATGGATCGCCTGCTTGCCGATGGACACGATCCCGAGACGCCGGTCGCAGTTATCTACCACGCCTCCTGGCCGGACGAAGACGTGCTCGTCGGGTCGATCGGTGACATTGCGGATCGTGTCGAGGAGGCGGGCTACCGTGCCTCGGCGTTGGTCGTTATCGGTGAGGCGGTAACCGGTGCGGGTTACGAACGGTCGTTCCTCTATGGCGACTGGGCCACCCGAGGCAGCACGGAGTCGTCTGACTGACTCGGTTGCTGTTTGGGACCAACAAAACCTCGGGCCACCGCGTCCGGTGTCGTTTACCTGTTCCTCTCTCGTTCCAACCGCTCTACTCGTCTTGCGTCACACTCGTCGGCCACCATTCTGCTGTCATCTACATCCGACATCGGGTCACGGCTAAGCCATTTCAATCAGAGCATTTATAATTCCTCAGGAAAGTTGGGATAACAAACAATTCGTATGTACGCTTTTGAGGGGAGCGAGTGCTGGTCGTGCTGGTGTTGGGTCTCGAGCGGCTTCGCAGGTCCGTCAGTGTCGCGTGGATGGCGGGTGAGATACCAATGAGATTGTTCACATTGATTCAGTCGTTCGCCGGCCGCGCCCGGAAGCGACTGGTTCCGGTACTCCTCATTGTCGGTTGTGGCGTCGTGTTCGGACTGCTTGCTATCGGTGTCGGCCGTCTCTCCGGTCTTGTTACACGCGTTCCATCCTCGTCACCGCCGCTCGTCTCGCAAACGCTTGGTCCTGAGGTGGTTCTCTTTCTCGTCTCGTTCTTCTGCAGCGCACTCACGTGTGTCTGCGTTCTCATCTATCGAGCAAATCGGGAGGCAGTCGATGCCCACTGGCAACAGTACTCGACGTGGGCGCAGTCGGTGATCGTCGGCTGTCTCTGTGCCGTCGTCGCCGCTCTGGTGCTCGGTTCGTTCACACTGGTGAGCGAGCTCACAGGCACTGCCGTCGTCCTCGGTTTCCTCGTTACCTGGCCGCTCGCGGCTGGGCTGTTACTCCTCCAGGATCGGCGAAGCGCGACCGCTGACTCCTCGTTCTCGTCTGTCAGAACTGGCTACGCTCACACGAAGGGACTCGAGAGCCGGACGCTTTCCGTGATCGTTGGCTTCTCGGTCGGCGTCGCCGGCGGCGTCGCCCTCTGGTACATCGGCACCTGGTACACTGGTCGCGTTCCGTTGGCGGTGACGGCCACGATTGCGCTCGTACTCTGGGTCGGAACGACGGTCCTCGTTTACAACCGGTACGCGGCCGCCACGACGGCACGAACAGAACTTACCGTCGTCGCCCTCAGAACCCCGGACTCCCGTCCAACGCGGGAACTCGCCATCAGAAACGACTCCGCTGCAGCGATCGATCTCTCGGAGTCTCGGATTCGCGACACCGAGTTCGACCTGTATCGACTCGGCGTCAACGTCACACTCAAACCGGGTGCCGTCTGTTCGTTCGAGATTCCCGAATCGTTCTCGATCGCACCGAACGACGACTCGGTCGAACTGCCGCTCGGATACAGCCTCAAACGTGGGGGTGAAACACCGACGCTTCTGACGAGAACTGGCGCGATCTACTCTCTACAGTGGGCACCGAATGCGACCACGGATGTCGATGCGCTCGATGCAACGATCGATTCCGACTCGGCGTCGGAGACCCCGTCTGACCACTCCACACAACAGGATGGCGAGTCCGACCTGGAGCCGCCCGTTACCGGTACTACGCCGCAGGACTAACGAGTCGTGACTTTCACTCACAGTGATAATAATTAAGTCATCGCAGTCGATAGCATCACCTAGTACCACCTTCGATGAAACGACCGTCTCCTGGCGTTCGTCCCAGCACTGGTTGCCACCCACGGAGGAAGGCCGCCGATGACTGACTCGGCACTGCCCTCCGTCGAACCGGCGGTTCGCGACATCAGCGTTAGTACCAACCACAAACAGGGCGACACGACAGCAGGGGAGAACACACCGCGAGCACCAGCTTCGGTGTCGTCTACAGTGGCGCGAGAGTCGCCACACCAACTGACAATCGACGGACTCAGTCGCCGGCACAGACCGATTGCCACACTCGACCCGACTCGCCTCGCTGGCCGCTTCGTTCATCGAATACTCACCCGACACGCAGGCATGTCGCTCGTCTTTCGCCACTCACGCCGACAGTCTCCCGCAGACGCCGATCTCTCCGATGGAGTCACGGCAGAGATGCCGTCTGATCCGCCGTCGTTGCTCCCTGCCTCAGAGCCCGCTGCCAACCCCGGGGCCGCCCCTATGTCCATAGGTTCACCCGACACCGCCGCTAGTTCTGCGCCGAGTACCGATGCCACAACTCGTACCCGGTCATCCGCGAACGATCGGACACCGTCTTTCCGGTGGATTTCATCGTCTAACCCCCAATCGAGTGCTCCAGACGCAACTTCAGTGTCCCGCCTCGCTCACTCAGCCGAAGGTGAGTCGGCGGCACCTGACTCCTCGATGCGCCACGTCGGTGCACAGACAGCACGAAACGGCCGTAATCGTCCCCACGTTGGCAGTCTTCCCGTCGATAGTAGCGACGACCAGCACCAACATCAGACACGGGAATTGATAGACCACGACCATGGCCCTGTTCGGCCCGTCCGTCGTCGAGCCAGTTTATCGACTGACGCTCCCTCTCGGACATTTCCGCCCAAACTGGATACCACACCGGCAACCGCGGACAAGCCAGTCCGTCAAGATCCGGCGAAGTTGCGTGAGAGACCGAAACCGAGTTCGGGTTTGGGTTCCGGCTCGGATATCGGGTCGCCGTCACTCCAACCACCGAGCGGACAGCGCCTCGCCGACCCGTTCTCAAGTACCCCGTCGAGTAGTGGTAACTCCCCGAAAGGTTTCTCAGGTAGTACGGACGCCACGGTGGAGACAGATGGTACGGCCGACACCGTTGAACGTGAGTGGACACCACAGCCACATCGATCATCCCGACTCCACCACCTCACACACCGACAACCCCCCATGAACGGACAGCAGCGCGCTCGACACGCTGCAGCGCCGACAGTATTGGTCGAACCCAGTGGGGGTAACGCGTTTGCTACATCGACGGCCGAACCTGAGAGAGCGCGAACGGCCGAACGATCACGCCTGTCCGACTCGGTTTCGTCCGGGACACGACGAGTTGCTATAACTCCCGACGCAGCGCCGCGTTCGGCGCGTCCTGGGAGCGAAGATAGCCGACTCGTATCCGGTCACGGACCCAGACCTGGTGCTGGAACTGAACCTGAATCCGGACCCGGACCCGGACCTGAACCCGAACCCGAATCCAGACCTGACTCAGGATCTAGAGCCAGCGCCCCACGCTCGACAGTTGGCCCGTCATCACCGTCGACGGCGTCTCGCGCGCCCACCACGGTGACAGGGGAGGACGAACCGATTCGATCCCAGCGGCCACGATTGACGTCGGACGCTCCCGAACGGGTTTCGCCGTCGACCGGAACGGTCTCTCGAACGGCCTCCGTCGGTGAGTCACTGCGAGTCCGCGCTCCGCGTGTCTTGCCCCAGCGCGGGGTCCGAGATAGGCAGGTCGTCGTTCCGGCAACGGCCACACCTGGTTCCGTTCCGCGGACCGTACCGACTGGCACCAGTTCTGATCGCGCGGCTGTCAGCCGTTCATCCCCGGTTTCGTCTTCTGACGACTTCTCGCTCTCACAGAGGCAGATGCCAGGGGAGCGGGGCTCGAGTACACTCGCGACGCAGACTTCTGGCGAACGCGATCATCGTTCCGCGCCGGTCACCGAGACATCGTGGGAGGGGGCGGACGCTCCTCTCTCGCACGCTGCAACCGGGAGCACTACTTCACCAACCCGTTCAGTCGCACGGAACAGCGCTGCTGGCCACTCACCGGCGATCGAACGCGACGACAACTCACGATCTGTGCTGTCGCGTCCGCGCTCTCGTCCGCACTCGAGTGCGATGAGTGAGACATTGTTGGAGGACCTCCAGACGTTGGGATCGAGAGCCGGCAGGGACACGACCGCTGCTCCGCCTGCGTCAACAGTTACGTCTCCCTCCTCCACTCTCGCCGGTACCAATGTAACGGCCACTGAGTCGCCACAACAAACCCAGGCAGCCGTAGGGAACAGTGCACTGATCGGCACTGTGCCTGTTGACAGAAGTTCCGCTCAGCACAGGGACGCCAACTCACGCGCACGATCTGAACTGTCCGTGGACAGCGGGACTGCACCGAGCGCCGTACTCGAGTCGATCCGCCGCAGTGGTGTGACTATGCCTTCGGTTGAGCGCCGCTTCCTGTCTCGGTCGGCAGCTGGGACCGGGATTTCGGTGCTTGCGACGGATCCCACTAGGTGGTCCGAGGCGAGTTCGCACTCGCGATCGAACGGTGGGGCCGTGTCTACGCCCGCTGCTGCGGATACGTCGATTGCTCGACCCCAGCCCGCAGAACCGTCGCAAGTCCAGTCTGGATCGCAGACCCAGACTGCTTCTTTGGGACAGTCTCGTACCCACACTTACTCTGAGGACCAAACCGGACGTTCTCGATCGCATTCCCACCAGCGGTCTCTGGATGTGCGCACAATTGACGATCGATCGAGAACTAATTGGACTGAATCAGCAGCTTCGACTTCGACCTCAACCACGACCCCGATTTCCACCTCGGCCCCGACATCGAGCACGACCTCGATTTCCACCCCGAACCAAACCTCGGCATCCACATCGAACGCAACCCCGGTTTCGGCCTCAAGTTCAATTCCGATCTCGAATCAACCCAGGAGCGAGACTGAAGATAGCAGTGAGAATGAGGCCGGGAACAACCAGACACGACACCGGCAGTTCGTTCCCACTCTCGACGACCACGAATCCGGCTCGGGACAGCTCTCCCGCTCTCTTCCGACATCCGCAGTGACTTCTGGTTACAACGACTCGGTCTCGGCCCGCAATCGTGTGGACAACCGGACCCGAACTCGAGTTGCCGCCAATCGCATTGCAGCTGAATCGACTGCCCGGTCGCGGCCTCGACAGCAGGAGACGCCTTGGCAGCGATCGGCCGGTAACGACACAGCTGTTGATCCGGTTACAGCCCGGTTGTCGTCGGTGGTCAATCGCCAGCGGATGGGGGAGTCGGTGCCGGCGAGTACCGAGCACGGTGTCACCCGCCTGAACACGTCGGCTGCTGGCGGGAGTGCGTCCGTGGTGAGCGACGTTTCGGGTACCGAGTTTTCGAGGGATGGCGCGGCCACACTCCCTGCTTCTGGCTCTGCGTTTGCCTCTGACTTTGGGTCTGTGCCTACTTCCGTCCCCGACAATAGTGTCAGGGACCTTCCGAACTCGGGGTCGGACTGGTCGGCGAGTGCCACCACAGATTCGGCTCGAACGGGAGAGCGAGCTGGACGGATGTCGCGGCTCCGGCCGATTCGGTCCAGCACCGACACGTCTCCGGGTGGCAGCCAACCGCCCGAGCGGTCGAGCGCCGACGGACACACCGGTTCCGACCAACAGCGGGAACGTGGCACGAACGCGACCAGGTCGCGTTTTTCTGCTTCCGTCACGTCCTCGGTTTCGTCCCCCTCACTTGCCACAACTGCATCGTGGACTGCGCCGACGACACTGATCGATCCCGACCCGGACCCCAACCCTGAACTCAGTCCCGCTCCCACACCCACTGACTCGACTCCCAACACCGGCGTCCAGAATAGTTCGGATAGAATGATTAAATATAAAACACGTGCGAAAAAACGAAGCAGCAGCAAGTCAGATAGCAAACCAATGAACTCGAGTAGCAGTCGGCCGGACCTCGTCTATCGCGTTGGCAACCCGGGCACCGCCACGGATGCGGCCACGTCTGGCGCAGCGGACCACGGCGGTCGCTCGTCGGTAGCGGCGGCTCGCGGCGAACCAGCTAGACGTACGGTCGACGGCAACCCTGGCGGAAGCGGTGCAGGAACGCATGCGAACGCACGCCCACAGACGCCCCAACACAGTCACATACCATCGTCCGAACGGTCGCGCGGGACGGGACGAGTGTCGGGACTGAACGAGCGAGCGACAACGCGGCGTTCCGATCAGGCGAGCGGGTTTGGTAACCAGTCTGCCTCACGGTCTCGGGGTGGCTCTCGCACCGATTCCCGTGAGTCGCATAGTCGATCTCGCTCCCCAGTTGAGTCGCTTCCGCCTGGCCCTCACAGCAGCGATGCGAACGCAGCCAGCGGACACACACAGCGACGGGAACCGGCCGCTGAATCATCGACACGAACTGGCGACCCGTCACAGCGGACCCAACGTGGCAGCGAGCGGGACCTTGCCGACGTGCCCTGGGGTGACGATGCCGTCCAGTTTGACGCCGATGTCGACCGAATCGTCGAGCGGCTCTACCGCCGACTCGACCGCAAGCAACGGATTGAACGCGAACGGAGGGGACTTTAGATGGCAACCGGCGGCAAGCTCGAGAAGGCACAGATTATGATCGTCAACGGGAAGCACCAGGGTGAAACGATCGAATGCAAGTTCAACCCGAACTCCTACACGCTCGAGAAGAGCGTTAACTACGGTGAGATGAAAGCCACCGGTTCCGGCGCGTCGATCATGCAATTCGTCGACGGCAACGCCGAGACGCTCTCGACCGAACTGTTCTTCGATACGACCGATGCACTCGAGTCAGACGATGTCGACGCTTCGGCTGTCGACGTCCGTGAGCAGTACACAAAGTACATCGATATGCTGCTGTCAGTCGACGGCGAACTTCACGCACCGCCAGTCTGTCGGTTCGTCTGGGGTGACGGCATCGACTTTACGGCGCTTGTCCGGAGTGCGAACAAGCAGTTCACCAAGTTCCTGCCAAGCGGCGTGCCGATTCGCGCTCGCGTCTCGATCGTCTTCACCGAGTTCAAGACAGCAGACTACCACAAGTCCGAGGTTTCGCCCGAATCGACGGACAAGACTAAGGCGTGGACAGTGACTGAGGGCGATACCCTCTGGTTGATCGCTGCCGAGGAGTACGGCGATTCTGCTCACTGGCGGACGATTGCAGATCAGAACGATATCGACAACCCGCGTGCGATTACGCCGGGCGAGACACTCGAGTTACCGCCGTTATGAGGTTGAGACGTCATGAGGTGTTCCGATGAGTCCTGAACTGGATAACCATCCGCGGTACTCACCACGGTTTACCGTCGAGATCGGCGAGCAGACGTTTCAGGAGCCGGGTGGCCGGATCGCGGATCTCGTGGTCGAGACGACCTTCGAGGGCGCAGACCGGTTCTCGTTTGCGTTAAACTATCCGTTCGACGAAGAACTGGATGAGTTCGCCGGTCTCTCTTGGGACGATTTCGACATCGGAACCGATGTCGACATTTCGATGGGGTACGGCGACGACGGGCAGTTGACTCCATTGTTGAGCGGGAAGATCCAGTCGATCACCGGCGAGTTTACGGTCGATCGCGGCCCGTCGGTGCAGGTTGCCGGCTACGGATTGCTCTGGGAACTGATGCAGGGAACCCGGTCTGACTCCTGGTCGGAAACGACGGTTGGGGCGGCCGTTGAGGACGTCCTCTCCTCGTACTCCTTTTCGTCAGTCGTCGTCGAACGTGCGGACATCAAACGCGAGAAGCTCATTCAGAACGACTGTAGTGACTACCGGTTCGTTCACGACCTCGCCGCAACGTACGGCTTCGAGTTCTATGCCGAACGGGAGACGGTACGGTTCGTACCGCGGTCCTCGGCAGTGACCGATGATCCGATCGACGAACTCTGGTACGGGGAGGCACTGCACGACTTCTTCGGTGAAATCACCCAGCAGAGTCAGACGCACGAAGTCGAGGTTCGGTCGTGGGATGTCGGGAAGAAAGAGGAGATCATCACGACTGCGGGCAGTTCCAACGCAAAACACAAGGAGGTTTTCAGAGTACCAGCTATGTCACGCGATGAAGCCGAACGGATTGCAGAGACGAAGCACAACCAGTTTTCGGACGGGATCGTGCAGGCCCACGGCGAAACTGACGGTATCCCCGCCCTCCGTGCGGGTGAAACGGTCCGATTCGCCGAGCTTGGGTCCCGTTTCTCGGGGACGTACCACATCACGAAGGCGACCCACCGGATGGGTGCTTCGGGCTATCGAACCACGTTCGAGGCAGTGGAGGTGCCATCGTGAGCCGACCGAGTGTCTTCGACGGTGAAACCTCCGATGGCGGTATTCAGGGCGTCGTTGTCGGCATCGTCACCGACAACGAAGATCCGAAGGATCTCGGTCGCGTCAAACTCCAGTTCCCCTGGCGTGACGCCGACGACGAGAGCTACTGGGCCCGCATTGCGACACCGATGGCTGGCGACGAATACGGCACGTACTTCCTGCCTGAAGTCGAGGACGAGGTGCTCGTCGCCTTCGAGAACGGCGACATCCACAACCCATACGTCGTCGGCTCGCTGTGGAACGGCAAACAACAGCCTCCCCAGCAGAACGACGGGAAAAACGACGTTCGAGAGATTCGCTCCCGATCCGAGCACTCGATCGCGTTCGACGACGGCGAGGACGGTAGTATCACCATCAAGACCAGCGGTGGACACGAAATCGTCGTCGACGACTCGAAGAACACTGAGACCATTGCGATCCGTGACGACGACGGGAAGAACGAACTCACTCTCGACAGTTCATCGGGCACCGTCTCGATCACCGCTGATGATGAACTCGAGTTGTCTGCGCCGACGGTTCGGATCGACGGCTCGAAAACGGTCGATATCGACGGCGGCACGTCCGTCGAGATTGCGAGCAAGAATACGATTGACCTCTCGAGTAAGGCGCGACTGGATATCTCGAGTAGCGGACTGATGGGGATCGATTCGACGGGGCCGTTGACGATTCGTGGCGCGATTATCCAGCTCAATTGAGCAGTTGTATCGAACGATGAGTGTTCACAGAGCACAGGTCAGAGACCGTAGATCACAGATCTGTACCCGAACGTGAACCTGAAATCGAAACGGAAACGGAAGCGGAATCCAATTCAGATCCGAATCTAAATCCATGAAACCAGCAGCACGACTCGGCGATGCGACCGCACACGGCACGCCGTTGACTGGCACAGCGAGTCCGAACGTTCTGATCGGTAAGCGCCCCGCCTGGCGCGCGCTTGCCGACGTCCACACCTGTCCGCTCTCCTCCGGGCCAGTCCCACACGTTGGCGGAACCGTGGCGGTCGGTAGCACCAGCGTTCTGATCAACAAGATGCCGGCGGCGAGAATGGGCGACAAGATCATCGAGAACGGCCCGCCGAACACGATCGTTGCGGGCTGTCCAAGCGTTCACATCGGCTGAACTATGGCAGACGAATTCCTCGGCACCGGTTGGCAGTACCCGGTCACGTCGGACCACCGCGGCGACGTCGAACTCTCGAACGCCGAAGGCGACATTCAGGAGGCAATCAGAATCATCCTCGGTACGGCGAAGGGCGAACGGATCATGCGCCCGGAGTTCGGCTGTGACATCCACGACCACGTCTACTCGGCAGCCTCGCCGGCAACGTTGAATCTGATCGAGAGCAGCGTCCGCGAGGCGCTCGTCCGCTGGGAGCCCCGAATCGATATCGTCGACGTCGACGCACGAACTGCCACGGACGATCCGAATCGCATCCTGATCGAGATCGAGTACCACGTTCGGTCGACGAACAGCCTGTCGAACATGGTGTATCCGTTTCACATTACGGAGGGCGATGGGTGATGGCACGCCCGCTTCACCGTCGCGGAGGGACGGACGACTATGCGTGAAGGGCCGACGATCGACGACCGGGATCAGGAGGAACTCTTCGAGACGCTGCTTGACCGCGCGGACGCCTACACCGACGCGTGGGATCCCCACTCCGATGACGTCGGTCGAACGCTGCTTCGCATCTTCTCGACGTTCGAATCCGACGTCCGCAACCGGCTGAACGAGGTCCCCGAGAAACATCTCCTTGCGTTCCTCGATGCACTCGATTTCGACCGTCGGCCGCCTCAGGCAGCCCGAACACCGCTTTCGTTCAGCGTCTCGACCGACCTCGATCGCAATGTCCCAATTCCGGGTGGAACACAGGCCGTCGCGGATGCAGGCTCCGGTGATACACAACTGTTCGAACTCCCGCAGGAAGGTGGGTTCGAGGCGACGCCGGCCAGGCTCACCACCGTCGTCGGCGTCGACCCAACGACCGACCGAATCGTCGACCACAGCGATGTACTTGAGGACGAGTCGAATACGCTGTTCGTCGGCGACAACCGACAGTCGCACGTCCTCTATCTTGGCCACGAGACCGTCCTCACGCTCGCAGCCGGCTCCTCGCTGTCGATTTCGATACAGCTAGACGCCGCCGCAACCGCAACCTCACCTACGGCTGAGGAGTTTTTCGACGCAACCAGCTGGGAGTACTACGGCGAGGACGAAACTGGAACCGAGGGCTGGCATCGCCTCGAACGGGCAGGCGACGGTCTCCACCTCGGCGAGGACGCCGGTGTCGAAGCCCTCCAGGAGCAACTCGAGTCCGATCTCTCGCGACGCGAGGATGCACCCACCGACGACACCGCCGCTGAACGGACGTTCCGGCTTCCAGGACAGACACTCGAATGTGCGGTCAACGAGTGTGAGAGTCGCTGGATTCGGTGTCGACTCGCCGACGAGACGGCTGTCGTGTCGGCGGCGCTCGAATCTGTGTCGTTGCATGCGGCGAGTAACGGTGAGGATGGCGGGATGGAACCGGATATGCTGTTGTCGAACGACGTGCCGCTGTCTGCGGCTGACGGGTCGATCAAACCGTTCGGACGAATTCCACAGCCACCGGCGACGTTCTACGTGGCTTGCGAGGAGGCGTTTACGAAGCCGGGCGGCGTGGTCGATCTCGAGTTTGCCTCGGTTGGGAGTGTGGCTACCAATGGCGATAGCAGTGGCAGTAACGGTGGCAATAGTGATGGCGATGCTGGTGGAGATGGGTCTTCTGAGGGCCACGATCGAACCGGGGATCACAATGGAAACGGCTCCGGGGTTGGCGATGATGCATCTGTGGGGCCGGACGCTACGGATGCAGGTTCGGAAACCGATGGCCTCATGGCCGGGTCAACTTCGTCGGATGCTCTCGGCGGCACGGAGCAGTCGGCGGCTGCGGGTATCGGCGTGCTCGGCGGTCCGCCTCGCCTCTCCTGGGAGTACTGGAACGGCGACGGCTGGACGCGTCTCGACGGCGTCGAAGACGGGACTGCAGCGCTCTCCTCGCCTGGAACTGTCCGGTTCGAGGTGCCCGAGGACATCGCGCCGACGACGGTGTCCGGCCACGACAACGTCTGGATTCGGTCGCGACTGGTCAGCGGGAACTACGGCCAGCCGTCGTTCGACGTGACGCGCGATGGAAGTCGGACGATCACCGACGAACCCGATCCGCCAGTCTTTGGTGACGTATCCGTCCAGTACGACCGCGGGAGCCAGCCCGCCGAAACGGTATTTCGGTACAACAACGCGGCCTTCAGTCCTGACCTCTCGGCCCAACCGGACTCCATTGTGCCGTTCGTCGACGTACCCGACGACCAGCAGACGCTGTATCTCGGCTTCGACGACGTACTCGAGAACGGTCCGCTGTCGCTGTTCGTCACGGTCGAAGATACGACGTATCCACGCTCGTTCGATCCGGGAATCGAGTGGGAGTACTGCGACGGCGTCCGACGCGCCGGCGGCACCCACGCCGCCGACGGCTGCTCGTGGTCGAAACTCGACGTTCACGATCGGACAGGCGGCCTGACTGAGCGTGGCATCGTGACGCTGACCGTTCCCGACTCGACGACTGCGGTCGAGTTGTTCGGACACGAACGCCACTGGATACGGGCGCGAGTGACGAAAGACAAGTTCGAGACGCAGTCTGGTAGCGTGTCCTCGGATGCTACCGTCCCGTTTGGCGCTGACGATGGGACTAAGACTGGCGCTGCCACCGCGTCCGCAATCGAAGCCACTGCCGCGAGCGGTGGTGACTCGAGTAGAGCGGCGGACGCAGTCGATGGGACGCCAGCAGGCGTTTCCAGCGATCGGACCAGTACACCGCCCGTTCTCGATGGCCTCTACCCGAACACGCAGTGGGCGTACAACACGGTCACTGTCGAGGAGGAACTCCTCGGCTCGAGCGATGGGTCACACGAGCAGTCGTTTCGCTGTTCGCACGCTCCCGTGATCGATATCGAGGTCTGGGTCGACGAACTGTCGACGCTATCGGCGAGTGAACGCCGCCGCCTCGCGGAGGAGCGACCCGACGCAGTCACGACGGAGTATGATGCCCGCGGCGAGCCGACCGCCTTCTGGGTGCGCTGGCACGCGGTCGATGACTTTCTCGACTCGACGCCAGCGGACAGACACTACGTCGTCAACCGCACACTCGGCCTCATCTCCTTCGGTGACGGCGACCACGGCGCAATCCCGGCGGCTGGGCAGGACAACGTCCGTGCGACGTACACGACCGGTGGCGGTAGCGACGGCAACATCGGCGCGAAGACGATCACCGATCTGAAGAGTTCGATCGCGCTGGTCGAATCGGTCTCGAACCCGCTGCCGGCCGACGGCGGGGCCGACATCGAATCGACGGACGCGCTGGTCTCCCGATCGACGAACAGCCTCAAACACCGCGGCAAGGCAGTGACCGCGAGCGACTACGAACGAGTCGCCGCTGCTGAATTCCCGGAACTCGCACGGGTGACGTGTGATCCATCACTCGAGCACACAGCCGGCAGTTCCGCCGCACAGGTCACCGTCCTTATCGTTCCACACACCGAGCGAGAGAAACCGGTGCCGTCGCTTGCGCTCAAACACCGTGTTCGGGAAACACTGACCGAACGCGCGCCGGCATCGCTCGTCGCCGCAGACGACACGGGTATCGTCGTTCGCGGCCCGAACTACGCCGACCTCTCGGTCGACGTAACGCTGGAAGCGACGGCGGTCACAAGCGTCTCGTTGCTCAAGGAAACGATTCAGCGCCGGCTCGAGGCGTTTCTCCACCCGCTGTCGGGTGGCAATGGAGATGGCTGGGCGTTCGGCACGCTCCCAACTGTCGACCAGCTCAGTTCGGTCGTCGCCAATGTCGACGACGTGGCGGCCGTCCTCGAGTGTCGCGTGCTCGTCGAGACGGGTGCCGACCGACGGCTGTTGTCAGAGTACAGTAGTCGGTCGTTACCCCGTGATACGCTCGTCTGTAGCGGCTCGCACCAGGTTTCGGTGACGGTTGGGGAGTCGGATACGGGCGGTGCTGTGGCTGCGGATTCGACGTCGAGGTCGAACTCGAGTACAGCGGTGTCGACACGAGACTCGAGGAGGGAGTTCTGAGGATGAGTGGCTGTCCTCGGCCCACGGTGGGCGAATCAGTGCTTGAGCCTGTCGATCTCACCGGTCTCAGCGACACCAGTGAGTACGGCACGTGGAGGGATGTTTGCTGGAGTCGGCGAGGACGACGAGCACAGCACACGACCGACAGACGGTGAGAGAGACACGAACACAATAATGGGACTGGACATACCGGAACTCGACGACCGAACGTATGACGAACTGCTCGAGCAGGCGACCACACTCATTCCGGCGTACTCGAGTGAGTGGACCGATTTCAACCCGCATGATCCGGGAATTACGATTCTCGAGGTCCTCGCCTGGCTCACCGAAACGCACACCTATCAGCTAGACCAGATCACCGACGAGCATCGAGAATCGTACCTGCGGTTGATCGGCTACGAACGCCGCCCGCCGACGCCGGCGACAGCCCGGATACGGCTCGATCCGCCAAGCGATGCGGCCGGTGCGCGACTTCCCGCAGGAACGCCGGTCGCCGTCACTGACGGGACGGAGAGTGTCTTTCAGTTCGAGACAGACTACGAACTGACGCTGACAGCAGCCAGCATCGACCGCGTGATGACGGTCGACGAAACGGGGGCGACCGATCATCGGAAGGCAAACCAGACTGATGGTATGTTCTATCGTCCGTTCGGCGACACCGTCGATCAGGGAGCCTGTGTCTACCTCGGATTCGACCGCGATCCGTTCGCGATCGCCGACCGCCTCACGCTCGCTGTCGCCTATCACGACGATAACCTTCCGGAGCCGTCACTGGGTACTGACACTGATGGCGACCGTCCGACCTTCTCGCCGTCTGTCGATCTGGCTTGGGAGTATCACAATCCGGAGACAGGATACTGGCAGCCCCTCTCGGTCGCCGTCGACGAGACCAATGCGCTGTATCGGGACGGCCACCTCGAACTTGTCGTCGACGAGGCGACCACTGACAGTAGCGATCGTCCACGATCGGCCGCTGAGGGAACGCTTCCTGAGACCCCGCCACTTGAACTCGACGACACGGTCTGGCTCCGCTGTCGCGTCGACACGCCCGACTACGAGTTCCCGCCACAGCTCGAGACGATCAGTACGAACGTCGTCACCGCGAGTCATAACATCTCGATCATCGACGAACAGCTTTCGCCGGTCGGTGCCGATGCTCGTGGTGCTGGCGGCGCTGCCACAACGAGTACGCGGAACACGGACACGACACCGATCCTCGACAGCCAGACGTACGCCGTCAAGCACACCCCCGTCCTGTCGGCATCCGTTCGCGTTGACGGCGAACGATTCGTCGAAGTACCTGACTTCGTCGCTTCGGGGCCAAACGACCCACACTACGTCCTCGACCGCACGCGTGGCCACATCACGTTCGGCGACGGCGTTTCCGGGTGCGTTCCTGACCCCGATGCGACGATCACCGCAGACTACGTCGCCGGCGGCGGCACTGCAGGTAACGTCTCCGATAGCGCGGTCTGGCGGATCACCGACTCGAGTACGTCCTTCGACTCGAGCTCGGACGTAGCGGTCTCACCGACCGATCTCGAGATCACGCCGCTCGGACCGGCGACCGGCGGAACTAACCGCGAGAGCGTCGCGGACGCACTGCGACGGGCCAGACGCGACCGCCGCCGAACGCATCGAGCTGTGACGGCAGACGACTACCGGGCGCTCGTTTCGCGTACGCCGGGGCTCAGGATCGGACGGACGAACGTTGTCGTCGAGAGCGAGGGGACAACCGTGGTCGTCGTTCCTTACGCACCAGTCGACGTTTCGAGTCCAGAGCCAAGTGACGGCTTTCTCGAAGCGATTTACAGCCATCTCCGAGAACGGACGCTGCTGACCGACCGCGTACACGTGACCGGTCCTCAGTACGTCCGACTCGAGTTAGACGTGACGGGGCGGACGCGTCCACGGTACACCGGCGGTGGGTACGAGGCGGCGATTACGGAGGCAGTCGAGTCGTACCTGCATCCGCTGTATGGCTACGACGGTTCGGGGTGGCCGTTCGGCCGAACACTCGAGAGCGAGGAACTGATCGAGGTGATCGAATCGGTCGATGCAATCGACCAGATTTCGGACGTATCAATGACCGCCTACGGCGGGACGGCACTCGATGGCCGGGTAATCTCAATCGACGACACGTCGCTTTTCACCGTCGAAACGGTCACCGTCGATCTTCGAACGGCAGACGATGGAGGGTACTAACCATGGAGTTTTCGTACGCAACAACGGCAAGCGAGGCCGACTGGGAGGAGTGGGTAACCGATCACACGGAAGTCGCGGACGGAGGACTCACACTAGCGAGAACGGCTTCGATACGGGAATCAACGCTTGGTGAATCCATCGTCGACCTCGCTGTCGATCCAACTGGTGTTCTCTATACGCTCGATGCTGCGGGGCGACTCTCACAGTACAATCCACGTACCGATTCGCGCCAGCGGTTGCTCGATAGCGACGATCTGTCGCTCGACGAGCCGCGAGCGATCTGTGCCAGCGAGAGTCGCGTCTTCGTCGCGGGAGCGGACGACGAACGGATCGTCACGGTTTCACCGCGGCTTCGAAACGAGACTGGGGCGCTTCAATCGCCGGTGGCAGCGCCGGTCGAACTCACCTTCGATAGCGGGACGATTTACGTCCTCGACGGCGACGAACGCATCGCGTGTCTCGGGACGACCGAGGAACTCACGGTCGACTGGTGGGTCCGATCACCGGCCGACATCGCAGTCGCCGACGACCTGCTGTACGTCCTCGATAGCGTCGATGCCTCGCCGACCATCCGATTGTTCCGGGGCGAACGCGAAGTTCGGAACGACTCGTATCCACTCTCTAGGGACGCGTTTGCGATCGATGGCAATCGATTTGTCCCGACCGCAATCGCCGCACCCCGTGGTTCGCTCGTCCTTGCAGGGACTGTCCACGGTGAACGAGGCCCCACGCACGGGCTCTTCGAGTGGAATGAAACAGCGGGCGAGTTCGAACAGCGACACGAACTCGAGGCCCGCTGTCGACGGCTTATCAGCCGGCCACTCAGCCACAGCGATCGACGTGTCTTCTACGCGCTGGTCGGTGACCAGCGCGTCTGCTGTGCCCTCCAGGAACGCCAGACCGTCGCATCTCACCCTCACCGCGATCGTCACGTTGGGCTAGCGTTCCACCGGTACGACGCTGGCGTCGACGGTATTTCTTGGCATCGTCTCGCACTCGATCTTGCTCGCTCGTCTGCGAGCACACAGGTCCGGCTTCGATACTACGCGACCGACAAACCAACTGTTCTCCCGCTCAACGGCGACGATTTTGAAGGCGGTGAAGACGGCCAAGACGGCGAAAACAGTAACGACAGCGAAAACCATGAAGTCGACGATCCCACGAACCAGCCCGATCTCGGTGCACTCGAGAAGACGGCTCGCTCGACGCTGCAGTCCATCGACGTCGACTCGGTGTGGGAACTTACGAGCACACCCGCCGCCGAACTCGCGGATAGAGACGAAGACGGGGAACTCGAGACAACCACCGTTCGGTCCTGGCAGGAAACGGCGCGACGAGAACTCGCTGCTCATGCCGAGACGACGTGGACGCTCGTCGACGAAATCGATCCCGAGGACATCCTCTTGCGCGAGGCGAACGGCCGGTACCTCTATGTCGCCGTCGAACTCGTCGGCACTCCAACCGCTGCGCCACGAATCGACGCCGTCACTGCCTACTGCCCTCGCCAGTCCTACCTTCGATACCTGCCGGAGCTCTATCAGAACGACGATCGGTCGGCACAGTTTCTCGAACGGTATCTCTCGACGTTCGAGACCTCGTTCGTCGATATCGAATCCGAGATCGAACAGCTTCCTCGCTACTTCGATCCGGACGGAGTTCCGAGTGATTCACTCGCCTGGCTAGAAGACTGGCTCGCGGCCGACGAGTATCGCGACTGGCCCGAAAGCGCCCGTCGAGAGTACCTAGCGCGAGCACCCGAGCTGTACCAGAAACGGGGTACCAGAGCAGGGCTCCGTGAAACGCTCGAGCTCTACCTTCGGCACGCGAATCCACGTGGCGGTGTCAGCGATCCTGCTCACCGAGCGCGACCGGACGAATCGGCCACGACGAACGAGGTCTCCGATCTCGAGGCGTCTTCGGGTCCATCCGTTGGCGACCTCGAAACCGGTCACCGACTGTTCTTCTTCGACGCGACGGATTTCGATCGGGCTGACGGCACTGCCGTCGAGCGAGAGTACGGATCGATGCTCGCTGGCGATCGGTCGTTCGCGCTCTTCTGTGGCCCCTTCGACTCTGACGCCGAACGGGATGCTATCGAGCGGATTGTTGCAACCGAGAAACCGGCACACGTTGATGCACGGGTACTTGCACTCGACGATGAGTTCGTCCTCGGTGATCGGACATTCCTCGGACTCAACAGCGCACTCCAGACGCGGACGTTCGCGATGGGCGAGGCGGTTCTCGGCGAGGATACCGTTCTCGCTGGTCCGGATTCGATGTAAGTATGGTACACACCTTCGACTCGACGACACCGGGGTCGATAGGATTCGAACCGACGATTCACTGTACCGACCAGAAGTGATTTCAGACCAAACTGAAAGTCAAATATCGGACGTGTTAGCTATTTTCTCTCCTGTATTGAACGTAGCGTCATGGGACACGATGTGCCACTTCCACGGCGAACTGTCCTGTCGAGCGTTAGTGCAGTCGCCGTCGGGTCTATCGCAGCGACAGCAACAACGGCACGGGACTACGATCGACCACGAACAATCGTCGAGAACGGTATCGAGTTTACCAAGTGGGACTGTACGCGCGTCATCGTCGACACCAACCGTGACGACCTCGCCGAGGTCTGGGTACAGGTGCAGTATATTGCCGAATATTGGCGTGAGGAACTCGACACGACAACACATATGGAGCGTCTCACGGCGACCTACTACGGCGACGGGCTAGATATCAATACTCACCGACGTGTGCCAATTGAGGGTGCGTACGCTGGTTCTGATCGGCTCAGCTGGACGATTATCCGTGATGTCACCGCTGTCGATCAGTTCGGACGGGAGATCGCTTCTGTTGAATGGCCAATCGAGGAGTGGGACTGTGTTGAGATGATGGAAGAAACTATTGGCGAGATCTAAAGAAGACAGCGAGAGTTCCACGGGTCACCCGACCTGTGGTTGTTTACCAACGTGTGGTTAGTTGGGTTTTTTCGCGACTTTATGGACATGAATTCTGTTTGCCACAATCGTAAAATATTCGTCTAGATTGTTGATACACCCGGTCTGGATAGGGGTTGGAGTATAGTATTGAACGCCAAATCATCTAGGCTGGAGAAATTAGGATTGTGTTCCCTCGAAGAAACACATTCAGAGTTTTGAAGTTCTGTGGAATGTGGGGGTTCCTCACGGTTTTTGAACTTCTGTGGGGGATGCAACCGCTGCGGATACGCTTTCCCAATCTGCAAGTCGCGTCGCCGAAGACGGAAGCTCCCCTCCTTACGGAACGAGCAGCGATAACCGCGAGTGAGTCGGTAAGGGTGGTTCACTCGATCGCAGATAGGATACACAGTAGTTGTTCTGAGTACTAGTTCAACCTATTGTACTGTCGGAATGACTTTATCGGTATTGCCGTTGAAGCTCATCTGGAAAGACTCCGAAGACTTCTTCCCCGATCAACCACGTTCATCCATGCCACAACACGTCCTCGTTCCGATCGACGGATCGGATCACGCCCACGCCGGACTGGAGTATTGCCTCACGTCGTTTCCTGATGCGTCACTGACTGTGTTGTACGTCGTCGACCCCACATACGATCATGAGGCAGCGGTCGGTTCCCAAACAACGTTACATGAGCACACCAAGGAACGCGGAGAGCAGGTTCTCGAACGTGCGGCGAGACGCGTTTCTGATTGCGATCGTGACATAGAAACGATACTCAGAACTGGACAGCCACATACAGAGATTCTGTCCCTCGCAACTGGTGATGTCGATCACATTGTCCTTGGTAGTCACGGCGAGTCACCAATTACGAAGCCGTTTCTCGGTCGCGTGAGTGAAGCAGTCATCCGGCGGACACCCGTTTCGACCACAATTGTCCCCGAATCGACGACAGCCATTCGTAACCGAGATCTTCCCGGAGACGTTCTCATCCCAGTGGACGGCTCAGCACAAGCCGATGCCGCGCTCGCATACGCACTCGAGACGTTTCCGGACGCAACCCACACTGTCTTCCACGCCCTGTCATTCCCGTTCGATCGTCCTCGGTCGGAAGTCGAGGGAACATATCTCGAAGCAGTCGTGACCGACCGCGAGGAGCAAGCCGAGGAACTATTCGAATCTGCAACCACGCTCTCAGACGAACTGGGATCATCGATCGAGACAGAAACCGCAGACGGGTTGCCAGCACAGTCGATACTCGAGTACGCAGAAGTGAACGCGTGTGATCAGATCGTGATGGGGGCTCACGGTCGCTCGCTCAGGGCACGACTTCTCGGTTCGGTTGCGGAACGTGTCGCTCGCCGATCCCCGCGGACAGTGACGCTTGTTCAGGGTGATCCCCGGTCGAGGACAACGTGATCAGTAACCGAACAAATCTGGGGGGTGTATTAAATGGCAAATCGTCGTAGGAGTCGCCGCATGACCATTCGGTTTGCTGGTGTCGATAGCACTGAATGGGGCTATCTCTCCTTGACGCTACTATCTGCACTCCTCAGAGTGTCTGCTTTCGAGATGCCAGTGTACATATCGGACTTACATTCCAGCAGTGACGACCTGTGTTCTGCTGAAGAAATCGACGACCGAACTCACAACGGGGGTGATTCAAATCGACGTTTAGTGGACAGACTCGCTGCGACGGGCGATCCGCGGTGCGACGGTCACCGGTATATCTCGTGAGGGATCGAGGCTGAAGACGAGAGCGGAGTGAGTACCGACAACAACGGATCGATGTCACAGTCAGAATACGACGACCGAATCGAACTTAGCGCTGGCAGCGACTGGCACTCGCGGCCACTCACAGACATCTATGCGGAGCTGGAGACGTCCGAAGAAGGACTGGCGGCTGCACAAGCCCGTGAGCGACTTGAGCGCTACGGCCCGAACAAGGTCGAAGCCGAAGCGGGAACATCGCTGTTACGGATTCTCGTTGAACAGTACTCGTCGGCGCTGATCTGGGTGCTGATCGTCGCCGCAATTGTGATGGCTGGGGTTGGACACACGATCGACGCGGCAGTCATCACGGGAATCGTGATCTTCATCACACTGTTCGGGTTCGTCCAGGATTACCGAGCCGAACAGAGCGTGCAGGCGCTGAAAGAGATGTCGACGACCTACGCGATCGTCAGGCGAGACGGCGAAAAACGGGAACTTGATGCCACGAAACTCGTCCCTGGTGACGTAATATTCGTCGAATCGGGTGATATCGTGCCGGCCGACGCTCGTCTCCTCGAAGAGTCAAATCTTCGCGTCGACGAGGCGGCGCTGACTGGGGAAAGTGTCGGCGTCTCAAAGGAAACCAACCAAGTCGATGAGGGAACATCGCTGGCCGAGCGAAAGAACACCATCTACAAGGACACGGTAGTTGAGCGAGGCTCGGGAACGGCGGTCGTCGTTGAGACCGGTCCTGAGTCCGAAATCGGACAGATAGCGACGGCACTCGAGGAGGCTGAAGATCGGGAAACGCCGTTTCAGACCGAAATGGATCGCCTGGGGAAGATCATTGCCGGCGTCGTTGTCGGCGCGGTCGCGATCATCGCAGTTGCAGAGCTCATCGTTGGTGAGACAGAGCCGCTGCAGGTGTTCCTGACGGCTGTCGGTATCGCCGTCTCCGCGGTTCCTGAAGGACTGCCAGCGGTCGTCACGCTTTCGCTCGCACTCGGGGCCCGCCGGATGGCCGAGCAGAACGCGCTCGTCCGCCGGTTGCCGATTGTCGAAGCGCTAGGTTCAGTTGATGTTATCTGCACCGACAAGACCGGGACACTCACCGAAGAGGAAATGACCGTTCAACGGATCGCTGCCAACCGCGAGGTGTACGAGGTGACCGGTTCGGGCTACGATACCGAGGGAGAATTTCTACAGGATGGCGAGGCTACAGGCGAAGCCCAAGTTGCCGAGATACTCCGCTGCGGAATGCTTTGCAACAACGTTGACAGAGGTACTCGAGAGCGCGACACAGATGGTGACGAGACAGGGGTCGCTGACACTGAGCAAGAGGAACGAACGTACCTCGGTGATCCTACCGAAATCGCACTGTTCGTCGCTGCCCAGAAGGCTGGCTTCGACCACGAGGAACTCTTTGAAGCGTACCCCCGCCTTGGCGAAATCGAGTTCACATCCGCACGGAAACGCATGACTACCGTCCACGAGACGCCCGACGGTGACCCCGTCGCCTACATGAAGGGGGCACCCGAGACCGTCCTCAAGCGCTGTGACCGAGAACTCATCGACGGCAGCTTCGTCGAACTCACGGATGAACGCCGCGAAGCGATTGAGGCTCAGAACGAGGACTTTGCCGAGGACGCTCTTCGTGTGATGGGGTTTGCCTATCGGCCCGACGTACCGACTGAGCAGGCGACACGTCCGGACGAGACAGTAGAGCATGACATGGTCTTTCTCGGCCTCCAAGGAATGCTCGACCCGCCACGACCGGAGGTGACCAACGCGCTCTCCGGATGTCTCAACGCCGGAATCAATATCGTGATGATCACCGGTGATAACGCTGTCACTGCTCGTTCGGTCGGCGATGAGATTGGGCTCCGGTCGGTGACAGTGATTTCAGGACTCGAACTCGAGGAGATGTCTGACGATCGACTCGCGGAAGTCGTCGAGGATGTCGACATATTCGCGCGAACGTCGCCGGACCACAAGACTCGAATCTTACAGACGCTGCAGGCGGAGGGACACACGGTAGCGATGACTGGCGACGGTGTCAACGACGCACCGGCCGTAAAAAACGCCGATGTCGGCGTCTCGATGGGGATTCGTGGGACCGACGTCACCGAACAGGCCTCCGATATCGTCCTGCTCGATGATAACTTTGCTACCATTCGGGATGCAGTCAAGGGTGGCCGACGTATCTTCGACAACGTCCGAAAGTTCGTCAACTACCTGCTGTCGGGAAATGGCGGCGAGGTCACGATGATCTTTACCGGTTCGATGTTGGGATTCGGACTCGTCATTACGCCGATCCAGATCCTGTTCATCAACATCGTTACCGACGGCATTCCAGCCCTCTCGATGGGCGTCGATCCGCCCGCAAAAGACATCATGGACAGAGATCCGAGGCCGCCGGACGAGGGCGTCATCACGGATCGGATCGTCACGTCGATCGTCGGTATCGCCGTCTTCATGACGATCTGTCTTCTCCCACTCTTTACCCTGAACTTCTACGGTGAACTCGTGCCTGGATATGACGTACTGGAGGCAGTCGCTGGCTGGAATCCTGGCTACGAACCGAGCCGGGAACTCGCACAGACGGTGGTGTTCACCGGATTCGTCGTCTTCGAGATCGTCCGCATTCAGGCGATCCGCTACCGGTACGGGCTCGGACTCTTCACGAACCGCTGGCTCGTGATTGCGGTCGCTGTCGCCGTAACACTCCAGTTACTCGTCCTCTACACGTCGACCGGCCAGCTCCTGTTCGATGTCGAACCGCTTGCACTCGTTCACTGGCTCCAGATCGGCGTCGCCGCGGTCGTCTTTGCGCTCTTGATGTCTCTCTTTGTGAAGGTCCAGGACCAGTACTTCGAGCGGTATTGAGCGGATCTGGCGCGGGGAGAATGTCGCATACAGTGCCCAAGGATGTACAGGGGTGCTCAGACCCGAGAAGGCATGCAAGAACAGTTTCGTCTACCCATTCCCGTGCAACGGTACTCACAGATCGGGTGGATACTCGCCAGTCTTCCGATATTCGGAGACGACAGCCGTGAACGCGACGACGTGGAGGACAACCACCAGGACGATCATCGCGAGGTAAATCAGGTGGAGCGGGTCGTCCGAGGGAAATCCCATCTCTTCGTACGGCCGGAGATACGCCCGATCGTAGCCGTGGACGGCCACGAGCCAGAAGATGACATACGTCCCATGGCTCTGGTGCCACTTCCACGCTTTTGCACCGAGATAGTCGTAGGCCCAGTTGTTGGAGGTAAACGCCAGCACGATCGCGATGAGGACGGCAACCATGGCACCGAACGCCCACGGACTCATATCGACGAGATACCCGACCACGTTCCAATCGCGCGCCCAGAAGACGAACACGACGTGGACGACCGACCAGATGGCGAACCAAATACCCAGTTCTGACCGCCAGTTCACGGGAAAATTCCCCGAAAACTGACGTCTGATCGACGGCCGGATACGCACCAGCGGGCCGATGATCATCACGAAAAACAGTATGAAGAAGGGGACGGCGGCGACGACTCGCTGCCCGCCGTATCCGACGACCCACAGCAGGACCGCGACGACGATGCTTCCGATCGCTACGCCCAAATGGTGCGTGAGTTCGTTATTGGTATCTACCGTCATTGTGTATTCGTGTCACCCGGGTGTGATGATTCAGACACCGATCGCTTCAATAAAACTATGCCTACTGACAGGCCCTATATAACCCGTTCCCGAAACTCGTCGAGATGTTTCACCCCATAGACCAGTTTGATCGAGTCGCTCGCTGGCGTGGCCACACAGGTCAATCGGAATCCCTTCTCTTCTACCTCCTCGTCCGAGAGACTGCGCTGAATATCCATCTCGAGTTCCCCCTCAAGCAACACGGCTGTACAGTTCACACAACCACCAGCCCGGCAATGAAACGGCCAACTGTGGCCGGCCGCTTCGGCCGCGTCGAGGACGTACTCGTCGCGCGACACCTCCAAGGTGCCGTGTACCGCCTCATCGAGGTCAGCGTCTGCAGCACGTTCAAGGAGGGCGTCATCCTCAAGCGACCAGCCACGGTCGTCGATAACCTGATAATCGAGGTATTCAACGGATACCGTCTCGTCTCGGGGTGCGCTGATGCCGATCACCGGGACACTTGCAAACCGGACGATGCGTTCCGTCGTACTCCCGAGGAGATAGCGCCGCAGTCCGGTCTCACCGTGCGTTCCCATTACGATACAGTCAACATCGAACGTTGCGGCAGTTGCGAGGATTTCCTGATCCACCCGCCCACTCGGAATCGATACGTCAACGACGTCCAGTTGCGACTCGTGAAGGAACTCAAGCGCATCGTCAACAGGATCAAGGCCAACCTCGACCTCATTCGAGAGGTCGATCGTTTCGGTTCCCTCGATCGGTGATTCAGCGTTCACGTGGACGATGTGCAATCGTGCACCCGTTTCGACCGCGAGGTCGACAGCGTGTTCGAGAGCAGTCGCTGCACTATAGCTTCCATCGGTGGGAACCAGGATGCGCTCAAATCCACGCTTGGCCGTCGTCTCTTCGTGGACTGTCGCGACCGGAACTGACGACTCCTGAAGAGTCTGTTTGGCGACGCTGCCGAGCAGGAATCGACCGAGTCCACTCCGCCCAGTCGTCCCCATCACGATTAAGTCTGCGCCGTGTTCGTCAGCCGATACGAGAATCTCTTCGTGAACGCCATCGCCCTGCTCACGAACCTCGGTTGTCACTTCAAGACCGTGATCTTCCGCTCGGTGGCACAGTTCGTTGACCGCCAGTTCACTCTCGCTTTTATCGTCGTCGACGAGTCCCTGTTCGAGAACCGAGAGGATGTGTAGCGTCGCGTCGAACTGCTTTGCAATTCCGACTGCGTACCTTCCAGCGTCTGTTGCGACCGTACTTCCGTCAGTCGGTACGAGAATCGTATCATACATTGCGGCAGTCCTACCACACTCAAGTGAAAATAACTACAGTCTCTTCTTCTTCTTGATCAGTAGGCAGCGAATGCCTCCCTGTCTATGGCGTGTACGCTTCTCTATAATATCGGGAGACGTGAACGGCAACTGGTAGTGTTGCCTGTGCGGCCACAGCTGGACCCCTAGAACCACGACGTCGACGTCACGGATGAGACCTCGGTCTACCCTCTTCGATGTCTGCCCTGTATGGGAACACAGTTGCTGGACAGCGATGGAAACAGGTGGCATCCTACTGACGCGATACCGGCCCGTCGGCTCACGAACAGGCACTCGAGTTCGACCCTGAAATAGACGCGTCACGTCACCACTGAGACAGAGACTATAGTAGCCACTGCAAGTCACTGCACACCTGATTGCACGACTGCTGCGCGATCAGTGTGTAACTAGTTGCAGTTGTTACTATAGCCGTCGACCAGTGATTCGCATCTCACCGTGCTTATCTCAGTGGTGTGTAGTGCNGCGATCAGTGTGTAACTAGTTGCAGTTGTTACTATAGCCGTCGACCAGTGATTCGCATCTCACCGTGCTTATCTCAGTGGTGTGTAGTGCATGTGAATGAGAATGCCCACCGCCTATTTGGTATTGTTCAACGAACTCGCAGGTGGGACCGACCCTGATCGTACTGCCTGACGAGTACCCCCAGCTCCAAACACCATGAATATCGAAGACATCGTTTCGGAAGACTACATTGAGTTCCCCGCGGATACCACCGTCTCGAAACTTGTCGGAACGTTCGCGGATTCAGACGTCAGTGGCGTCGTCGTCCGTGGCGACGAGTTCGAAGGAGTCGTCACCCGCAGACAACTTGCAACGTCACACCGCCAGCCGAACGAAAAACTCGGCTCGCTGGTCTGGCATGTTCCTCGACTGACTCCCGACGAGGACGTTCGGAAGGTCGCACAGTTGATAATCGACAGCGACTCCCAGCTGCTGCCGGTCTTCAAGAGCGAAGAGTTACACGGTGTCGTCACTGTCAACGACATCCTCGAAGCGGTACAACCGTACCTCGATGCGGCAACGGTCAGTGAGGCAGCTTCGACCGACCTGCGTACACTCTCCCCAGACTCTCGGCTCGGCGAGGCAGTGAACACGTTCCGAGAACACCACATCACACACCTACCGGTTGTCGAAGACGGAACGACAGTCGGTATCTTAAGCCTCTACGATGTCACGGATCTGACGGTCCGGGCCGAGGTCCAGAGTCAGGGCGGGGACGCCGGCGGTGTGGACCCGTTCGGCGGCGAGATCTCCTCGAGTACGGCCCGCGCTCGCCGCGGTGGGTTCGGTGCGCGAGAGGGAGAACGTGAGCGCATGCTCGACCTCCCTATCCGAGACGTGATGACGACACCGGTTCGAACCGTGTCGCCGTCCGAAACGCTTGAGGTGGCCGTCGAGGAGATGTTCGAAATTGATGCCTCGTCGCTCGTTGTGACCGACGACGGTTCGCCCCACGGCATCGTGACGAAAACTGATGTGCTGGACTCGCTCACCTGGGAAGCCGGCGGCAACCGTGGGGTCCAACTGTACGGCGCTAGCCTGATCGACGACCTCTCCTACGACGACATCGTCACGATGATCGAGAAGTTCGACGACCGAGATCACGGGATGAACGTTCTCGACGCGAAGGTTCACCTACAGGAGCACAACGAAACGCGACGCGGTCGATCACTGCTGCTCGCTCGTGTTCGTCTCTACACCGACAGTGGACTGTTCATCGCGTCTGGGGAGGGTTACGGCGCTAAACATGCGCTAAACGAGGTACGGGAGGTACTGGAGCGCCAGATCCGTGACGAGAAGACCTATGGCCGGAGCAAGAAACCGCCGGGTGAGGAGTTCTGGGAGAAACGTTTCGGCTGGCTGCTCGAAGAGTAAGGTGGTAGGTCGGTCGAACGGTCGGCCGGTGTTACCAGCGTTGATCGGGGAGTCGGCCGGCGCAACTAGTGTACCAACGCGTCAGCACACCAGCGCACCGGAGAAGTACAAGCATGCCGGCACCGACGCGAACGCGAACAGCGTGGGATGGGCGTTCCTTCGCCTGATGACCGCACCTCATCTGACGACCGTGACGGGAACCGTCGCCCGTTCGACGATCGACTTTGCGACGCTGCCGATCATCAAATCCGTTCGCTCGGAGCGGCCACGGTGGCCAACGAAGAGCGCATCAAACTCCTCGGCGTAGTCCGTGATCGTCCCCACCGGATTACCGTACAGCAGTTCGGTCTCGACGCTTGCCCCGTGTTCCTCGGCGACGCGTTCGGCCTTCTCGAGTACGTCCAGACCACGCGCTTCGGCGTCGTCGAGGCGTTCGATCACCAGCCGGTTGTCGGCGTCCCCAAGACCGCTGATCGGTTCGGTGCCACCCTCCTCGAAGACTGATGGATCGACGGAGTGCACGGCTGTAACCGAGCCGTCCATCGCCTCGGCGACGTCGATCGCGTGGGCGAGCGCGTTCTTCGAGGCGTCGGAGCCGTCGATTGCGACGAGACAGTGCATGATAGTACCGTCGACTCGAACAGAGTTAAACGATGGCCCCAGTCAGTGCCCGACGGTTCGCTCAAACGGTTGGGTGGTCGTTGCCGTCGGCCCGAGGGAACTATCTGTTCATCCGTTGACCGTTTCTGCGATACGGTACCTCGAGATAACTGTCCCCAGAGATTGTCGACAGGCCGTTCTCGCCGCCCTCGGCGACGAGGGAATCGAGTACGTCATCGCCGACGAAGCAACCGCTAGCGTGATCGAGGACGCGGCGGTCGTGCGGTTCTCGCTCCCCACGCCAGCGGTTGAACCGGTACTGGATCGGCTGCCCGATGTCGGACTCGACGATGTCCGCGTGGTGGTGATCGACGCACAAACGGTCGTTTCCCAGGAATTCGACGAACTCCGTGAGCAGTACAGTTGTGGTGGGGTGCGTGGCGAACGAACGTCGAGACAGGTACTGCGGACCAAAGCTGACGCGTTTATGGGCGTGATGATTGCGGCGGCGCTGATCCCGCCTGCGGCTGCCGTCGGAATCACGACTGTCTGGGGAATGTACGGCGCGGCGCTTGGAGCGTTCGTTCTCGTGGTCATCACCTCCTTTCGATTAACCTCACCGCACTGGTCACACTCTGGGTTGCTGAATACCGGTCCCAGAAACAGGGGCGGAGGCTGTTCGAAGTATAGCCACCTACATGGCAGTCTTCGGGCTCGCACTAACCGCTCTCACCGCCCCGCTGATTGGTAGTACTCTACTTGAGTTCCAGACGACGGAACTCACTCGACGACCGACGAGGTAGTGACGGAGGTGCTTGAGGACGCCCAATACGATGAGCTCGAAGCAGAGTCGGTCGAAGTCGTTCTGGACGACGAGTATCCCATCCTGTCAGTCGAGCGCGTCGCAGCAGAGACCCAAGAGTCAGACGTCGTCGAACTCCAGTACACTGTCGGCGAAGAGCGGGGTCAACCGACGAAGACGTGTTCTTTCAGACGGTCCATTCGGAGTAGTGACTGTCGATTTGCAGTGTCTAACAGCGGTTACGGTACTGATGTGTGCCACCCGATCCGTTCTGTGGCGCTTTCGAGGACTGTAGGCCAACGGCTAATCCTTAGGGTGTCGACAGTTCCCGTCAGTGGCGTGAGCGGCAAGTCAGAGTGGATTCGAGTAGAACGCCGTCAGTTGGCGACACCGGTTCGATGACGTGTTGGTGTGGAACTTGCAAACAAACGCAACCATGTTGTCTGGGGTTGATACTAACCGGATAGCTGCAGCACTTGATGTGTCACCGACTCCGCTGATCAAGTTCTTGACTGGCGAGAACCACCAGAGGATTCCTATCGATCGAGCTCGTAGCTTCAAAGAAGACGGCAACTATGCTTGAGTACTACGACAAGATTCTCATCGGTATCGCCGGAAGCGTACTCGGTGGGGTCTTCTTGAGCGTGGTCACGGCACTTACCTTCCAGACTGGCCTATTGCTTGGATCAGTTGTAGCGACGCTGTTTCTCTACGATGCCATGTTCCGACATCCGCCGCTTCCAGCAACCGACCCTCGAGTTGCAGCGATGGCCATTGTTTGGCACGCTGTGCTGATTGTCTTTGCACTCACTACAGTGTGTTAAGTGGGACGGGTTTGCTGCGTGAATAGACCGGGGGTACTGGTGTCCCTACTGTAATTCGATGCTATCGCCTATAGTACCAACTGGAACCATTCACACCTGATCACATAGCAGTCGTTCGATCAGGTATGTATTGACTTGCAGTGGCTACTATAGACCCCGTTGTTTGGATAGGTGTCGAACTGGTGGCGTTGTCAATATTTCATCTCGAGTACCGGTGAGAACTTCAATTGTCAACTACAGCTTTTATCCAATTGTTCCAGTGTGTTTGTTCGTCTAACCCAATATCCCCCCTCCGGTTCAAGCCATCTTAATACTATCACAATTATTTACAGTCATACGACTGTAACCTCACGTGTTCAGGACTGAAGCGCACACAAGTACTGATTTAAGTACATCTAAAAATACATTTTTAATTGGGAAGTAGTGCGTGATGGTCAGGGAGTGGTGTCGTCCTGTTGTTCGGTCGCCCCTCGAAGTTATTGAACAGGGCGTCGGAACAGACGATATGGTGTTTGTCGTCCCCTTTGACAGCTCAGAACTGGCAGAAGCAGCCCTTGTCAGGGCAACTGAGTACGGTGCCTTGCTCAACCAAGACATTGTGGTGGTGACCGTTATTCCGGAACGGAACCGGTACGCACGCGAGAAAGGCTGGATCGGAGAGAACGAGACGGTTGCTGTTGATGTCATTGCAGATCAATTACGCGACCGAGTCAAAACTCTCGCACCAGAAGCGTCGTTCGAATACAAATACATCCGAGAGTTTCCGCCTGAATCCAGACTGGCTGGCCACATCGAGCGACTTATCCTTGAACACGAGCCGAGCGTGGTCTTTCTCGGTAGCGACAACGTCGGTCGTATCGTAACTCCCTTGACGAGTGTTGGCGCTCACGTTGCCGCAGACCACTCCTACGACGTGTTTATCGTCCGGCAACCTACACCACCGTCCATCGATTCCATCGAGGCACACGCAACCTTCTACGGCGAGGACGGTGTGTGACAACCGTCCCACAAACCCGATTCCGAGTGCTGTTATCCGTTCGAATTCGCGCTCAGCAACTGGGTTAACTGCATAGGGGCGGTGGACGGTTACCGACTCAGCAGGACCGGCTGTTCGGCCTGTCGCAGCACCCGGACCGTCGTCCCGCCGAGCAGTTGCTCTGATGGTGTGGCGCGTCCACGAACCCCCATCGCAATCAGGTCTGCACCCACGGTGTTTGCACGTGACGTAATTTCCATCCCCGGAACACCGCGTGTGACAACAGTCGTGACAGGGAGTTGCCTCTCACTGGCAGCAGTCTGGAGTCGTTCAACGAGGTCGTGTCCGCCTTGCCTAGCCAGTTCGTTCATCGGTTGAGACGGGTCTGTGAGTGCAGGATTCGTCTCGTCAATAACGTGGAGAACATCGACCGTACTTCCGACGTTCGCTGCGAGTTCGAGTGCGTGATTGGTCGTCTGAGACGCGCTCTCACTGCCGTCCGTTGCGAGCAGAATACAACGCGGTCCGTCGTCGGGGAGAGATGTATCCGGTGGCACGGCAAGCACCGGTGTCTCCACCGTACTGAGCACACGCTGGATCGTACTCCCCGGACCCGTCTCCGCTGTCAAACCGTGAGTTCCCAGGACGATCAGATCAGCTTCACTCTCGGCAAACGCGACGATTTCCTGATACGGAACACCCTTGCAGATATCCCGTTCGATGGTAAGATCGGCAGCAGCACCGGACTCGGCGACCGATGAGAGTATCTCTCGACCGCGGCGTCTGGCCGCCGATCGGACCGTGCTATCTTCATCTGCGAGCTCGTACTCGACTGGCTCGACGACGAACATCACCTTGATCGTCGCACCAGTTGCTCGTGCAATCGACACGGAACATTCGAACGCGTTGGTCGAAGTGGAACTACCGTCAATGGGGACGAGAATCGTACCGTACATAGGAACGAGTACGACTATGACTGATAAGAACCCACACACTGGTCAGTGAGGAACTAGACGCACATCTAGCCGTAAGGACATCGACATACACATTCACATGGTAGGTTTGATACAAATCTGTCCGCCGACTGCGGTGAATTGGATGCTATAATGGAAACCGGAGTGACGCCCACAGCGAGAAAACCAGTCAACTATTAGTAGAATCTCGAGTAACAAGTTGTTATGAGTCGTCATCGGACCACATGCGCCGGTGTTCGCCGCCGATGAGGTTCTACTATCGATATCTCCAGGTTCTCGCTCGGTTTCTTCCGATCGCGATCGCTCTCCTTAGGGACCGCCGACGATTCCTGCTATTTGGTCCTTCACGATCTGTCCCGGAATCCGTCCACCGTATGCGGGCCGACCGACTCACACAGACAATGCTCGACCTCGGTCCAGCCTTTATCAAAGTCGGACAGGTCCTCTCGACGCGGCCCGACATTGTTCCTCCGACCTACGTTGAATCCCTCTCGAGTTTACAAGACGAGGTCCCAGAAGAAACTGGCGGTGATCCGTTCACTGTCGTCGAAGCAGAACTGGGCGATACCCTTGATCTGGAGACGGTAACGCCGATTGCCGGCGGTTCGCTCGCGTACGTCTATACCGCTGAGTACGGCGGAGAGCAAATTGCGCTGAAGGTCCGTCGCCCGGACCTCGCAGCGATGATTGAACGGGATCTCCGTGTTATCCGCCGACTGATCCCGCTCATTACGTTCTTCGCGGACGACCGTCAACGATATTCACTCGAGAACGCCGCGAACGATTTCGAGGAGATCATCCGCGACGAACTGGATTTCGAGCGCGAAGCAGCGGTGATGGATGAGATTGGCACGAACTTTGCCGCCGACGATCGAGTCGTCATCCCGGAGACGTATCCAGCACTATGTTCAGCGCGAATCGTCGCGATGGAGTACGTCGAGGGAACGAAGATCACGGATTCGAACGCGCTTGAACGTGCAGGCGTCGGTGAAACCGAGATGGCGACGCTGATTACACGCACGTATCTACGGATGGGACTTGTCGACGGGGTGTTCCACGCCGATCCACACCCTGGCAATCTCGCAGTAACGGACACGGGACAGCTCGTCATTTACGATTACGGGATGAGTCAGCGCCTCACCTCACAGGAGCAGGCCGACATTGCTGCGCTCTACCGCACCCTCGTCAGGCGAGACGTTGATGGACTGGTAGATGCTCTCATTGCGCTTGAGGTCCTCGACGCGACGGTCGACCGTGTAGCCGTCCGTCGCGCCCTCGACCTGGTGATCGAAACCCTCGAAGGGCAGTCGGAGATCACTTGGCGCGCGATCATCACCGAACTGTTCACGATGCTTCATGATTTTCCGTTCCGAATCCCGCCAAACGTAATGTTGCTTGTCAGGGTCGGCACCGTCGGCGAAGGCGTCTGTCGGAGCCTTGATCCGAAGTTCGATTTTTTGGCAACGACGCAGTCTTTTCTTATCGACCACGGCTTCATCGAAAGCGAACTTGAGGCGCTGTTCGAGGACATCCGAGACGACGTCCGTCAGTCAGCGCCAATCGTGGCAGGACTGCCAGCCCAAGTCAATACCGTGTTCGGCCAACTCGAGCGCGGCGAACTCGTCGTCAGAACGGAGTCTGTCGAGCCGACCACTATCGACTCAGGGCTCGGCTACGCCGTCCTCTCGAGTGCCTTCGTCCTCGCAGCGGCGCTATTATCCTTTCAAAGTACTCTGGACGCAGCCATCGCGTTTGTAGTCTCTATCGTGTTTCTGCTGATGTATGTACGTGGGTAACAGATCAGCAGTGATGATAAACCAGCTATCCGAAATTCTGATTGACGGTGACTGATCTCCTGTCCGCGTCTCTGTTTCACTATCACAACTGGTGTTGTTTGCTCTCGGTAAAATTCAGCTATAATTGGAATCGTTTGTCCGGTCGGGACAATTGTGCGGCCGTAGCCGTGGTAGTACTCAGCTGTCGGACTGTCGCATTTCGACGCATTTTGGTCGCGGGTTTCGTTCTCATATCGGTCGAATTGGTGCAGTAGGCCAAGTCAATCGGGCCGCGGCGGGCGGCCTACTTAACGAGTCTGTCGACACCTAAGTCGGGTCTGTCTGAATTGGCCGGGACCGTTGAGTCGACCGACGGAATCTCGAATGGGCAGGCTACGTTTGGGCCTTGCGGACCCGGCACTACTCGAGTGGGGAACAGACAACTTGTTCTGCCGAACGCTTCAGGTTGTCACCGATCGATTGATCGACGGCAACACTCACGACCGATTTACAAACTGGAAGACATCAACCAGCGAATCCGAGTGAATCAAACTATGGGATTTCGGGGCGTTCAAGGGCGTCACTGCGGGAATAAGTTGCACTTGTTATAGAGACACCCGATTCAGCAGTCACCGATCGATCCCCGTGGAAAACTAAGCGCGTGAAATAAAGCAAGATGGAACGCGCTGCTGTATGGTGATTCAGCTCGTGATCATACGCAAGCAACTACTTTTCCACCCTGTCGATTGGCGGGTCCTGCCGATTAGCACATTCTTTGCGTGCTTATAATCCGAGAGAAGAGTTCCTGCCGTCAGATCTAGGGACGATCTATCGGTGTCGGTGGGAGGTGGAGTTGCTATTCCGTGAGTTGAAGACGCAGTACGAACTGGACGAGTGGTAGAAACAACGATTGGATTCGACTTTCCGATATCGGTTCGAGAATCCTATCAGGTCCACGATGGACAGGAACCCGGGACGTTCGGACTGTTCGGTGGCTGGCGATTGCTTCAATTGACGGACGTCGTCAGGGAGTGGGAGAACCAACGGGAGAACGAACGCGACTTTGAGTTCGGCCACTATAGTAGCCACTGCAAGTCACTGCACACCTGATCGCACGGCGGCAGCGCGGGTCGGAGCGAGTGAACTGAGCGAGAACCGCGAACGTGCGATCAGTGTGTAACTAGTTGCAGTTGGNCGCACGGCGGCAGCGCGGGTCGGAGCGAGTGAACTGAGCGAGAACCGCGAACGTGCGATCAGTGTGTAACTAGTTGCAGTTGGTACTATCGGATCCGACGACTTCGATTCTGGTCATGGAAAACGGCGGCGACTCCCGTACGTTGAACACGCTCCAGATGGCTTGGAGACGCCCGTCATCGAGTGGTGGCACGAGCAGCCCACCCGTGACGTGAACGCGACCTCCTTCGCAGCGTACCTCGACGCGTTTCTCGATGGACTCGACGCCGGCGAGTATGTCTACCCGAAGACGACGGGGCACTCGTCCAAGAGGACGACCTGTAGTTCTCGGGTTCCAGAGTTTCTCCGCCCGTGGTATGAGCCCGGGACCGTCGAACACAGCTACGTCAGATACCCGATCCAGGTTTTTCGCTGTTCGGGTGACTGCGACTTGTCGTGCTCGTTGTAGACCACAAACAGCCCATCCTGCGTCGATACGAGAACATCTACGGCGGCGTGTCGACCAGTGACGGGATAGCCCTCGGGACTGATAGGAATCCCACCCGATTTGTGGTCTGCAATTCTGAGTGCGGGATCAGTGGTTGGGCCTGGATCACGGACCACGAACCGAAAGTCCATCGGGTCCCCGAACTCTGTGAAACAGGTCAGCCACGGAAGAGAGCAGTTGTCCAGTAGTGTCGTCCCCGATAACAGGTAGCCATCCTCGTTCGTGACTGCATCCTTGCCGAAGTTACTCCAGCCGGGAAGGCCAGGGAATCGTTCGAGGACGATCTCACCGTCGGCGTCGATGACGAGCAATCGGGCGGGATTCCACTCCTGATCTTCCCACGCTTTGCCGGCGATGACGCTGTCCCCGGCTCGATGACCGGGTGCAATACTGTCGAGCGTATCGCTACTGCCAGTCTCAGCATCGTAGTACTGACTCCGTTCCTCAGTCCCGTCGCTGGCGATCCAGACGACGCGTGAGCCACCGACGTACCGCAGTTCGTCCGTCCCGTCCGCGACAAGCGACGTGCAGTCGTTGCCGTAGTAACTCTCGCTCCAGCGTTCCGTCCCGTCCTCAATGTCGACCGCCAGCAGCCAGTCCCTGGTTCCGTAGACCCGTTCCCAGGAATCGGGCGTCCGCTTGGTGTACTTGCCAGTACTGCCACCAGCGACGACGCCGTCCGGTGTCGCGACCACCGTCTCGAAGCTGTCACCGTCGCCGTTCGGATACCCGTGCTCCCAGCGTCGGTCGCCGTCGGTCGTGAACGACGCGATCCAGGCTGGCGTTTCCTCATCCGAACGGCCAGTCTCGGCGGCACTGGTCTTCCCAGCGACGACTGGTCCCGTTGGTGTCACCGTGACCGCCCTCGGGCGTCGCGTGTCACTCCAGGAGAACTCCCAGGTGACGGTACCCACAGTGTCCATCCGCGTGAGGAATCCACCCTGGCCATCGCCACGTCTCGGACCAGTTTCGATCCAGCCAACGACGTAGAGGCCTCCGTCACCCGTCGGAGATCCATCCGTGATGACGCGCTCGCGTTCCCCGCCGAGACGCTGCCACCACTCCTCCGTAACGGTGTGTCTCATCGTTTCCCACTCCGTGGCAATCGGCGCGGTACGCGACTATTCATGTTAAAAAACGGAGGAATGTGGGCATAAGCGTTCGGGTCTTCCGTCGATACTCGGACGCTTAGTACCGATCACTCGACTGACTGGCATCCTAGTCGGGACCCTGAACACCATCGCGGGCCTCACGACAATACTCCTGAATCACGTCGTTGTCTGGATACTTGGTGGTCAACGTTTCGAGGCGTGCAAGTGGATCGATGTTTCCCATCTCGTCTTCGGACTCGTCAGCGTTTGCGGTCGCACTCTCCAGCGCGTCAGCGAATTGCTCCTGAATCTCGTCGGTATTGGGGTACTCGTTGGCCACCGCTTCCAGCCGACAGAGGTACTGTTGCTGGTCGTCCACTTGTCCGGCTTCGCCCAGATACGTCGCGCAGTTGTTGAGCATCTTGGCGAGACGAGGATACAGCCGTTCTTTCTCGGGATACTCGTCAACGAGGTCGTCGAGACGGTCGAGGTAGCTCGGGAGGTCCGCAACCAGCCCGGCTTCGCCTTCGTGGTGCGAGGCGTTGACCAGAGCGCCAGCGAGTCGCCACTGGATATCGTCGACGGATGGGTGTGTCTCGGCGAGCGTTTCGAGGCGGTCGAGGTGCTGGTGGAGCGAGTCGAACTGCCCGGACCGTCCGTCGTCGATGACGGCGTTTCCGAGAGCCTGCGCGAATCGGTCGTGAACCCCCTCATTCTCGGTATGGGTCCTAGAGAGCGCTTCGAGACGGTCGATATACTCCCGTTGGTCCGGGAATCGTTCCGCCTCACCCTCGTAGTAGCTGGCATACCACAGCGCGGTAGCGAACTGGCGTTGAATTTCCTCGTCCTCGGCGTGTTGGTCGGCCAGGCGTTCTACTCGATCGAGCCGGGATGAGAGGGCCTCGAATCGGCCAGCTTCTCCCAGATTCCGTATGGCAACCCTGAGTGCCTTCCCGAGGCAGCGGTTGATTTCGGAGTGTTCCTGGAACTCGGTAACCAGCTCGTCGAGTCGGTCGAGACGCTGGAACGCGACCTCGAACTGGCCAGCTTTGCTTGGATACGAGACGCCATTGACGAGCCCCTTGCCGAGTTGCAGGTGGATCTCGGCGTCTCCGGGATAGGCCGCGGCGATTTCTTCAAGGCGGGCCACGTACGCATCGACCGTTTCGAACCGCTCGGCTCGCCCTAGGTACTTGGTGGCGTTGACGTAGGCTTTGCCAAGTTCACAGTGAACCTCGTCGCTGTCTGAATCGACGGCGAGGGCTTCGAGACGGTTGAGCCACTCTGGAAACGTGTCGAGTCGCCCCGCTTCCAGACGAGTCTTCGCACAGGCATGGAGAGCTTTTGCGAGTTCGACCTGAACCGCACCGGTGTCGGAATAGTCGTCGGCCACCGCTTTGAGGTGGTTGAGATGCTGTCGTTGCCGGTCGAACTGCCCGGCTTCCCCAAGGTATTTAACAGCAGTGCGAAGCGCCCTGGCGAGGTTGAAGTGGCCGTCGTCGGTGTTGGGGTACGTCGCAGTCAGCGTTTCGAGGTGATCGAGCCACGTCCGGACGTCGGCGAACTGCTCGCCTCGACACGAGTGAATCGTGGCAGTGTAGAGGGTGAGCGCAAGTTTCGCTCGAATCACTGAATCGTCGCGTTCGTCGGCCAACGCTTCGAGCCGTTCGAGGTGGCGGCGTTGGGCTTCGAATTCCGCCGCCTCGCCCGCCGCATGCGTGGCATTGAACAGCCCTTTGGCGAGTCGGCGGTACAGCTCGGCGTCCCCGTGGTCCTCAGCCAGTTGCGCCAACCCTTCGAGGTGGCGACATTGATCGTCAAGCCGGCCGGCCATCCCTTCGGCGTATGTGGCGTTGACGAGCGCTTCGGAGAACTCTAGATCGATTGCCGTCTCGTCGGCAGCCTCCATGCTGAGCTGTGCGAGCCGGTCGAGGTGATGGTGAAGGACACCGAACTGTTCGTCTCTCCCCCGGAATCGCGCATCAGCGGTGAGCGCCCTGGCCAACAGTGGATACAATCCGTGGGTATCTGGGCGATCATGGACCAGCCGTTCGAGGCGGTCGACGTGGGTCTGACTGCGGTCGAGGTGGCCGGACTTGGCCTCGTGTTCCACGGCGGTGAGGAGCGCATTGGCGAAGGTGCGTTGCACGGCGACATACTCGGGATTGCGTTCGGCAACGGTTTCGAGTTGATCGATACGGGCCCGGAAGCTGTCAAGCATGCCGGCTCGCCCCTCGTGATGGATGGTTGCGAGGATCGCCTTGGCGAGTTGGGTCTGGAGCCTGTCAAGCTCCGGGTAGCTCGCGGCGAGGGAATCGAGCCGCTCCAGTTGTGCCTGGCCGTCCTCGAGGCGACCAGCAGCCAAATCGGCTGACACAGCCTGTTTGAGCGCCTTCGCGAAAGTGACTTGTATTCCGATCGGAGGGACGGGTATATAAACCGGGTTGTTGGTTGTAGCGAGCGTTTCGAGACGGTCGAGTCGTGCTTGACGGTCCTCGAATCGCTGTGCGATCCCGTCGCGATGACTCGTGGTTTGCAATGCGCTAGCGAGTTGCTGTTGAATCCCGTCGTTTCCAGGGTGGGTTTCGGCGAGGGTTTCGAGCCGGTCGAGATGGCGCTCATGATCCCAGAAGCGTCGGGTCTCGATTTCGTACTCCACCACGGTACACAGCGCCCTGGCGAGTTGGTACTGCACGTCCTCGGCCGAGGACTCATCGGCCACGGTCTCGATCCGCTCGAGCGTCTGCAGGAGATCTTCGGCACGACCAGCCGCCTGGAGGGCGACGGTTGCATTGGCGAGCGCCCGCGAACAGCGAAACTGGACGTGCGGGTCGTTCCTGAACGCTGCGGCCAGTTCAGCGAGACGCGCTTCCCACCGGACAAGGTCCTGTACCCGACCGACCTCACCGGCGTGATACATCGCCAGCGAGAGTGCCGACGCGAATTCTCGCCGCACGTCCTCGTGTCCGGGGTAGTCCGCTAGCAGGACCTCGAACCGGTCGAGACTGGGCTGGAGTGTCTCGAGGTCATCCGCTTTACACGCGTCCCTGACAGCGAAGCGAAGCTCCCTGGCCAGCGCAGCCTGCTCGTCTTCGGGTGCAGTGTCCTCGCTCGACCGCTCCGACCTACCGTCGTTCATTGGGAACGCTACTATCCTGTCGGTGATAAATAATATCATCCCGCTCCCGCCGGGAGTGCGGCGTGACTCGGTTGGCGACCCCGTCGTTACTCGGTGATCAAATTCGCGTCGGTCCGTGCTCCCAGGCTCAGTTCGACAGCCCGCTCGGCCTGCAACGCCGTCGTGTCGAATATCGGCACGTCCGGTCGGTCGTCCTGTTCGACGAACAGTTCACTCTCCATGCAGGCGAGGACGAGTCCGTCTCCCCCCGCACTACACAGTTCGTCGATCACCGCCAGATGCGTGTCTCGAGACTCCGCTCGAACGACGCCGTTCGTCAATTCCTCGAAGATGATGCCAGCCGCCGAGATTGCATCGGCAGCAACGTCGACGATGTGGACGAACGGAACTGTCAGGGCCGCCCGAATCATCGGGGCGACTTTGTGTATCGTATTCGTCGCCATGACGACGAAGTCCGCACCAGCGGCCTCCAGTTGCGTGGCCGCCCGCGCCAGATACTCACCAGCCGCGTGGCCGCCACGGGCGTCGCTGATACTGTCGTCGATGAGCCGATAGTATTCGCTCGTCGATTGGCTACTCATTCCACCGAGAACACCGACGATTTGGATCTCACTCATCGAATCACGATTTCCCGTGGACACATACTCGAGAAGAGTGATCGGCGCATGTCTACAGCGGCGACGAGGAGTTGGTGTTGGTGGGTCCACAGTCCCAGGCGGCGCTCGCGGCCCTCGTCGTGGACTGCGGTCAGTTGGCGGGCGGTCGGACCGATTGTAAATCCTTTTACTCACCGGGTTTCGTATCGAAGTCCAGAACCGATGGTGTCTGACGTTCGGACAGGGTCGTCGACGGAGTCGGTTTTCGTGAACACATGGATACCACTATTCGAGAAGTTTCGCCTGACGAACTGTGCGATGGGGTCAAGCCGGGGAAGGTGACCCTCGTCCTGGGTGCGCCCAGCGTCGGAAAGTCACACCACCTCCGGACGCTCGGGCCGTCCGTCGAGCGGTTGGCAGAAATGACAGCCGTGGATGACGACGAACTCGTAGTCGTCGACGACTTCGTGTCGGTACTGGTCGACCGCGACCACGAGGACTGGGCGACCGACGGGGAGCCCTCCGGAATGAGCACCCTATTCGCACGTCCCGGTGGTGGGGTGCTCGTGACACGGCCATGGAGCCTCGACTGGCTGTACCAGCGCGGTCACCCCGTGTCCAGTGATCTCCTCGCGCGGGTCGATTCCGTGTTCGTGGTTCGAACGCCGCCCACGGACTACGGCGAGTCCTTCCACGAGATTCGCGAAACCATCTACGCGCGGAATACGGCCGGACCGGGGTATGAGGAAAACTCGTCCCTCATCGAACGCGTTACCGTCCCCAGCTACGACTTCAAGAGCGAGCGACTCCAGGAACAGATCGGAACCGTCGATGAGAGCGTCACGCCCGCAGCCTTCCTCTCGCTCTCGAAGCACGGGTCCGAAACGGTTCTGTTCGAACCTGACGTCAGGGCTGTAGTCGAGGAGTCCGACGCCTCGGTCGAGCCACTCGGAGAGGCAGCCCGAGACCTCGCCTCGGACCTCTGCCCGCGAGATGGGGGCGTCGGTCGACAGCGGCGTGTGGACTCGCCGGCTGTCCGCACCGCGATCCTGCTCGTCGCGAGTTCGGTGGGGGAAGAGGACACGGCGTGGCTCGAACCGTTCGTCCGACATCGGCCGCTGGCCGGGGCCGCCCAAGCGCTCGAAATCGCCTTCGACCTCCCACCGGGGACGATCGAACAGCTTCGGGTGTTCGCATCCGAGTCGATGCGGGCGAAAATCGGCGAGCGACTCGACGCTCAATCCGAACCCGAATTAGCCCTCGCCCAGGCGCGCGAGTCGTTCGCGGATGTCAAATCCGCCATGCAAACGGTCGCACCGTCGCTCGACGACGTTTCGATGGGGCCCGATAAATACGGATCGTCGCCGCTCGTCGGTGCCTGGCACTGGGACGGACCCAAAGAGTTAGACGCGACTGCAACAGAGCGGGAGTTCGCCGATGCAGCCGACAAACGGGCAGGACCAGACGTCGACGAGATCGTCGACGCGCTGGATGACGGGGTCGTCGTCCTCTCTGGACCGGCTGCGAGCGGGAAGCGAGGGCTCGCAGCGCGCGTCGCCACGGAACTCACGACGTGGGGGGCGACAGTCAAACTCCCTGATCTTCGCCAGCCCGACCACATCAGGGCAGGTATCGACGCCACGCCGAACGCGGTCGTGGTCGCAGCCTACGGTGCCGAGCCGGCACGGATTATGAGCGACGCCGGTGTTCGGGCGCTGGTCGACTGGGTCGCGGACAGGGTCTGTTCGGGCGCAGTACTCATCTGTGACGACGAGCACCGCGAACAACTCGACGCCATCGCCGACCGGGCTGGCTGTGCCGACGTCGCCGCCTGGCGCGACCGCACCGAGTTCAGCCTGGGTGACGCCGATGTCGCGCCCGATCGGACGCCCCGGGCGGTCGCAGAAGACCTGCTGGACGCGATGGGCTGGCCGGACGTCCGATCACCGACCCGTCGGACGCTCGACGTGGATCCGATTACGGACCAGAGTACCCTGGCAGCGATCGCAGGCATCCCCGACGCCGACCTCGACGCGGCGTTCGTGGGCCAGTTGGTCGGCGAGGCCATCGATATCGTCGCGCAGACTGCGCGACCAAGTGCCACCAGGCAGTGGCTGACCCTGGTCGAGGACCTCGTCGCGGGCGTCGCGCAGAATCGTGGCACCGCCGACGAGGCCATCAGATACCGGGGATCTGTTTCCGGGATTGCGATGGCGACTGTGGCGAGCGAGCGCCCGACGGCCGACGAGTGGGTTGAGACGCTCGCGGTCCGTGCACTGACGCTCACGAACGAGACCGCGACCCCACACGGACGGGAGTCGGTCGGTGGCGACGTCGAACCATTCGTGACCGCTTTCGCGACGGCGCTGGCGAGGCTCGCAAGGTCAGCGGGCGGCGCGGACCTGAACCAGGGGGCGCTCGCGACCGTCGGCCAGTTACTCCACGAAGTCGTCGATTCGGAGACAATCGCCGGGAAAACGGGACTGACGCTGCTCTGTCGTATCTACGGCATCACAGTCGGGCGACTCGTCGAGAGTACCGACAACTCGGCGGCCGAGGAGGTGCTCGCACCGATGTGTAACCTCGTCGAGCAGGCCGCAGCGACCCACGGCGACGAGTTGGTTGCCTTCGTCCTCGGGAACAGTTTCGCGTCCATGTTCGGGGCCGTGGCTGGCGCGGCGTGTCCACCCGAGAACCTGTCCACCTGGGTGGACGCGCTCGGCTCCCGAGTCAGGGGATCACTCGGATCGGTGGGCAGTCTGGCTAACCAAGAAGAGTTGGTAGAGTACGCCTACGCCGGCGCGATAGGGTTCTGCTGGTTCGAGTTCGAGTGTCCCGCGGACCGAACCGAGTCCTGGCTGGCGGCGCTCGGGGCAGACATCTGCCGAACTGCGACAGCCACCGATCTCGACGACACGGCGGCGTTCATCGTTGCTGTCTACGGGCATGGAATCCGAAACGCCGTCGGATATCGGGACTTCGACCGTGCGGACCTGTTGTTCGAGGCGTGCGACCGACTCGTCGAGACCATCGTGGCGTCGGGTATCGGCGACGAGGAGTGGGCGTATCGTGCAGCTCTCCACGCCGGAGCACTCGCGGCGTTCGCTGGCATCGAGTACAAAGACCCCGTCGGGGTCAAGGACGGCCCATACAACAACGCGCTGCCGTTCCCCGGTTCGAACGGGTTCGATGACTGGATCGTCCTGTACGACGGGTCCGTAAGACAGGCGGCAGTGGCCGACGGCCCTCATCGAGGTCGAGCGCAATACCTGACGGCGGTCTACAGCGGGGCGCTGTCGACCCACGTCCGCGGATTCGACGACGAGTCGGTGGCTGGGATCTCGCCACGCAGGGGGCGCGTCTGGTTTGAGACCCTCACCGACTGCATCGAGACAGTCGCCGGCACGGCCGAACTGGTCGACGATCCAGTGGCGTTCCTGCGTGGCGTGTACGGTGATGCAGCAGCGAACTGGGCAGCCAACGGGGAGGCGGCGCTTGCTGGGGAGTGGCTCCCCTCGCTCGGCAGTTCCCTTCGCAAGTGTCGCTGGGAGATCGACGGTCCGAGCAAGGTGGAGTGGTTCGACGCGTTCGCGGAGGCGGACGCGGCGATCCTCCTGGCAGTGCTGACGCGGACCGACGTCGGCGAGCGAACGCACGACCGGCTCGTGCAGGTGGTGCTCACCCAGATCGAGGATGCTGCGACGGCAGCGGACAACCCACCGCATCCCGTCAACTACGTCGCCTCGGTCTACGGCACCGCACTAGCACTCGCAATCGAGTCTGACCCCGCGAAAGTTCAACTCGGCGTCACGGAAGTCGTTGCGGCCGTCGAGGACCTGTCCTTCGAGTGGGTCGGCATCGAACGGGCTGAGGTTTTCGAGCGAATCTATGCCGAGGCGCTCGCACTCGGACACGACCACCCCAATACCGAGGAGTGGCTGGACATCCTCACCGAACGCATGGAGACGACTGCGACCAGGGAGTGTCCCGAGGACCCCACTACGTTCGTCGGTGATGTCTACACTCGCGCGTACGTCGAAGGGGTCACCGACGGGGTCGATGCGTGGCGTCGCCGCCTCGATTCGGAACTCCGGGCGTTCGTCGCAGGGAGCAACGTCGACGACCCGGCGGCGTTCTTGGAGGGGGTGTACGCCGACATCGTCGTCGCAGGAACGACGCAGGGTCAACCATCCGCCGAGGTCGAGGCGTGTGTCGAGGCTGTCCGTCAGTCCGTCCAGACGGCGAGCGAGGCGGGCGTCCTCGGAACCGACGACGCAGTGGTTCGAACCTTCTCGCGGGCCGTCGACATGCTTCCGACGGGGAATCCCCGAGCCCAGGCAGACCACACCTACCTGCTCGGTCAGGCACTCCGCACAGCGGGCGGCGAGGACCTCGAATCTGCCGTCTTCAAAGCTAACGGTGAGAGTGACCCCGATTCGAGCACGGACGGTCGAGCCGACCGCTGATCATTCCCATGACAACCTACTACGTCATTTCGAGTCCGGATCACGACGCCAACAGGCCCCACAGTCGCGACTGGCCGAAAGTACTCAGACTCTCCTTCGAAGATTGTGAGATTCGGCTCTACCAGGGCAAGGGCCACGGTCTCGGCGGCACGTCCTACGACTTCGATGAGTTCCAGGTCGAGGAGTGGACCGAGTTCGTCGACGCCTGTGCCGGCGACTGGCTGCTCGAAGAACTGTCGAGATACGAGTCGCTGACTACGATTGAAGAAACGGACTTCGTTCGGACACTGAACAGGCACGTTCCGCTCGAAACGGAAGAACACTGACGGACGGGTCGGCACTGTTATGTCTCACGGTCGTCCTCCTTGGCCAGCCAGACCGTGGGCGTGACCTGTCTGTCCTCGTAAACCGAGGGATCCGCACGGAACGTCTCGACGAGATCCTCCGCTGAGGAGTCGCCGTCTTCGATCGCGGTGACCTCCACCAGCGTCAATCGCACAGATACATCGCGCTCTATCGGTCCGCCGAGGAGAAAGGTGAGAATCCACTCCCCATCGCGGTCCAGCAGAATATAGGAGTACGGCTTCCTCTCGAGTACTCGCATTGGTCCATCGAGGGACGACATCCGCAAAATCGTTCCGACAGCGGCATTGTTGCGAGACTGTCCGAACCTCGTGGGCGACCAGTTACTCGTCGATCTCGGACTCGACGTACGCCCATGCTCCTCAGGGTCGTGATCAATAATCGTGGGGTGCAGAGCCTGTCCGAACAACCTGGGGCAACGACTCATATATCTAAGCTGCGTCAGAGATGTATCGGTACAACTTACTAGCGTGAACCCGCTTCCGTAGGTGTATCACAGCCGTGAGATATAATTTTATTGAGTGCGATCAGGATCGACAGCACCTCTTTCCGAAGTCGATCAAGGACTGGATCAACGAGGATAGTCTGGAACGATTCGCTCCAGACATCCCAGAGGAAGCCGAGCCGTTTTGCCGGCGTTACAGGCGTCGCTGGCAGGTCGAAAACGAATATAAATCGCTCAAGAACGATTCCTTGCGAAGACCTCCTCGAAGGACTACAGAGTGAGGCTGTTCTACTTCGTGTTTGCGGTGTTACTCTACAATATCTGTCGGCTCACAGATTTCCTGCCGAAAGCAGTGTAGACGGAGACATGGACTACGCGCCGGACCTAACCCTGGTGAGTGCGTCGAGATAGTCGTTTCGGCACTGATTCCACCTGACTGACCGATTGCTCCCCTACTGGGTTCGCCGCTTAGGAGTAGTAACGCTGTTCAGCAACGCCAAAATCCACGAGGTTCTGTATATTCTCTTGGCAGATCGAATCAAGGGAGTTCAAAATCGGTTCACGACCGCCAAATAAAACCACGAACTGACGGTGATTCAACCTAGAACTGGTCTATTCTCTGAGACTGTGAGAAACACATCCGGACATATTCGATATATCGACATACGATTCATGTTGTAGTAGACCTTATCGGAAGCGAGATTGCTTATTTTGGTTGTCCACTCTGCGACAACCGACTAAGCAGTAGTTTTATACAACTGTCACATAAACTGAGGCGTACGAAAATGGCCGGCTTCAAATCACCCCTCTACTCCGGAACAGGGCTGTCTCACCAGAAATCACGGAAATCGTGACTCCGCATGAGCAGCGAACACTACAACTGGTCGAGACAGTCTCTCGACGACCTGCAGGAGACCTGGCATAGCGAGATCGAGCCCACACTCCGGCGAAACGGCGTCGATCTTACGACGCGACCAACGTACCAGGACGTGGCTGACGCCGGCTACTCTGGAATTGCCTATGCACTGCGTGAACACCACGACCAGACGCTCTCGGAATTTTTGGCTACTGTGGGCTACGAGGACACGAACACAGAGACGAACACGAGCAGCAGTGCGTCGTACCAGTGGGCTATCGACGACGAATCCACGATCACTGAACTCGAGTCCTACTTGCGAACGCTCGATCGTCGTCGGCAACTCGCCGAGACAACGGTACGGACGAAACAGTCGCGCTTGGCGACCTATTCCCGGCTATACCGAGATTTACACGGGCAAGCGAACCTCGTCGAGCGCGTCGCTGATCCCGGCACGGAGAGCGACGAGATTCGCCGCGCACTCGCGGTGTTCGACGAACTGAACGCCGAACTCAGTACTGACGCGTCGAAACTGCGCTATCACAGCGACGTATCTCAGTTCTACGAGCACCTCGAACGGCGGGCGAAGGCGTCGTTCAACCCCGTCAAATCGATCGACGAGGAGTACAACTGGTCGCGAGCCGAACCCGACAACGCAGCGCTCTCACCGGAACAGGTGCGGGAGATATACGCCGCTGCGGACTCCCGAGACGACGGACTACTCGTCCTCGCGCTCTGTGCGTGGGGGCTGCGCCGAAACGAGGTCGCGAGCCTGCACGTCTCACAGCTCGAACTCGAGTCCGACGAGCCACACATTGCGTTCGAGGAACGAAAGAACGGGCCGGGAACGGTGGCGTTGATCTATGGCGTACCGGAACTGGCCAACCGAGTCGACAAACTTGGAGCACAGAACCGTGACTGGTCGGGCTATCTGTTCCCTTCGCCGAACGCGAATCGTGCATATATCACCGGTGAAACCGTCCAAGCGCGATTTCAGCGCCTCGCAGATCGAGCTGACGTGCGCGTCCGTAGTGAGCAACCGACATCGAAGATGGGCCGACGATTCTGGTATACAACGTATAACGAAGCGATGAGTGACCTCCTCGAAAACCTGGACGTCATCGCGGCCGACCAGGGCAGTGCCGATGCGTCTGTCGTGCTGAAGAACTATCTCTCAGAGGCCGAGCGGCGGGAGTACCGCCGTGATTTCATGCGCGAGCGACTCGCAGCGGTGTTTGCGGATGCATAATTCTAGCGCTGTGTCTGGTGAGATATGTTGTGGGGCTTGTGGAGCGGACTTGAGTCCCTTTTAGAATTGGAAATTGCAGGGGCTTCTTTTATAGACTGTTTTGCCTGTCTGAAGGGAGTGTTGCGTTGAGATGGGCGATGCGTCGAGCAGGATTATTGCCCCAATAAATCCCATAGCGCAATATCTTCTGAACCGTGTGATGCTGGGAAGATGGTTCGGCACTGCTTGGTGTAGCACCTCGTCAGATGGGATTTGTCTATCGAGTGATTAATGGGGTCTCTGGTGGTTGGAGTAATGTATGAACTGTTCAATTCATTTGCGTGCGCTCGCCCAACTGTCAACCCATGAGTTACGGAAACGGTCAACCCGAATTTTGAAGGTGTAAACACGTTTCGATGAGATTTTCAGTCGGTATAATCCATCTGACCGTTCAGCCCTAATCGAGCAATGGCAGTCCGATAGCCAAACTGATCGGCGAGAAACACCGCCTCTGAGAGATCGTGTTTTCCGCGGAGTTCATGCAGGAACACAGCTGCCGGATCGATGCCGTAGCGTCCGAACAACTGGGCGTCGAGAATCCACTTTGTGTCGGGGTCTATTGTAGAATACAACCAAGACCGTTCTCCGTTGATTTTGACAGCAGTCTCGTCACCTAATCGAATGTCGGTGATAGGGTACGTGAGACGGCTGAATTCTGACATCAGTTCCACGAATTCCACCGCCTCACTTCTTCAAACGCACTCTGACCAGCGTTCCTCTGACCAGCATATAGCGTGAAGGCTAGAGCTTTTGGTTGATAAGCCCATGATATTCTTCTAGTTTACTGAGTGGTTGTGGGGGAGTGAGATAACTGATGGCGATGAATAGGAAGAAATTGGTGGCAGTAGCCGTGAGAATACCCGGAACGAGTGGGGTTATGTATGGATTTGGGATCACGTGGAACTGGAATAACACGAGGAGCAGTGTCGCCACAGCCGGTGCAATGATAGCAGCTTCTGTCGACGCACGCGGCCACGCAACAGCACCCATCAGTGGTGTGAACAATTGTACCGAGATCGCGACGACGAAGAGGGCAAGCGGCGTGATCAAGTTCGGGTAAACGAGTGCACCGACAGCACCCGCGATCATTGTCAATGAGATAACGACCTTATTGAGGAGCAACTCGTGTTCCTCGGAGATGTCCGGGTTGATGAATTCCCTGATAAGGTCACGCGAGACTGTCGCAGCCAGAACGTGCGCATAGGAGTCCGTCGTGGAAATTATCGCAGCGAGGACACCGACGAGGAACAAGACAGCGAGACTAAAGGGCATCACCTCGAAAGCAAGCAGTGAGGAGACTGTATCAGGGTTCGTCCCATCCGGCATCACTGTCTGTCCGTAGATGCCGATGAAACTCGTCCCAAAGATGTAGATAACCGTCAAGACACCGACCATCATCGCAGCCACCTTAGCGAAGTTCTCCTCAGCGTCGACAGAATACATTCGAATCCATGCAGCCGGTGCGATCAGGGAGTTGCCCACGGTGAACAGAATCCCAACGATGAGGATAACCTCCGGCGTAAACAGCTGTGTCAGCCCGGGTGCAGTGGTGTAGCCCGCACGCTCGCTTCCGAGGCTCGTAAACACGTCCGCGACCCCGCCGGCGTGGCTAATAATGAACACACCGAACGCACCGAGAAGCACCGAAATGAGGACGCCGTTAAACGTATCGAGATACGCGATACCGCGCATCCCCGTCGTGATAAGATGCACTGCGACGACGGCTGCGAGCAAGAGCACACCCATTTCGAACGACACGACACCACCAGTTAGAATCATCAAGATGAGGCCGCCGGCGAGCAACTGCGCAACGATGTACGTCGTATTGAAGGCGACGCTCGAGATGACCGTGTAGAGACGAACGGTATCACTCTGGTAGTAGTCACCCAACAGATCACCAGGTGTCTGGAAGTCGTGTTCCTTCCCGACGAGCCACATTCGGCGACCAAGATACCAGACCGCTGGCGCAGTCACGGCGTATCCGGCGAGAATCATTGCGATGAACGAGAACCCAACTGAGTACACCGTTCCGGGAAACCCGGCCATCCCAACACCGCTTAACACCGTGGCAACGAGCGTAAGCGACGCAACGAGCCAGCTTAGACCACGGGAGGCAACGATGTGATCGGACAGGCCGCTCGCTTGCCCACGTCTGGCAAGGTGAGTGATGAGGACGAAGACGAGCAGATAGCCGGCCAGGATTGCGAGTGCGATCGGTAGGTTCGCTGCGATCGTCTCCGACAGCTCAGGCGGTAGCGATTGCAGTGGAAGCAGTTGCTGATTACTCATTGTCGAGATCCGTCTGATTACCAATGTCGGTGATTGTCTCACTACCCGAGTTGTGACTGAAGATCACGTAGAGGCCAAGTATAACGAGCATGGCGATGACTGCGATAACCCACATGAGGACGGGAATACCAGCAACGAGCAGATCCTGTGTACCGACGAATCGAATGCCAACGTACGAAAGGACCGTGACACCACAGAAGTAGTAGCACATCAGTTTTTCTGTGGAATTTGTTGCAATGCTGTACTCGTCTGGGATGTCATCTGGGTCTGGACGGTCAGCTGACCGCCACTTCTCACTCCAAGCCATGGGGTAACACAACACAGTAACCCCATATAAACATTGCGACAGAGTGTGACACACCGTACGCCATAGATAGTGGTGATTTGGCTGAAAGCGAGCAACAGTGGCATCGCTGCGCCGAGACACAGAGCCCGGGGGTATTCTAAGAGCTGAGCAACCGGTTGTGAGGCGACAAAATGAGCGGACAACAACAGTAACAGCACAGAGAGGACGCTGTTCGCAGTGGACGCCTCGAACGCACCGACTGAGACAGACTGCTGTCACTGTATACCGGTGTAACCGTATACAGGACACGATTGCACTTACGATTGCATTGGCAATGACTTACAGCAGTCCGTATAACGCTTCCATGGCAAGGCCTCCGCTGGCGGTCACGTGTCGGTGTCGTCCGTGATATACTCGACTGCCGACCGATTCACCTCGCTAATACCGCGAACAGATCTGCCAAGATCGGCACGAACGATCGAACCCGTCATCGGACTCGAGTTCTCCGGCGACGCGAGTAACACGTAGGGGCCAGTGTAGTCGGCCGCCGTCGGCGTCATCTCGAGTGGGTGGTTCTCAGGATCGAAGGTATCAGGAGAGACAACACCACGGTCACCGCCAAGCGCGTCGGTGTCTGAGAGATCGGTTGGAACGTATCCCGGTGCGACGCCGTTGACGCGGACCGTCGGCGCGAGTTCGAACGCGAGCTGTCTGACGAGGCCAGCCACCGCATGTTTCGAGGGGACATAAAGCACTCCGCCTCCATCAGATCCAAAACTCGCCTGTGAGGCGGTGAAGACCATTTGACCGCCGGTCTCGACTAACTCGGGAAGTGCGGCTTTCGCACCGAGCATGTATCCGAGGACGTTTACGCTGAACAGTTCAGTGAAACTCTCCGCGAGGTTATCAGGAGCGAGCTCCGGAAGCGCCGCGTTCTGATCAAAGACACCCGCATTACCAACGAAGGTGTCTAGCTTGCCGAAGGCGTCGACCGTTTCGGCGACGGCGCGTTTGTTGTCGTCGATGTCGGTTACGTCGCCAGCGGTCGTCACGACGCTCTCGCCTAGCTCCGACTGGACCGTCTCGAGACGATCTTCGTCGAGATCCATGATGCCAACCGATGCGCCTTCCGCAACGAAGCGTTCCGTCACGGCGCGGCCAAGCCCTGAGCCACCACCAGTGACGAGAACGACCTGATTATCGAGCCATCCCATCGGTCCAGTCGTCACCCGGTCACTACTAATACTTGTTGATGGGGTCGATTCTGGCACCCAAATCGGTCTGTTCCTCCGGTTCACTTGACAGTCGTCCGTCCGTCGTGTTCACCGCCGCAGCAGTGTGGAACAATAATTAAGTACTTGTAACCCACTCAATCGGCATGTGTACATGTCTCACGACAGCGAACGGTCCATATCTTCGGACGAATCCGATCCACAGCAAATCCGACGACTACTGGATCACATGGCGGAGGCGCTTGAGCAAAATGAGGTCCCGCTTGAGATACTCAACAACGAAGCGATCTATCAGCGCGAACTGTCCCAGATCTTCGGACAGACCTGGACGTACATCGGTCATGTATCGGAAATTCCAGAACCTGGCGATTACCGGCAGCGAACGATCGGGGAAGATCCGTTCATCTTCACTCGAGACGAGAACGGGGAGATCCGCGTCCTGTTCAACAGTTGTCGTCACCGGGGGGCGAACGTCTGTCGGGCGGAGAAAGGGAACACGACCCACTTTCGATGTCCGTATCACGGCTGGACGTACCAGAACACCGGTGATCTCGTCGGTGTCCCACAGAAGGGTGACGGCTTCGACCATCTCGATGCCGATGACCACAGCCTTCACGAAGCGCCACACGTCGACGAGTACAACGGTCTGGTGTTTGCCTGTATCGCGCCGGATGCACAGCCGCTCGAGGAGTACCTCGGTGGAGCGACGTGGTATCTGGACATGTACTTCGACCTGATCGACATGGAAGTCATCGGTGATCCACACCGGTGGGTCGTCGACGCCGATTGGAAGACGCCGACAGAGAACTTCTACGGCGACAACTACCACGTGCCGATGGGGCACAAGTCAGCAATCGATGTCGGGATCGGAAGCGAGACGGCGACCGGCGAGCAGGAGAGTGAACTGTACGGCATCGCGGACTGTGACGGACACGCGTTCAGCGTCTACCAGATCGAGTCCGAAGAGCCGATGTTCTGGGGCCACCCCGAGGAGGTCGTCGAGACGTTCAACCACGACGTTCTGTCTCCGGAGCAGTACGAGGTTGCTCGCAAGTCGGGCGTCACACTCGGCTCGATCTTCCCGAACCTCTCGTTTATCTTCCTCGGCGGACGGGATGACCCGAACAAAGACCCCGTCGGAACGTTCTGTCTCCGCCAATGGCAACCCCGCGGACCCGGAGAGATGGAGGTCTGGAACTGGATACTGGCTCCAGCCGATGCGTCAACGGAGTACAAAGAGCGCGTCTATGAGGTCGGTATGTCGACGTTCAGCGTCTCCGGCAACTTCGAGGCTGACGACATCGGTATCTGGGACGGGATCGACGAGGCAGCAGGCAGCGTCTTCGCAGAGCGAGTCGAGGCGACGACGCAGTTCACCATGGGCACGGGCGAGGAGGCCGCAGCGACCGTCGACGACGACTGGGCTGGGCCGGGAACTGCGTACGCGAACGGTGGCCTCACCGACGAAAACCAGCTTGATTTCTACCGTACGTGGCACGAGACAATGGTGAACGAGGGGGCCGAGTAGTATGCAGGAAGATCAGATCCCCAACCGAGTGACGCTCCAACACGAGTGCGAGCAATTCCTGTACCACGCAGCAGCACTCCTCGATGATCGCCGACTGAACGAGTGGCACGAACTGGTGACTGATGACATCAGCTATCGGGTCCCGATCCGAACCACGCGCGAGCGGGCGAGCGACACCGAATTCAGCGACACGTCTTACCACATGAAAGAGGACTGGGACACGCTCAAGGTTCGAACCGAACGAATGGCGAGTGATTTCGCCTGGTCCGAAGATCCACCATCACGGACCCGTCGGCAGGTATCGAACGTGCGCATTACCGACAGCAGCGACGACGAAATCGAACTTACGAACAATCTCGTCATCGTCCAATCGCGAAAGAGCGAAACAGAACCGGACCTCCTCTCGATGAAACGACACGAGACGCTCCGTCGAGACGAGGACGGGTACGCCCCCGAGTGGATCAACGGTCCTGGTCTCAAGCTCGCAGAACGTGAGGTCCTGCTCGACCACACGGTTATTCCGACGAGTTCGCTCTCGATCATCCTATGACTCCTGAGTCGACATCACCCGAATCGATCGAGTTGGTGGCTGACGAGCAGACGGTCGAACTCGAGAAGCTACAGACGCCGAGTGGAGAGCGGGTGATCATCCGTGGTTCGTCGGCGGAGATCCGTGTCGATGCGCTCGCCCTCGAGAGTCTTACGTGGCAGGAGCCGTCGTTCTTCGAGGCGCTCACAGGGGTGCCACACGAGGAAGACCAGCGTGTGATCGACGAGTCCGGCGAACTCCGACTCAGCAACGAGTACACCGTCGTCACGATCCGCCTGCTCGAGGCGGATGCCGGACCGCGGATCGCGCTCGCGTCGCCAAAACTGGGCTACGCGTGCCGTCTCAGTCCGATCGAACTGGACACAATCGCCCAGCAGGAGACTGGTTTCTTTTCCGATCTCCTCGAGACGCCACTGGGTCCCGAAGACGACCATCACCACGGCGTCCACTGATAGTGGCTGCTGGAACGGGTGCCTGGTGACCTCACAGACAGTCCGTGGGTGCGCCGGAACGAACTTCCAACAGTCCGTCTGATCCGGTTCTCGTCGTTCGCTTATCCTTCCAGTCACGTGATTGCTAGCACGACCGCTATTTGTGTGTTCGAGCACGCGAAAACAGGGTGTCACCCGCGAACCGAGTCGCGAGCTACCGGTCAGTTGCACGCCGAACGAAATCGACCGTGGCCGCCGCAACATCGTCCTCCGCGCCGGTAAAGAAGTGATCGGCTTCGATTGGTTTCACGTCGACAAGTGAACTTCGCTCCGCAGTATCCGCGATTTCCTGTGCCTCGTCGGGCGTGACGTTTCGGTCGCTCGCGTGCGGGAGCAAAAGTATCGGCACTTCGATCGACGGCGTCCAGTCGATCGTTGCACACTTGCTTTCCGGTGAGCGATACGAGAGGAAGGACTCGGCAGTCATTGGGATGTACTCAATGTCACCGTCAACGGGTCGTGGCAGGCCGACCAGTTCGTTCTCGCGACCCGACTCAACGAGGTCACGGGCTTCGGCGACGAACTCCTCGTAGGCGGCGTCAGGATCGTCGGCGATTGCCTCGAAGTAGCTTCGTGTCGACCGCTCGCGAATGTCTGCGAACGGCGCGGCCAGAACGACCGCATCGACGGCCGCATCGTTGTGCTTCCCCTGGTAGTAGGCCGCCTCAGTCGCACCCAGGCTCCGACCCCAGAGGATAATCCGATCCGCCCCGGTCTCCGCTACCCACTCGACCGCCCCGGCGATGTCGCGATCGACCTCAGCGAAATCGGACTTCTCGTATCCCTTTCCACTGTTTCGCTTGTTGATCGAAACACAGCGAATACCCCGTCTGGCGAGCGGGTAGGCAACCGGGGAAATGCCCGCCCCGAGCGCGAACCCACGCAGTCCGTGCAGGAAGATCACGCACGTCTCCTCACCCTCGAACGTCGTCGACTCGCCGGTCAGTTCGAACCCATCCATCTGGCGTCCATCACTGCTCTCGTAGTTAATTGCACGAAGCGTGATGTCTGCTGGTGTTGGCTCCATCACTGGCATAGATAGACACACTCGGACGAGCTATAAGATAGTTTTCCTCTCGCCGACCGGTTACCCCGAGACGAACAGTCGCTACCAGACCGTCCGAGAGACGTAGTCCGCTGCCGGATCCGTGACGATATCGAGAACTACGTGCTCGTCCGCATCGAGAGCCTCCTCGAGTGCATGTCGGACTGCAGCCGGGTCTTCGATTCGGACACCCTGGACACCCATCGTCTCCGCCATCGTCGCAAAGTCAACCTGCGGAATGTCCGTAGCAACCTCCGCGTGGCCGTCACGTTGCTGGTAGTTCCAGATCATCCCGTACTTGGCGTCGTTCATGACGATCGTCACGGCATCCGTCTCAGTTGCGGCCGCCGTAACAAGCTCCATATTGCACATGAGCATCCCACCGTCACCGATCAGGTTGACGACCTGGCGCTCCGGCTCGACCAGTTTTGCGACGTTGCCAGCTGGCACCGGAAAGCCCATCGAGTCGTACAGGCGTGAGTGCTGGAAGGTGTTTGTCGTGCGGTACTCGAAAGCGTCGTTCGGCCACGCTCCGCCGGCCGCACCAGCGTCACCCGTGAGGATCACATCATCGTCGGTCACGTCGCGCAGCGCATCCATGATGACGAGCGGGTGAATCGGCGTCTGCTCGGCCACCGAATCCAGGTACGACTTGATCTCGTCTTCAACCCGCCGTCGCTCCGCCTGCACGGTGTCGCGGTAGTCGCCATCGGTCTTGCTCACCTCGTCCGCGAGCGTGTCTGCGATGGCAGGCAGCGTCGTCGCCAGATCGCCCCCGACGACAGCAGCCGCACTGCTCTGTGGGAACTCCGACTGACCCGAGTGGAGATAGGCGATCTCGACCTCGTCGCTCGTTCGGTCGTCGAGAACGGCCGCCTCGTGAGAACTCGGCCGAACGCCGATCGACAACACGGCCTCCGCCTCCGCAAGCGCCCCAACGGCCGCCGGATGATCCGACATCCCGACAGTCCCCGCGAACAGTTCGTGGTCGTTCGGAAACGAATCCGGATAATGACGCGGACAGACCACGGGGCACTCGAGTGCTTCTGCGATCGCGACCGCCTGGTCACTCGAGAACGATCTGAGGACGCCCTTGCCGACGTAGAGCATCCGTTTTTCGGCGTTCGTAACGGTCTCGAGCGCGTCCGTCGCTGCGGACGGTGATGGAGGGGTATCAGAGACAGGTGTCCACTCGAAGGCAGATTCCGGAATATCGACCGATTCCATGAGGATTTCCTCGTCGATACCGACGAATACCGGACCGGGACGGCCGCGTGTCGCTACGTCGAAGGCGCGGTTGAGTGCGTCGGGAACGCGTTCGGCGTCGTGGACCTGTGTGCTCCACTTGGTTGCGGGTTCGAAGGCCTTCTCGAGGAAGAACGGATCGTCGACGCCGTGGAGTGATTCGGTTGGGGCGTCTTTCGGAAGCACAGCGCTCACGAGGATCATCGGCGAGGCAGCGGTGTAGGCCTGTGCAACGCCGGTTAATGCGTTCGTCGCACCGGGGCCAGCAACGGTGAGTGCGATGCCAGGATCGCCGGTGAGACGGCCGTAAGTGTCCGCCATCACGGCGGCATTGTACTCATGACGGGCCGTGATCACGTCGCGACCGCGACTATCGAGGCCGTCCGCGACATCAACGGTCTGGTTGCCAAGTAGTACGTACGCTTCGGTAACCCCGTTCTCGACCAGAACACGGGCTACAGCATCACCTCCTGAATTGTCCATACAGCACCCTCGAACTGGACCAAATTAAAATTACCTGTCGCCAAGAAACGGTCGGTGCCGACACCGTGCGGTGGACGAAGAACGCTCGCGTGGAGCGTTATGGCACGCCCGCGCTTCCGAGGTGAGGTGGTGGGTGTGGTGTCGGTGCGGTACCAGTATGAGGACTGTGACAGAGTAATGTTAGTCGACGACGATCTCGCCTTCCTCGACAATCGTTCGGCCATCGAGGGAGACGGTGCAGTTCTTCTGTGCGATGTCGTAGTGACACGGTGCGTACCGGTCTTCGTGGACGTTCGGGCCGGTGCTCCAGAGCATGTTGCCCTCCCAGACGCGGCCTTCGCTGGCACTGACACCCGTTTCATCGGGCTTGCGGTCGTGCAGCGCCATGTTGTAGAACGTGCCGTTCGGGTTGAGACCCCAGCCGAAGTGGCTCGTTGCCCAGACGTCCGGATCATCGTAGCTCTCGAGGTGGCCACGCATTAGTTCAGCGTCGCCGCCCTCGCCATTGATATCGACGATGTAGTTGTCCTCAACGACACACTCGATGGCGGAGTCAACGTAATCAGCGAAGGGAACGACGTTGTAATCGCTCGGCCCGATGACGATCGTCCCGTTGACGTTAGATGGGTAGTTCGAGACCATATTCTGTCCCCAAACGTCCCACTTGCCGGGTTCGTCGACAAAGCCATAGGAGTCAAAGGCTGTGTCTGGTTCGACCTCCATGGTGATGTCGGTCCCGTACTCAGAGGTGATCCGCATTTCATCGGCCGCCGCAAGGAGGTCGCGGTGGTGTTGTACGCGCTCTTTGACGCGTGCGGCCTCTTCCGGCTCCCACGGCATCAGCCGTCGGAGGTAATGCGGCTCACGCGCGCCCACACGTAGAATACGTGTACCAGCGTCTCGAATTTCACCGCGTTCCGGGACGTGAATGAAGCCCTCGAGTGTGAAGTCAAAGACCATGTCGGCGTGTTTACACGCTTCGACCGGCCCGTCGGGGAGACGGAGCGTTCCACCTTGGCCCTCGGAAATTTCGGGGCCGACGGAGTTGCGGCCGTACTCTGGCACCTGGACCTCGAAGACATCTGCGTCGAGATCCGAGACGGCAGCGAAACAGGCACCGATGAACTCACGCGGACTCTTCGCGTCAGTCACCAGTGCGACGGTTTCGTCGGGCGTTACCTGACAGTGTTCCATCTGCCGACGGAACAATGGCACTAGCAAACCTGCTTCTTCCATGGGTACACTCGACTGTTTCCTTGTGCCTATATATAATTTGTGTGTGAACGACTATCACTTCGTGGAAGAGAGTTCGACACCGACCGATCCATCACTACCAATGCGGACCGATCACCACCGGTCGGTTGCGTCACTATTTTAATCCCACCAATCCCACTGGTGCTATGGTTCGTTCAGTCGGCATTCTCGGCTGTGGAACGATCGGTACCGAAATTGCACGCGCGATTGCAACTGAAACGGTTCCAGCCACCCTCTCCGTAGTCCACGGACAACACCCGGACCGGGTCGCTGCCGTGCAAGACCAGTTCGACACCGACTCCCAGCCTCGAGCAGCAGAGTCAATTTCAGATCTCTTCGAGGCAGACATCGTCATCGAGGCAGCAGGACAAGATGCCGTTGACGATGTGGCCATTGATGCGCTTGAGCACGGCTGTGAGTGTCTCCTCATGAGCGTCGGTGCCCTCGCTGATGCAGAGTTGCGATCGGACGTTCTCGAAGCGGCGGATGCCGGCTCGGGACGACTCCATCTGCCCTCCGGCGCAATCGCTGGTCTCGACGCGATCAAGGCTGCAGCACTCACCGGCGAGCTAGAAACCGCAACGCTTCAGACCACGAAACCACCTTCGGGACTTGAGGGTGCACCGTATATCGACGCCAACGACATCGACCTCGACGCGATTACCGAACCGACAGTCGTCTTTGAGGGACCGGCGAACGAGGCCGCCTCGGCGTTCCCGTCGAACATCAACGTCGCGATGGCGCTCAGTCTCGCCGGGATTGGCCCATCCGAAACCGCGGTCGAAATCGTGGCCCACCCAGACGCGGAGACCAACACCCACACGATCAGCGCAACGGGTGGCATGGGACGGATCGAAACGACGGTCGAAAACGTCCCTTCTCCCACGAACCCAAAAACGAGCTATCTCGCAGCGATTTCGGCCATCGAGAAACTCCGCAGCCTCAGTGCAACAGTGACCGTCGGCACGTGACTGATGCGACAACCACGCAGTCTGTGAGTAACCGCCACTCGAGTACACCCTCACGTCACGAAAGAGACGAGAAGAACGCACCCACCTACCGTCTGCGAAAGGACATCGATGATACCGAGGACACTACGTGATTGACCTTCCACTCCCGATACTGTTCGCACTTGGAACGGCGTTTGCGTTCGCCACCTCATCGGTGCTTGTCCGGTTCGGCGTCGAGCGTTCGACGCCGATGGCGGCCCTCGCGGTGACGGTGACCGTTAATGTCGTCGTCTTGTGGACGATCAGCCTCGCACGCTATGACGTGACGGTTGACCTCTGGGCGTGGCGCTACTTCATCCTCGCCGGGATATTCGCACCGGTACTTGGTCGACTCTGTAACTATGTCGGTCTCGAGCGCGTTGGCGTGAATCTGACACTCCCTATCAGCAACTCGAACCCGCTCGTGGTGGTGATACTCGCGATAGTGTTTCTCGGGGAGAGTCTCTCAGTACGGGGCCAGTTCGGCGCAGTTGCAACGATCGTCGGCGGTATTCTGCTCGCATCCGCAACACGCGGCGAGGATCGTGAGATGGCCATCCGGTACCGAGACCTCCTGTTTCCGGTCGCGGGCGCAGTCATCTACGGCACCGTCCAGTTGTTCAGGAAGGCAGGCACAGATCTCGTCCCGGCACCCGCGGTCGGTGCCGCAGTGAACCTGACGACATCATTGATCGTCGTCATGCTGATTCTGGCGGCCGTCCCGAGCCAGCGAGCACAGTTGGCGATCCCGCGGAACGATCTCCTATACTTCAGCCTGTCCGGAATCGCTTCGAGCCTCGGTCTCGTGAGTCTGTACGCCGCGCTTCACTCGGGAAACGTCGTGATGGTCACACCGATTCTCAATGCGACACCACTGTTCGCACTCGGCCTCACGTATGCGTTCCTGCGAGAGCACGAACCGTTCTCGGTACAGGTACTCACAGGTACGGTATCTATTGTTATCGGCGTTGTATTGCTTGCTCTGACGGCCTGACCACGGCCCGCGATTGTGTTCGCTGCAGTGAGCACACTCACAACCAGAAAGCTCAATACAGTCCAGCCTACTCTGTAGGGCATGGTCGTAGATAACATGGGTTTAGACCACGTTGCGATCAAAGTGCGCGATATTGAACAGACCATCGAGTTCTATACGGACGTGATGAACATGGCCGTCTCGGACCGGATCGGTGACTCGGTTGCGTTCTTGCGAACGCCTGCCGTCGCTGACCAGGCTGAACACCACGAGATGAACGTCACACAGTACTCCGACGAAGAACTCGAAATCCTAGAAGAACGCGGCGAACTCGAGCTCGACCTCCACGACTTTGAAGAGGAACTCCCGGAAGACGGACCACCGATGCTCCCCACGACCGGCCCGATTTACCACATCGCGTTTGAAGTTCCCGACTACAACGCCATCACAGACACAGTCGAAGGGCTCGAAGAACGAAACCACCCCATCTATCGAGGTCCAGGCCGCCACGGCCCCGGGAATAACATCTTTCTCTACTTCCCAGACCCTGATGGCTATCCGATCGAGCTCACCGCGAAGATGGAAGAACCCATCGAGGTCGGTGGGCGACCGCCAAAACAGTGGCCAGAGTCATCAGAGACCTGGAACGTCTGGCGAAAAACCGACGATCTCGAGTAACTGTCGCTGATCGGCACTCCGCTTGAGTACCGAACAGCAGTAGAGCCGGTCCACGCCGAGATCGTTGGCAGAAAATCGAGAACTAATTTTCCAGCAGAGAGCAGTTACGATGTCTCAGCGTGACGCTTCGTGGCCATTTGCATGTTGATCTCGATGACGTTCGCCTTGTCACGGACGATTTTCGGATACTCCTCACGGAATCGATCACCTTGCATTCGACTCGTTGGGCCGCAAATCCCGATCGCAGCGATGGGGGTTCCGTCTGTCCCGTAAATTGGGGCGGCAACACACCGCAGCCCGCGCGTGAGTTCGCTCCGACTGAACGCGATTCCGTGCGACCGTATCTCCTCAAGTTCGTCAAAGAGTTCATCTGCCTCCGTAATCGTGTTCGCTGTCCGCTCCGGCAGACCGTGTTCAGCGATGAGCCGACGCACTTCGGACGTAGGTAGGTGAGCGAGGATTGCCTTGCCCTGTGACGTACAGTGAAGATACTCCCGTTGCCCGGGTCGAACCGTTGTTTCGATTGCGTTCTCGCCTTCAGCTTTGGCCAGATAGATCCCGTGGGCTCCTTCTCGCATAACCAGCCGAGCGAGTTCGCCCGTTTCCGTCGCCATTTCATCGAGTGAGTCCTGTGCTGACTGGTAGACCAGATTTTGCCGTTTGACGTACTCACCAAAATCGAGAAAGGAAAGACCGAGCTGGTAGCGACCGCCGGATTCCGTGACCAGATCGTTGCGCTTCAACGTCGTCAGATAAGTGTGAACAGACCCTTTCGACATGTCGAGGTGGGTCGCCAGTTCGGTGATTCCCGCTCCATCAAGCTCTCGCAATGCTCTGATAATCGCACACGCTTTTTCGACCGACTGAATGGTTCGAGGCCCGTCGTCCGAGTTCTCGGTCATGACGATAGCTGCGTCTCCACCACACATATACGTTCGGGATGAACAAACGCCACGGTATGGGCGACTCAGCAAGAATGAGCCAACCATCTGGAAACACGGCTTCAGACAGTGCCCTATTCCGTTGATATGGCAGATGATCAACGAGCCGGGTACTCGAGTACGGAAGGTGACTGCGTGGTACCAATCAAAGGAATGAGGAGACTAGCCCTGCCAGACTGTGACAAAACTAGTGGTCCGTGGTATGCTTGGCCATGGTGAACGGTTGTGTGTGACGAACGGGCCAGTCAAGGACGAACTAGCATCGGACCGAGCTGTGTTTGCTAGTAGCAAACACATATTGGACCCCACAGGTTGATTTCCTCTAGAGCAACAATTGAAACGTAGTCAATCAATGGCGTTGTCACGAGTCTACGGATGCTGGGGGTAGTTTTCCCGAATAACACATATATCCAAAGGAAATTTCTCTGAAAAAACACTCTCTTTGACTGGAATTATACATGTAGGAGGTGTTTGTCGACCACAAACGACGACGTGAGAGGTAATAGCGCTCGATACTGTCACGGATGGTGAAGAGAAGTTCCCTCAGAATCCACTCCGGGTCCATTACAGAAGTACCTCTGTAAATCTAGTGTGAAAGTGACAAATTGGGTTCCCACGCCATGCTGACCGCCGATACCTCGTAGCAACCAAGTGTCACAACAGTGTGGAAGTATCTACCGTCGCATCGATCAATCCAGTCGACCAAAGCGTTGATACCATCTGGTTGAAGGCCCAATACTCTTCCAATTCGGGTAGTAGAGCAACTGATTTGGTCCAGTGGTTTCCTGATGGAGGCGATACGCTCGTCGTGAATCGAGGTGTCTATTCACGATATACAAATGTCACTCCGTCAAAAGCCGGGTAATCAAATGTTCGTTACAGTGGTACAACTGTAATTCGAAGGATCGAATGACAGCAGTTCGTTTACTAACGTACTAGTGTAAAATAGATTGTTGCAGGAGTGTGGTATGGAAATTACTTCCAATAACAGGCAAAACTGACAAGACACAAGTACAGATGTTCGTATATATTGAACCAGGGTTGGATCCTCCCCTTTGAGAGAGTAGGGTGAGTTGTGTCACAGTCAGTGAAGACCAAAAGTGGAACTAATTCAACCATCACCAAAGCAATGCACTGTGATTAGCCGCTTTATCTCACTGACGTTCGGTACGGCAACATGGAATGACAGACGCAAGAACCAGCAGCTGCTGGTAGAACGTCGCTGGATCGCTCGGACACGATTTGATTCCCACTCGACAGTGTGGCTCTATTTTGTAGTCAAGCTACTCAATACCAAAAACAATATTTATGTATAACCCATAGCTGCTGATGGATATTCCGAGGAACGACTATGAGTACGCTTGAAATTGAATTCGAAGATGGGTCGTTCGACACCTTCAGTGGCGAACTACTCGAAGATGAGGCACCGAAGTCGATTGAGACGATGCGAGAGTTCCTGCCGTTAGAAACGGAAGTGATGCACGTGCGTTGGAGCGGGCACGCCACCTGGATCAACATTGATGAGATTGATCTTCCTGACGTGCCCCGTGAGAATCATACAGTCTATCCATCACGCGGCGATATCCTGTTCTATCCGGGCTATCGGAACGAACAGGAAATTCTGATCCCGTGTGGATCGACGTGCTTCAAGAGCCCTGCCGGAGAGCTCGCCGGTAATCACGTCACGACTCTTGATGTTGCGGACGAAACTCTCGTCGAACTCGAACAAGAGACCCTGAGGAACGGACTGAAGGAGGTGACTGTCCGAATTGTTGACTAACGTGGCTCACTCTCAAAGCAGCTGAACTGAAAAATCAACGCAGAGAAGATCCAAGATCGGTCCGCTCACATTCTTTTGGTTCCACGGCTGAACCCAGGCTCGTTTTGATAGGGTGGGGTCCCACAGGAGTCGAGAAGTAAGCGTGAGCGCAATACCTGCAACCCAATAACATTAATATTCACTACAGATATTAGAGCTAGTTTTATATAGTGTGTTCCGTGTTATACTTACACGTGAGTTCCCCATCGTCATCAGAAGAGGGGTTTGCAGAGTATCGTGTAGAGGATAAACCACCACTACAGGAGGCGATACCACTAGGGTTCCAACACGTGTTCGCGATGTTCCTTGGGAACGTCGCGCCACCGTTGATCTTGGCAACAACACTTGGATTGCCAGACGGCGAGACAACGTTCCTTGTGCAGATGGCGCTTATCGTTGCAGGCGTCGCCACCTTGGTCCAGGTATTTACTATCGGACCGGTCGGTGCTCGACTTCCAATTGTAATGGGCACAAGTTTCGCGTTCCTGGGTCCGGTCCTCAATATCGGGACCGAGTTCGGTATTGCTGCTGTCTTCGGGGCGGCACTCGTCGGAGCAGTTATCGAGGTCGTGTTCGGTTTCTCGATTCGACCACTCCGCCCGTACTTCCCGCCGTTAGTCACTGGCATCGTGATCATACTAATCGGAATCACGCTTATTCCAACCGGGATGGATTACGCTGCGGGAGGTGCCGAGTCCGAAAATTATGGCGCAATGATTAACTTGGGCCTGGCGTTTCTGGTCCTCGTTGTGACGATTTACTGTAATCAATTCCTGGAGGGGATTTTGAAGCTTGCTGCAGTGTTTGTTGGCATTGTTGTTGGATACGTCGTTGCAATTCCGCTGGGACTCGTTGATTTCTCGCCTGTCGCAAACGCTGGATGGGTTACGGTGCCGGTCCCACTCAAGTATGGGATCTCATTTGAGCCGAGTGCAATCATCCTCATTGCGTTCATTTATGTGGTTGTTGGGGTTGAAACGCTCGGGAATATCGGCGCAATTGTCGAAGTTGAAGGACGTAGTCCGAAAGAACGAGAACTAAGCGGCGGGATTATGGCCGATGGATTCGCCAGTGCGTTCGCAGCGATTTTCAACGCGCTCCCGAATACTGCCTTCGCACAGAACGTTGGCCTCATTAATCTGACCGGGGTCGCAAGCCGCTACGTTGCCGGTATTGGCGGCATAATCCTCGTCCTCTTTGGGTTCGTTCCGAAGATCGGCGCGGTCATTGCTGCCATGCCAGATGCAGTGTTAGGCGGCGGAGCACTCATCATGTTCGCGATGGTTCTCGCATCAGGATTCTCGATTGTTCACAACAACGTCGAGTTGACTCACCGGAATATGACGATTCTGGCCGTCTCCATAGGACTCGGTGTTGCCGTCTCAACACGCCCTGAAGCGCTCGCCCAATTACCTTCTCAACTCGAGCTGCTCCTTGAGGAGGGAATCCTTGTCGGCGGAGTCTCTGCGCTCGTACTGAACGTCGTCTTACCGGGTGGGGGCGTTGGGATCGGTCCGACCGACGAGACTGCTGGACGAATACCAACTCCTGGTGATCGCGATCAGGACAAAAAGCAAGGTGATGATAAGCCAGCCGTCGGAAGTACTGGCAAGCCCAGCGAATCGGTGGCCGAAGATTGAACACAGCAAGGCGTGGGTGGTGTACTCGAAAAAGCATAGTCTGAGGACGAGACAACACTACAGGGGCCTCGCAGGGCCAACGTTGATCGTGAACCACCTCGGGGTCAAGTGGTTCGAGACGCCGAAAGCGTCTCATCATCACGGAAATTTTTGATTCCCGTACGACCCCGAGGAACTCGGCCTGTTCCGCCTGTAGATCGCCATTGACAGAGCCGACGGTGGCAGTCGCGGTTGCACCGGTCAATCGGGACAGCAATTCGTCTCACCAAACAGATCCAAGAGTAAATCCGAGGCAAGCATGCGTCAAGATGACGTGTGGTTACTCAGTTATCTCAGAACTTCTGTGAGACATGTTTATGTTGACTTCGATTATGTTTGCGACATTGACGACTAACTCTGGAATCTCGTCGTAAAACCGTTCATCTTTGAAGATGCTTATTGGGGCAGACACGCTCAGCGATCCAAGGATTGTCCCGTTACGGTCACGGATCGGCGCACCGACTGCACGGAACCCTTCTATCTCCTCTTCATCGTTGTAAGCGAAGCCACGTTCACGAATGTCGTCTAACTCGTTGAAAAGTTCATCACGATCGGTTATTGTTTCTTCTGTCCGACTCGGAAGACCGTGTGTATTGAGTATCTCTCGAACACGTTCCTCAGGTAAATATGCGAGAATTGCTTTACCAGAGGCTGTGATATGGAGATAATCACGTTGTTGGAACTTGGCGATTTGATAATCATCACCAACTGCTTCCTCCCCCTTTGCCTTATACAGGTTGATTCCTCGTCCGTGTTCTTCGATAACGAGGTGTGAGTATTGTCCTGTTTCAGTCGCCAAGGCGTCGATCTCCGGTTTACCAATCTCGTATAAGATATTGTTGTTCCGCACATATCCGCCGTAAACGAGCATATTCGCAGAGAGTCGATACTGATTCTGTGTACGGGAGATGAGGCCTGATTTTTCAAGGCTTTTGAGATAGGTATAGGTTGTGCTTTTAGACATATTGACGTGGTCCGCTATTTCAGTCAACCTCGCCCTGTCAAGTTCCATTAATAGATTGATGATATCTACGGATCTCGTCACTGTTTTCAATGTCCGTGGAGCAGCCGTATTGTCGCTCTTTGCCATACCAATAATTGTCATACCAGTCCCTAATGAAAGTTTGCATATGACAAATAAAACCCAATACAGCAGAAGTAAGCGACGATCACAGGTGAGCCTTCGAGTGAAACTGATGGTGGTGGCACGAAAAGCGGCCCTAGCGAGGGGAATCAATTTCTGGTACTCTGACGTGAGTCATGCGTTTGTAATACGAGAACGACCGGGATCAGGTTGAGACGGACACTTGTGAACATATCCGGAAGGGGCCGGATGATTCGTCCGGACGAACAGCGAGCGGACGCATCTACCACATCTCGAATGTGACACTATCGGCGACAAACTGTCCCAGCAACTTGGCGGTACAGCCGTGAGTAGCCGGTACTCGTCAGGATAACAGAGCCAGAACCTGCTCCATTGCAACACTACTTGCACCTGGACGCATGTGCCTCGTCTCGTCCCCGGACCCAGTATAACTGGGCTGGGGACGATCGCAATAGGGCACAATTGTTACCCCGCTGAATCGGAACTGTTCTCCGTGAAAAGGGCAACCAGTTAGAGCGTGTCATAGAATCCATCTCATAGCTTCTCACAGCCCGGTTCGTTTCCTCGCTCGTAGTTGGTGATTGCAACAACGAGTCGGAGA